>NZ_JAUXOD010000042.1 GCF_030682515.1 Hoeflea sp. | reverse complement strand
CGGTGATCACGCTTGTCGACACGGCCGGCGCCTATCCCGGCGTGGGCGCCGAGGAGCGCGGCCAGGCCGAGGCCATCGCCCGGTCGACCGAAACATGTCTCAATCTTCGCGCGCCCCTGATCTCCGTGATCATCGGCGAAGGCGGCTCGGGCGGCGCCATCGCCATTGCCACCGGAAACCGGGTCTACATGCTCGAACACGCGATCTATTCGGTGATCTCGCCCGAAGGGGCAGCGTCGATCCTGTGGCGCGACCCCACGCGCGCGCGCGACGCCGCCACGTCGATGAAGATCACCGCCGAGGACCTGCGCGACCTGGGCATCATCGACGGGATCATTGCCGAACCCGTCGGCGGCGCCCATCGCGACCACGCCGGCGTCATCGCCCGTGCCGGAGACACGATCGCCGCAGCACTCGCGGAGCTGTCCGGCCGCACGGGCGACGAACTCAGGGCCGACCGGCGCAAGAAGTTCCTCAAGATCGGACGGCAGATCGGCTGAGGGCCGCCGTATTCGGGCCACATTTGCAACGGTATTTGGGGCCGCTTGAACCAGGACATTTGCGGCCAGCCGCCAGAACGGTTAATGCTTCATGAACCGTGTTCGGAGTAAGGTTGCATCGAAATGCCCGGCTTCGTGTCGCTTGGACAGCGTCAAGACCCCGCCGGGAACCAGCAATTGCGAAGCTCAAGAGACACCATGACCCCTATGCGCACGCTGCGATTCCTCCCCATTCTGCTCCTGGGCCTGACCGGTTGCCAGGATGCGCTCGACTCCGTCTCCAACAAGGTTGAACACCCGCTGCCCGCCAAGCTTGTCAACAAGATGAAGGCGAACGACATGAGCACGCGGTCGCCGATCATGATGCGGATCTTCAAGGAGGAGGGCGTTCTCGAGGTCTGGAAACAGAAGGGCAACGGTCGTTTCGACATCATCGCTTCCTACGAGATCTGCAAATGGTCCGGCACGCTGGGACCCAAGTTCAAGGAAGGCGACCGGCAGGCGCCAGAGGGCTTTTACCGGGTCTATCCGGCGCAGATGAATCCGAAGTCGAGCTACTATCTGTCTTTCAACATGGGATTCCCCAACAGCTATGACCGCTCCCATGGCCGCACCGGAACGAACCTGATGGTCCATGGCGCCTGCTCATCGGCGGGCTGCTATTCGATGACCGACGAGCAGGTGCTGGAAATCTATGGTTTTGCCCGTGACGCCTTCAAGGGCGGACAGGAATATTTCCTGGTCGAGGCGCTGCCCTTCCGCATGACGCCCGAGAACATGGCGCGGCACCGCGACAGCGAGCATTTCGAATTCTGGAAGATGCTGAAGGTTGGCTACGATCATTTCGAACTGACCAAACGCCCGCCCAAGGTGGAAGTGTGCGATCGCCAGTACGTCTTCAATCAGGTTCCCCAGGTCGAGAACGCCAGTTTCCAGGCCAATGCGGCTTGCCCGCCGGCCAGCGTGCCGACCACGCTGGCGTCGGCTCACTATGCCTATGAGCAAACCTGGAACGCGAATTTTCTCAAGGCTGTCTCCGTGCTTGACCGGGAGAAAGACAAGCAGGTCGCCGCCAATGAGGCCAAGGCGGCAGCCGAAGCCCGGCGCGCCGAGAAAGAAGCCCAGTTGGCCGCCCGAATGTCCGGCACTGGCGGTCAGGCGTCTGCCGCGCCGGTGCTCAGCCTGTTTTCGACCGGCAATCCGCTGAGGGCCCTCGCACCAGGATCAGCGCCGTCAACGCCGCTCATGCCATCGCCCGCCGGGACACCTGATGTGGCCGCCGCCCAACCGGCGCCCGTGATCGAACAGACGGCGCCGGCGCCCGACCTCGGGGGCATCCCCGTCCCGGTCCCCAATCCGGCCGTATCTGCCCAGATGGAGACGGTGCAGCAGCAGCAGCAGTCGGCAGCAGCAAAGAAGCCTTTCTGGAAGATCTGGAGCGAGAATTGAGCGGCAGCGATGCCCTCGATCTGCGCGGGCTCAAATGCCCGCTTCCCGTCCTGCGCACCCGCAGGCATTTGCGCGATATGGCCACCGGCGCGCGGCTGCGCATTGAAACCACCGATCCGCTCGCGGTGATCGATATTCCGCATTTCTGCCAGGAAGACGGCCATCAGTTGCTGATGAGCCAGCCGGTCGAAGGCGGTCACGCCTTCCTGATCGAGAAGGCCTGATCCTTCTGGGGCTTCGATACAATGCAAGGCCGTTGCATTAGCGCGACGAGGCCATTCCCGGGATCACCAGCGGGTTTTCAGTCAGCGCGGCCTTGTCCGGACGCCCGATTCCAGGCTCATCGGTGAATGCCGAAAACAGCTCCCCGACGAAGCCCTGGGGCATGTCCCTCGTGATCACCACCAGCCGGGTTTCTTCCTTCGCGCCCGCGGGCCAGGCCGGCAGCCGCACCGGTTCGGACATCAGGCTCTGCACCGCATGCAGCACCAGCGGACGAGAGGGGTCGTCGGCAAGCTTGACGATGGCCTTCATGCGCAAGAGGTTCGGACCGTGCGCCGAGCGCAGCAGGTCGAGAAACATCATCAGCGCGTCAGGCGAAATCGGCCGTTCGAACGAAAGCGAATCGGCCCGGATGTCGGCATTGTGCCGGTTCACATCATGGGCGTGGTGATGGTGATGATGGACATGACCATGCCCGTGATCATGATCATGATCGGCGTCCTTCGAATTCAGCCACCGCGCCACATCGAGACTGCGCTTGCCCGGATCGTAGGCGCCCGACTCGAACAGGCCCTGCGCCGTCAGGCGCGCATCCCCGGCGTCGAGGATCCGCGCCAGCGGATTGAGATCGTTGAGGCGCGCGCGCAGTTCGTCCGAGGGCGGCTGAAGCCCGGTCTTCGACAGCACCAGCGTATCGGCCACCGCCACCTGCCGCCGCGCCTCCTCGTGATCTGCAAGCGTGGACAGGCCATTGACCGCATCGACAACGGTGACCAGGCCTTCCAGCCGGTAGGATTGGCCCAGCGCCGGATGACCGATCACCGATTGCATGACCGGGACCGGATCGGCCAGTCCCGTGGTCTCGATCACCACCCGAGAAAACGGCCGGATGCGGCCCGATTGCATCCGGTCCATGAGATCGGCCAGCGTATCCACCAGTTCGCCGCGCACGGTGCAGCACAGGCAGCCATCGGACAGTTCGATCACGCCATCGCCGGAGCTTTCGACCAGCAGGTGATCAATGCCGATATCGCCGAATTCATTGATGATCAGCGCCGCGTCGCTGAGCCAGGGATCGCGGATCAGCCGGTTGAGCAAGGTCGTTTTGCCTGCCCCCAGAAATCCGGTCAGGATCGACACGGGGACGCCGCGCGGGGCCGTCCATGCGGGCTTCGATGGGCTTGCTGGCGTCATCGCATGATTTATCCGGGGTCAGATTTCGGGGCGCGGGATCGGAATCGGCACGCTCGACCTGAGCGGCATCGCCTCCGCGGCCGCCGCGGATCCGGCCGGAGCCGTGAAAGTCGAGGCCGCGAACGGCTCGACCTGGCCTGGAAGCGTATCGGAAGGCCGCGCGATCGGCAGCGGAATGCGCGACAGGGCGATCTCGGTGCTGGGGGCCGGCGGCCCCACCGGGGCCTGGACCAGCCGCGGTTCGCGGGTCAGCGCAACAAGATAGGGCGAGTTGAGCACCATCTTGCCCTCCACATCGCGGCCCTCATAGCGGGCTTCCCGCGCCGCCTTGGAGCAGATGTCGCCGGAAATGTCCGCCACCACATCGCGGCCCTCGCCGTAAGGCGCGAGATCTGCAAGCGTGGGACCGCCCGATGCCGGCTCCGTCAGCGCCTTGTTGAGCAGACGCGCGGACTCTTCCACTCTCGCCTCCTGAGACGGTGAGCCGAACACCACGCTCACCACGATCTTGCCGTCGCGGGTGGCCGAGGAAATCTGATTGAAGCCCGATGCGCAAATGAAGCCTGTCTTCATGCCATCGGCGCCTGGAAACCGCCCTATCAGCAGATTGTAGTTGATGTGCGTGGACTGGCCCAAGGCAAAGCCTTCATAGCCGTAATAATGCGCGAACTCCGGAAACTCGCGGCGAATGGCCACACCCAGCATCGCCATGTCGCGGGCGGTGGTGTATTGACCGGCGCCGGGCAGGCCATTGGGATTGACGAAGCGCGTCGAGGTCATGCCGATCCTGAGCGCGGCGGCATTCATCTCCCGGACAAAGGCCTCCTCGCTGCCCGACACCGCCTCGGCAATCGCCACCGCGACATCATTGGCGGATTTGACCATCAGGTATTTGAGCGCCGAATCGAGCGGAAACCGCTCGCCGGGCTTGAAGAACATCTTGCTCGGCGCCTCATTGGCGGCATGCACCGACATGGCGATGGGCGTCTCGGGCGTCATCTGGCCCGACTTGATGGCCGTGAACACGACATAGGCGGTCATCAGTTTGGTCAGCGAGGCGGGATACCAGCGCTGGAACGCCTGTTCATGTTCGATCACCCGGCCCGAATTCACATCAACGACGATCTTTGGATTGGCCATTGCCGCGGCGGCGCTTCCCAGCGTCAACGCCAGGGCCACCATGGCCGCCCCGATCCGTGGCATCTGTCCTTTGAAGCTCATTCTGGGCATCCGGTTTCCAGTATTGTGAACGGTTTCCCGCCGCGAAATTGACAATCTGGATCCGGCTCAGGGAGATGGATCCGCCGATTTTTGCTCGTCATGATCGCCTACTTAGCCTATATGGCAGACAGATGGCAAAAGGCGATATTAGCGCAGGCGTCTTTTCCGGACCATAAAATCACGAAGCCATAGGGGTAGAAAATGCAGCTTGTCGCCGATGTTGTCGCCATGAAAGACGAGGTCGCCGAATGGCGCCGCACGCTTCACGCCGATCCTGAATTGCTCTTCGACGTGCACAACACCGCGGCCTTCGTGGCCGACAAGCTCCGCTCCTTCGGGTGCGACGAAGTCGTCACCGGCATCGGCAAGACCGGCGTCGTCGGCATCATCCATGGCCGTCCCGGCGGCAACGGACCGGCCATCGGTCTGCGCGCCGACATGGACGCGCTGCCGATCACCGAAATCACCGGACTGCCCTGGGCCTCGCGCACACCGGGCAAGATGCACGCCTGCGGCCATGACGGCCATACGGCGATGCTGCTCGGCGCTGCCCGCCACCTTGCCGCGACACGCAATTTCGCCGGTTCCGTGGCGGTGATCTTCCAGCCGGCCGAAGAGGGCGGCGGCGGCGGCCGGGAAATGGTCAATGACGGCATGATGGAGCGCTTCGGCATCTCCAAGGTGTTCGGCATGCACAATCTTCCGGGTCTTCCGGTGGGCCAGTTCGCCATCCGCAAAGGGCCGATCATGGCCGCGACCGACATCTTCGACATCACCGTCAAGGGCCGCGGCGGCCACGGCGCGATGCCCCACCAGACCATCGACCCCATTGTCGCCGCCTCTGCCATCGTCTCCTCCCTTCAGTCGATCGCATCACGCAATGCAAATCCGCTCGAATCGGTCGTGGTCTCGGTGACAAAGTTCATCGGCGGATCGGCCTACAACATCATCCCCGAAACGGTTGAGCTGGCCGGCACCGTGCGCACCCTGTCGCCTTCGATGCGGGACATGGCCGAGACCCGGATCAACGAGATTGTTCGCGGCGTCGCCGCCGCCCATGGCGCGGACGCCACGGTCAAATATCTCAGGAACTACCCGATCACTTTCAACCATGCCGACGAGACCGATTTCGCCGCCGACATCGCCGAAGGCATTTCGGGCGAAGGCGGTGTCGAACGCAACCAGCCGCCAACCATGGGTGGCGAGGACTTCTCCTTCATGCTCGAGGCCCGTCCCGGCGCCTTCATCTTCATGGGCAATGGCGACACCGCCGGCCTGCATCACCCGGCCTATGATTTCAACGACGACGCCATCCCCGTGGGCGTCTCCTACTGGGTCAATCTCGCCGAAAAGGCGCTGGCCGCCTGAGCCGCCACCGGCGGTGATCTCCGTCCGGTGACGGGGCATCGCCAGGCCGTGACAATTGCAGGCCCGCCGGGCGGTTCTTCGTATTGAAGAACCGCCCGGCTTTCTGTATGCAGGTGTCGCGTGGTCCCGTAGCTCAGGGGATAGAGCACAGGATTCCTAATCCTGGGGTCGAAGGTTCGAATCCTTCCGGGATCACCACTCTCCGAAGGGTCCATTCCGAAGACATGAATTACATTTGATCCCGGAGAGATTGTCTTCGCTCTTTCCAGGGCGAGCCGCGTTGCCGCGTGCCGCACTCCGGGTCAGGCCGCAACCGCCTCGCCGCGTCGCGCCCGCGACTTGAACAGCAGAAGCCCGATGATCGCGATGTTGAGGACATTCCAGGCGATGCCGTTGAGGAAGGCCGCCTGGTAGGAGCCGGTGAGGTCGTAGATCCAGCCCGACATCCAGCCGCCAAGCGCCATGCCGGCAATCGTCGCCATGATGACGAAGCCGACCCGGGCGCCCGCTTCCTTGGCCGGGAGGTATTCGCGCACGATCAGGGCGTAGCTCGGAACGATCCCGCCCTGCGACAACCCGAAGATCAGGCTGACGACATAGAGAGGCACCAGTCCGTCGAACGGCAGATACAGGAACAGTGCGATACATTGCAGCGTCGAGCCGAT
>NZ_JAUXOD010000026.1 GCF_030682515.1 Hoeflea sp. | reverse complement strand
ACTGGGAGACAACCATCGCATCCTCCGACGCATGGTTGCTCATCGCCTCCATCCGACGCACCGCAAGGCTCATCGCAAGGGCTTGAAATCAATGCGTATTAGTTTTGAGTCGGACTCTAAGTATCCCGCGGTTGAAACCCGATTGACAGAAAGTAGAACGATCCGCTGGAACATTATCGGTGTTAACAGTATTCCACGCTCAGGGAAAAATACTTGGTTTCCAGATAGTCCTCGATGCCGTGATACGATCCTTCCCGGCCATGCCCGCTCTGTTTCATGCCACCAAAGGGTGCGACTTCGGTTGATATCATTCCGGTGTTGGCGCCGACAATGCCGAAGTCGAGCGCTTCCGCTGTCCGCCAGATACGGTTCATATCGCGACCGAAGAAATAGGCGGCGAGGCCAAAAGGCGTATCGTTAGCCATCTCCAGAACCTCGGTCTCGCTGGTGAAGCGGATGATCGGGGCTACCGGGCCAAATATTTCCTCGCGAAAGATATCCATGGCGGGCGTCACGCCAACGACGATGGTGGGTTCATAAAAGGACCCGCCAAGCGCGTGCGACTTGCCACCGATAGTAATCCGAGCGCCTTTCATGACGGCATCTTCGAGCAAGGCATTGACCTTTTCTACCGCAGCCTGATCGATCAGCGGCCCGATCTGGGCGCCGTCACTGAACCCATCGGAAACGTGCAACTGCCGGACCCGCGCGGACAGTTTTTCGACGAAGGCGTCATGGATTTTATCCTGCGCGAACAGTCGGTTGGCGCAGACGCAGGTCTGGCCGGCATTGCGATATTTTGACGCGATCGCTCCCTCGACTGCTGCGTCGAGATCCGCGTCGTTAAAAACGATGAATGGCGCATTGCCGCCCAACTCCATGGATGTGCGTTTCATCGTCCCCGCGCATTGGCGGACGAGTTCCTTTCCGACGTCGGTGGAGCCGGTGAAGGACACCTTGCGGATCATCGGGTTGGAGGTGAGCTCCGGACCGATTTCCGAAGACGAGCCGGTGACGCAGGACAGGACCCCCGCGGGCACACCGGCAGCTTCAGCCAATACGCACAGCGCCAGCGCCGTCAGCGGCGTCTGGCTGGCCGGCTTGATGATCATGGTGCAACCGCTTGCCAATGCTGGACCGGCCTTGCGGGTGATCATGGCCGCTGGGAAGTTCCAGGGGGTGATGGCCGCGCACACCCCGATCGGCTGCTTGAGTATGACAATGCGCTTGTCACGCTGATGGCCGGGGATGGTGTCCCCGTAGACGCGCTTGGCCTCCTCGCCGAACCATTCGATGAAGCTGGCGGCGTAGTCGATTTCGCCGATCGCCTCGGAAAGAGGCTTGCCCTGCTCGGAGGTGAGAATGGCGCCGAGATCCTCACGATTGTCGCGGATGAGTTCGAACCAGCGCCTCAATATCGCGGCCCGCTCCTTGCCGGTCCGCGCGGACCAGTCGTTCTGAGCCCGATGCGCGATTGTCACGGCATCACCGACTTCTGCTGCAGAGAATGCCGGCACGTTGGCGATGCGCTGGCCCGTGGCGGGATTGGAAACCGGAATCGTCCTGCCGCTCGCAGCCGCTTTCCATTCGCCGCCGACAAAACAGACCTGGCGAAACAGTGCGGGATTCCTGAGATTTGTAAGAGACATGGGCAATCCTTCGGGTCAGCGGATTTGGAGCGTCCGCAGTGCGGCGCTGCGGATGGCGTCGATCGGCACCGGGCGCCGGGTCGTGGCGTCGACATAGACATGGACAAAAAAGCCCTCGGCGGCGGCGCTCTCGGCCTCATTGGCAAAGAGGCCAACCTCGTAGCGGATGGAGCTTGTTCCGATCTTGGTGACTCTGATCCCGGCCGTGACCAGGTCGGGGAACGCCATCTCCGCGAAATAGCGGCAGCCGGTTTCGACCACCAGGCCGAAGGTTTCGCTTCTGCGCGGATCGAGCAGGCCTTTTTCGATCAGCCAGCCGTTCACGGCCGTGTCGAACAGCGAGTAATGCACCACATTGTTCATGTGGCCATAGACATCATTGTCCATCCACCGGGTCTGGATGACATAGAAATCGGCATAATCACGGCGCGTCGACGGGCTCTGTCGCTCGGCCATCACCAGGCCGCCCTGTAAATTGCCAGCGCATCAGTCTGGGTGACTTCGCGTGGATTGTTGACCAGCAGACGCTGTTGCACCATCGCGTCGGAGGCCATCTTGGCGAGCGCGGTTTCGGGAATGCCGACATCGCGCAGCCGTGTCTTCATGCCTAGCTTGACGGCAAGGCCGGCGAGTTCATCGATGAAGGCCGAGCAGATGGCCTGGCTCCCGGCGTCCCTTGGAAGATGGGGGAAGGCGTCGTGCGCAATCTGCGCATAGACCGCGCCGGCGTTTGGCGCGTTGAAGCGCAGCACATGGGGCAGCACCAGCGCGTTTGAAAGACCATGTGGCACGTGGAAGGTGCCGCCGATCGGATAGGCCAACGCGTGAACGGCAGCTACCGGCGAATTGGCGAAGGCCTGTCCGGCGAGCATGGAGCCGAGCAGCATTGCGCCGCGCGCCTCGACGTTGCGGCCGTCAAACACCGCGGTCTCGATGTTGGCGCCGATCAGACGAAGCGCCTCGCGCGCCAGCAGTCTCGACAGCGGATTGTTGTTGGCGTTTTTCGAAGCATAGGCCTCGATGGCGTGCACCATGGCGTCGACGCCGGTGGCCGCGGTGATGTCGGCGGGCAGACCGAGCGTCAGGCTCGGATCGAGAATGGCGATATCGGGGAGAATGACAGGCGAGGAGACGCCCCGCTTTTCCTCGTCCCCGACCGTGATGATCGATACCGGTGTGACTTCCGAGCCGGTGCCGGCCGTCGTGGGAATCAGCACGAGCGGCAGCCGTGGCCCCTTGGCGTTGCCGACCCCCCAGGCCTGGTCGAGGTCCTCGCCGGAGCCCAGCAACAGGGCGGCGAGCTTGGCCACATCGAGAGAGGATCCGCCGCCGAAGCCGACAACGCCGGTGACATCAGCCTCACGCCCCGCTCCCACGGCAGCCAGAAGGGTTGCCAGGCCAGGGTCTGCTTCCACGGTGTCAAAGACAGTGACCTCGATCCCCGCGGTCTTCAGCGAAGCGATTGGCGCATCGCTGAGGCCGAGCCTGCGAAGGCCCGGATCGGTGATGAACAGGCAGCGCGTGCCGATGAGGTCCGCCGCGCTCGCGGCGAGTTCGGTCGCGGCGCCGGGCCGGAGGACAATGGATTTGGTCGTGTTGAAAATGAAGGGATGCATCAGCCTCGCCCGTTAGTTCTTTTGATTGAGTTCGTAGATTTCGCGAAGACGATAACGCAGAACCTTGCCCGATCCCGTCCGCGGAATGGTCTCGATACGGACGAGATCATGCGGCAGCTTGTAGGAGGACAGGGTTTGCAGGCAGAACTCCTTGACCTGCTGCATTTCAGGCATTGCTTCCCGCGCAACGATGAAGGCCACGGGCACCTCGCCCAGGGTCTCATGGGCGACGCCCACTATGGCGCAGTCAATGACGCCCTCCATTTTCTGAACCGTTTCCTCGACTTCCGCAGGCGAGATATTCTGGCCGCCGCGGATGATCAACTCCTTGAGCCGACCGGTAATGGTGAGGAAACCGCTGGGATTGGCGCGTGCGAGATCGCCTGTGTGGTACCAGCCGTCCCGCAGCGCCGCTTCGGTCGCATCGGGCTTGGCGTGGTACCCCTTCATGACATTGGGACCTCGGACGATCAGTTCGCCTTCGCCGCCCTGGGTCACGTCCTTGCCGCTGCCCGGATCGACAATACGGACGGCAAGACCGGGCAAGGGCAGTCCGCAGGAGCCCGGGATGCGGCCTTGGCCAGGCCAGTTCATGGTCACCATGGTCGATGTTTCGGTGATGCCGTAGCCGTCAAGCAGTTCAACGCCGAAATAGTCCTCGAACTGATTGTTGAGCGCGGCGGGCAAGATGGCGCCGGCTGACACGCAGCGATCGACCGATTCAAACGGGTTAATCCCGGCCTCCTTGGCCGCCAGCATCAGGTAGTGGAACATGGTCGGCACCCCCGGCATCTTGGTGAACCGGTTGGTGCCCAGAAGGGCCAAGGCCTCCTGGGTCGAGAAGCGCTCCATGACATATTCGCTTGCCCCGTTGGCGACGATCGAAAGCACGCAGAAATTCAAGGCATAGGAATGGAACAGCGGTAGCGGCGAGAGCACCACGTCGTCCGGACCCAGGCCGAATATCGGCGCCCAGCATGCGGCATTGACCCACAGCATCGATCTGGTCGTCAGCATGACGCCTTTTGGCTGTCCGGTTGTTCCCGACGTGTAGACGATCATTGACACCGCATCGATGTCGTCCTGCGCAAGTTCGACGCCCCTGGCCGGACTGGCGCACAGCGTGGCGAAGGCGGCGGGTTCGTCGCCTCCGTCGGCATAGATAATGGCATCTGGACACTCATCCCCGAGCGCCTCGAGCGCCTTGCTGTTGCCGACACTTGTGACGATCAGGCTGATGGCTGCATCGCGAACGCGGTAGGCCATTTCATTGTGCTTGGCGTCATGGGCGATCGGCACGGCGATCGCGCCCGCGCGGATGGCGGCGAGCGCCGCCACCACCCAGTCGACCGAGTTCGGGAGCCAGATGCCGACCGTGCCGCCCGGCTCTATCCCGCGGTCGCGGAAATGTGTGGCCAGAGCTGCGACCTCGTCGTTCAAGTGGCTGTAGTCGATGCTTCGTGCGGCATCCTCAAACGCCGTCTTGGCGCCGAAAGCCCTGGCCTGGCGTGGCAGTAGTTCGGCCAGCGGTGCGATGAGATCGGTCCGGATCATATTGTCTCCTCCCTGAGCATTGGCTCAGATCATGCTGAAGCCGCCGTTGGCGCTGATCACCTGGCCAGTGATCCATGATGCTTGCTCGGATGCAAGGAATGTCACGAGAGGCGCGATGTCGTCAGGCGTGCCGATCCGGCGCAGCGGATAGGCCTTGACGATCTTCTCCATGTTCTTGGCGAGGAAATCCGCGTCCGAGTGGGCCGTCTGCACCAGTCCGAGCGAGACGGCGTTGACGCAGACATTCGAGCGGCCCAGTTCGCGCGCCAGCGACTTGCCGAGAGCCACGGTGCCCGCCCGTGCAGCGGCGGCCAATGCCAGATTGGCTTCCCCGATGCGGGAGCTGTCGCCGATGAGGCTGATGATGCGACCGCCGTTCTGTTCGATCATGTAAGGCGCGACCGCGTGGCAGCAGTGCAGGGCGCCATAAAGACAGGTATCAATCTGCGCCTTCCAGTCGGCGGGACCGCTTTCGACGAAACGCTGGTATTTCACATAGCCGGCATTGTTGACGAGAATGTCGATTCGTCCAAAATCCGCGACCAGGTCGGAGACCATCCGCTTGACCTGCTCGTAGTCGCCAATGTCAGCCTTGTAGGCTTTGGCCTTTCCGCCGCTTGCCAGGATCTCGTCCACCAGCTTGGCGGCCTCGTCCGCTGAGCTGCGATAATTGACGGCAACGGCAGCGCCTTCGGCAGCCAGCGCCTTGGCGATGTGGGCGCCGGTGTCGCGTCCACCGCCGGTAACGAGGGCGACTTTGTCCTTCAATCCGAATTCCATGGTGTTATTCCCTATCCTTCGTAAGATTTTTGGCGGCGATGAGCCTATGAAGCTTGCTGGGTGTGATCGGCAATTCCGATATCCCGATGCCAAGATGCGCCAGTGCGTCGGCGACAGCATTGGCAATGGCCGCCGGCGCACCGATGGTGCCGCCTTCGCCCATGCCGCGAAAACCGCCCGGATTGTCCGGGAGCACGGTTTCGAGATGAATGACCTCGATATGGGGCGATTCCGCTGAGGTGGGGATCAGGTAATCGGCAAGGCTGGCCGAGAGCAACTGCCCGGTTGCGTCGAATTCCAGCTCCTCCAGCAACGCCACGCCGATGCCCTGGACGACGCCGCCATGGACCTGGCCATCCACCACCTGCGGGTTGATCATCCTGCCGCAGTCTTCCGCAACGACGAAGCGGGTGAGACGGATCGACAATGTTTCCGGATCGATCTCAACTTCCGCGATGTGCGTCGAAGAGGTGGTTGTTCCCAGAACAGGATCATAATTTTCCTGAGATTCGAGGGTCTCCCGGGCGGCCAGCGGCAGGGTCGCCATATCGGAATAGACCGCACGCGCCAGCTCGTCGAATCCGATGCGATGGTTGGTGCCTGGCACGTAGATCTCGCCATCCCCGGTTTCCACGCGGTCAGGGTCGACGTCGAACAGCCGGCCGGCCACCCGTTTGACCTTCTTCAACAGGGCGCGGGTGGTGAGGATCGCGGCGCCGCCGCCGATGACCGCGCTGCGACTGGCATAGGTGCCGGTCCCATGCGCGGTCATGCCGGTGTCGCCCTGAACGATCTGCACGTCCTGCGGCCGCACGCCGAGTTCTTCCGCAACGATCTGCGCCAGGGTCGTTTCCAGGCTCTGTCCGTGCGAAGCCGTGGCGAAGGTGGCGATTACCGCGCCGGTGGCGTCGATGCGGACCGTGGCGGTTTCGTTGCCGGTGTTGATCGGCATGCCCGGCGCGACAGCAATGCGGGAGCCGATCCCGGTCAGTTCCGCATAGGAGCCGATGCCCAGGCCGATCCAGCGGCCTTGCTCAAGCGCCAGCAATTGACGTTCTTTGAATCCGGAATAGTCCACCGCCTTGACCGCGGCGTCCAGACACTCGGTGAAGCCGGAGTGGTTCCAGATGATGCCGGACCCGATCCGATGGGGAAATTCGTCGGGCTGCACCAGATTGCGACGGCGGATCTCGGCCCGGTCCATGTCGAGCGTCTCCGCCGCCATGTCGACAAGGCGCTCGAGCGCGAACACCGCCATGGGCCGACCCACGCCGCGGTAAGGTCCGGTCGGCGGCTTGGGTGTGCAGACCCCGCGCACCCGTCCCCGGTAATGCGGCGTCTTGTAGGGGCCGGGCAGGAAGCTTGCGACCTGCACCGGCTCCAGCGCCGCCGTCCAAGGGTAGATGGAATAGGCGCCGATGTCGCCGATCACCTCCGCGTCGAGCGCAATGAACATGCCGTCATCGTCGAAAGCGAGCCTGGCTTCGACATATTCATCGAAGCCCTGGCTGGTGGAGGTCAGATCCTCCAGCCGGTCGCTGACATATTTGACGGGTCTGGCCAGGCGCCGCGCGAGGGCGGCAACAATGATTTCTTCGGGATACAAGGACCCCTTGCCGCCAAATCCGCCGCCGACATCGGGCGCGATCACGCGAATGCGGTTGCCGGCGATGTTGAGAAGCTTCGCCAGTTCGTCCCGGACCACGCCGGGAATCTGTGTCGCTCCGTAAAGCGTCAGCGCGTCACGGCCGCGGTCATAGTCAGCCACATAGGCGCGGGGCTCCATCGCCATCGGCGACTTCCGGCGCAGGCGGAACCTGCCTTCGACCACATGGGCCGCGCCCGCGATGGCCGAGCCGGCGTCGCCGGTCGCGAAACTCCGTTCAAGAACGAGGTTGCCGGGCACCTCGTCATGCAAAAACACAGCGTCGCCGAGCAGTGCGGCTGCAGGGTCGGAACTGGCCCCGAGCGGCTCGTAATCGACAACAATGGCATTGGCCGCGTCTTCGGCGAGATATCGGTCGGACGCCACCACGACCGCGACCGGCTCACCGACATAGCGCACGGTGTCGCGTGCCAGAACCGGGCAGTGAGTAGGATGATAGTTCTTCATGCGCGAAGGCGCCACGAGATCGGGGATCTCGGAGAAATCCTGCGCCGTCAGCACCGCGATCACGCCGGGAAAGGTCGCGGCATCGTCTGTTTCGATCCCCAGTATCCGCGCATGGGCCTGATCGGAGCGGACAAAGGCCAGGTGCGCCATTCTTTCGAAGCGGATATCGGCCGTGTATCGACCGGTGCCGGTGAGCAGGCGCGGATCCTCAAGACGCTGGACCCGCTCGCCGATGTATTTCGGGCGTGAGGTCTCGGGTGCCGGTGCGCTTCGTGTGTCCTTGGGGATGGCGGCGTCATTCATAGGCGTCCGCCCCCTTGCGCAGCGCTTGCCACTGTTCGTCGTCGTGGCCGCAGACGATCATTGCGCCTTCCGTCTCGTAAGTCCTGATCCGGACGTAGCTGGCCAGCAGCGCTTCGGAGTTCCACGCATTTTTCGGGACTTCGTCATGGTCGAGGTTGCGCCGCAGGCTGACGGCGTCAGACACCAGCAAAACAGCGCCGGTGCGCTCAAGTCGTGCATGCAGGCCGATGAGACCCGGCGTATGCCCGGGCAAGGCCACCACCACGAGCTTGTCATCGCCGAGCACGTCGTGGCCGTCGGTGACGGCCTCAAGCGCCATGGGGTGGTCCCATTCGCTGGCGAGATACCCCAATGCCTCGGCGCCGCTCGCCCGGGCGACCTTGAGTTCCTCTTCGTGGCAGATGAAGCGGGCGCTGCGGAAGAATTCGTTGCAGCCGCAGTGGTCGGGATGAAAATGCGAATTGACCACGATGTCGATGTCGTCGGGGGACAGACCCAGATCCCGCAAGGAGTCTATCACATTCGACGTATGGTCGCCGATCGGCGTCATGACACTTGCCAGTTTGCCCCAGCGCGTCTCGGCCGCGGTCGAGACCGATGGATGGCATCCGGTGTCATAGAGGATGTTGCCCTTCTCATGCCGGAACAGGACCGCAATCACGGGCAACTCGATCATCTCGGCCTTGTCGGCGTCCGGGACATAGATGCGCCGCCGCATTCTCAGCCTGCCGCCGTCGAGGATATGCATCTTCATGCCTGAACTCCATCTCTTTGATTCACCAGGTCGCGAACGGCGCGCACGATGTGCTCATAGCCGGTGCAGCGGCAAAGATTGCCCGACAGGGCGTCGCGAATCTCATGATCGGTGGAGAGCGGCAGTGTCTGAAGGATCTCCGAAACGGTCATGAGGAAGCCGGGCGTGCAGAAGCCGCACTGCAGGGCATGATGCTTCCGGAAAGCTTTCTGGATGTCATTGAGGTCATGCGGCGCGCCAAGGCTTTCAACCGTCTCGACCACGGCGCCGTCGAGCTGGGCTGCGAACAGCAGGCAGGATCGGGCCACCACGCCGTTAAACCGGATCGTGCACGCCCCGCATACACCTTGCTCGCAGCCGACATGGGTGCCGGTCATCAGCAACACGTCACGGATGAAGTCGGAGGCAAGCATCCGCGGTTCGGCGCGCCCGGTGACCGCTTCGCCGTTCAGCGTCAGGGCAATGTCGATCTTTGCATTCATCGCATTGCTCCCGCACGCTGAACCGCTGCCTCGAGCGCGCGTCTGGCCAGGACAGGGATCAGGGATCTCCGGTACTCGGCTGTCGCGTGCATGTCCTCGTTGGGCTCGAGCCCGTCCGCGCAGCCGCGCGTGATGGCGTCGATGGCGTCCGGTCGCAGGCCGGCCAGAGCCGCCTCGACCTCAAAGAGCCGGACAGGCACGTCGCCCGCGCCGCCGAGGGCCAGGCGAACGTCGGAGATGACGCCGCGGTCCATCAGCACCGTGGCGGCTGCGGCAACCACCGCGAAATCTCCGGCCCTTTGAGCTATTTCGGTGAAAGCCATCCCGGTGCCGGGGGACAGGATCGGCAGGCGGACTGCAACCAGGATCTCGTCGTCCTCGATGGTGGTGACCAGGGGCGCGACAAAGAACTCCTGCGGCGCGGCGTGGCGCAGGCCCTCAGGTCCGGCAATCTCGATCTGGCCATCGAGCAGCGTGACGAGCAGCGGCCACTCGGCCGAGGGATCGGCATGGACAAGGCTGCCGCCGATCGTGCCCCGGTTGCGGATGGCGACATGGGCAACATGAGCCATGGCTTCGGCGATGACCGGCAGGTGGTTCCTCACCAGGTCGTGGCGCGCGGCTTCGGCATGACGGACCAGCGAACCGATGCGCATTGTCCCGCCATCCAGCACGATCTCGCCCAAGCCGGGGAGCGAGTTGATGTCGACCAGCCGCCCGGGCTGAACCAGCCGGAAATTCATCATCGGAACCAGGCTCTGTCCGCCGGCAATGATCTTGGCGTCGTCGTGATCGAGCGCCGCGAAAGCTTCCTCGATCGTCTTTGGCAGGCAATACTCGAAGGATGATGGCTTCATCTCAACGGCCTTCGAATTTTGGTGGGCGCTTTGCCGCAAAAGCGTCGCGGCCCTCGGAATAATCGTGGCTTGCAGATGCCTCGTCGATCAGGCGCTGCGCCTCGGCGGCATCGAACGTACTGAGGGTCAGCCCGTTGAGCATGTACTTGGCGCCAGCGATCGACAAAGGGGCGTTTTCCGAAAGCGACCTGGCGAAGGCCAGCGCATCGGCCATCGGGTCCTCGCTGACGGCGTCGACAAATCCGATTTCCAGAGCCTTGCGGCTGTCGAAACGTTCGGCGGAATAGAGAATGCGCTTGGCGTTGGCGACGCCGACCAGAGCCAGCAGCTTGCGCGTTGCCTGGACGCCATAGACGATCGACAGGCGGGCGGCAGGGATGCCGAAAACCGAACCGGTATGGGCAAAGCGGAAATCCGCGGACATGGACAGATGGGCGGCGCCCCCGAGCGTGTAACCGCGATTGACGGTGATGACCGGCTTTGACGCATTGGCGATGCCGGCGCAGCCGTAATCGACCGCAACTTCGTAAGCGCGGGATTTGTCCGCGTCGCCGCGCACCGTCTCGAATTCGGGGATGTCTGCGCCGGCGGAAAAGTCGGCTCCGGCGCCGGTCAGGATGATGGCGCGAACCGCGCGATCCGCGGAGAGCCCGGCAAAGATGTCGCCGAAACTCCTCCACATGGCGAGGGTGACCGAATTGCGGCGCTCCGGACGATTGATGGTGACGGTGGCGACACCGTCTTGAATGCTTGTCAGGATGTCGGTCATCGGCGGCCTGCTTCCGCGCTCACGACCGCGGCCTGGAAGTCATCGAAGAACTTGCGTGCAAGCTTCTTGGCGGTGGAATCGAGAAGGCGGGCTCCGAGTTGGGCAATCTTGCCGCCGACATCGGCGCTGGCATCATAGTGGAGAATGGTCTGTGAAGGCCCGACAGCCTCCAGGCGCACGCGCGCCGATCCCTTGGCAAACCCGGCGATTCCGCCCTTGCCCTCTCCGGAAATGACATAGCTCTCGGGCGGGTTCATCTCGCTGAGCTCAACTTCGCCCGCGAAAGTGGCTTTCACCGGGCCTATCTTGAGCGTGACTTTCGCGGTCATGTGCACGGGCGTGGTCTGGGCGAGTTCCTCGCAGCCGGGTATGCACTGGCGCAGGATTTCCTGGTCGTTCAACGCTGCCCATACAGTGGCGCGATCGCAAGGGATGGTGACAGAGTCATGCAGGTTCATGATGGCGCCATTCAGGACGAGGGAAGGGCGCGGCCGGGCGGATGAGGTCCATCCCGACCGCGAAGTGCAGTCTTCAGTTCTTGACGAGCGGGCATTCGCTCTCGGCGAGCGGCCGGAAGGCCTCGTCGCCGGGGATCGTGTTGATGAGCTTGTAGAGGTCCCATTCGCCGGTGGATTCGGCCGGCGTCTTGACCTGGTAGACATACATGTCGTGCACCATGCGGCCGTCTTCGCGAATCTTGCCATCTTGGGCGAAGAAGTCGTTGATCGGCATTTCGCGCATTTTCGCCATGACCGTCTGCGCGTCGGTGGTCCCTGCCGCCTCGACGGCCTTGAGGTAATGCATGGTAGAGGAGTAATCACCCGCGTCGCCCATGTGCGGCATCACGCCCATGCGCTCCATGAATCGGCTGGCAAAGGCGCGGGTGTCATCGTCACGGTCCCAGTAGAACCCATTGGTCAGGATCATGCCCTGGGCGGTTTCAAGGCCGAGCGCCTTCACGTCGGTGAGCCAGACCAGCAGGCCGGCGGTCAGCTTGCCTGAATCGGCAAGGCCGAATTCGCGGGCCGATTTGACCGCATTGATGAATGTGGTTCCCGATCCGGCGATTGCGACGACATCGGCAGGCGAAGATTGCGCCTGCAGCATGAAGGCCGAATGATCCGAAGTCTCGATGGGATAGAGCACTTTGCCGACGATTTCGCCGCCGGCCTTGGCGACAATCGCTGACGCGTCGGCTTCAAGCGCATGCCCGAAAGCGTAATCGGCGGTCAGGAAGTACCACTTCTTCAGGCCCTGACCGACAAGCTGGTTTGCGGTGCCGTTGGCCAGCGCGTAGGTGTCGTAGGCATAATGGATCGAGTTCGGCGTGCAGCCAGCGCCGGTAATCCGAGACGAGCCGGAACCGGTGACGATGGCGATGCCGTTTTTCTCCGCGGCAATCTGCGCCACGGACAGCGCGATGCCCGAATTGATAAGGTTGGAAATCAGGGTCACGCCCTTGCTTTCATACCACTCCTGCGCGGTGGCAGCCGCTATTTCCGGCTTGTTCTGATGATCAGCCACGATGACCTCAATCGGCTTGCCAAGCACCGTGCCCCCAAAATCCTCGACAGCCATCTGAACGGCAGTCACGGCGCCCTTGCCCGATTCATGGCTGAATTGACCGCTCATGTCCGTGAGGACACCGATCTTTGCCTGGTCGTCCGCCGCCAGCGCGCTGGACGCGACCACCGACCCGAAAAACGCGGCCATGCCGACGCGGAATGCCTTGCCTATTTTCATTGCACTTCCTCCCGTTGATGCAGTCAGACAGAATTATCTAATTGCATTAGTAGACTATTCTACTCTGCGGATCTCGCGAAATACCCCTATATGTGCCCATTAAATGTGGTCATTTCGGAAATTCCGGATCTTCGCCGCCATCTTATGACTTGCACTAATAGACTTTATCTGCAATGTTGAGTCAAGCCCATTTGAGAAGCGGGCAGTGTTTTGGCTGAGGGTCGGGATCGAGGAGACGCTCTGTCCGCAGCCACAGGGAGGGAAAATGGAGCCGCCGCCAATACTGGAGACACGAGGCCTGACGCGCGAGTTTCGTGGATTTGTTGCCGTGAGCAATGTCGACTTCAAGGTCCGCGCCGGATCGTTGCATGCGCTGATCGGACCCAACGGGGCCGGCAAGAGCACGCTGTTCAATCTGCTGACCCGGAGCCTGTCGCCCAGCAGCGGAACCATCTACTTGAAAGGGGAAGAGATCAGCAAAGTTCCCCCGGCCAAGATCGCCCGCAAGGGGCTCGTGCGGTCATTCCAGATTTCGTCGGTGTTTCCCCATCTGACTGCGCGCGAAAACATCCGCATCGCGCTGCAGTCGAAACACCGTCAGACCTTTGCTTTCTGGCGGTCGGACAAGGTTCTCGACCAGCACAATGACGCCGTGATGGAGCTGCTTGCCGATGTCGGACTCGAACCCTATGCGGACCGGGTGGCCGTTGAGCTCTCCTATGGCCGCAAGCGGGCACTGGAGCTCGCCACCACGCTGGCGATGAACCCGGAAATCATCCTGCTCGACGAACCGATGGCAGGCATGGGCCAGGAGGACATCGAACGCACCTCACGGCTGATCAGCCGCGTCGGCAAGAATCGCACCATCGTCATGGTCGAGCATAATCTCTCCGTCGTCGCCGACATCTCCGACTGCATCACCGTGCTTCGCCGCGGCGAGATCATTGCCGAAGGAAATTACGCCGAGGTTTCATCCAACCGTGAAGTCCAGCAAGCCTATATGGGGGGCGGCCATGCATCATCCTGTTCGTCGTCTTGAGGTTGAGGACCTGCACAGCTGGTACGGCGAAAGCCACATCCTGCACGGCGCGTCGCTGCACGTGAACCAGGGTGAAATCGTCACGCTGCTCGGTCGCAATGGCGCCGGCAAGACAACCATGATGCGCACGCTGATGGGGATTGTCCAGCAGCGAAAGGGCAGGGCCGTGCTGGACGGACAGGACCTTCTGGCCATGCCTGCCCATCATGTCGCCCGGCTGGGCCTTGGATTTGTGCCGGAGGAGCGCGGGATTTTCTCGTCACTCAACGTTCTGGAAAACTTGCTTCTTCCGCCTGCCTTCCGACCGAGTGGGATGGCGCTTGAGCAGATCTACACGCTGTTTCCGAACCTTCAGGGGCGCGATACGACAATCGGGACACGGCTGTCGGGTGGCGAACAGCAGATGCTGGCCATTGCGCGGATCCTTCGCACCGGCGCCGACTTCATCCTGCTTGATGAACCGACCGAGGGTCTTGCGCCGGTCATTGTCGAGGACATTTCCCGGGCGCTCGGGGAGCTCAAGGCCCTGGGCCTGACGATCATTCTGGTGGAGCAGAACATCCGTTTCGCCATGGCCAATGCCGACAGGCACTACGTCATGGAGCAGGGGCGGGTGGTTGATGAATTCAGCAACGAGGCACTTCAATCCAACATGGCGAAGATCAACGCCTATCTTGGCGTTTGAGTGGAGGAGTCATAATGCCAGATATTTTCGGCGTACCGGCCGCGGTTCTGCTGGGCCAGGTTCTGCTCGGTCTGATCAACGGTTCGTTCTATGCCATGCTCAGCCTGGGTCTTGCGATCATTTTCGGCATGCTCAACGTGATCAACTTTGCTCACGGCGCGTTCTATATGCTGGGTGCATTCGTAACCTGGCTCTGCCTGACGCAGCTCGGCCTCAACTACTGGGCCGCCCTGGTGGTGGTGCCGATCGTGGTCGGCGTGTTTGGAGCTGTCGTGGAGCGCCTGTTCCTGCGCCGCCTTTACCGGATCGATCATCTCTACAGCCTTCTCTTCACCTTTGGGCTGGCCTTGGCGATGGAAGGGCTGTTCCGCTACCTGTTCGGGGCGGCCGGCAAGCCCTATCCGGTTCCGGAGACTCTGACCGGCGTGTTCCGGCTCGGCTTCATGGTTCTGCCGGTCTACCGGGCCTGGGTGATCCTCGCCTCGGTTCTTGTCTGTCTTCTGGTCTGGCTGGTGATGGAGAAGACCCGGCTCGGCGCCTGGCTGCGTGCGGCGACGGAGAATCCTTCGCTGGTCACCGCCTTCGGCATCAATGTGCCGCTGATGCTGACATTGACCTACGGCTTCTGTGTCGGACTGGCAGGGTTCGCGGGCGTCTTGGCGGCGCCGATCTATCAGGTCAGTCCCGCCATGGGCTCCAGCCTGATCGTCATCGTGTTCGCCGTCGTCGTGATCGGCGGGCTCGGCTCCATCGGCGGCGCCATCCTGACGGGCTTGAGCCTCGGCGTCATCGAAGGACTGACCAAGGTTTTCTACCCTTCTGCGTCGGCTATCGTGATCTTCGTGGTCATGGTGCTCGTGCTGATCCTGCGTCCCGCTGGCCTGTTCGGAAGGGAGAACTGAGATGTCCATGTTGATAAAGGGCCTGGCGGGATTCACCGTCAAATACAAATGGATCTGGTGGATCGGGGCGTTTGTGCTTGCCGCCACGCTGTTGCTTGCGCCGGCGATGGTCTATCCCTTATTGCTGATCAATATCTTGTGCTTCGTGCTCTTCGCCTCGGCGCTCAATCTGGTGCTGGGCTATGCCGGGCTGCTGTCCCTGGGACATGCTGCGTTTTTCGGCGGCGCCGCCTATGTGACGGCGCATGCCGCCAAGACCTGGGGTCTGCCGTTCGAGGCTTCGGTGCTTCTGGGCACACTGTTCGCGGCAGTGCTGGGTCTCGTCTTCGGGCTGATCGGCATTCGCCGCTATGGCATCTATTTTGCCATGATCACGCTGGCACTGGCGCAAATGCTGTACTTTATCGCTGTCCAGATGCCGTTCACCGGCGGCGAGGACGGGATCCAGTCCGTTCCGCGCGGGATGTTTCTTGGCCTGGTCGATCTGGGTGACATCAATGCGATGTACTACGTCGTGTTGGGCGCAGTCGTCATAGGGCTGATGGTCCTCTGGCGCACGCTGCATTCGCCCTTCGGCCATATCCTTGCGGCGATCCGGGAGAACGAGCCGCGGGCGGTCTCGCTCGGTCTCGACGTGGCGTATTACAAGCTCATTGCCTTCGTGCTTTCGGCGACGCTGTCAGGCCTGGCGGGATCGTTGAAGGTGATCGCGTTCCAGCTTGCTTCACTCAACAACGTGTCCTGGCATCTGTCCGGCGAGGTGGTCCTCATGACGCTGATCGGCGGCATGGGAACCTTTGCCGGCCCCATCATCGGCGCCACCTTCGTGGTGACGCTCGAACACATGCTCGCGACCAGCGGCTTGCCGATCGCTCTGGTCATCGGCGTGATTTTCATGGCTTGTGTCATGCTGTTCCGCCGCGGCTTCTATGGCGAGACCGTTGCTCGGTTGAAGGTCGTGCTCGATCGCGGTCACGACTGATCCCGCCGACCGAATGCGGATTGTGTTTGCCAGTCAAGCCTCCCAGGCTGGGCATCCGGGCGAAGTGGTTTTCCACTCCGCCCGGATGCTGATCATGGCGTCGGCAGTGTGTAGTTGAGGATGTAATCGGTCTGGTTGGCCAAAAGCGGCTGACGGCAATGGGAGCATACGACTTTCGGCACGAAATCCTGACCGCAGAGCCGATGGCGCAACCTCAGCGGCGCCTGATCGTCGCGAAGCCAATGATCGCCCCATGCCATCATGACAATCATCGGCTTGTACAGATCGTGCCCCATCTCGGTGAACCGGTACTCGAAGCGGTTGCCGAAATTGCCGTAGGTTTCCTTCTTGAGCACGCGCGCCTCGACCAGACGCGCCAGCCGGTCGGCCAGCACATTGCTGGCGATGCCGAGCTTCTCCCGCATCTCGTCATAGCGGCGGACGCCGAACCAGGCCTCGCGCAGCACCAGAAAGCTCCAGCGATCCCCTATGATGGCAAGGCTTCTGGCCACCGAGCACGGCCGGATCCGCTGCAAGAGATCAGGGTCGGAGCTGCGCCGTGTCTTTGAACGACGTTCGACATGCGAAAAGCCCGCGCCCGGACCGTCGCGGAAGTGCACATCACGTGCGGAAACCGGCTTTGTGCATTCGGAACAGACCGTCTCCGGATGGCATTTCTTGCCGCAACCGGTGTGGATGAGCTGCAGGGGTGGGGGTTCGTCGCCGGTCAGCCACTTGTCGCCGAACTCCATCAACGACAGCATGGTCGGAAACAAATCCTTGCCGCGCTCGGTGAGAAAATACTGGTTTCCGGATTCGCGCGAGTGCCGGCCCGTGACAAAAATGTTGTTGTCCAGCAGGGCCGCCAGCCGATTGGAGAGCGTTTGGCGCGGAATTCCCAGGCGCTCCTGAAACAGGTCGAAACGACGCACGCCGAAGAACGCTTCGCGGATGATCAGGAAGCTCCAGCTGTCGAGGACTATCTCGACAGTATCGCGAACCGAGCAATGACGCTCCTGCAACGGAACGGACTTTTGTGCCTCAAGGGCTGACGGTTCGGAGGCACACATTTTTGGCGGGTCCAGCTCTGGATTGCGACTCCCATATTAGGCACCGGAAGCCATTTGGCAAAGCCTCGGCGCCCGGTTCCCGGTAAGAAGGTATTCCCAACCCTCGACATTGTCTTCCCGAACGCCGACAAAGGCGCGGCCGCACCGCCCTTTGCCGGCCACGCCCCCCTGCGGCAATCAATGCCGGATCACTTGCTTGCTCTGGCCAATCTCCACAACATGGTCAGGATCGTGGAAGGATCATCGGTGCCCAACCGCTTCAACATGTTCTTTTGATGCTTGGCAAACCGCCGCTTCAACTCCGCCAGGGCTTCAGCGCCCGCCTCGGTAAGGAAAATATGGCGGTTCCGTCGATCGGTCGGATCAGGCGTGCGCGTGGCCCAGCCGCGGGCCTCAAGGGCGTCGATGAGCGGCACCATGCGAGGGCGTTCGACGCCGAGCGCGGCAGCCAGGTCGGCTTGGTTGGCGCCGGGATTGTCAGCAACAACCGCCATGACCGAAAACTGCGCAGTCGTCACGTTCATCTTGTCAAAGGCGCGATAAATGTCCTGAAAAACAGTCATTTCCGCGCGGCGAATTGAGTAGCCGATCGTGCCCTCGAGATAGGAGACATCCAGGGGCACGCCCGTGTTTTCCAATTTTGCACTTGTCGAACTGACTGCCTTGGCCTTGGGCTGCCGGGACTTCTCATCGGGAGGATTGTCGCCTGCGTCATGCCGGGCGGCTGCGCCAGCTGAGTCTTTTTTCATTTGATTCCTCGACGCTTGGATCAGGCGCCATCCACACCGGATTCGCTTGTTCGGCTTGTCTTTTCACATCCGACGCCGTCTAGGCAAGGCCTGTAATGATTATTGACATTAATAGATAACTTCATTATCTAATAATCGTCGCTTGGACCCTGGGCCGGAGCGATGCTAGGGAGGCTTCTTTGACTGCTGATAGAGTGCCGATTTCCGTTGCCGCCGGCTCGGTCGGAACCGCGATCGTTGTCGCCGGACCGAAGCCAGTATTCGCGGGTTACCCGACATTCGGGCACATGCTGCGCGCGAGTGCGAAGCGTGCGCCTGCTGCGATCGCGTTTGTTCACCGCACCGGCGAGGTGGTTGAAACGGTCTCCTACGCGCAAGCCCTTCAGCGTTCCGAGGCCTGTGCGGACGCACTGCTGTCATTCGGATTGTCTCAGGACCGGCCCCTGGCAATCCTGTCACAAAATTCGATCACCCACGCGATTGTGGCAATGGGTGCGCTGTTGGCCGGCGTTCCGGTCGCGCCGATCTCGGTTCCCTATTCCCAGATTTCGGATATGACGCGGTTGCGCCAGGTCTTGGCGTTTCTCGGCCCCGGTTTGGTGTTTGCTGAAGATGGCGCAGCCTTTGGCCGCGGGCTGAAACTGGCTCAAAGCCTTGGCATACCAACCGCTGCCACCACCAATGTTGATCTTCCGGAGGTCGATCATTCCCTGGATTCGCTGCTTTCGGGGTCGACGGCTGGCGCATCCGGCGGAGCGGAAATTGCCCCGAACTCGGTCGCGAAAGTGCTCTTTACATCGGGGTCCACCGGTGAGCCCAAGGGGGTGATCGTCACTCACCGCATGATTTGCTCGAATCAAGCGGCAATGGCGGAACTCTGGCCCGCGGTTCAATCAGAGCCTCCGGTGATCGTGGACTGGCTGGCGTGGAACCACACTTTCGGTGGCAATCTCGTGTTCAATTGCGCCATCCACAACGCCGGCATGCTGGTGATCGACAATGGCCGGCCGATGCCCGGACTGTTCGCGGAAACGGTGCGAAACCTTTCGGAAAATCCGCCGACGATACACTTTGGTGTCCCGCGCGGTTTCGACGAGCTGATCAATGTGCTGCGGACGGATGCTGCGTTCGCGCAGAGATATTTCAGCCGCTTGCGATACATGTTTACCGCCGGCGCCGCCTTGTCGGCGGACTCCTGGGACACCTACCGTCGCTTGGCAGAACAATATGGCCGGGCGGATCTGCAGATCCATGTGGCCTGGGGGGCCACCGAAACGTCGCCGGTGGCAACCATGTCGCCGGCATCAAACACGGTCTCCAACAATATCGGCGTTCCGCTCCCCGGTGCGGAAATCAAGATGGTCCCGAACGAAGAAAAGCTTGAGCTGCGCGTGCGCGGGCCAATGGTGATGCCGGGATATTGGCGAGCGCCGGAGCTCAGCGCCCAGGCATTCGACGAGGAAGGTTTCTACCGGATCGGTGACGCTGGCAAGCTTCTGGACCCTCATGACCCATCCAAGGGCATTTTGTTTGACGGACGCACGGCGGAAAATTTCAAGCTGGCAACCGGAACGTGGGTCCAGGTGGGCGCCTTGCGCCTTGACGCGGTGACGGCGGGCGAGGGCCTCATCCAGGATGTCGCGGTCGCCGGGCAGGACCGCAAGGAAATTGGGTTGCTGGTGTTCCTCAATCTCATTGCCGCGCGAAAGCTGGCGGGATTGCCAGAGGCTGATCTGGCGGAATTGAGCCAGAATCCCAAGGTGCGCGACGCAGTAGCCAAATCGATGCTCCGGTCGGGCGAGACGGGGTCGTCCACGCGCATTGGACGGGCAATCATTCTGCCTGATGCGCCTTCCTTTGAAGTCGGTGAAATGACCGACAAAGGCTATCTCAATCAACGTGCGGTATTGCGGTCGCGTGCCGATCTGGTGGAGCGCCTGTTCGCGGAACCTATTGAAACTGATGTGATTTTGCGGCCGCTAGTGCTTGATGAGCGCGGCGGAACGAATTGAAAGGTCATTTGAAATGAACGATGAAGTTTTCTTTCTTTCAGGCGCACGCACCGCCATCGGCACGTTTGGCGGCAGTCTGAAAGGCATGTCGCCAACCGAGCTCGGTACGGTCGCTGGCAAGGCTGCCATTGAGCGTTCCGGCTTGCAGGCCGCTGATCTTGATCACGCTGTTTTTGGAACAGTTATTCCCACGGAAGCGGCGGATCTGTTTCTCGGTCGCACCGTCGGTATGAACTCCGGCCTCCCAATCGGGTCAGGCGGGCTGACACTCAACCGGCTTTGTGGGTCCGGCGCTCAAGCCATCGTTACCGCCGCAATGATGATCAAGTCCGGGGATTCACGGATTGCGCTCGCGGGTGGCGCTGAAGCGATGAGCCGCGCGCCCTTCTCCGTCGAGGGCATGCGCTATGGCCGGAAGATGGGCAACGGCGTGTTGTACGATTGGTTGAGCAATACCCTGGCCGATCCCTTCGGGCACGGAGGAATGGGCGATACCGCCGAAAATGTGGCTCAGAAGTACAATATCACACGTGATCGCCAGGACGCATTTGCGCTGGAAAGCCAGGACCGCGCGGCGCGGGCAATCGCGGAGGGGCGTTTCAACGACCAGATTGCGCCAATAGAACTCAAGACTAAAAACGCAACAGTGCTCTTTGACACGGACGAGCATCCCCGCGCGGGCACAACACTTGACGCGCTGGCTGCGCTGCGGCCGGCTTTTCGCAAAGACGGCACGGTTACGGCCGGCAATGCCTCGGGCATCAATGACGGGGCGGCCGCCCTGGTCCTGGCCCATGCCGATGAAGTCACACAGCGCAAGCTCAACCCGATCGGGCGTCTTGTTTCCTGGGGCATCGCCGGCGTGCCGCCGGAAATCATGGGCATTGGTCCCGTGCGCGCGGTGCCGTTGGCGATGCAGCGTGCGGGCCTCAAACTGGAAGATATCGACATCTTCGAATCCAATGAGGCGTTTGCCGCGCAGGCCATTGCCGTGAACGATGCTCTCGGCCTGCCGACTGACAGGGTCAACCCCAATGGCGGCGCCGTGGCGCTGGGTCATCCGCTTGGCGCGACCGGCGCCATTTTGACGGTCAAGGCCCTCAATGAATTGAAGCGCATCAAAGGCAAGTACGGCGTTGTCACCATGTGCATAGGCGGTGGTCAGGGTATCGCCCTGGTCATTGAAAACCTTCAATAGGCCGCCTCAGCAGCCCCTTGTCCCAGTTCAGATCCGAGTAAGTATTCATGAACAAGCCGATATCTCCAGTCTCCCTTGTGAAGATCCACCGTGCGCCAGCCGAACGTCTGGCCGATGGCGCCCTGCGCCAGCCGCTGCTCAAGGCTGCTGTCATCGGCGCTGGATCGATGGGGTCCGGTATTGCGGCACTGATCGCCAACGCTGGCATCCCGGTGCTTCTCCTCGACATTGTTCCGGCAGGGGCGACTGACCGCGATGCGTTGGCGAGAAAGGGCGTCGAACGGCAGATCAAGAACAACGGCTTCATGCATCCCGATCTCGTTTCCCTCGTGGAAGTGGGCAATGTCGAAGACGATCTGCAACGGCTCTCGGATGTGGATTGGATCATCGAGGCGGTATTCGAGGACTTGAAGGTCAAGCAGGATCTCTATGCGCGCATCGAAGACGTGCGCCAGGACGGCTCCATCGTCTCTTCGAACACGTCAACCATACCCTTGCATCAACTAATCGAAGGTCTCGGTTCCCGCTTTGCCGGTGATTTCGTCATCACCCATTTCTTCAATCCCCCACGGATCATGCAGCTTCTCGAGTTGGTATCGGGTCCGCGAACCAAGCCGGAGCTTGTTGAACGCGCGCGGCGCATCGGGGATGAGGTGCTCGGCAAATCGGTCGTTACCTGCCGCGATACCCCCGGCTTCATCGCCAATCGAGTGGGAAATTACTGGATGTCCGTCGCGTCCCTCGAGGCGATGGAATTGGGGCTGAGTGTTGAAGAAGCCGATGCGGTGATGAGCGCGCCCTTTGGCATTCCACGCACCGGTATCTTCGGTCTGTTTGACTTCGTCGGCATCAACCTGATCCCATTGGTTTGGGGCAGCTTCATGAGAACATTGGCGGATGACGACGCACACCGCCGGCATGACCCCACGCAAAGCGCCTTTTTTTCGGACATGTTGGCGCGCGGACGTATCGGGCGTGCCGGTGACGGAGGCTTCTATCGCCGGAAAAATGCCGATGGCGAGCGTGTTGACGAGGTCATTGATTTGGCGTCGGGTCACTACCGGCCGCGCGTTCAACCCGAATTGAAGAGCTTGAGTGCGAAAAGCCTGCGTGATGTCTGTGCGGCGGACGACAAGGGTGGCCAATATGCCTGGGCAGTCCTGTCCAATCTCATCGTCTACGCCGCCGGAATCGCGCCGGAAATTGCCGACGATGTTGCCGCGATCGATACGGCGGTTCGCCTCGGTTACAACTGGAAGGAAGGCCCGTTCCAGATTGCCGACCGGGTTGGGGCGGCTTGGATTGTCGAGAAATTGCGCGACGAGGGCCGGGCGGTTCCGCCACTGCTGGAAACGGCTGCCAAGGGTGCGGGCTTCTATCCCTCAGCCGACGAGGTGTTGGCCACCGATGGACGCGTCCTACGGCCTGAGCCTGTCGCGGGCGTCCTTAGTTTCGCGAGCATACAGCGCAACGGAATAGCCGTTGCGAGCAACAACTCGGCGTCCATCTGGGACATTGGCGACGGCGTCGCCGGTTTCGAAATTCATACCAAAATGAATGTCTGCGACGCTGATGTCGTTGCCATGGCAACCCGTGCGCTGGAGCTGAAATCCCATGGATTTCAAGCGCTTGTGATAGGATCAGACAACCGCCGCACCTTCTCGGCCGGCGCAAGTCTGGATGTCTTCATTGATCTGGTAAAGAAAAAGGACTGGGCTGGGCTCGATGCGTTTGTCGCGTCCGGGCAGGCGGCTTGGCTTGGCCTCAAATACGCTCCTTTCCCGGTCATCGCCGCGCCTTCGGGTCTTGCGCTCGGCGGCGGATGCGAATTGATGCTGCATGCCGACCAGGTTGTCGCATCCGCGGAACTGAGTGCCGGCTTGCCAGAGCGAAAAGTCGGCATTTTGCCGGGATGGGGCGGCGTGACGCAGCTTGTGTTGCGGCAGCAGGCGCGGCACGCGGATCTGCTGCGCGCGGGGCAGGCGGCATTTGCGACAATTGCCATCGGCGATGTCTCGGGATCGGCCTATCAGGCCGCGGACAATGCGTTTTTGCGCGACGGCGATCTGGTCGTTCTCAGCAGGGACCGGCTGCTTGCCGTCGCCAAGAAGGAAGCTCTGGCGCGGGCCGAAAACTACATAGCTCCCGCCCGGGCGTCCATCTCGGCGGGCGGCGCGCCGCTGATGGCATGCCTCGAAGAACAGATTTCCCGGCTTGTCGATGACAGCGGGTTCACGCCTACCGATGTGGGCATCTGTCGCGAAATTGCGCGGATTGTCTGCGGCGGTGTGGCAGAGGCGGGTTCACCACTCAGCGAAGAGCAATTCGCGCAATTGGAGCGCGACGGCGTTCGCGAACTCGCCGGTCGCCAAACCACGTTTGATCGGCTTGTGCATCTGCGCAACACCAACCGTCCACTGGCGAACTAGGGGGCTGGTGCGCATCATGGCCTATTCCCCCCCGATTGCCGAGTTGCAGTTCAGCTTGCTGCAGGGCACCAGCGCTGTGACGCGTGGCGGCGGAGCGCTTGATGAAGACCTGTTGGCAGCCATTCTCGAACAGGCAGGAAGCGTCGCTTCCGATGTACTGCTGCCGCTCGACAAGATCCTTGATCGATCCGGCGCAACCTATTCACTCGGGAAAGTGACGACGGCGGCCGGGCATCGCGCCGCCTATGATCAATTCATTGGTGGCGGTTGGTCAGCTCTGTCCCTGCCCAGCCAGTTTGGCGGCCAGGATTTGCCGTTGGCGCTGAATGCCGCGTGTTTGGAAATGTGGCATGCGGGATCTATCGGGTTCACGATGGGCCTGCTGCTGAACATGGCGGCAGCGGAGACCTTGCATGCGCATGGAACTGCGGCGCTGCAACAGACCTATCTTGAAAACATCGCAACAGGTCGCTGGGGCGCGACGATGGCGATCACCGAGCCAAATTCGGGGTCCGATCTGTCCGAAATACGCACCCGTGCGGTCGAACGCGCTGATGGCAGCTATGCCATATCGGGCACCAAGATCTTCATCTCCTACGGCGAACATGACCTGACCGAGAACATTGTGCATCTGGTGCTTGCGCGCCATGACGATGCCCCGGAAGGAACCGGCGGTTTGTCGCTGTTTCTGGTGCCCAAAATGGTGCCGCAGGCAGATGGGAGCCTTCAACCCAATGATGTGCAATGCCTTGGTATAGAGACCAAGATCGGGCTGCACGGCTCACCGACCTGCACCATGGCTTTCGGCGCCGGCGAAGCGGCCACGGGCTGGATGATCGGTGCCCCAAATCGCGGCTTGGCATGCATGTTCGTGATGATGAATCGCGCCCGGTTGGCTGTTGCAACCCAAGGGGTCGGCATCGCCGAGCGCGCCTTCCAGATGTCCTATGAGTATGCCGCGGCCCGCCTTCAGGGGCGCATCAATACCGAGGATCAGCAGCAAGTCCCACTCATCCGCCACGCGGACGTAAAGCGCAGTTTGATGAAGATGCGCACTCTTGCGGCAGCGGGACGTTGTCTGATGCTGGCGGCGGCTGATGCAATTGATGCCGCGCGCGGAGCCGACACTCAAACCGAGCGCACCGACAATCAGGCCTTGGCCGATATCCTCACGCCCGTTGCGAAGGGGTTCTGCACGCAGGCCGGCGTGGATGCGGCCGATCTTGCCATCCAGGTTCATGGTGGTGCCGGATATGTAGAGGAGTCGGGCGTGCCGCAGCTTTGGCGTGATGCACGTGTCACAACAATCTACGAAGGCACCAATGCAATCCACGCGATAGACCTGTTAACCCGCGGGATCGCCGGCCGGAACAGTGCGCGCTTCAATGCTCTTCAGGAAGAGTTCGTCACGATCGCCAGTCGTTTGGCGAACAATCCCGAGCAGGATTTAAGTCATCTCGGGCAGGTCCTGTCAGATGCGTGCGCCGACCTGAGCGCCGCGGTCGAGGTGAGCCAGGCTACATTGAAAACCGACAGGCACGCGGCGCTTGCGGGTGCGACGCCGCTCCTCGAAATCGTGGGCTTGGTCGCAGGCGCAAGTTATCTTGCCGCCATTCTCGACACGTGCCCCCCGGGGCATCCCTTGCGCGCCAGGCTGCGTGAGAATTTTGTCTTTTTCGCTCTTCAGCTCCTGCCCCAGACCGGCGCCCTTCTGGCGATGATTTCGGCCGGCAGGCAGTCCCTTGCGGGCGTGTTTCATGAATTCGACAAGCCCGTTGGCGTTCGCGCCAGGGGATCGAATGCTTTCGATGGGTGAGGCGAAAATCTCAGCCGGGGGAAGCAATTGGGAGAGATCAAAAACAACTGGAGGAAACGACTATGAAGCGAATTCTCATGCTGGCTTCGGTGGCTCTTGCCGCCGTGACTTCACCTGCGCTGGCCGACATCACAGTTTGCATCAGCGTATCTGCGACCGGCCCGGCTGCATCGCTCGGCATCCCGGAACAGAACGCCGTGCAATTCCTGCCGACCATGGCCGGTGACACAAAGATCAATTACATCACATACGATGATGCCACCGATCCGACGGCGGCGACCCGGAACGCGCGCAAATGCACCGAGGATGACCGTGCCGACGTCATTATCGGCTCCTCGACCGCACCGACTTCAGCCTCGGTCGCCAGCGTCGCCTTTGAAGCACAAACGCCTGTGATCGCGCTTGCGCCTGTATCCGTGAAGGATGATGTGAACGTATGGACCTTCCGCGCTGTGCAAACCAACAAGATGATGGCGAGCGCGCTCGTGGAGCACATGGTCGCCAACAATGTCAAAACACTTGGTTTCATTGGGTTCGCCGACGCGTTTGGCGATGACTGGATCGCAGCCCTTGAGGAGCTTCTGAAAGACACCGGCATCACAATGGATCCAGTGGAGCGCTTTGCACGCTCAGACACCTCGGTCACGGGCCAGGCGCTGAAAATTGGTCTCGCCAATCCCGACGCTGTCATGGTCGTCGCATCGGGAACACCCTCCGCCCTGCCTCCCACGGCGTTGCGTGAGCGCGGCTACAAGGGCCAGATTTACATGACGCACGGTTCTGTAAGCCCGACCTATATCAGCGTTGCAGGCGCCGCGGCTGAAGGCTCGATTCTGCCTGTTGGCCCGGTTGCTGTTGCGGGGCAATTGCCCGACAGCCATCCCTCCAAGGCAATTGCCGTCGATTTCGCCACGAAATACAACGCCGTTCACGGTGAAGGCAGCGTTTCGGCATTCAGTGGAATGATGTTCGACGCAGGTCAGCTGGTTGCGCATGCCTCTGTGGAAGCCTTGAAGACTGCGCAGCCCGGTACCACGGAGTTCCGCAAGGCGCTGCGCGATGCACTTGAGAATGTACGCGAACTGGTCTCGGTGAACGGTGTCTACAATACCAGCCCCGATGACCACTACGGCCATGACGAGCGGAGCCGCGTCCTGATCCAGGTCAGGGACGGCAAGTTCGAATACCTCCCTGTCGACTAACCCATCCTCTGAGATGAACTGAAGCCAGCCCCGGCGTTTGCGCCGGGGCACGACCGATTTACAGACAAGCGCGCACAACCGGAACATCGACACGATGGATTCAACGATCACTCTATTCTTGGTGCAGGACGGGCTGATAAATGGCTCGATCTATGCATTGCTGGCAGTCGCCTTCGTTTTGCTCTTTGCGGTTACCAGGATCATCTTTGTTGCTCAGGGAGATTTCGTTGCCTATGGAGGGCTCACCTTCGCTGCATTGCAGCAGGGCAGTGTGCCGGGCTCCATCTGGCTGCTGGCGGGTCTTGGAGTAATTGCAGGAATTCTGGAGTTCCTGCGTGAGCGGCACACATTGACCAGACCCAGGATCCTTGGAATCCTGGCAGGGGATTTCATTGCCCCGCTGGCCCTGGTCGGTGTTGTGATCCTGGTTGCGCCATATGACATGCCGTATCTCTTTGACATGGCACTTGCGCTTGCGCTCGTGGTTCCCATGGGACCATACATCTACAGAATCTGCTTTCGACCAATGGCCAACGCATCGGTGCTTGTCCTCCTCATCGGCTCGGTTGGAGTCCACTGGCTGATGATTGGACTTGGCCTGCTTTTCTTCGGTGCCGAGGGATATCGGGCCGCGCCAATGTTTGGCGCCAACTTCGTTGTCGGGCCAGTGCTGGTGTCGGCTCAAAGCCTGCTGGTGATGGGTGCAACTTTGGCCCTGCTGGTCGGATTCTACCTGTTCTTTGGTCGTACCCTGGCTGGCAAGGCCTTGATGGCTGCCGCCGTGAATGCGCGTGGGGCGAGTCTGGTCGGCATTTCACCGTCCTTCTCCGGTCGTACCGCGTTCCTGATGGCCGCATTTGTTGGAGCGATTTCCGGCATTCTCATTTCGCCGCTGACCACGCTTTATTACGACAGCGGCTTTCTGATTGGGCTCAAGGGCTTTGTCGCCGCCATTGTCGCGGGTTTCGCAAGCTTTCCGCTCGCCGTGGCCGGCGCGATTGCCATTGGCATTGCGGAGGCAGTTTCCGCCTTCTTTGCGAGCGCCTTCAAGGAAGTCATTGTCTTCAGCCTTATTCTCCCGGTTCTCATCTGGCGGTCCATTCGTGCGCCGCACCATGAAGAAGATTGAGCTCATGAACAATAGAAGCATCCCGCTCCTGATAGCTCTCGCGGCATTGCTGGCCCCCTACATCCCGGGTGTGCCGCTGTTCTGGGTTTCCCTGCTGAATTACATTGGCCTTGCCGCGCTTGTGACGCTTGGGTTGGTCGTGTTGACCGGTGTTGGTGGCATGACGTCATTCGGACAGGCGGCCTTCGTCGGGATCAGCGCCTATACGACTGCGGTCTTGTCGGTGAAGTATGGCATCTCGCCGTGGCTGACGCTCCCCGTCTCGATACTGTTGACCACGCTTTCGGCGTTCCTCATCGGGCTGATGACGGTTCGGCTGTCCGGGCATTATCTGCCGCTGGGAACCATAGCCTGGGGCATCGCCATATCCTATCTGTTCGGAAATCTGGAATATCTGGGTCGCTACAACGGCATTTCCGGCGTGCCGCCGCTGTCAATCGGCGGCATCGAACTGATAGAGGGCCGGCAGGTCTATCCAGTGGTTTGGCTGTTTGTCACGGTCTCGGTGTTCATGACAAGAAACCTGCTGGATTCGCGAACTGGCCGGGCCATGAGCGCCCTGCGCTCCGGCAAAACCTCGGCTGAGGCCTTTGGTGTGAACACCACGCGCACCAAGTTGATTGTGTTCGTCTATGCGGGCGTCCTTGCCGGTCTGGCCGGGTGGCTGTTCGCGCATATTCAGAGGGCGGTCACCCCAAGCGCATTCGGCATCAATGCGGGGATCGAATATCTGCTCATGGCGGTGGTGGGCGGCGCTGGCCATGTTTACGGCGCGATCGTTGGCGCGGCTGTCGTGGTTTTGCTCAAGAACCAGTTGCAGGACATCTTGCCGGTGATCTTCGGGCAAGGCGGCAATTTTGAATCCATTGCCTTTGGCGCGCTGCTGATCCTTGCCCTCATTTATGCGCGCGACGGCATCTGGGCGGCGATCGACCAGCGCTTCTCCAATCGTCAACGCCACATCAATCGCGATGCAAGGCCGCTTGAGACTGCGCCGGCCAGACAGGGCGACGCCGCGCTGTTGACGGTCGAAGGCCTGACAAAGCGATTTGGCGGCTTGGCTGCGGTGAATGACGTTGGTTTCAAACTGAAGCCCGGTGAAATTCTGGGGCTTCTCGGACCAAACGGTGCTGGAAAGAGCACGACCTTCAACCTCCTCACCGGTGTGATACCGCTGACGGAGGGAAAAATCTGGATCGACGGCGTGCGGGTCGACGGCATGCTGCCCGAAGAGATCGCAGCCCGAGGGGTCGCGCGCACCTTTCAGCACGTCAAGCTGGCGCCCGAAATGACTGTGCTCGAAAATGTGGCGCTTGGTGCGCATCTGCGCGGCCATGCCGGCTTCGTGCGGGGCATGCTGCGCCTGGATCGCGAAGAGGAAGAACGCATCTTTGCGGAAGCGATGCGGAATCTGGAGCGCACCGGGCTTGCAGACGACGCCTTCCAGCTGGCAGGCAATCTGTCGCTTGGCGCATCGCGCATGGCGGAGATCGCCCGGGCGCTCTGTCTCGCGCCCAGTCTATTGCTTCTCGATGAACCTGCGGCGGGCCTGCGGCGATTTGAAAAGGAAGAACTGGCGAAGCTTTTGAGCAGCCTGCGGGCCGACGGCATGGGCATCCTGCTGGTTGAACACGATATGGAGTTTGTCATGGGACTGACGGATCGCATTGTTGTGCTGGATTTCGGCACACGCATCGCCGAAGGCACCCCAACGGAAATCCAGCGGAATCCGGCTGTTCAGGAAGCCTATTTGGGAGGCTTGCAATGAGTGTGCTCCTAACCGCGACAGACCTCTCGGTCAGCTACGGCAAGGTTGTTGCGGTTCACAACATTGCGATCGAGCTGCCCGGCTCCGGAATTGTGACGCTCATTGGCGCCAACGGCGCCGGCAAATCCACGACCCTGCTGTCGCTCATGGGTGTTTTGCCCGCAAAGGGGAAGGTGATGTTCGATGGCATCGACATTACCAGGTCCCCGGTGGAGGAGCGCGTGGAAATGGGCATCTCGCTGGTGTCGGAAAAGCGGGACTTGTTTTCGAGCATGTCCGTGGAGGACAACCTGCGTCTTGGCTGTTATCGGCGCAATCGGTCCCATGGCGGCGAGGCGCTGGAGGAGGTCTTCGGGCGTTTTCCGCGGCTGAAGGAACGCCGCCACCAGCTTGCGGCAACGTTGTCCGGCGGAGAACGACAGATGTTGGCGATGGGCCGCGCACTGATGGCGCGCCCGCGATTGCTGATGTTGGACGAACCGAGCCTGGGACTGGCTCCCTTGATCGTGCGCGACATCTTTCGCATCGTGACCGACCTTAAGGACTCAGGAATTGCCATCTTGTTGATCGAGCAGAATGCACGCGCCGCGCTTGAAGTGGCGTCTGCGGGCTACGTCATGGAACTGGGGGAAATCACAACGCATGGTCCAGCGGGTGAATTGATCAATGACAGGCGGCTGATCGAAAGTTACTTGGGAATTCGACAATAGAAGCTGCGCATCGTATCGACATGTAGTCCTCTCAGGCAGGAACCCGCGGTCCGCACACTCTGACCTATGGGGTTTTATGGTTTGATTCTTTCGAGCGACCATCGATCGCAGCGGCGTTCGTAGACCCAACTGCTTTGAAGAAGGTGTTTGCAACCATAACCGTTCCGGCTGTTGGGCCTAGCTCCTCACGACCGAGATGATAATCCGAAAAAACCGGCTGATTTCCTCATAGCAGATTGCCATGCCGCTTTGCCGAGACCCTTGCCGCCGTTCTCAGTAGAAAGCTGCAATGTCCAGTGCCCCTCAGTTTCATAATAAAGCTTATGCAATATTTGCTTTGTGGCAGCCAATTGACGGAAATTCAAAATCCTTATCTCTGCCGTCCTTCGGATTTGGATCGACCGGAAAAATCGGCGACGTCCTGTGGGTCATCTATAGATACAGTTCGGTACGGGCCGCCAAATCAGGGGACTGTCGGATATCAAAATATGCCAGATAAGTCATATAATGACCTACAATATGCCAAATGTGTCCATCCAGGTTCAAGCTACAGACTAAGTGCCCGTTCCATTTCCTGATGTTCGAAGGCGGGTTCCAGGCCGCGAAGGTCTGCGCCGGTCACACCATGATTCCGCATGATGTCCCTCCAAGTTCCGTTAATCTGCCGCGCCATGATACGCGCCATCTTTTTGGCTTCGTCTGCGGCGAGGTTGAAGAACACGGCAGCCTCAAGCGCGAGCTCCAGCGAAGCGGCAAACGGCTCACCTTCGATGATAGCTGTCTTGAGAAAGCGGTGGCGCTCGGGCTGCGGATTGACATCAAAAAGCTGCGAAAGGCTCCAGCGGAAATCGCCGGCATAGACAAATCCATGGTTCTTGAGATGGTCGTCTGTGTTTGAGACCAAAATCGTGTACACGATCCGCGACCAGAGTTCGTGCAGATCTGCACGCGGATTGTCGCTGTGTTGCCGGATGAACTGAGCGAGGTCCGTGTAGGCGCCCTGTTCGGCGCCGTGGCGTTCGATCGCAGTCCGGGCTGAGATGTACGGGATGCGCGCTGTGCTCTCGCGGTCAAAGCGCCGAATGAGGGCAATCGGACTCCTGGTTCGTTCCAGAACCAGGCGGACTTCGGGGGCGTTCAGGCCAACTTCACGAGCGAGCTTCAATGTAGCGACTTCGATCCGTTCGACGGGACTGGCATCGCCTGCGGATGAGAATTTGGCAATCCAGAGCTGGTCATCGTCCAATACATTGGCCTTTGGCCTTGCACCCCCGATCGAACCTCCGGCTCCGGCCATCTGACGCAAAGCCTCATTCGAAACCTCGCCGCCCCGTTCAATGCTGGAAGCGATATCTTGCAACTCTTCGAGATTGATCAGTTGCGGAACTGGCGTCGTGCCCTCACCTGTGATGATCCTCCCCTTACCATCACAGAACCGCAGTGCGCCCTGCCGGGTGGTGTCGTCAGTCAGCGTCAGCATATCAAACTCGCAGAAGCTTTCCATACGTAGGCAATGACATTGTCGAACGTCGTCGTGGGACTGATATCGAGGGAAAGTAGCCTGCATTTTGAGCGCGAACTCGGTTGGAGGGCGCGACTACTCGCGTTTGGCAGTAATCCCTCAGTCTCGTAGGATTGTCGGCCGGAGCCGCCTTTGTGGGGCGAAGCGATTGCTGTAAGGGCTCATTGGAAACTGGCAAGGTGGCGGATCCAGTGAACCTCGGCCGGGATCTCACGGCGGTCGCGGATCACGACGAGATCACGGATGTGGCGGTCACGACCACGATCTGCGGCGGACGGGCGGTGTTTCAGGCCGGAGAGTGAGATCGCGCGCCCAATGGCCTGAACCGGGTTCCCGATCCATTGAAGGTTCTTGTACATCTGGGCGGAACCGGCGGGCATCTGCGCACCGACGGTCCCGCATTGTCACTCCGACAGTCCGCGGAATGCGCCGTTCCAGTAGATCATCGCTCCCTGGCCGGGACGGGTTCGAATCTCCTGTACCCGACCGATGATGATCGAATGGGTGGCGCGATCGATCATTTCCTCGACTGTGCAATCGATGCCCACGACCGCGTCTTCAAGCAGCAGCGCCCCGGTCCTGGCCGCGAGCCAGGACGCCCCGGCATAGCGCTCGGGCCCCTTGGCGCCACCGAAGCCGGTGAAGCGCTCGGCGACCGCCTGATGGCCCGCGCCGAGCGCCGACCAGCCAAAGCAGCCATATCGCTCGATCAGCGGCCAGGTCGACGAGGCGCGATTGACGCAAGCCAGCAGCAGCGGCGGATCCGCCGACAGCGAGATGGCCGATGTCACCACCAGTCCGGACCGGTCGTCGCCCTGGCCGGCCGTCAGCACGCTGACATTGCCGACAAAATTCCGCATGGCATCACGGAATTCGCCTGCAGAGGGCGGACGCTCGATGACGGCGTCCGCGTCTCCCGCGCGCTCAGCGGATCCCGGCTGCATCGAGCTTGGGCAGAACAGTGTCGCGGAAATAGGGAAATTCCTTCACATAATCGACAAAGGACAGCGTGGTCCCGGCGAACCCGGCGCGATGCAACGACAGAATGCCTTCGGCCACCTGGTCCGGCGTGCCGATCAAGGGGAAGCCGCCATGACCCATGGCGAACCGGTCGCGGATCAGCGCCAGCAGATCGTGCGGGAAGCTGTGCGCGTGGGCGAACTGCAGGCGCACGAGATTGTCGACAGCCTCCCAGTCGGCATTGGCCTTGGCCGTGTGCTCGAGATAATTAAGCGCCTCCTCCTCGGTCGGACGGCAGATGACATGCGAGAATGTCAGCACGTCGACCTTGCGGCTCTTCGACTTTGCCTGGTCCTTGAGTTCTTTGATCTCCTCGGTCGATCGAGCCAGGTCGATCGCCGGGGTGAACAGGAAGTTGGCGTTGTCGGTGGCGAATTCCCGTCCCTGCGGAGAACCGGCGGCGTTGATGATCGGCACGGAGCCCCGCACCGGAAGCGGATCTCCATGAACGCCCTTGAGCTTGAAGTACGCGCCGTCCCAATCGAAATAGTCTTTCGACGCCCAGAGCTTGCGAACAACATCAAACCATTCCTGTGCATAGCCGTAGCGGGTTTCGTGATCGTCGGGCAGGTTGAGGCCAAGCGCCTCGTATTCGGGCTTGTTCCAGCCCGCGACGATGTTCAGTCCGGCACGGCCGTTGCCGATATGGTCAATCGTGGCGATCTGCTTGGCCACCACCACGGGGTGATTTGCCGCTGTGTGGATGGTGGCGAAAACCGAGATGTTCTTTGTGGACGCCAGCAATCCGGCAGCCCAGGTCATGGTTTCAAGAACGCCGCCATGAAAATCGGTCTCGCCGCCATAGCCGATCCAGCGCGCGATCGGCAGCATGAAATCAATCCCGGCGTCGTCAAGCAATTGGCCGAGGGCAAGATTGTTTTCCCAGGAATTGTCCCAGCGTTCCTCAACCTTGGTCACGCTCATCCCCGATGAGCAGTTCGACGAGAAAGTCCCGAGCAGGAAGCGGTCATCCACCAGCATCATGTTCCTTGTCATAGTCGCTGTTCCTTTATTGGTTTTAATTTATGATAGAAAGTCTATCTAAAAATCCGATTGCGTCAATATGCTTTAGGCGTAAAATTTAATGGAGAGTCAGGAGCATCCCATGAAAAACGGCCCAACGCCGCCCGCAGACCCGCCCGCACCTGGCGAACTGGATTATCGCTGGCATCTGGCCAGGAGCGATGTCGAGGTCAGCACCACGGAACTGGAGTTTGCGCTGATGCGCACATTCGAGGGTTTCGGGCGCTGGCAATCGGAATGCCTGGCGGGCGTGGTCGATGTCGCTGCCTCGGGCCCTGAAAACGCGCTGCTGCACATCATCCGCATGAATGAGCGCCCGAAAACCATCAAGGACCTGGCGCGGCTGACCAACCGCGATGATGTCCCCAACATCCAGTACAGTCTGCGAAAGCTGATCGGCGCTGAACTGGTTCACCGTGAAGGATCCGGCCGCTCGGGTGTGACTTATCAGGTCACGGACAGGGGCCGCGCTGTCACCGAGGCCTATGGCGACCTGCGCCGGCGTCTGCTGATTGCGGCCGTCGCCGATGTTCCTGACCTGGCCGAACGGTTGCGCGCGGCAACACAGACGCTCAATCTGCTCTCCGGTATCTACGAGGAGGTGTCACGTGTGGCGGCGACCCATCGCCGTCGCTGAAACGGCCGTGCTTCACTAGGGTCCGGGCCGGCGAAACCGGGTCTGACCATGGACCGGAAGCGCGCGTTGGCTGGACCGCACCCGCATGATTTCGCCGACAAGTCCGGCCGGCCAGCAAACTGGCTCCTCCGGCTGCTACCTTGGTGGAGGGGCGTACGCTGTGAACCTGTGCTCCGAAGCAAGGACAGCTTTCCGCCTGGATGTGGTGCAGTCTGTCAATCGGCGCGGAAAGTTGACCCAGGGGCGGCTTTCCTGCTGACGCTTTTCCAGACGTTCGTCGACAGACATACCATTGAGATCGCGCTCGACATCGAACAACCTATCAATCCGCTTCACGGCCTCCAGTGCAATGGGCAAGATCGGCACGGTGATCCAGGAAGCCTACATCCAAGGCACCTCGACCCGCACTGTCGATGACTTGGTCAGGGCGATGTCTTACCCGGCAGGCGATTGCCTGCAATCGCCGAGAGGGGCATGTCGGGCACCTCCAAGAGCCAGGTTTCACGGCCTTGCGAAGAAACGATCCGATGGAGCCAAGGGCTTCGAGGTCCTGCATCTGACGAACCCAGGAAATGTCTCCCCAAAAGGAAACGCTATTGACACTGCATGGAACGTTCCAATAAAAGAAAATAGGAACGTTCCAAAAGAAGGTGAATGATGCGCTGGGGACTTATCGGAGCAAGCTCGATTGCCGAAAATCATGTGATCGGCGCGATGCGAGAATTAGGCGGCGACATCCGCTTGGTCGCAAGCTCGAACCCGGAGCGGGCAGCCGCCTTTGCACGCGCCAATCACATACCTCGAGCAACCACCGATATAGGCGCGGCTGTTTCCGACGCCGGGATTGATGCCGTCTACATCTCCTCCACCAATGAAAAGCACTTTGCCCAAGCCATGGCGGCGATCGCGGCCGGAAAGCACGTCCTGTGTGAAAAGCCGCTGGCCATGACGCTGGCCGAAGCTGTGGAAATGGTCCGCGCCGCCGAGGGAGCGGGGGTGACGTTCGCCACAAACCATCACCTGCGCTGCTCGGGCAGTCACCGGACAATCCGCGATCTCATCGCGGCGGGACGGATCGGGCGCGTGTTGTCCCTGCGGCTGTTCCACGCGGTGCACCTGCCAGACTCGCTGCGCGGCTGGCGCATCACCGATCCGGGAGCGGGCGGCGGCGTGATTCCCGACATCACCGTGCATGACGCGGACGTGGCGCGCTTTCTTCTGGGCGAGGAGCCGCAGACGGTCGTTGCACAGATGTGCGCTTCGGGGCTTGGCCAGGGGGTTGAAGACAGCGCCATGTCGGTCTGGACCATGCCCTCGGGGGCAATGGTGATGAGCCATGAAAGCTTCACCCATCCCTTCGCCGGTTCGGGCCTTGAAGTTCACGGGACCGAAGGTTCGATCTTAGCGACAGGTGTCATGACACAGCAGCCTGTTGGCGAGATCGCACTGGTGACCGCAGCCGGGCGTGTGGCCGTGCCATTCTCCGATCACAATCTCTATGTGCAAGGCGTAAGCGAGTTTGTCGCGGCAACAGCGGGGAATGGCCGCTCTGCCGCCAATGGATGGGATGGAGTGGCCTCGCTGGCTGTTGCGCTCGCCGTGCGCGAGGCCGCCCGGACAGGCGTTCGCCAGACCGTCAGCTATGGGGCTGCGGAATGAGCAAGGTTGTCACGCCCGCCGAGGCAGTCGCGCGCATCGCTGATGATGCAGTGGTCACGGTTTCATCGTCCTCATCGCTGGGCTGTCCCGATCTGGTGCTGAAGGCCCTGGGTGCGCGGTTCCGAACTGAGGGTCACCCGCGCAGGATCACGGCGCTGCACCCGATAGCGGCAGGTGACATGTATGGCGTGCCGGGCATGGACCATCTGGCCCAGGACGGTCTTTTGGCGCGCGTCCTTGCCGGTTCGTACCCTTCGGGTCCCTCCAGCCTGCCGATGCCGGAAATCTGGCGGATGATCGTCGAAGATCGGGTGGCGGCCTGGAATGTGCCCTCCGGGATCCTGTTCGACATGCACCGCGAGGCGGCGGCGCGACGGCCGGGCGTGCTGACCAAGGTCGGCATGGAAACCTTCGCCGACCCGATCCGCGAAGGCTGTGCGATGAATGAGCGGGCGAAGGCCGCGCCGATCGTCAAGCGGGTGGAGTTCGACGGCGAGACCTGGCTGCACTTTCCCAACATCGTGCCGGATGTCTGCATCCTGCGCGCCACCACGGCGGATGAACGCGGCAACCTGACCTATGAGCATGAGGGCGCCTATCTGGGCGGGCTCGAGCAGGCGATCTGCGTCCGCAACCACGGCGGCCTTGTCATCGCGCAGGTGTCGCGGGTGACAGCGGCTGGCACGCTGCGGCCGCATGACGTGCGGGTGCCGGGGCATCTGGTGGATCTGATCGTGATTGATCCCGACCAGAAGCAGACCTGCGAAACCCCTTACGACCCGGCGATCTCGGGTCAGATCATCCGGCCCTGGTCCAGCTTCTCCCGCGCCGAACACGGGGTGGAAAAGGTGATCGCCCGCCGCGCGGCCATGGAGCTGAAGGGCGGGATGACCGCCAATCTCGGCTTCGGCATTTCCGCCATGGTGCCGCGCATCCTGCTCGAGGAAGGCCACCCCGAGGCAGTGACATGGGCCATCGAGCAGGGCGCCGTCGGCGGCATGCCGCTGACCGGCTTTGCCTTTGGCTGTGCCTCCAATGCCTGGGGTTACATCCCGTCGCCGCAACAGTTCATCTATTTCCAGGGCGCGGGGTTCGACGTGTCCTTCCTGTCCTTCCTGGAGGTTGACGTTGAGGGCAATGTCAATGTCTCGAAACTCGGCAAAAAGCCCTATCTGACGGCGGGCTGCGGCGGGTTTGTCGACATCACCTCGCATGCGAAAAAGATCGTCTTTGCCGGCTGGTTCGAGGCGGGCGCACAGATCGCCCTGACCGAGGCAGGCATCACGGTGGAAGCGCCGGGCAAGTTCACGAAGATGGTTGAACAGGTGGAACACGTCACCTTTTCGGGCAATCGCGCCCGGGCGCAGGGGCAGGACGTGCTCTACATCACCGAACGCTGCGTGATGCGGCTGACCGAAGACGGGCTGGTCGCGACCGAGATCATGCCGGGCATCGTGCCTGATCGGGATATTGTCGCCGCCAGTAAGGGCCGGGTGCGGGTGGCGGCGGACGCGACAGTCATGCCGCTGTCGCTGCTGTCCACCGAACCGATGGGGTGGCAGCCATGAGCCGCGTGCATCTGCAGATTGCGGGGCGGGTCGCCGAATTGCGGCTCGACAATCCGGACCGGTTGAACGCCTTCACGGTCACCATGCTGAGCCAGTTGGCCGAGCATCTGGACAGGATCGAAAAGACCCCGGACATCGCCTGCGTCCTGGTCACTGCCGAACCGGCGCGCGCCTTTTGTTCGGGCGCGGATATCGAAGGCTGGGGCGATCTGACACCCGCCGAATTTGCCCGGGACTGGGTGCGGGGCGGGCATCGCGTCTTTGACCGGCTGGCGCGGCTGGCGCGGCCCACGATTGCGGTGCTGGAAGCCCATGCGCTTGGCGGCGGGCTGGAGTTTGCAGCCGCCTGCGATCTCAGGGTGATGGGCGTCAAGGCGACGATTGGCCTGCCCGAAACGGGTATCGGCATTGTTCCCGGCTGGTCGGGCACCCAGCGCCTGGCCCGGCTCCTCCCCGAGCCGGTGCTGAAGGAAATGGCTCTTTTTGGCCGCCGGATCAGCGCCGAGCGCTGCCTGGCCCTGGGTTTTGCCGCAGATGTGTCGGACTCCCCGCGCGCCGCCGCCGACGAGATGGCCGCACGGGCCTCAGCCCTTTCGCCTCGCGCCGTCGAGACGGCAAAGTCGATGATCCACGCTGCCGTCAACGAAGATGCCGGCGCGATGATCGAGGCGCTGGGCAGCGCCGCCGTGGCCGCAAGCGCCGACCGGGCCGAAGGCGTCGGCGCCTTTCGCGACAAGCGCAGACCAGAATTTTCGGGAACCTGAACCATGTCTGACCTGACCATCATCCCGGCAGCCGGCAAGGCCCTTCCGGCCCCTCGCAAGAACCGCCATTTCATTGGCGGCGCGTGGGTAGACAGCCAAACCGGCGACTGCTCTGACCGCCTGTCGCCGGCGCATGGCGTCGTTGTCAGCCAATCTGCAAAAGGCACCGCGGCTGAAGCCGAGACCGCCATTGCTGCCGCGCGCACGGCCTTTGACGATGGCAGATGGAGCCGGCTTTCAGGCAAGGCCCGCGCCGCCATTCTGTTGAAGGTGGCCGATCTGATCGAGGCGAATGTGGAGCGCTTTGCCCTGATCGAGACGCTGGAAAGCGGCAAGCCGATCACCCAGTCGCAAGGCGAAATCGCGGGAGCTGCCGACCTGTGGCGCTATGCGGCAGCGCTTGCCCGCACCGTGCAGGGCGACAGCCACAATGTGCTGGGCGAAGACATGCTGGCGGTGGTTCTCAAGGAGCCGATTGGCGTCGTGTCGATCATCACACCATGGAACTTTCCGTTCTGGATTCTGAGCCAAAAGCTGCCATTCGCTTTGGCCGCAGGCTGCACCTGCGTGATCAAGCCGTCGGAAATGACGCCATCTACCACCGTCATGCTGTGCGAATTGCTGGTGGAAGCGGGGCTGCCGTCGGGCGTGGTCAATGTCGTGCTGGGCTTTGGTCAGCCGGTGGGCGAAGTGATGACGGCGCATCCAGGAGTGGACATGGTCACCTTCACCGGCTCGACCGCCGTTGGCAAGCTGATCACCAAGACGGCGGGCGAGACGCTGAAGAAGGTGGCGCTGGAATTGGGCGGCAAGAACCCGCAGGTGATTTTCCCGGATGCCGATCTCGACAGCGCCGCCGATGCGGTCACCTTCGGGGTCTATTTCAATGTCGGCCAGTGCTGCAATTCCAGCAGCCGGATCATCGTGCATGAAGACATCGCCGAGGATTTCGTGGCCCGTGTCGTGGCCCTGTCGCGCCGGGTGGCCTTTGGCGACCCGCTGGATTCGAAAACCCAAGTGGGCGCCATCGTCACGCCCGAGCACGCAGCCAGGATCGACGCCGCAGTGAAGGCCGCCGTGGCCGCGGGAGCCGAGGTCGTGCTGGGCGGAGCCGCGCTGGCCGTCCCCGGCCTTGGGCTGCAGTTCTACCAGCCGACCGTGATCCGGGGCGTCACGCCGGAAATGGAGATCGCGCGGGACGAAGTGTTCGGCCCGGTGCTTGCGGTTTTGACGTTCCGCACGCTGGACGAGGCGATCGCGCTTGCCAATGACGCCAGCTATGGCCTGAGCGCCGGCGTGTGGAGCGAGAACATCCATACCTGCCTGGCCTTTGCCCGGGCAGCGCAAGCCGGAACGGTCTGGACCAACACCTGGATGGACGGTTTCCCCGAAATTACCTTTGGCGGGATGAAGCAATCCGGTCAGGGGCGTGAAATTGGCCGCTATGGGATGGAGGAATTCCTTGAGGTGAAATCGCTGGTGATGCGGATAGGCCGCACACGCGCACCTTGGGTGAACAGCCCCTGACGGGTTGTCAGGGAAGGAACGCACAACGCAAACATCGGGAGGATGACCTATGCGTGGATTCTTTGGACTGAAATTGACGGTGGCAGCAGCCCTTCTGGCCTCCACGACCATGGCTGTGGCCGAGGATGTGGAAGTGCTGCACTGGTGGACATCCGGCGGCGAGGCGGCAGCGCTGAACGTGCTGAAGGAAGATCTGGCCACCAAGTCGATCGGCTGGGTGGACATGCCGGTGGCCGGCGGCGGCGGCGAGGCGGCCATGACCGCGCTGCGCGCCCGGGTAACGGCAGGCAATCCGCCCACCGCCGTGCAGATGCTGGGCTTCGACATCCTGGATTGGGCGGCCGAGGATGCGCTCGGCGATCTGACCACGGTTGCTGCGGCCGAAGGCTGGGATGCGGTGGTGCCTGCGGCGTTGCAGGGCTTTTCCAAGCATGACGGCAAGTGGATTGCGGCGCCGGTCAACGTGCATTCGACCAACTGGGTCTGGATGAACAAGGCGGCGCTCGATGCAGCCGGCGGCAAGGCGCCGGAAACCTGGGAGGAGCTGGTCGCCGTGCTGGACGCGATGAAGGCCAACGGCATCACGCCGCTGGCCCATGGCGGGCAGGCCTGGCAGGACGCCACCGTCTTTGACGGGGTGGTGCTTGGCCTTGGCAATGATTTCTACAAGGCCGCCTTCATCGACCTCGATCCGGCAGTCCTGGGCGGCGACCAGATGGCCGAGGCCTTCAACCGCCTGATCAAGCTGAGCACCTATGTGGATGCGAACTTCTCGGGCCGCGACTGGAACCTTGCCTCCGCCATGGTGATCAATGGCGAGGCGGGCATGCAGATGATGGGCGACTGGGCCAAGGGCGAGTTCGTCAAGGCGGGCAAGGTGCCTGGCACCGACTTCGTCTGCATCCGCTTTCCCGGAACCCAAGGGTCGGTGACCTTCAACTCCGACCAGTTCGCGATGTTCGGGGTCGAAAGTGACGGTGCCAAGGCCGCACAGGGCGCCATGGCCAGCGCCATCATGAACCCGACGTTCCAGTCGGCGTTCAACGTGGTCAAGGGCTCGGCTCCGGCGCGGACAGACGTGCCGAACGACGCTTTCGACGATTGCGGCAAGAAGGCCATGGCCGACCTGGCGACGGCCAATGACAGCAACAGCCTGTTCGGCTCGATGGCCCATGGCCATGCGGCGCCCGCTTCGGTGAAGAATGCCGTCTATGACGTGGTGACTGCGGCCTTCAACGGCTCGTATGTGGATGGCGCCGCCGCTGCCGCAGCGCTCGCCACGGCAGTTGCTGCCGCGCAGTAAATACCTGAAATGGGGCGGCCACCGGCCGCCCCTACCATTCCTTCACAAGAATTCTGCCGCGCCAGAGGCGTGGATGGAGGACCACCGATGGCCGCGCCTGGAACCGCCGATTTCCGCACACAATTGCAGGACTGGCTGCCAAAGCTGGTGCTGGCCCCATCGCTGGCGGTGACGCTGCTGTTTGTCTACGGCTTCATCCTGTTCACTATCGTGTTGTCCTTTACCGGATCAAAGATGCTGCCGCGGTTCACCTGGGTCGGCTTCGAGAATTACGAAAAGCTGTTCGCGCTGCCCGCCTGGCATACGGCGATTGCCAATATCGCGATATTCGCCAGCCTCTACATCGTCATCTGCACCGCCATCGGGCTGATGCTGGCGATTTTCCTCGACCAGAAGATCCGGGGCGAGGGGATGCTGCGGCCGATCTATCTTTACCCCATGGCGCTGTCGTTCATCGTCACCGGCACCGCATGGAAGTGGTTTCTCGATCCCGGCATCGGGTTGCAGAACGTGATGCGGCAATGGGGATGGGAAAGTTTCACCTTCACCTGGATCAAGGATAGCGAGATGGCGATCTACACCATCGTGCTTGCCGCTGTGTGGCAGACCTCGGGCTTCGTGATGGCCATGTTCCTTGCGGGCCTGCGCGGCATCGACAATGAAATCCTGAAGGCTGCGCAAATCGACGGGGCGTCAAACTGGCAGCTCTACCGCCGCATCGTTATTCCGCTGCTGCGCCCGGCCTTCCTGTCGGCCTTCGTGATCCTGTCGCACCTGGCGATCAAGTCCTATGACCTTGTTGTCGCCCTGACCGGCGGCGGGCCTGGCCGCGCCACCGAGATGCCGGCAACCTTCATGTATTCCTACACCTTCACGCGCAACCAGATGGGCATCGGAGCCTCGTCCGCCGTGATCATGCTGATGACGATTGCGGCCATCATGGTTCCCTATCTCTACGCCGAGCTGAAGGAGAAGAAGTGATGTCCGCCGCTTCGCAGGATACCGCCGTCTCCACCGGGCGGGTGACGCGCACCTTCCTCTACCTCGTACTGATCCTGTTCGCGCTGTTCTACCTGCTGCCGCTCTATGTCATGGGCGTGAATTCGGTGAAACCGCTGTCGGAAATCACCGGCGGCAACATGATGGCGCTGCCGCAGATTTGGACGCTCGCCCCCTGGCGGTCTGCCTGGTCCACCGCGCAGATCGGGGTCGAGCCTACCGGCCTCAAGCCCTATTTCCTCAACTCGATCTTGATGGTCGTGCCTGCGGTTGCGATTTCAACCGTCGTGGGGGCGCTGAACGGCTACATCCTGACGAAATGGCGGTTCCGCGGCGATACCTGGGTCTTCGGGCTGATGCTGTTTTCCTGCTTCATCCCGTTCCAGATCGTGCTGATCCCCATGGCAGTGGTGCTGGGTAAACTGGGGCTGGCGGGTACGGTGTCGGGGCTGATTCTCGTCCATGTCGTCTACGGGATCGGCTTTACCACGCTTTATTTCCGCAACTACTATGCGGCCTTTCCGACGGAACTGATCCGCGCCGCGCAGATCGACGGCGCCGGGTTCTTCCGCATCTTCTGGCGTATCCTGCTGCCGGTGTCCGGACCCATCGCGGTTGTCTCGGTGATCTGGCAGTTCACCAATATCTGGAACGATTTTCTGTTCGGCGTCTCCTTCGGCGGCACGTCGCAACCGATGACGGTGGCATTGAACAACCTCGTCCAGTCCTCGACCGGGGTGAAGGAATACAATGTCCATTTCGCCGGCGCGATCCTTGCAGCTCTTCCCACCCTCTTTGTCTACATCGTCGCAGGCCGCTATTTCGTGCGCGGGCTCATGGCGGGATCGGTGAAGGGGTAGGCCGTCCAATGACCGAACACTCAGACCCGGAGCGAACCCATGGGATTTCTTGAAATCCGCAATGTCACCAAGGCCTACGGGAATGTCGAAGTCCTCCATCACGTGGATATCACGGTTGAGGAAAGCGAGTTCCTGGTGCTTGTCGGTCCCTCCGGATGCGGCAAGTCCACGCTGTTGAACATGATTGCGGGGCTGGAAAGCATCACGGGTGGCGAGATTGCCATCAAGGGGCGCGTGGTCAACAAGGTGCATTCGTCCAAGCGCAACATCGCCATGGTGTTCCAGTCCTATGCGCTTTACCCCAACATGACCGTGGGCCAGAACATGACCTTCGGCCTGGAAATGCACGGTGTGCCCAAGCCGGAGCGCGACCGCGCGCTGGCAGATGTGGCGAAGCTGTTGCAGATCGACCATCTGGTCGACCGCAAGCCGGGGCAATTGTCCGGCGGGCAGCGCCAGCGCGTTGCCATGGGCCGGGCGCTGGTGCGCAATCCGGATGTCTTCCTGTTTGACGAACCCTTGTCCAACCTTGACGCCAAGCTGCGCGTCGACATGCGCACCGAGATCAAGAAGCTGCACCAGAAGCTGCGCACCACCATCGTCTATGTCACGCATGACCAGATCGAGGCGATGACGCTGTCGACCCGGATTGCGGTGATGAACAAGGGCTATGTCCAGCAGCTTGGCACGCCGAAAGAGATCTACGACACGCCGGCCAATATCTTCGTGGCGACCTTCATGGGGAGCCCGGCGATGAACATTTTGCCCGCCCGCGTCGCGATGGCGGACGGCCGGCCGCAGGCGCGGATCACCGATGCCGAAGGAACGGAGCGTCTGCTGCCGTTCTCGCAATCCAACCTTGCCGAATGGGAAGGGCGCGAGATCCTGCTCGGCATCCGTCCCGAGGCGATCACCGATCCCGAAGGCGCCGACCGCAAATCCACCAATATCGTTGCCCTTGCCAATGAGGTCGGCGTGACGGAACCGGCGGGGTCCGACACCTATGTCACCATGACGCTGTCGGGCAAGGATGTGATCGCGCGCATGCGCGCCGATGCCAGTGTCGCGCCGGGAGAGGTTTTCAACTTCGCCGTGAACATGGAAAAGGCCGTGGCCTTCGATCCGAAGACCGAGGAACGGATCAAGCCGTAATGCAACCGGATATCATCATCATCGGCTCCGGCATGGGCGGGGCTACGCTGGCGGCGGGGCTTGCGGCCTCAGGCCGGCGCGTGCTGATCCTCGAACGGGGCGAGCGGCTGGTCGACAGCCCCGAGGCGCGCGATCCGGCCGCGATCTTCCGGCGCGGCCATTTCAAGCCGGCCGAAATTTGGCACGATGTCCAGGGAGATCCCTTCAGTCCCGGCAATTATGCATTCGTGGGGGGCAATACCAAGTTCTACGGCGGGGTGCTTCTGCGCTACCGAGAGGCCGATTTCGGCCCCGTGCGCCATATGGAGGGGACCACCCCCGGCTGGCCGATCGCCTATGGCGATCTCGAGCCGTTCTATGGCCGCGCGGAGGCGCTGTACCGTGTTCGGGGCGATGCCGGCGCCGACCCGACCGAGCCGCCACATTCAACCCCCTATCCATTCCCGCCGGTGCCGGATGAGCCTGACATCGCCGTCCTGAGGCAGGCATTTGTGGCGCAGGGCCTGCATGTTTCATCGCTGCCCCTTGGCGTGGATCTCGACCGATGGCTGGCCCGCGCTCCAACCGCCTGGGACGCGTTCCCCGATACGACGGGAGCGAAGTCGGATGCCGAAAATTGCGGCCTGGCCGAGGCGCTGCGCCACCCCAACGTCACGCTGATGACCGGAGCGAGAGTGATGCGCCTGAGAGCGGAGGGCCGGCGCGTGACAGGTGTCGAGATTGAACGCGATGGACAGCGTGACGTGATCGCAGCGCCCGTGATCTGCGTGTGCGCAGGCGCCGTGATGTCGGCGGCCCTGCTGCTTGCCTCGGCCAATGACGACCATCCCGCAGGGCTGGCCAACGGATCGGATCAGGTCGGACGGAATTTCATGAACCACAATCTTACGGGGGTCGTGGCCTACAATCCCTTCCGGCGGAACCGTTCGGTCTATGAAAAGACGATCCAGTTCAACGACTGGTATCTGACCGGCGGGCCGAAGGGCGAGCCTTTGGGCAATGTGCAGATGCTGGGCCGGATCACCGGGCCGATCCTGGCAGGGGAGTCGGGGATGCCGCTTTGGCTCGCGGGCCATGTGGCCGACCGGTCGATCCACATCATGGCGATGTCGGAAGACCTGCCCGATCCGGACTCACGGGTCTTCTGGCGGAACGGCGGCGTGGTGCTGGACTGGCGCCGCACCAATGTTGCCGCCCATGACCTGCTGGTGAAAAGGCTGGGGACCGCGATGCGGCGGGCGGGCTGGCCGATCGTGCTGTCGCGCGGCTTTCCGAAATCCAAGCCCAGCCACCAGTGCGGCACGGCGCGGATGGGGGCGGACCCTGCGACATCGGTGGTCGATGTGAACCTGTGCGCCCATGACCTCGAAAATCTCTACATCGTCGATGCCTCGGTGCTGCCGACATCGGCGGCCGTCAACCCGTCGCTGACGATCGCGGCGCTTGCCCTGCGGGCGGCGGACCACATCCAGTCCAGGGGAAGCCCGTCATGACGCCACTCGCCCTTGTCACCGGCGGCCAGCAGGGCATCGGCCTTGGCATAGCCAAGGCGCTGTCGGATGCGGGATTCCGGATAGCACTTGCATCGCTGCCTGGCCCCGACAGCCCGCAGGTTCTGGCGGCGCTGGAGCTGCTTGGCCCCTCAACCCGGTATTTCCAGCATGATCTGGCGCAAGTCGAGGCGGCGCCCGGCCTGATTGACCGGATCGAGGCATCGATGGGGCCGATCTCGACGATGGTGCAGAATGCGGGCGTCGCTGCAAGGGTGCGTGGCGACATGCTGGAGATCACGCCCGAGAATTTCGATTTCGTCACCGGCATCAATTTGCGCGGGGCGTTTTTCCTGGCGCAAGCGGTGGCAAGGCGGATGCTGGAGCGGGGGGAGGGGCCGTATCGGTCGATCATCTTCATCACCTCGGTCTCGGCCCGGATGGCCAGCGTCGAACGCGCCGACTACTGCATCTCCAAGGCCGGGGCGGCGATGGCGTCGCAGGCGCTGGCCCTGCGCCTTGCACCCCACGGCATCGGAGTGTTCGAACTCCGCCCCGGTATCATCGATACCGAGATGACGTCCGGGGTGAAGGACACATACACCGCGCGGATCGAAGGCGGCCTTGTGCCCGCCGTCCGATGGGGCCAGCCGGCCGATATAGGGTCGGTGGTGGTGCCGATCGCGACCGGGCAGATGGCCTTTGCCACCGGTGCGGTGATACCGGTTGATGGCGGACTTTCGGTGCAAAGGCTTTGATCCATGAATGAGTTCGATTTCATCATCGTTGGCGGCGGGTCGTCCGGGTCGGTCCTGGCGGCACGGCTGTCGGAAAATCCCGCCACAAGGGTGTTGCTGCTGGAGGCCGGGGGGAGGGATCGGCATCCGTTCTTCCATCTGCCCGCGGGCTTTGCCAAGATGACCAAGGGAATCGGGTCCTGGGGCTGGACCACCGTGCCGCAGCGGCACATGGACGGCATGGAAATCCGCTATACCCAGGCAAAAGTGATCGGCGGCGGCTCGTCGATCAATGCCCAGATCTACACCCGCGGCGCGGCGCAGGACTACGATGACTGGCGGCAGGCGGGCTGTGCCGGCTGGGGCTATGACGATGTTCTGCCCTGGTTCCGCAAAGCCGAGGACAATGACAGTTTTGACAACCGCTATCACGGCAGGGGCGGTCCTCTGGGCGTGTCCAAACCCGCAGCGCCCCTGCCGATCTGCGAGGCCTATTTCAAGGCGGCAGGCGAGCTCGGTATCCCGTTCAACCCGGATATGGCGGGCGAACGTCAGGACGGCGTGGGATACTATCAGCTGACCCAACGAAATGCCCGGCGGTCATCTGCCTCGATCGCCTATCTGAACCCCAATCGGGGGCGCAAGAACCTGACGATCCGTACCGATGTCCAGGTCCTGCGGATTGTCGTGGAGAATGGCCGCGCGGTGGGGGTCGAGACGGACAGTGGAGTGATCCGGGCCGAGGGCGAGGTGATCGTGTCGTCGGGCTCCATCGGCTCGCCGCGTCTGTTGCAGCTTTCGGGCATAGGTCCGGCTGACCATCTGGCTAGGCTTGGCATTCCCGTGGTGCTGGACCAACCGCAGGTGGGCGCCAACCTGCAGGATCACCTCGATCTGTTCGTGATCGCCGAATGCACCGGCCCGCACACCTATGACCGCTATGCCAAGCCTCACTGGTCCGCAGTCGCGGGGCTGCAATACCTGCTGACGCGCAGCGGTCCGGTGGCCTCCTCGCTGTTTGAGACCGGCGGCTTCTGGTATGCCGAACCTTCGGCGCGTTCGCCTGACATTCAGTTGCACCTGGGTCTTGGATCGGGCATTGAGGCCGGGGTTGCGGCCATGCCGCAGGGCGGTGTCACGCTCAATTCCGCCTTTTTGCGGCCCCGGTCGCGCGGAACGGTGCGGCTCGCCTCGGCCGACCCGCTGGCGGCTCCCCTGATCGACCCGAATTATTGGGAAGATCCTTATGATCGCGAAATGTCGATCCGCGGGCTGAAGCTGGCGCAAGACATCATGCGGCAGGAGGCGCTGCGCCCCTTCGTCAAGGCGGAACGGCTGCCGGGGCCCGAGGTGCGCACCGATGAAGATTATTTCCGCTACGCCTGCCGCCACGCCAAGACCGACCATCACCCCGCTGGCACCTGCCGCATGGGGGTCGACGCAGGCGCCGTGGTCGACCCGGAACTGCGCTTCAACGGCATCGAGCGGCTCCGGGTGATCGACGCCTCGATCATGCCATCGCTCGTCTCATCCAACACCAACGCAACCGCCATCATGATTGGCGAAAAGGGAGCCGACATGATCAAGGCCGCATGGGGGCTCAAATGATCCGTCATATTGTCCTGATCCGCTTTCGCGCGGAGGTGACTGAAGCCCAGATCGCCGCGATCTTTGACGATCTACGGTCCATTGATGGCAAGGTTGCAGGCCTCTCGGCCATCTGCGCCGGACGCAGCGAAAGCCCCGAGCAGATCGAACGTGGCTACCTGCACGGCTTCACCATCGATTTCACCGATTGGGCGGCACTTGCCGCCTATCAGGCGCATGCCGATCACCAGCGTGTCGGTTCCGCCCTTGTCGCCCATGCGCAAGGCGGCATCGACGGCATCCTTGTCTTTGATCTTCCTTGCTGAGGACCATCCCATGCTGATCCTGCCAACGCCTGCGAACCGGCTTGAACCCTACCGCCTGAACGGCGAGCCGCTGGTTGCGCGCGCGCCAAGGGTTGCGCTCACCCGCACCGCCTTTGCCGCCGCCCATGTGGTCAGCGACCCGCTGCGCGAACGCAACCCCTGGGAAACCCGGCCTGCCGTTGACTGGGACGCGACACTCGGCTTCCGGACCCAGCTTTGGGATCAGGGCCTTGGCTTGGCCGAAGCGATGGACACCGCGCAGCGCGGCATGGGAGTGGACTGGCCCACGGCGCTGGAACTGATCCAGCGCACCATGATTGCGGCCAAGGTCCATCCGATGCTCCCCCGCGTGGCCTGCGGGGCGGGGACGGACCATCAACCGCTGTCGGCCCTGACGGACGCGCCAACAATCCTTGCGGCCTATGAACATCAGGCCGAGGCAATCGAGGCCGCAGGCGGGCAATTGATCCTGATGGCGAGCCGCGCCTTTCCGGCCATTGGCGCGGGTCCTGAAATCTACCGCAGTGTCTATCGCCGCCTGATCGACGGCGCGACCGAGCCGGTGATCCTGCACTGGCTGGGCGACATGTTCGATCCGGCACTCAAAGGTTATTGGGGATCGGAGGACGTGGAACAGGCCTCGGATTTCGTTCTCTCGCTCATCGCCGAGAACCCGGCCAAGGTGGACGGGATCAAGATCTCGCTTCTGGACCAGGCCCATGAAGAGGCGTTCCGGGCGCGGCTGCCATCCGGTGTGCGGCTCTATACCGGCGACGACTTCAACTATGCCCCGCTGATCGCCGGGGACGGCAGCCATCATTCCCATGCGCTTCTGGGCATCTTCGCCGCCATTGCCCCGGCGGCGGCGCAGGCGCTGGAGGCGCTGGCCTTGGGCGATCGGGCCACCTACGACAGCCTGCTTGCCCCGACCGTGCCGCTGTCGCGAGAGATTTTCCGTGCCCCGACACGGTTCTACAAGGCGGGTATCGCCTTTCTTGCGTGGCTCAATGGCCATCAATCCCACTTCATCATGCCTGCGGGCTTTCAATCTAGTCGCGATATCGTCCACTATGCCGAAGTCTTCCGGTTGGCGGATCAGGCGCGGCTCCTGTCGCGGCCGGATCTGGCAAAGGCCCGGATGAAGCTGCTTCTGGCGCTGCACGGGATTTGACAGGACAAGGCATGGATCGCAGGCCAACAATCATTGACGTGGCAAAGCATGCAGGCGTGTCCAAGTCGACAGTCAGCCTTGTCTTGCAGAACAGCCCGCTGGTGAAGGCTGAAACGCGCGAGGATGTGCGCCGGGCCATGGCCGACCTTGGCTATGTCTACAACCGCTCGGCTGCCAATCTGCGGTCGTCAAACGCGGGCCTCATCGGGCTGGTGATCAACGATCTGCGCAACCCGTTCTTTACCGAATTCGCCACCTCGGTGCAGATGGCGCTGTCGGCCCGCGGCTATGCGACCGTGCTGGCCAACACAGACGAAAGCCCGGTGCTGCAGGCGCAGGTCACCTCGGCCATGATCGAGCATGGCGTGGCGGCATTGATCCTGTCGCCCGCCTATGGAGATGAGCAGGCGACCTTCGGGGCGATTTCACGTGCGGGAATTCCGGCCATGCAGGTGCTGCGTCAGGTGGTGCCGGCCGATCGCTTCCCCTTCGCTGCACCGGATTATGAAAGCGGCAGCCGTCTGGCGACCGAGCACTTGCTGGTGCAGGGCGCGCGGCGGATCGCCTTTGTCGGCGGGCTGGAAGGCCGGTCGGTGACCCAGCGGCGTATGTCGGGCTATCTTGCGGTGCTGGCAGAAGCGGGGTTGTCCCCACTGGTGCTTCCCGGCCGCCCGGGACGTGTCTTCGGGCGCGAGGTGGCACGGCAACTGGCCGGGGAGTTCCCCGAGGTCGATGCGGTGATCTGCTTTAACGATCTGGTGGCGCTTGGCCTGCTGTCCGGCTGCGCCGAGATCGGGCGCCGGGTCGGCTTTGATCTGATGGTTGTCGGCTTCGACGATATCGAGGATTGCGCGCAGGTCTGGCCGGCGCTGACCTCGGTCAGTTGCGGGATCGCCGGATTCGGCCAGACCTGTGCGGAAACAGTTTTGGCCTGGCTAGAAGACGGCAAAGTGCCGCCGCCAGAAACCCTCTCGCCTGTGGAATTGATCCGCCGTGCCTCAACCAGGGACTGATGTGCAGATGCAGGACCCCGCCACCTTCCTTCGCGCGCTGTTCGATCGTGCCGTCGAAGTCGCCGACCCGATGCGCTCGCTAGCCCGCTACCTGCCTGCCAAACCCGCCGGGCGCGTGGTCGTGATCGGCGCGGGCAAGGCCAGTGCCCGGATGGCCGAGGCGGTCGAGGCAGCTTGGGGCCCTTGCGACGGGCTGGTGATCACCCGCTATGGCTACGGCAGGCCGTGCCAAGGCATCGAAATCGTGGAGGCCTCCCATCCCGTGCCGGATGAGGCGGGGGCGCGGGCGACCTTGCGGATGCTGGATCTGGTTTCGGGGCTCGGACCGGACGACTTCGTTCTGGCGCTGATTTCGGGCGGGGCGTCGGCGCTTCTGGTGGCGCCTGTCGACGGGGTGACATTGGAAGACAAGATGCAGGTCAATTCGGCCCTCTTGGCCTCTGGCGCGCCGATCGACCGGATGAACACGGTACGCAAGCACCTCAGCCGGGTAAAAGGCGGGCAACTTGCGGCGGCGGCCCATCCGGCGCGGATGCTGTGCCTGATGATTTCCGACGTGCCGGGCGACGATCCGGCCTTCATCGGCTCAGGACCGACCGTTGGGGATGCGTCGACCCCCGCTGAAGCCCTGGCTGCGCTGGAACGTTGGAAGATCGTGGTGCCTGCCAGTGTGACGCTGGCGCTGAGCCGCCCCTCACGCGTGATCCCTCCAGGCGATCCTAGGCTGTCCCGGGTGGAAAACCTGATCTATGCGGCCCCGGGGCAGTCGCTCGCGGCTGCGGCAGAGCTGGCGCGAGGCTGCGATGTCCGCCTGCTGGGCGACGCACTTGAAGGCGAGGCACGCGCAGTCGCCGCCGATCAGGCGCGCCTGGCCAAAGCCATAGCTGCAGGTCTTCGCCCGGCGGACCGCCCCGTGCTGCTGCTGTCTGGCGGCGAGTTGACAGTCACCCGCCGGGGTGACGGAATTGGCGGACCGAACGCGGAATTCTGCCTTGCGCTGGCGCTGGAACTGAACGGTCATCCGCTGATCCATGCCCTTGCCTGTGACACTGACGGGGTAGATGGCGCAGCCGAGGTGGCAGGCGCAATCATCTCCCCCGCCAGCTTGGCCAATGCCCAAGCGCTTGGCGTGAACGCTGTTGAAAGCCTTGCGCGCAATGACGCACACAGCTTTTTCGCGGCCATCGGCGCGCAGGTCGTCTCCGGTCCAACCTTGACCAATGTGAACGATTTTCGCGCCATTTTGGTGTTGGCTTCGGCTTGATGGCGTTGGAAGGGTAGACGGTTGATACTGACCTGAGGGATTTGCAGCCCTCGATCCGAGCCGCTGAGAATGTGGTGCAGACCCTGGAGCGGGCATGCCGGACGATTGGCTATCCCCACTCGATGAGGGTCGACAATGGTGTGCGCGGTCTTGGCCGCATAGCGCGGAGCGATCTCACCCTCGCCGTGCGTCCCGGCTGGTCCGTTGCGATGAGGATCAACGTCGTTTCAATTCCTGGGCCTATGCCATGGCCGCCTCTGGCCCAGCCGCCGTCGTGCTGTTGGAGCTTGTTGTCCTGGTTTTCCAGGGGGTACTCCCTTTAATACCCAGCGCGCTCGGGCCCACCTCGTTCCGTTATCCACTCCCTCAGCACCAATAGGTTCGCATTGGCAGTTCTGGGCGGAAAGCCGACTGTGACGTTGCAGCATTGCAGCCGCGGCAAGCTGCGAAAGCGGCCAATCACTGTGTCGACGCTGACGGGTAACAGCCAGCTTGAAGGAGGAGTTTCGAACCTGGCGTCGCCGAACATTGCGTGCTGGCAACTCATGAATGTTGTGAGCTCTTCCAGGGCGTGTCGTTCGCGTGAGGCTTGAAGCCTGACTTTTGTCGGAATTTCCGTATCGGCATTTTGCCAATGCCGGTTCATGGCTACGAAAGTTCAGGACGCGTGCAAGAAATCCTGCACGATGGCGTTGAACAGCATGGGTTTTTCAGCATGCGCGGCATGGCTTGCACCTGCAATCGTCGCAAGTCCAGCCTTGGGAATACCCGTCCATAATGCGTTGACCTGCGGCCAACGGTAAGAGCGATCCTGATCGCCCCAGATGATGCGGCACGGCACATCGATATGCGCAAGCGCCGCCCGCCCGTCCCAGTCCCTCATTGCCATCAGCGCGCTCCGAGCGGCCTGCGGATGGGCCAGCCGCGCAATGTCGCGCGTCGCTGCATACCCTGAAGCGGCCATCCCATCCCGAAACCATGTGGCGCTGATTCTGTCTGCGGTCGCCTGAAGGCCATCGCGTTCCAGCCGCGCCATCGAGGTTTCGATCGGCTCGAACCGGTCGGGCATCAGGCCCAGTGGGCCTGTGCCGTACAGCAGCAGCCCCTCCAGCCGGTCCGCGTGGCGTTTGGCAACATCCTGCACGATCATGCCGCCCATGCTATGGCCAAGAAGCGTGAAACGCGCGATGCCCAGCGCCTCCAGGCAGTCCATCACGGCGTCGGCGAAATCCTCGATGCGGGCAGGTCCCGGCAGATGCGCGGCCTGTCCGAAACCGGGCAGGTTGGGGGCTATCACGTCATGTGTCGCGCCGAAGGCGTAAATCTGTTCCTGCCACTGCGCACTGCCGCCCAGATAGCCATGGACCAGCACCAGCGGTTTTCCAAAGCCCCCGCGAAGGTAAGGCAAAGTCATGTTCAGCGCACCTGTTGCGGTAGCCAGAGGGCGGCTTGAGGAAAGACGATCATCACGCCCACAAGGATTATCAGCGCCCCGATAAAGGGCAAGGATCCGACAATCACGTCCGGCACCGACACCTTGCCCCGACTTATCCCTGAAATCACATACAGGTTTAACCCGACAGGGGGCGTTAGCACCGCAATCTCCATCGTGATGGTATAGATTATGCCGAACCAGATCAGGTCGAAGCCGGCAGCAAGGATCAGCGGGATAATCACGGGCAGGGTGATAAAGGTCATCGACACAGGTTCAAGGAACATGCCCAGCGCGATGTAGAACAGGATGACCATCGCGAGCACCATGTAGGGTGACAACTCGAACGTCAGGAAGAAGGAGGTGAATTGCTGCGGCACGCGGTAGTAGTTCAGCACGAAGCCGAACAGAACGCCTGCCGACAGCAGCAGCCCCAGATAGCCCATCGTGCGCATCGTGGCCATCAGCGCGTCCCAGAAGCCCTGCCATCGCAGCCCGCCCACGCCGACCGCCAGAATGACCGTGACAAGGGCCGCAATCGCCGCCGCCTCGGTCGGGGTGGCGATGCCGCCATAGATGGCCACGGTGATCACGCCGCCGATGACGATGATCGGACCAAGGGAAACGGCGATCTGGATATGGCGCAGGCGTGGACCGGAGTCGCGGTCTGGAACATGATCGGGGTACACTCGTGCCCAGATCAGCACCACCACCACGAACAACGATGCCAGCATCAGTCCCGGAATGACCCCCGCCATGAACAATCGCCCGATGGATTGGTCGGTGACGATACCGTAAAACAGCAAGATCAGACTGGGCGGCAGCAACACACTAAGCGTGCCACCCGCCGCCAGAACGCCGCTGGCCAGCCGCCGGTCATAGCCAAGGCGCAGCATTTCTGGTAGCGCCACGCCGCCGATGGTCAGCGATCCCACCATGGATGACCCCGACACCGCCCCGAACCCCGCGCAGGCCCCGATAGACCCATAGGCCGCCGAGCCGCGGATTGGCACGCCGCGATGCAGGAACATATATAGATTTGCGCCGATATTGGAGCGGCTGATCAATTCGCCAAGAAAGACAAATAAAGGCACGGCGAGCAGGATATAGTTGATCCATACCCCCCAAAGCTTCAACTGTGCCGACATGAGCGAGCTGTTAAAGCTCTGGATTTGCCACAGAAAGGGCAACGAGGCCACGGCTAGAGCGAAAGGGATTGGCAGGCCAAATGCGATCAGCAGGATCAGCAGGCCCATCAGCCCAAGGGCGACTTCATACCATTCCATCGCGCACTTCCTTTTAGCGGTCGGATTTCGGATCTGGCGTAGGGCCTGCACGCAGCGCGATCTGCGCCAGCCGCAAGCAGGCATAGATCGTAAAGACGGTCAGCGATGTGGCTGCCACGCCCCAAAACAGGTAGCGCGGCCAGTTCAGAATTTCCGAGGAAGCCCCGGAATTGAACGCGCGGATCGTGGCGTTGATTGTGGTGATGGAAAAGAACACGCCGATCATTGCCATGATCGCGCCATTCATCAGCGCGACTAGTTTTTGCAGGGTCGGGTTTAACGCATCGGTCAGTAGGGTGACGCGCGGATAGGAATCTTCGCGCATTGCATAGGCCAACCCCAGCAGGGCCACCGGAAACAGCAAAAGCGCAGTGGCCTCGGTCACCATGCGGTCGGGCCGGCCAATCGCATAGCGCATGAACACGCCATAACTGATCCAGAACATCTGCACCACGATGATGAGCGCGCCAATGGCGGCAAGCCCCACCACCAGCCAGTCGAAGATCTTCGTTGCCCTGTCTATCAGTCTGAGCATAAGACACCTCTGTCGCTGGGGTGAATGGCCTGCCGCAACCTTTGTCCTGCCTTACAGTTTGTGCTGTGCAAACAATGATCGGATCTGGTTGGCCAGTTCCGGCCCGCAAGCAGCGTCAACTTCGCCAGTCCATTTTGCGACGATGTCTGAAATCATCGCATTGCGCTCGTCCGTCGAGATCGATACCGCCGCACCGCCGCCCTTCATCACGGCATTGCCGACCTGCGCATCGATCCAGCCCTCATAGCGCGGCTGCAGCCAAAGTTCGGTTTCCGCACCCGCTTCCATCAGGGCGGTCTGATCTTCCTCGGACAGGCTGTTGAAGCGGTCGAGGTTCATCATATATTGGATATTGCCATAGAACAGATTGGCATTCACCATATAGGGCATGACATTCCACAACTGCCAGGAACTATAGGTCGCAACACCCATATTGATACCGTTGACCACACCGCGTTCGGCCGATTGGAACACTTCACCCGGCGCGATAAAGACGGGCTGTCCGCCCCAGCTTTCGATCATCATGCTGACCAGCGGGCCGATCGAGCGCACAAGTTTGCCATCCAGTTTGTTCAGTGCTTCAACCGGACCCTGAAACCACCATTCCTGATCGTAGGAATAGTTCGAGTTGATGACGGGGATCAGGCCGACTTGCGCCGCTTCCGGTGCAATCAGTTCGGCATAAGCGGCATCCAGCCCCACTTGATCGGTCAGATCAATCGCCGCCGGATAAAGCGATGTCACGCGGTAGCAGGGCAGACGCGTATCTGCGGATATCCAACTGATATCCGCTACACCGCCCTGCAGGGCATCCACGCCATCCGACCAGCCATGCAGCGTCGAGGAGGGGAAAATATCGACCGTGATGCGGCCTGCGGTCTTTTCCGATACAAGTTCCGCGAATTTCACGAACCCCTGATAGCGGATGTCGGTTTCATTTACATAGGTTGACAGACGGATGGTTTCGGCTTGCGCAGTAGTGGCAAGCAGGGCCGCAGACAAGGACAGAGCAAGCAGCTTGGTGGGGGATTTCATCAGACATCTCCATTGTTGAACGGTCTTGGGATCAGCGAAGGCGGGCTGCTCAGGCAGCCTTCTGGGTATTGAAAAGATGGCCATAGGCGAACAGCGCGACCGACCCGCCTGTGTGCAGAAAGACCACGCGATCGGTTTTGCTGAACGCACCCTGACGGATCATGGAGACAAGTCCGGCAAAGCCCTTGCCCGAATAGACGGGGTCCAGCAGGATGCCTTCCATCCGCGCCAGCAACAGGATCGCATCGACCATTTCCTCGGTCGGCTGACCATAGCCCTGGCCAACCTGTTCATCGAACGCCACGACCATGTCGCGCGGGAGTTCACCGCGCGCGCCGATCAGTTCTGCTGTGCGCACGGCCAGCGCATGCACATTGTCGATCTGTTTCTGGCGCGGGGCGCGGACCGAATAGCCGGTCACTTGAATCGGCGCATTCAGGGCGAACAGCCCTGCCAGAAGTCCGGCTTGTGTGCCCGCACTGCCAGTGGCATGGACGATATGATCAATCCGCAGCCCTTCCGCGTCGGCTTGGGCCACCAATTCTTCCGCACAAGCTGCGTAGCCCAGCGCACCCACCGGATTAGACCCACCACCGGGGATGACATAGGGCTTGCGGCCCTGCGCGCGCAGCGTTTCCGCCAGCGCCTCGGCCTCGGCATTCATGTCTAGCCCCTCGGGGCGGAAATCGAAACTGCAATCCAGCATTTCATCCAGCAGTACATTCCCCGCCGCCTCGTAATCAGCACCCTGATTGGTGACTCGCCGTTCCAGCAAAGCGTGACAGGCAAGGCCCGCGCGGCACGCGGCAGCAGCGGTCTGGCGCACATGATTGGATTGCGTGGCACCTTGGGTGATCAGTGTATCGGCCCCCTTGGCAAGTGCATCCGCCAACAGAAATTCCAGTTTCCGTGTTTTGTTGCCACCCGAAGCAAGCCCCGTGCAATCGTCTCGCTTGATCCAAATCTCTGGTCCGCCAAGCTCTGCGCTAAGTCGTTCAAGGCGTTCAAGCGGCGTGGGGAAATGGCCAAGCCGATATCTTGGAAATCGCGCGAGATGCATTCTGTTCTTCCTAACTATTCCAGTGAAATATGTAGAACACCGATTTTATCTGTGTTCAAATGCCAATAACTCGCATTAATATGCAATAATTGCATGGAAGGAGCGATCATGCGGCTTGAATGGATCGAAGATATTCTGGCGGTTGCAGAGCATGGTTCGTTTCAGGCCGCATGCGAGAAACGCAACATTTCGCAACCTGCCTTCTCTCGGCGCATTCGCCAGATTGAAGAGGTGTTGGGTGTCAGCTTGTTCGACCGCACCGCGCGCCCCGCACGGGTGTCTCCGCATGTGAAGGATCAGCTTGACCGGATGCGCGATCTGTCAGCGGGGCTGCGCGACCTGACCGCTGCTTTGCGCGATGTGGAAGGGACCAGACGGCGGCGCATTGTCATCGCCTCGCAACATGCGATTGCGGCCACAACGACGCCCTTGATCATTGGGCGCTTCGCAGATCTGGATATAGACACACGGCTCAGATCGGCCAACCGCGATGATTGTCTGGCGCAGGTCATGACGCGGCGTGCGGATATCGCGTTCATTCATGATGTCGCGGGTGCGCAGGAAATTCCAGGTGCGGAATTCATGGACATCCTGCACCTTGGTTCAGAGGCACTGATCCCTGTTTATGCGCGCGACCATCTGGAAACACTGAACCAATCCTATGCACGCGGCGAGTTGCCGGTGATCGCGTATCCTGCCGATGTGTTCTTGGGACAGGTGCAGCGCAGGGTGATCTTTCCGCGTCTGACCCGCGTGGGGCGTGTCAGACCACGGCTGGAAACAGCGCTTACGCTGGCGGCACTGGAATTCGCGCGCACCGGATTTGCTATCGCATGGATACCGGAACCACTGGCAAGGGCCGACGTCACCGCGGGTTGTCTGGTTGACCTCAGCACGACACTACCGTCGATATCGATGACCTTAATTGCCGCGCGCCTGAATGATACCGGTTCACCGCTTGTGAGCGATGTCTGGCAACGAATTCGCGACATGTATACCGCTACGAAATAGGCCGACACTGTTGCAGCAGAGTCAGCGAAAATTAGGACGCTGAGGTGCTGTTTTCGCAAGGAAGCTGCCTGCGTTAATATGTTGCGCCGGGCTTGAATGGCCGCTTCGGCGAACCTTGCGCGACAGGGCGACCGTCTGGAAAGGGCCGTTGGTGACGGTCGACCCGAAAGGCCGAAGGTCTCGAAGCTGCCACGAACCGTGCCCCGACTGGCAACCCAAAAAGCGTAGCTTGACCATCACCCGCCGGTCGCCTCCAGGGCCTGGAGGCCTTGATTGCGGCTGGCGATGATGGCTTCCGGTTCGGCGCGCCGGACGAAGGGCTTTGCGTCGGTCTCGTTGTGCTCAGCGATGAAGCGGTTGATTGCCGCCTGCAGATCGACGACCGAATGAAAGACGCCGTGCTTCAGGCGACCGGGACGGCAGTCTCGAGCCGGAACTGGTGAAGAAGGGCCAAACCCGGATCGACGGGATGGACGACCACGGATGGCGGCAAGCGCCAGCTTCGCCTTGAAAGCCGGGTGTGGTTCCGGCGCGGTCGTCTTGCCATGGTATCTCCTGTTTCTGGCATCTAAGCCAGGCTCAGGCAGAAATTCCATTTATCCCTGCCGTGTAGCTGTCCCGAACCACCTCTACCTGCTCGTGTCTAGATCACGGTGACTGACAGGCTGCCGAGACCTTCGATAGAGGCTTCCATCTTGTCGCCACGGTTGACCGGGCCGACTCCCGATGGCGTGCCCGACATGATGATGTCGCCAGGAGCCAGCTCGAAATACTCCGAAAGGTAGGAAATCATTTCAGGCACTTTCCAGATCATCTGGTTCATGTCGCCTTCCTGGGCGACATTGCCATTGACCTTGAGCTCTATGCGTCCGTGATCCGGATGACCCACCGCGGAAACCGGCTTGAGCGGGCCGACCGGTGCGGAGCGTTCGAATGCCTTGCCGATTTCCCACGGGCGTCCGGCCTTCTTGGCTTCGCCCTGCAGATCTCGACGGGTCATATCAAGCGAGACAGCATAGCCGAACACGTGGTCCAGCGCACTTTCAACCGGGATGTTCGTGCCACCCGTCTTCAATGCCACAACGAGTTCGACCTCATGATGCACGTCGGACGAATGCGGCGGGTACGGAAACTCGCCCGAGCCGTCGAGATTGTCCGGATTCTTCTGGAAAAAGAAGGGTGACTCGCGGTTCGGGTCATGCCCCATCTCGATTGCATGAGCGGCATAGTTTCGCCCGATGCAATAGATCCGGCGAACGGGAAACTCGCCGCCTCCGTCGACCGGAATTGAAACAACGGGTGGGGTTGGAATCACATAGCTGGACATCGGGCGCCTTTCTGCTTGCTCGCTTAGGGGTTGTCATAGGCGGTTTTCGTGCTAAGATCAATCGCAACCAATATTGAAACGCTAAATTTTTCGCGTGCATATCGAATAAAAACGGGTATATTCAGGAAAATTATCCTGATGTTCAGAAAATTGGTCAACCAATCGAAGTGAGAAGTGCTCGTGCATCTTGATGCGACCAACGTTGATGATCCGGTATCGCGGCTTCGCGGCTTCATTGCCAACGGCGATTACAGCCCTGGATCGAGGTTACCGCCGGAGCGCGAGCTGACCGATGAACTGGGCGTCACCCGCAGCACGTTGCGCAAGGCGCTTGATGCGCTCGAGAGGGAAGGTGCGATCTGGCGTCATGTCGGCAAGGGTACGTTCATCTCCACCATGGAGGCGGGTCCGGCGCAGCCGCGTGGTTCGCTGGCCGAGCTGGGGCGGCAACTCACCCCCATCAAGATGATGCGCGCGCGCCTGGCGATTGAACCGGCCATCTGCCGCGAAGCGGCCATCAACGCATCAAATGCGGCGCTGACCCAGATGAACCTCGCCATGGAGCGCGCCCATGCCGTCAGCAACTGGCAGGACTACGAAACACAGGACGACAATTTTCACCGGGCCATAGCGGAAGCCACGGACAACGCTCTGCTCGTCGCGCAGTTCGACCAACTCAATCAGGTTCGCCGCGCCGTGGCGTTGGGCAACGTCGTGCGCCGCTCTGCCCGGCCCGGCGCCGACCATCCAAGTTTCGGTGAACACGAAGTGATCGCGACCGCCATTTCACAGCGCGATCCGCATGCATCCTATGAGGCGATGCGCAATCATTTGCGGTCGGTCTCTGCGCGTCTGTTCGGAGAGGGGTAGGAGGAAACGGCCAACTGCACAGGATCCGGGAGCAGGATTGAGGGGCTATGGCGTCAGCCGGTTCTTCAGATGGAAACGTAACAACAAGCACTCTGGGAGGAGAACCATGTTACAGGTCATTAAGAAAATCGCAGGCTTCGCGGCTGCCATTCCGGTCGTTTTCGGACTGGCTTTTTCGACTGCCCATGCCGAAACGCTGAGGATTGCACTCGCCGAGACGCCGTCAGACGAAATGGCGGCCTTTTTCCTTGCGCTTGATCGCGCCAAGGCCAATGGTCTCGATTATGAGTGGACAGCCTTCGCCGACGAAGAGCTTGCCATCCAGTCGGTTCTCAGCGGTCAGATGAACATCGGCTTCGGCACGCCCTATGCCGCCATGCAGCGATCGAAGGCTCCTCTCAGGATCATTTTCCAGCTCTCCAAGCTGAAGTTCTTCCCGGTCACCACCAAGGAGTTCACGACGCTCGAGGATCTTGATGGCAAGCCGATCATGCTGCATTCGCGTGGGGGTGGAACGGATTCCATCGCCAATGTCATCGAGGAACGCGTGGGCATCAAGCTCGGCGACCGGTCCTATGTTCCAGGTTCGGCCAACCGCGTGGTTGCGATGATGGCGGGCCAGGCAAATGCAACCATTCTCGACCTGTCCAACAAGAACAAGATCATGAAGGAAGGGAGCGACCGCTTCAACGTGCTTCCGATGTTCGATGTGGATGCCAGCGACGAGGCCCTGTTTGCCAATCTCGACTGGATCCAGGCAAACTCGGAGCAGGTCGATATCCTGGTCAAGGCGCTGGTCAGCGTCTGGCAGGACATGACCAAGGATCCGACCATCATCGGCCGCGAAACCGATCCGGATGGTCCGATCGGCCAGTTGCCGAAGGAGATTCTTGCCGAGCTGGACGGCTTCTACAAGGATGCTGTCGAGGGCGGGCTCTATGACCCCAACGGCGGTGGCCGCAAGGCAGCCAAGGCCGATATGGAGTGGTATGCGGCGGCAGGTCAGCTGGACGGCGATCCGGCCTCGCTCAATATCGAAGACTTCTGGTACCTCGCGCCGCTTGACGCGGCCATGAAGTAAGACCGGATCCGCGCCCGCCGGTCCCTGATCTGGCGGGCGCACCTGTTTTTTCCAACCCCTGGCTAACCGTGATGCAATACCGTCCGCTCATTCTCAAGCTGCTGTCCGCGTTCCTCGTTTTCGGGGCGTGGGAAATTGCCGGGCGTGTGCCGGTGAGCTATGCGTTTCCGACCTTTCTCGAATCCATGGAAGCGCTTTTCAGACTCACGCTGGATGGCACCATGATCAAGGCCTATGCGGAGACCCTCAAGCCGCTGGTCACCGGCGTCGCCATCTCCGCCGTGCTCGGCATCGGCCTCGGTCTCTGGATCGGTTTGAGCGCACGCTTTGACTGGCTGTTTTCACCGATCTTCATCGTCATGCAGGCAGCACCGCTGGCGGCCCTCATCCCGCTTCTGGTCATGGCCTATGGCATCGGGCTGACATCCAAAGTGTTTGTGGTCTGCATCATGGCGATGCCGGTGATTGTGCTCAATACCAGCAGCGCCGTGCGCAATACACCGGTTTCCCTCAAGGAGATGGCTCGTTCATTCCTCGCCAATGACCGCGATACGCTGCTCAAGGTCGTCATTCCGGCTGCTTCGCCGGTGATCTTCTCGGGTTTGCGGCTGGGCATCTCGGCGGGCTTCATCGGCGCAATCCTTGCGGAGTTGAAGATCACGCCGACCGGTGTTGGAGATGTCATCAGTTACAGCCGATCGATCGCCGATTATCCGAGCATGTATGCGGCCATCTTTTCGATCATCCTGCTGGCGGTTCTCTTCCTGAACCTTCTGGAAAAATTCGAAAACTATCTGTTTGAAGGGAACAATCGTGGTTATGTCTCAGATTAGGTCTCCGCATGACGCCGTCCCGGTTTCCTCTCCGGAGAGTGCCGTCTCGGTCCGCAATGTATCCAAGAATTACGGCCCCGTGGAAGCGCTCAAGGACCTTTCGCTGGAGTTCCCGCGCGGCGAACTGACATCCCTGCTCGGGCCATCGGGTTGCGGAAAGACCACGCTTCTCAAGATCATCGCGGGACTGCTGACGGCTGACAAGGGAGAGATCGAAGTCAACGGCAAGAAGGTCACCGGCCCGGGATCGGACCGTGCTTTCGTCTTTCAGGATTTTGCCCTGCTTCCGTGGGCAAGCGTGATCCGGAATGTCGCCTTCGGGCTCGAGCTTCGCGGCGTGGCGAAATCCGAGCGCGAGGCAATCGCCGAGAAATACATCGGCAATGTGGGGCTCTCGGGATTCGAGAAGGCCTTTCCGCATCAACTTTCCGGCGGCATGCGCCAGCGCGT
>NZ_JAUXOD010000023.1 GCF_030682515.1 Hoeflea sp. | reverse complement strand
GTTGTGCTCTACCCCTGAGCTACGCCCGCTCATCACCAGGCCCGTGGGTGTCCGGACCGGAGATCCGTTCCCAATGGGCTCGGACCGGCGCTATATGGCGCAAGCTGAATTGAATTGCAACAGGGAATTTTCAAGCTCTGGAACGAGGTCGCAGGGTGGCGCCGGCCGGCAAGGAGAAGGCTGCGCGGCAAACCCGCCCCGGCGGGCACGGCCGGGTTTGCCGCCGCCAGCCATTGCACAGCGCGCGCGGGTTGCCTATCAAGAAGCCCGATCGGACGGGAGGGAGGCGGAGCCGCGTCCTTGCCGTCCCTCAAACCTGATCGCCCTTGCCAGCCGGAGCCGCCAAAGACCATGCCCACCACCCGCCAGGAGCTGTTTGACTGTCTGGATGCCCTCGGCATCGCCCATTCGACGAAGGATCACGCGCCCGTCTTCACGGTCGCCGAATCGCAGGCTCTGCGCGACCTGATCCCCGGCGGGCACACCAAGAACCTGTTCCTCAAGGACAAGAAGGGCGCCTGTTTCCTGGTCACCCTCGAAGAAAACGCCGAGGTCGATTTGAAGTCGATCCACACGCTGATCGGCGCCAGCGGCCGGGTCTCCTTCGGCAAGCCCGAGGCGCTGATGGACAAGCTCGGGGTGACGCCGGGTTCGGTGACGATCCTGGCGGCGATCAACGATCCGGCCCATGACGTGACAATCGTCATTGACGCGCCGCTGATGGACCACGAAATTATCAACGCGCACCCGTTGAGCAACGACGCCACCACATCGATCGGGCGCGACGATCTGCTGCGGTTCCTGAGCCACACCGGCCATCAGCCGCTGATCTTGAAAGTTTCGACGTAAGACACGACCTTGGATGCACATATCTTTTGACAGGCAGGGGATCAGACCCATGAGCGACTATGACAATCCCTACGCACCGGCCTCCGGCGGCCAGATGAGCGGCACGGTGACCTTCGGCGACAAGCCGAAGACCGCCGCCGGTCCGGGCGCCGAGGGCGAACTGATCAAGGACACCACGACCGCGGGCTTTACCGCCGACGTGATCCAGGCCTCGCGTCAGGTCACCGTGCTGGTGGATTTCTGGGCGCCGTGGTGCGGGCCCTGCAAGCAGCTCACGCCGGTGATCGAGAAGGTCGTGCGCGAGGCCAAGGGGCGGGTCAGGCTGGTCAAGCTCAACATCGATGATCACCCGGCCATTCCCGGGCAGATGGGCATCCAGTCGATTCCCGCCGTCGTGGCGTTTTCCCAGGGCAAGCCGGTCGACGGTTTCATGGGCGCGCTGCCCGAAAGCCAGATCCGGGCCTTCATCGACAAGGTGGCGGGACCCGCCTCCGCATCGGCCGACGAGCAGATCGCCGAGGTTCTGGCGCAGGCGCGCGAAGCGCTCGCCGCGGGCGAGCTCGAGAGGGCGATCCAGGGCTTTGCGGCCATTCTTCAGGTGGAAGGCGACCATCCGGGCGCGTCTGCCGGAATGGCGGCCTGCATGCTGGCCGCGGGCGAACTGGATCGCGCCGAGCAGATGCTTGCGGCCATCGACGAGGCCGGCCGCAAGGACCCGGAGGTGGCCTCCGTCCTCAAGCGGCTGGAGATGGCGCGGGAAGTGGCCACGCTTGGCGATCCCGTCGAGCTTGAGGCGCGGCTCGCCTCCAATCCCGCCGATCATGAAGCCCGGCTCCGCTTCGCCAAGATCCTCAATGCGAAAGGCTTCCGGGACGCGGCGGCCGACGAAGTGTTCACGATCATGCGCAAGGACCGGGCCTGGCAGGACGAGGCGGCGCGCAAGGCCCTGCTCGAATTCTTCGAAGCCTGGGGTCCGATGGATCCGGCAACCCTGTCGGCGCGGCGGAAGCTTTCGTCGCTGCTGTTCTCCTGAACCGCTGTTTTCTGCCCGGGCTCTTGAGATTTGGCTGCTTCGCCCCACTTTTGAGGTAGAGTAACCATGGGGCGCGTTTGAGCATGCAGGTCGGTAATAAATCCTATCGGATCAAGTCGGACATACCGGACCAGGTTCCGGTGTTTCCGCTGTCCGGCGCTCTGCTGCTGCCCGGCGCGCAGTTGCCGCTCAATATCTTCGAGCCGCGCTACCTTGCCATGTTCGACGATGCGCTGAGCTCGCACCGGATGATCGGCGTCATCCAGCCCGCGCTGGCGGACGCCGTCAATGGCGAGGGGCCGGTCAAGGATCTGTGCCGGGTCGGCTGCCTGGGCCGGATCACCTCGCTCGCGGAAACCGGCGACGGCCGCTATGTGATCACCCTGGGCGGGATCTGCCGGTTCAGGGTGAACGAGGAGATCGAACCCGGCCGAAAGCCCTACCGGACCTGCCTGATTTCGCCGTTTCTCAGCGACCTCGAGGCCGCCGACGATGGCTCCGAGGTCGACAGGAAGGCGCTTCTGTTGAGCTTCAAGGCCTATCTCGAGGCCAACAATCTGGAAGCCGACTGGAACTCGATCGAGCGGGCGAGCACGGTGACGCTGGTCAATTCGCTGTCGATGATGTCGCCCTACGGCCCGGCCGAGAAACAGGCGCTGCTGGAAGCCGGCGATCTCAAGACCCGCGCCGAGACGCTGATCGCCATCACCGAGATTGCGCTGGCGCGCGATTCCGACGACTATGGGCGCATCCTCCAATAGGCGTGTCCCCCAGCGTATGAAAAAGCCAGGCGAAACCTCCAAATCCATCCGCGCCGCCGGCGCGGTGGATGTCAAGATGCTGGAACTGCTGGTCTGTCCGCTGAGCTACGGCCCGCTCACCTATGACGCGGACGCGGAAGAGCTGGTCTCGCCAAGGGCCAGGCTCGCCTATCCCGTGCGCGACGGCATTCCGATCATGCTGGTCTCGGAAGCGCGGCATCTGCAGGACGATGAGTGAGCCATTGCCCGTGAGGGGTCCTGGCCGCGGCAGAACCATATCCGTCTCCCCAAACAGATGAGCCTTCCACGCGTCGCCGCCTTGGCGCCGGCGCCCGGGTGGAATATGAGTCATCCGACCAAATTGAAAAAGGCGAAGTTGCGTGTCGAGAAAGGGCGATCAGAGGCGTGAGGCGATCGTGGCCGCGGCCGCCAGGCTGTTCTGGGAAGGCGGGTTTTCCGCCACCAGCATCGCCGACATCGCCCGCGACGCCCAAGTGCCGCAGGGCAACATGTTCTACTATTTCCGCACCAAGGCGGACCTTGCGCTTGCCGTCGCGGATGTGTTCGTCGAGGAGACCCAGTCGCTGATCACCGAGGCCGAGGCGGCGTCGATCGATCCGCGCGCGCGGATCCGCTTCCTGCTGCAGCGGCTGGCGCAGTCCAACCGCAGCCGCGTGCTCAACGGGTGCCCGATCAACGCGGCCGTCAAGGATTTCCGTCGCACCGCTCCGGACGCTTCGGCCCGCGCCGCCCAGAGTTTCGAGCTTCTGGTCAGTTTCATCGCCCGCGAGCTGCAGAAGACCGGGCCGCGGCCCTCCATCGCCATGGCGCGGGCGCGGGCGGTGGTGATCGAATGGCAGGGTGGCATCGCGCTGGCGCATGCCTTCAACGACATGACCGTGCTGGCCGAAAGCCTGCGCCGGGCCGAGCAGAGCCTGCAGATCGCGCCCTGAAATGGGTCAGTGGGCGGCTTTAGGGCAGGTCAGATCGCCTCGCCGCGCAATAGCCTCGGGCCGGAGGCATCGGGAATGCCCGCGGCCTGGTTGATGAAATAGCGCTTCATCGCCGGCATCCGGTCGACGAGGCCGAGGCCGAAATCCCGGACCAGCCGCAGCGGCGTGAAATCGTTGGAGAACATCCGGGTCAGGATGTCGCTGGTGAGCCCCATGCGCACTGTGTCGAACCGCCGCCAGATCTGGTAGCGCTCCAGCACCGCCATCGATCCGATATCGAGGCCCAGACGGTGGGCGTCGACGATGGTTTCGGCCAGCGCCGCGACATCGCGGAAGCCGAGATTGAGGCCCTGGCCGGCGACCGGGTGGATGCCGTGGGCGGCGTCGCCCGCCAGCGCCACGCGCGGCTTGACGAAATCGCGCGCCAGCGTCAGTCCGAGCGGAAAGGCCTTGCGCCCGCCTTCGATGCGCAGCGCGCCGAGATGATGGCCGAAGCGGCGCTCGAGTTCGGCCTCGAAGACGAAGTCATCCTCGGCCAGGAGCCTGTTGGCGGTTTCGGTGCGCTCGGTCCAGACCAGGGACGAGCGGTTGCCCTTGAGCGGCAGGATGGCAAAGGGTCCCGAGGGCAGGAAATGCTCTTCGGCGCGGCCATTGTGCGGGCGTTCGTGGGCGACGGTGGTGACGATGCCGGATTGCTGGTATTCCCATTTCTGGATCTTGATGCCGGCCATCTCGCGCAGGGCGGACTTGACGCCATCGGCGGCCACCACGAGCCTGGCAGAGAACAGTCGGCCATCGGTTGTCGCAACCCGGGCTTCGCTCTCGGTGATCTCAAGCCCGGATGCCGCGGCCGACTGGTGGATCGGAACGCCGATCTCTGCTGCCTTGTCGCGAAGCGCCGCTACCATGGCAATGTTGGGCATCATATGGGCAAAGGGCTCGCCGTCCTCGATCGCCCCGTCAAAGGTCAGGAACACCGGACGGACCGGATCGGACGTTCGCGAATCGGTGATGATCATTTCGTTGATGGGCTGGGCTTCGGGTTCAATCGACTGCCAGACGCCCAGGGTCGACAGCAGACGCCTGGCGCCGGCGGCAATCGCGGATGCCCGCTGATCCTTTCGCCAGACCTCCGGAGGAGCCGCGTCAATCACGGCGATGTCGAGCGACGGGGCGGCAAGCTTCAGCGCGACGGCCGCCGAGAGGCCGACATAACCGCCGCCGCACACCAGGATATCGAGGCTCTGGATCGTCATCGCGCATTCCTTCTCAAGATTTCCCGCCCGGTTTCCTTCCGGGGCCCCGGCCGATCCTGCGCTCGCGCAGCGGATGGCGGCTCCGGACTTTGCAGCGGCGTCCCGACACCGTATACCGCATTGTCATCCTTGAGCCCACCTCTGCGAGAAAACCAAAATGTCGCGCACCGCTGCCACCGCCATGGAACAACTGGTCTCGATCCTCGATCTTGAAACGCTCGAGCAGGACCTGTTCCGCGGCACAAGCCCCCAGGTCGGCTGGCAGCGGGTGTTTGGCGGCCAGGTCATCGGGCAGGCGCTGGTGGCGGCCCAGCGCACGGTTGCGGCCGACCGGCCGGTGCATTCGCTGCACGGCTATTTCATGCGGCCGGGAGATCCCGCGGCGCCGATCGTCTATGAGGTCGACCGGATCCGCGATGGCCTGAGCTTCGCCACCCGGTCGGTGGTGGCGATACAGCACGGCAAGGCGATCTTTTCGCTTTCGGCGTCGTTCCAGAAGGACGAAGACGGGCTTGAATATCAGGCGGAGATTCCGGCTGTGACGCCGCCCGAGGCGCTGCCGGGCAAGGAGGAGATGCGCGACGCCTTCCTCGCCGGCGCGCCTGAGCATATCCGCAGCTACTGGGAACGGGAGAGACCGATCGAGGTGCGGCCGCTGTCACTTGAGCACTATATCTCCAATCGCAAGCTCAAGGCCGAGCAGCAGGTCTGGGTCCGGACCACCGGACCGGTGCCCGATGACCGAATCATCCAGGCTGCAATTCTCGCCTATCTGTCCGACATGACGCTGCTGGACACAGCCCTGTTCGCCCATGGCCGCTCGGTGTTCGACCGCACGCTGCAGGTGGCGAGCCTGGATCACGCGATGTGGTTTCACCGGCCCAGCAAGCTCGATGACTGGCTGCTCTACAGCATGGATTCTCCCAACACCAACGGCGCGCGCGGCTTCACCCGCGGGTCGCTCTACCAGCGCGACGGCACGCTGATCGCCTCGGTGGCGCAAGAGGGATTGATCCGGGATCGATCAATTGCCTAAATAATATGCATTCGCTAATAAATGCCTAATGTGTAGCCTGCTGCGCCGCAGCATGACGCGCTGGCGAATCAAACCCACCAAATATTCCCATATGATTCAATGGACTAACCGATCTTTTTGAAACTGGCACGGCTCTTGATTCCTTTTTGAGCAGGCAGGTGTCCGGCAGTGCCGGGCGCCAGTCATGAGAGGCGGCATGCCGCGGACAAAAAGGATGGGAAACCAGATGAAAATTGTGATGGCCATCATCAAGCCGTTCAAGCTGGACGAAGTGCGCGAAGCGCTGACGTCGATCGGCATTCAGGGTCTGACCGTGAGCGAAGTCAAAGGCTACGGCAGGCAGAAGGGACACACGGAGATCTATCGCGGGACTGAATACGCGGTGAGCTTTCTGCCCAAGTTGAAGATCGAGATCGCCGTGAACTCGGATGCGGTGGACAAGGCGGTCGAGGCAATCGCGGCGTCGGCCAAGACCGGCCAGATCGGCGACGGCAAGATCTTCGTCTACTCAATCGACCAGGCCATGCGCATCCGCACCGGCGAAACCGACGCCGATGCGTTGTAAGGCAACAGGAGACACACCCATGACACCTCAGATGTCGACAAAATCCCCGCTGCGGCTGGGCCTGATCGCGGCGGGCGCCCTGGCGGCCTTCGCTTTCCCGGCTTTCGCCCAGGAAGCCACCGAAGCCGCTACGGAAGCGGCTGCCGCCCCCGAATTCGCGACCGTCGCGGAAACGGCCTTCATCTTCAACACGCTCCTGTTCCTCATGGGCGGCTTTCTCGTCATGTGGATGGCCGCGGGCTTCGCCATGCTGGAGGCCGGTCTCGTCCGGTCCAAGAACGTCTCGATGCAATGCCTGAAGAACATCGCGCTTTACTCGACCGCGGGCCTGATGTTCTGGGTCGTCGGCTATTCGCTGATGTACACCAACGTCAATGGCGGCTATTTCGGCACGCCCGTTCCCTACAGCTGGCCTGCCGCCGGAACCGCCAATGAGGGCGACTATTCGGTGGCCTCCGACTGGTTCTTCCAGATGGTGTTCTGCGCCACCACGGCGTCGATCGTGTCGGGCACGCTGGCCGAGCGCATCAAGCTCAGGCCGTTCCTGATCTTCACCGTCATCCTCACCGGCATCCTCTATCCGATCACCGGCTCCTGGCAGTGGGGTGGCGGCTGGCTCTCCGAAGCGGGCTTCTCCGACTTCGCCGGCTCGACGCTGGTGCACTCGGTGGGCGGCTGGGCGGCTCTGGCCGGCGCCTTCCTCCTCGGCGCCCGCAAGGGCAAGTACGGCCCAGACGGCAAGGTCCACCCGATCCCGGGATCGTCGATGGCGCTGGCGACGCTCGGCACCTTCATCCTGTGGCTCGGCTGGTTCGGCTTCAACGGCGCGTCGCAGCTGGCGCTCGGCTCGAACGGCGATGCTTCGGACATTTCCCGCATCTTCGCCAACACCAACCTTGCCGCCTGCGGCGGCGTGATTGCGGCGATGATCCTGACCCAGGTGCTCTACAAGAAGGTCGACGTCACCATGGCATTGAACGGCGCCCTGGCAGGCCTCGTGTCGATCACCGCCGAACCGCTGATGCCGTCCCCGCTGACGGCGGTCATCATCGGCGCCATCGGCGGCGTCATCGTCGTCTTCGCCGTGCCGATGCTCGACAAGTTCAAGATCGACGACGTGGTGGGCGCCATTCCGGTTCACCTGCTGGCCGGCATCTGGGGCACGCTCGTGGTGCCGTTCTCGAACCCGGACACGTCCTATGGGACCCAGATTCTCGGCATCGTCTCGATCGGCGTGTTCACCTTCGTGCTGTCGGGCGTGATCTGGTTCATCCTCAAGTCGACCGTCGGCATCCGTGCCTCGGAAGAGCAGGAGATGATGGGCATGGACAAGGCGGAAGTGGGCGTCGAAGCCTATCCGGAGTTCACCAAGGCCTGAGGCCTTTGACACATCCCGTCGGGATGGATCTCCATCCCTGCCTGGGGGCCCGGTTATCCGGGCCCCATTTTTTTGTCCGGGTCCGATGACCGCCCGGGACCATCGGGGTCGAGGCATGCCTCCGCGCCTGCCGAAATAGACGCCACTCAATTCCGCGCATCTGCACAAAAAACAGACGCGCTGCCCGCCATTCGAGCTGGCTGCACGCTGTTTTGGCGGTTCCCACCCCGAAAAGCCGCTTGGCACGGCACTTGATAGGGAAATGCCGGATGGGCGTCGGCACGGGCCGGACGCCGGTCCCCAGAGGCGGCAAGGCCGCGGACAAGAGGATCGGAAACCAGATGAAAATCGTGATGGCTGTCATCAAGCCGTTCAAGCTCGACGAGGTGCGCGAGGCGCTGACCTCCGTCGGCGTTCAGGGCCTGACCGTGAGCGAGGTCAAGGGCTACGGCAGGCAGAAGGGACATACGGAAATCTATCGCGGCACCGAATACGCGGTGAGCTTCCTGCCCAAGCTGAAGATCGAGATCGCGGTGGCGACCGACGCGGTCGACAAGACCATCGAGGCGATCGCCTCGGCGGCCAAGACCGGCCAGATCGGCGACGGCAAGATCTTCGTTTACTCAATCGACCAGGCCATGCGCATCCGCACCGGCGAAACCGACGCAGATGCGTTGTAAGGCAACAGGAGACACACCGATGACGCCTCAGATGTCACATTTCCCGCCGCTCAGGCTTGGCCTGATCGCGGCCGCCGCCCTGGCGGCCTTCGCCGTTCCGGCCCTGGCCCAGGACGCGGCGGCGCCGGCCGCCACCATCGACAAGGGCGACACCGCCTTCATGATCGCCTCGACCATCCTGGTGCTGCTGATGATCCTGCCGGGCCTCGCGCTGTTCTATGGCGGCCTGGTGCGCACCAAGAACATGCTTTCCGTCCTGATCCAGTGCACCCTGATCACGGCTCTGGTCATGGTGATCTGGGTGCTCTACGGCTATTCCTTCGCCTTTGGCGGGTCCGACAGCGCCTTCTGGGGCGGAACCGCCAAGATGTTCCTGGCCGGCGTCACGCCCGCCAGCGAGGCCGCCACCTTCTCCGAAGGCGTGATGATCCCCGAATATATCTTCATTGCCTTCCAGATGACCTTCGCCTGCATCACGCCGGCGCTGATCGTCGGCGCCTTTGCCGACCG
>NZ_JAUXOD010000007.1 GCF_030682515.1 Hoeflea sp. | reverse complement strand
ATGAACATCATCAATGGCGGGGCGCATGCCGACAACCCGATCGATTTCCAGGAATTCATGATCATGCCGGTGGGCGCGCCCAGCTTTGCCGAGGCCGTGCGCATGGGTTCGGAAATCTTCCACACGCTCCGCAAGGAACTTGCCGCCGGCGGCCACAACACCAATGTCGGCGACGAGGGCGGCTTTGCGCCCAACCTCAAGAGCGCGCCCGATGCGCTCGATTTCATCATGACCGCGATCGAGAAGGCCGGCTACCGGCCCGGCGAGGACATCTATCTCGCCCTCGACCCGGCCTCGACCGAGTTCTTCAAGAACGGCAAATATGACCTGGCCGGCGAGGGCCGCGTGCTCGACAGCGCCGAGATGGCCGCCTATTACGCCGAGCTTGCCGCCAAATACCCGATCATCTCGATCGAGGACGGCATGGCCGAGGACGACTGGGACGGCTGGAAGACCCTGACCGGCCTGATCGGCGACAAGTGCCAGCTCGTGGGCGACGACCTGTTCGTCACCAACTCCGCGCGGCTGCGCGATGGCATCAAGATGGGCGTCGCCAACTCGATCCTGGTCAAGGTCAACCAGATCGGCACATTGACCGAGACGCTCGAAGCCGTCGAGATCGCCCACAAGGCGGGCTACACCGCGGTGATGAGCCACCGCTCGGGCGAGACCGAGGATTCCACAATCGCCGATCTGGCGGTCGCCACCAATTGCGGGCAGATCAAGACCGGCTCGCTGTCGCGCTCCGACCGTCTGGCCAAGTACAACCAGCTGCTGCGCATCGAGGAACAGCTCGGCGTCGAAGCCGTCTACGCCGGCACCTCGGTGCTCAGGGGTTGATCCGTCGGCAGTCTGGGGCCGACTCCTGTCCGGTCGCCCGAAACTCAATGCCAAGGCCCGCATCGGTATCGATGCGGGCTTTTTCGTTCGCAATGCGCCATCTGGCATAATCGGCTAACCCATTTTTAAGCATGCTCTGCCATCCTCTAAGACTCGCAGGGGTAAGGCGTTTTTCGAATGCGGACACAATTCAGAAAGCAGCGATCCTGGATCCGTTGGATTGTTCCAGTGCTATCGGTCGCCTGCTTCAGCTATTTCGGGTTTCATTCCTGGCACGGCGCCTACGGTCTCAATTCGGCCGAAGCGCTGGAGCTTCGCCGCGTCGAGCTGACGGAACGGCTTGCAAGGCTCACGGATCGCAGGCAACATCTTGAACGCCGGGTCATGCTGCTGAGCGACGGCACGGTGGAGGCGGACATGCTGGATGAGCGGGCGCGGCTGTTCCTGAACGTCGCCCGCGAGGATGAAGTTGTGTATTTCAACTGATTTGCACGATTAACCCAGACTGGGTTAACATCGAAAAAGATCAACAAAAACAGAAAACTAAATCGCATGCCAGCCATGCGTAAATGCGCTTGCTGCCAAACCGTATTTTCCTTAAGGTCACCTACAACATGACCACTGGGAGGATGACATGGCGCCACGCAAAACCGCTACAGCCGCATCCCGCAAGAAACCCGCGGAGAAAAGCGGGCTGAACGGCGGAATTTCCGATTTCGACAAGTCCACCGAGCTTGAAGCCTATCGCGAGATGCTGCTCATCCGTCGCTTCGAGGAAAAGGCCGGCCAGCTCTACGGCATGGGCTTCATCGGCGGCTTCTGCCATCTCTATATCGGCCAGGAAGCGGTCGTCGTCGGCATGCAGATGGCCTTGAAGGATGGCGACCAGGTGATCACCGGCTACCGCGACCATGGCCACATGCTGGCCTGCGGCATGGAAGCCCGCGGCGTCATGGCCGAGCTGACCGGCCGCCGCGACGGTTATTCGCATGGCAAGGGCGGCTCCATGCACATGTTCTCCAAGGAAAAGAATTTCTATGGCGGCCACGGCATCGTCGGCGCCCAGGTCTCGCTCGGCACCGGCCTGGCATTCGCCAACAGGTATCGCGGCAACGACAATGTCGCAGTCGCCTATTTCGGCGATGGCGCGGCCAACCAGGGCCAGGTCTACGAGAGCTTCAACATGGCGGCCCTGTGGAAGCTGCCGGTGATCTACATCATCGAGAACAACCGCTACGCCATGGGCACCTCGACGGCCCGCGCCTCGGCGCAATCGAACTTCTCGCTGCGCGGCAACTCCTTCGGCATCCCCGGCTATCAGGTTGACGGCATGGACGTGCGCGCGGTGCACGCCGCCGCTGTCGAGGCGGTCGCCCACTGCCGCTCCGGCAAGGGCCCGATCATCCTCGAGATGCTCACCTATCGCTACCGCGGCCACTCGATGTCGGATCCTGCGAAATACCGCACCAAGGACGAGGTCCAGAAGATGCGCTCCGAGCACGACCCGATCGAACAGGTCAAGGCCCGTATCCTCGAGCTCAAGCACGCCTCGGAAGACGACCTCAAGGCCATCGACAAGAAGGTTCGGGATGTCGTGGCGGATTCGGCCGACTTCGCCCAGAACAATCCGGAGCCGGATGTGTCCGAGCTCTACACCGACATTCTGTTGTAAGGGGAGGGACCACCATGCCGATTGATATCCTGATGCCCGCGCTTTCCCCGACGATGGAAGAAGGCACGCTGTCCAAATGGCTCAAGAATGAAGGCGACAAGGTCACAGCCGGCGACGTGATCGCCGAGATCGAGACCGACAAGGCGACGATGGAAGTCGAAGCTGTCGACGAGGGCACGATCGGCAAGATCGTGGTTGCCGCCGGCACCGAGAACGTCAAGGTCAACGCCGTCATCGCCGTGCTGCTCGAGGAGTGCGAAAGCGCCTCCGACATGGGCAAGGCCAAGACGGCGGATGCCGCTCCCGCGCAGGCAGAGAAAGAGGCGCCTGCGGAAGAGCCCGCCAAGGCAGCTCCCGTTCCAGCCGCCCCCAAGCCTCCCGTTGCCAACACCGCGGCCGCCGATCCGGCGATCCCCGAAGGCACCGAAATGGTAGCCACCACCGTGCGCGAAGCGCTGCGCGACGCCATGGCCGAGGAAATGCGCGCCAATGAAGACGTCTTCATCATGGGCGAGGAAGTGGCCGAGTACCAGGGCGCCTACAAGATCACGCAGGGCCTGTTGCAGGAATTCGGGCCGCGTCGCGTCGTCGACACGCCGATCACCGAGCACGGCTTTGCCGGTGTCGGCGTCGGCGCGGCAATGGCGGGTTTGAGGCCCATCGTCGAGTTCATGACCTTCAACTTCGCCATGCAGGCGATCGACCAGATCATCAACTCCGCCGCCAAGACACTCTACATGTCGGGCGGGCAGATGGGCGCGCCGATCGTCTTCCGCGGACCGAATGGCGCGGCCTCGCGTGTCGGTGCCCAGCACTCGCAGTGCTACGCCGCCTGGTACAGCCATATTCCCGGGCTTCAAGTGATCATGCCCTATTCGGCAGCCGACGCCAAAGGCCTGCTCAAGGCCGCCATCCGCGACCCCAACCCGATCATCTTCCTGGAAAACGAGATCCTCTACGGCCAGACCTTCGACGTGCCGAAACTGGATGATTTCGTGCTGCCGATCGGCAAGGCGCGGATCCACAAAAAGGGCACCGACGTCACCATCGTCTCCTTCGGCATCGGCATGAATTATTCGGTCAAGGCGGTGGAGGAACTCACCGGCATGGGCATCGACGTCGAACTGATCGACCTGCGCACGATCCGCCCGATGGACCTGCCCGCGATCATCGAGAGCGTCAAGAAGACCGGCCGCCTGGTCACCGTCGAGGAAGGCTATCCGCAGTCCTCGGTCGGCACCGAGATCGCCACGCGCGTGCAGCAGCAGGCGTTCGATTATCTCGACGCGCCGATCATCACGATCGCGGGCAAGGACGTTCCCATGCCCTACGCCGCCAATCTCGAGAAACTGGCCCTGCCCAGCGTCGCCGAGATCGTCGAGGCGGTCAAAGCTGTCACCTACAGGCTTTAAGGGGAGGACCGGAAGATGCCTATCAACATCACAATGCCCGCCCTGTCGCCGACCATGGAGGAGGGCAACCTCGCCAAATGGCTGGTCAAGGAAGGTGACAAGGTCGGCCCCGGCGACGTCATCGCCGAGATCGAGACCGACAAGGCGACCATGGAAGTGGAAGCCGTCGACGAAGGCACGATCGCCAGGATCGTGGTCCCCGCCGGCACCGAGGGCGTCAAGGTCAACGCCGTGATCGCCATCCTGGCCGTCGAAGGCGAAAGCGTCGGCGACGCCGCCAAGGGCGGCGGCGAGCCGCCAAAGCCTGAGGCCAAGGCAGAGGCAAAGCCGGAGGCCAAGGCCGAAGCGCCCGTGGCCGACCCGGTCAAGCCGGTCGAGGGCGCCCCTCTGCGCGACACAGCCATTCAGGCGGAGCAGAATGCCGGACCCGCGCCGAAGGCTGATGGTGAGCGCACCTTCTCCTCGCCGCTCGCCCGCCGCATCGCCAGGGAAGCCGGTGTCGACGTGTCCGCCATCTCGGGCTCCGGCCCGCATGGTCGCGTCGTCAAATCCGATGTCGAGGCGGCCATTGCTGCTGGCACGGGCAAGGCCCAGACCGCTCCGGCACCCCAGGCAGCCTCCGCCGCCGCAACCGCCTCTGCCGCGCCAAAAGGCATGTCGCAGGATGCCATTCTCAAGATGTTCGAGGAAGGCTCCTACGAACTCGTCAAGCATGACGGCATGCGCAAGACCATCGCGCGGCGCCTGCAGGAATCCAAGCAGACGATCCCGCACTTCTACGTCACCGTCGATTGCGAGCTTGATGCGCTGCTGGCGCTGAGGACGCAGCTCAACAGCGCCGCCCCGACGAAGGGCGACAAGCCCGCCTACAAGCTCTCGGTCAACGACATGGTGATCAAGGCCTTGGCGCTGGCGCTCCGCGACGTGCCCGACGCCAATGTCTCCTGGACCGACGAGAACATGGTGATGCACAAGCATTCCGATGTCGGCGTCGCCGTCTCCATTCCCGGCGGCCTGATCACGCCGATCATCCGCAAGGCGGAAGAAAAGACGCTGTCGGCGATCTCCAACGAGATGAAGGATCTGGGCGCCCGCGCCAAGTCGCGCAAGCTCAAGCCCGAGGAGTACCAGGGCGGCACCACCGCAGTCTCCAACATGGGCATGATGGGCGTCAAGGACTTTGCCGCCGTCATCAACCCGCCGCACGCCACCATCCTCGCCGTCGGCGCGGGCGAACAGCGGGCCGTGGTCAAGAACGGCGAACTCGCCATCGCCACCGTGATGAGCGTGACGCTGTCGACCGACCACCGCGCCGTCGACGGCGCGCTCGGCGCCGAACTTCTGGGGGCTTTCAAGCGCTACATCGAAAACCCGATGGGAATGCTTGTCTAACCTGAAACCCTGGACTGGAGAACGCGGACATGGCCGAACATCATGTGAATGAGGCCTTCAGCAGGACCTGGACGTGGATGGCAGCACTTGCCATCCTCTGCATTGCCGGCGGTTTCCTGGCGCTTACCAATCCGTTCGGCGCGACCATCTTCGCGGTCACGCTGGCGGGCTGGGTGTTCCTGATACAGGGCGTCATCCAGATCATCCATGCCTTCCGCGGCCGACAGCAGACAGGCTTCATCTGGTCACTCGGCCTGGGCGTGCTGTCGCTGCTGGTGGGCCTCGTGCTGGTTGCCGATCCGCTGGCGGGCGCCATTCCGCTGACTCTCCTGGTGGCGGTGCTGTTTCTCTTCACCGGTGTGGCCAAGACCATGTTTGCGCTGTCGTTGAAGCCCGTATCCGGCTGGGTCTGGGTGCTGGCCTCGGGCCTGATTTCGGCGGCCCTCGGCATCATGATCCTCGCCGGGCTGCCTTCCACCGCCACCACCATCCTGGGTCTGCTGCTCGGCATCGAACTCATCTCCAACGGCGTGCTGTTCCTGTTTGTGGCGCTGGGGATGCGCAAATTGGGCGATCTGCAGTGAGGCGCCAATGAAAACAGTCCTCTGCTACGGCGACTCTCTCACCTGGGGTTACGATCCCGAAACGGTCGGGCGGCACCGGCTTGAAGACCGCTGGCCCTCCGCGCTGGCGCAGTCGCTCGGGCAGGGCGTGCATGTGGTGGCCGACGGGCTCAATGGACGCACCACGGCGTTCGATGATCACACGGCCGATTGCGACCGCAACGGCGCGCGCACGCTGCCGACCGTCCTGCACACCCATGCGCCGCTCGATCTGGTGATCTTCATGCTGGGCACCAACGACATGAAGCCGGTGGTCGCGGGCACCGCGCATGCGGCGTCCAAGGGCATGCGGCGGCTCCTCGATCTGGTGCGACTGCACGCCTGGCCGGTGGAGCAGGAGCCCCCGCAGATCCTGGTGGTCGCGCCGCCGCTGCTGGTCGAGACGGCGGATCCGGATTTTGCCGCCATGTTCGAGGGCGGCGTCGCGCAATCGGCGATGCTGGCCTCGTTCTATGCCGATCTGGCCGACGACAGCGGCGCGGGATTCTTTGACGCGGGCTCCGTGGCCGGATGCTCGTCCATCGACGGCGTGCACCTGGATGCGGCCAACACAAGGGCCATCGGCCGCGGCCTGGCGCCGGTGGCGCGCCTGCTGCTGGGCCATTGACGGACGCGGCGGCGCGCCCGGAAGGCGCGAAAGCCGCCGCAGAGCTTTGAAATGCCGCTTGATCTTCACATCGCACGCGATCTGGAGACATTAGCGCGAACGATTTGACAAGGGTCAAGGAGGACAGGGACCACGGGCGGCTAAGGTGCCATCATCACCAACCAACGAGGAGATGATTGATGTCGCATACGCCCCACGAATTGGCGGAGGAGTTTCCCGAGCACGTCGAGAAAATGAGCGAATTGAAACAGAGCGATGCCCATTTCGCCAAGCTGTTCGACGCCTATCACGACATCAACCGGGCCGTTCATCGCGCCGAAACCAACATTGAGCCGACGGACGATTTCCACATGGAAACGATGCGCAAGCAGCGCCTGAAGCTCAAGGACGAAATCTACGGGATGCTGGCGGGCTGAAGATCTCCCGACGCGCCCTGTAAAGATGGCAGGGCGGATGGTGATCCGTCCGCCCTGACTTGAAAGGAGACAAGGCGTGTCAAACACTTATGACGTGATCATCATCGGTTCCGGCCCCGGCGGCTACATCGCGGCCATTCGCGCGGCCCAGCTGGGGCTGAAGACCGCCGTGGTGGAGCGCGAGCACCTGGCGGGCATCTGCTCGAACTGGGGCTGCATTCCGACCAAGGCGCTGCTCAGATCGGCCGAGGTGCTGCATTTGGCCGAACACGCCAAGAATTACGGCCTCAAGCTCGAAGGCACGGTGACGCCCGATATCGCGGCCATCGTCAAGCGCTCGCGCGGCATCGCCGAGCGGATGAACGGCGGCGTCGGGTTCCTGATGAAGAAGAACAAGGTCGACATCATCTGGGGCGAGGCCAGGCTCACCAAGCCGGGCGAGATCGTGGTCAAAAAGACCACCAAGAAAATCGTCGAGCCGCAGGGCCCGATCCCGAAGAATACGCTGGGCGAGGGCACCTACACCGCCAAGCACATCATCGTCGCCACCGGCGCGCGTCCGCGGGCGCTGCCCGGCATCGAGCCCGACGGCAAGCTGATCTGGACCTATTTCGAGGCGATGAAGCCCGAGACGATGCCGAAATCGCTGCTGGTCATGGGCTCGGGCGCCATCGGCATCGAGTTCGCCTCGTTCTACCGCACAATGGGCGTCGATGTGACCGTGGTCGAGGTGATGAAGACGGTGATGCCGGTGGAGGACGCCGAGATCTCCGCCTTCGCCAAGAAGCAGTTCGACAAGCAGGGCATGAAGATCCTGCTCGAGGCCAAGGTCACCAAGGTCGACAAGGGCGCAGATTCGATCACCGCCCATGTCGAGTTGAAGGACGGCAAGATCGAGAAGATCACCGCCGACCGGATGATCTCGGCCGTGGGCGTGCAGGGCAACATCGAGAATCTCGGGCTTGAGGAATTGGGCGTGAAGACCGACCGCGGCTGCATCGTCATCGACGGCTACGGCAAGACCAATGTGGCGGGCATCTACGCTATCGGCGATGTCGCGGGTCCCCCGATGCTCGCGCACAAGGCGGAGCATGAAGCCGTGATCTGCATCGAGAAGATCGCCGGTCTCAAGAATGTCCATCCGATGGACAAGCTCAAGATCCCTGGCTGCACCTATTGCAACCCGCAGGTGGCCTCAGTCGGCCTGACCGAAGCCAAGGCCAAGGAGCAGGGCCGCGAGATCCGCGTGGGCCGTTTCCCCTTCGCCGCCAACGGCAAGGCGATCGCGCTCGGCGAGGACCAGGGGATGGTCAAGACCATCTTCGACGCCAAGACCGGCGAACTGCTGGGCGCCCATCTGGTCGGCGCCGAAGTCACCGAACTGATCCAGGGCTTTGTTGTGGCGATGAACCTCGAGACCACGGAGGAAGAACTGATGCACACCATCTTCCCGCACCCGACAATCTCGGAAACCTTGAAGGAAAGCGTGCTTGATGCCTATGGACGCGCGCTCAACGCCTGAACCGCGGCCAGGCGCCGGATCGGCCGCGTGACGGGCAGGGCGGAGTTCAGCCCTGTCTGTCGCGCGGGCATTGATGGGACCGCCGCGCAGGCTTACATGTGATGGAACGGACGCGCGCCTCGGCGCGTCCAAAGGAGATGACGAAGATGGAACATCAGATGGGATTCATGTCGATGCCCGGCGTGGGCTTCTTCGGCCTTCTGCTGATCGGCGTCATCGCCGGCTATGTCGCCGAACGCGCCATGAACCGCGACCACGGGTTGCTCACCAACATGCTGGTGGGCATCGCTGGCTCCTTTGTCGGCGGTGCGCTCGCGGGCGTGCTCAACATCAACTATTACGGATTTGCCGGAAACCTGGTCGTCGCCATCGTCGGCGCGCTCCTGATCCTGTGGATCTTCGGCCGCGCCAAGCGCGGCTGAACCCTGAACGCTTAGCAAAGGACCTTCCCATGGTCACGATCCTCGACGTCACCAAGCCCGATGCCATACGGCCGGAAGCCAAGCGCGTGCGACATCCGGAAAAGCAGAAGCGGCCCGACACCGAGGTCAAGCGCAAGCCGGACTGGATCCGGGTCAAGGCGCCGAACTCGAAGGGCTACCAGGAAACCCGCGCCATCGTGAAGGCCAACAATCTGGTCACCGTCTGCGAGGAAGCCGGCTGCCCCAATATCGGCGAATGCTGGGACAAGAAGCACGCCACCTTCATGATCATGGGCGAGATCTGCACCCGCGCCTGCGCCTTCTGCAATGTCATCACCGGCATGCCCAATGCGCTCGATCCGAACGAGCCCGAGAATGTGGCCCGCGCCGTGCGCGAGATGGGATTGAACCACGTCGTCATCACCTCGGTTGACCGCGACGATCTTCCTGATGGCGGCGCCGAGCATTTCGAACAGGTGATCGGCGCCGTCCGCGCGGCCTCGCCCCTGACCACGATCGAGATCCTGACACCGGACTTTTTGCGCAAGCCCGGCGCGCTCGAACGCGTGGTCGCGGCCAAGCCCGACGTCTTCAACCACAATCTCGAGACCGTGCCCGGCAACTACCTCACCGTCCGCCCCGGCGCGCGCTATTTCCATTCGCTGCGCCTCTTGCAGCGGGTCAAGGAACTCGATCCGACGATGTTCACCAAATCGGGAATCATGGTGGGGCTCGGCGAGGAGCGCAACGAAGTGCTGCAGCTGATGGATGATCTGAGGACCGCCGATGTCGACTTCATCACCATCGGCCAGTATCTCCAGCCCACCCGCAAGCACCACGAGGTGATGAGCTTCGTTACGCCTGACGAGTTCAAGAGCTACGAGACCATCGCTTACACCAAGGGTTTCCTGATGGTCGCCTCCAGCCCGCTCACCCGCTCGTCGCACCATGCCGGCGACGATTTCGCCCGGCTCAAGGCCAATCGGGAAAAGAAGCTTCTGGCGGCTGTGTAGGTCTCATGACTAAGTCTGCGGAAATGTGACCCTCACATTGTCCCGCCGGTCCACCCGCGCGCGGGCAGCAGCCCGTCGCGCGGGTAGCGCTGTTCCATCACCCGGACGATCTGGTCGACGAAGCGGGCGGTGGCGACCGGCAGGCTGCGGCCGCGCAATTGTCCCAGATAGATCAGGCCCGCCGGAACATCGCGGCTGTCCACCGGCCGCGTGATCACGCCCGGGATGACGCCGTTCGGCGGCAGGCCGATGGGGATCTGGAACGAGATGATGCCCTCGGCCGCGGCATGGTTGCGCAGGAACTCGAAACTGTCCGATTCCACCACCGGCTCGAACGACATGTTGGCCCCCACCAGCGCGCGTTCGATCAGGTAGCGCACGCCGTAGGACCTTGTCGGCATAGCTACCGGATAGAGCAGGCATTCCTTGAGCCGCAGGGTCTCGTGGCCGGCGAGCGGATGGCTCTCGGTCATCACCGCGTGGATCTGCTGCGGCACGGCATGGATGGTCTGGAACTCGGCCATCCTGACCGGTTCGAACACCAGCGCCAGGTCCGCCTCGAGATCGGCGATGGCCTTCTCCGCCGCCGCGCGGTCCCTGAGATAGACGCCAAAGCGGACGCCCGGGTGCCGCCTGCGGTAGTCGGTGATTTGCTCGGGCAGGAAATAGGGCAGCAGCGCCTGGCTGCAGGCGATCGACACATTGCCGCGGCGCACGCCCGACAGGTCGGCGATCTGCGACTTGACCCGGTCCATGTCGACCATCTGCGTGCGGATGTGGTGGATCAGCAGTTCGCCCGCGCTCGAGAGCCTGACGCCGCGCGGCAGGCGCTCGAAGATCTGCACGCCCAGCTCGTCCTCCAGCGCCAGGATCCGCCGGTTGAGCGCGGTCGAGGTGATGGAAAGCACCTCCGCCGCGCCCCGGATCGAGCCGATGCGCGCCACCGCATCGACATATTCGAATGTGGTCAGATGCCTCATCTCGCACGCCCCCGACTGCTGCAAAAATTGCAGCACCTTGCTGCGAATATAGCAGAAGACATTCTCAGTGCCAGTGGTGCATCGTGGCCGCCATGAAGGCCGCGTGTCGTTGCTCACAGCATGATGAGCACATCGGTTTTCCTCGTTTTGGAGCACAGGAGAGGCACATGAGCATGATTGTAAATCCCAGCCGCCGCAGCTTTATCCAGGGTGCCGCAGCGCTCGCCGGCGCCACCGCGCTCACCGGCTTCGGCGCCGCACCTGCCTTTGCCGCGGGCCTGACCGTCGGCTTCATCTATGTCGGCCCGAAGGATGATTTCGGCTACAACCAGGCCCATGCCGAGGGCGCAGCCGCGGTCAAGGCCATGGACGGCGTCACCGTGATCGAAGAGGAGAACGTGCCCGAGACGGTCGACTGCCAGAAGACCATGGAAAGCATGATCAATTTCGATGGCGCTAGCCTGCTGTTTCCGACCTCTTTCGGCTATTTCGATCCGCATATTCTCGAGGTCGCCGCCAAGCAGCCCGGCGTCCGCTTCCAGCATGCCGGCGGCATGTGGAATGCCGACAAGCATCCCGCCCATGTCGGCTCCTACTTCGGCTATATCGGCATGGGCCAGTATCTCAACGGCATTGCCGCAGCCCATGCCACCAAGACGAAAAAGATCGGCTTCGTCGCTGCCAAGCCGATCCCGCAGGTGCTGCTCAATATCAATTCCTTCCTGCTCGGCGCCCGCTCGGTCGATCCGGAGATCACCTGCCAGGTGATCTTCACCGGCGAATGGTCGCTCGCCGTCAAGGAGGCCGAAGCCACCAATGCGCTGGCCGATCAGGGCGTTGACGTCATTACCTGCCATGTCGACGGCCCCAAGGTGGTCATCCAGACCGCCGCCGGCCGCGGCGCCTTTGTCTGCGGCTATCACGCCGACCAGACCGCGCTGGCGCCGGAGAAATACTTGACCGGCGCCGAGTGGAACTGGGCCAAGGTCTACACCGACATGGTCAAGACCACGCTCGACGGCGGCACGATCGACAATTTCGTCCGCGGCGGCCTGGCCGACGGGTTCATCAAGATGAGCCCGCTCGGTCCCGCCGTGCCGGACGCCGGGCGCAACCAGTTCGAAGCCGTCAAGGCCGAGATCATGAAGGGTGGCTTTGCCGCCATCAAGGGTCCGCTCAAGGACAATGGAGGAAATGTCATCGCCGAGGCGGGCCAGAGTTTCGTCGAGACCGACGTGGCGCTCGAAAGCATGAACTACCTGGTCGAGGGGGTGGTCGGCTCGCTGTCCTGAGCCTGCCTCCATCTCCTCGAGCCCAAGGCGAAAGCGCGACCATGACCGCACAGTCCAGCATCAGCGCAAGTCCGGCCCCCGGCGGCCCCGCAAGGGGCGCCATGGCCCGGGCGCCCGACGCCCTCGATCGGCGCATCGAGGCCTTCGCGCTGCCGCTCGGGGCGCTGGCGGTCGGGCTCGCGGTGTTCGCGCTGTTCCTGATGATGGTGGGCAAGTCGCCGGCCGAATTCTACGGCCTCGTCTTCAAGGCCGGGTTCGGGACGGCGTTCTCCTGGGAAAATACGCTGGCGCGGGCCGCCCCGCTGCTGCTGGCGGCGCTGTGCGTGGCAATCCCGGCGCGCCTTGGGCTGGTCGTCATCGGCGGGGAAGGGGCGATCGTGCTTGGCGGCGTCGCGGCCGGCGCCTTCGGCATGCACGTGACCGGCCTCGGCTCGACCCTGGGCATCCTCGGCATGGCGGTGAGCGCCATCTGTGTCGGCGGGCTCTGGATCGGCATGGTCGGCGCGCTGCGCTACAAGCGCGGTGTCAACGAAACCATCTCGAGCCTGCTCTTGGCCTACATCGCCATCGCGCTGATGAACCATCTCGTCGAAGGACCGCTGAGGGATCCGGCCAGCCTCAACAAGCCCTCGACCGCGCCGCTCGAAGCCGCCTACCGTATCGGCGACATCCCTGGATGGGACATCCATTGGGGTCTCGTCATCGGCATCCTTGCCTGCATCTTCTCCTTTGTGCTGATCGAGCGCACCACCTGGGGCTTTTCCGCCCGCATCGTTGGCGGCAACATTCGCGCGGCGCAGATCCAGGGCCTGCCGGTGGGATGGCTGATGGCGGGCTTCTGCGCGTTGGCCGGCGGCTTTGCCGGTTTGGCCGGCATGATCGAGGTGTCCGCCGTGCACGGATCTGCCAACGGCTCGCTCGCCGGCGGCTACGGCTACACAGGCATCCTGATCGCCTTCCTCGCCCGCCACAACATGCTGGCGATCATTCCGGTGGCCGTGCTGCTTGCCGGCTTTGAAGCTTCCAGCGGCCTGATCCAGCGCCGCATGGACCTGCCCGACGCCACCATCCTGGTGCTGCAGGGGATCGTGTTCATCTCGATCCTGATCTCGGAGACGTTTACCGGCCGTCTGAACCTTTCTCGTCTATGGAGGTCCTAGGTCATGGGCGAGGGCGATCTCGGACTGTGGACGGTGCTTCTCGCCATGATCGGCGGCGCCATCCGCGTCTCCACACCGTTCATCTTCGTGAGCCTCGGCGAGTGCCTCACCGAGCGCTCCGGCCGGATCAATCTGGGGCTTGAGGGGACCCTGGTGTTCGGCGCCATGAGCGGCTACGCGGTGGCCTACGAGACCTCGTCCGCCTGGGCCGGCGTGCTCGCGGCGGCCCTCGCTGGCACCGTGTTCGGCCTGTTCCACGGCTGGGTCTGCAAGCTGCCGAGGGTCAACGACATCGCCATCGGCATCGCGCTGATGCTTTTGGGCATGGGCCTCGCCTTCTTCTTCGGCAAGCCCTACATCCAGCCGGTCGCGCCCGACCTGCCAGCCATTCCTCTGGGCTTCTGGTCCTCCTCGCCGCAGGTTGAAGCCGCCTTGCGGGTGAATGTCCTCTTTGTCCTGGGCATTGCGCTCGCCTTCTTCATCGCCTGGCTGTTCCGCTCCACCCGCATCGGCCTCGTCATCCGCGTGGTGGGCGACAGTTCGGACGCGGCCCGCGCCATGGGCATCAGCGTCGACCGGGTGCGGCTGCTCGCGACGGCGGCGGGCGGCGCGCTCGCAGGCATCGGCGGCGCCTATCTGTCGCTCTATTATCCGGGAAGCTGGAACGAGGGCATCTCCTCCGGCCAGGGCCTGATGGCGGTGGCGCTGGTGATCTTCGCCCGCTGGAACCCGGTCAACTGTATCTGGGCAGCACTGCTCTTCGGCGCGGCCGGCGCGCTCGGGCCGGCGCTCCAGTCGATCGGCATTTCCAAGGGGTATTATCTATCCTATGCAGCGCCTTACGTGCTTACCCTCATCCTTCTCATCGCAACCAGTTCAACCACCAGGGCCGTGCGCTGCGCGCCGGGTGAGTTGAGCATCACCAAATAGGAGCGGGCCCCATGCCGACCATCCAGTCCACGCCCTATGCCTGGCCCTACAATGGCGATTTGAGGCCGGACAACACCGCGCTGATCATCATCGACATGCAGACCGATTTCTGCGGCAAGGGCGGCTATGTCGACGCGATGGGCTACGATCTGAGCCTGACGCGCGCACCGATCGAGCCGATCAGGGCGGTGCTCGGCGTGATGCGCGAAAAGGGCTACCACATCATCCACACCCGCGAAGGCCATCGCCCGGACCTCTCGGATCTGCCCGCCAACAAGCGCTGGCGCTCGCGCAAGATCGGCGCGGGCATCGGCGACGTCGGCCCCTGCGGCCGGATCCTGGTGCGCGGCGAGCCGGGCTGGGACATCATCGAGGAGCTCTATCCGGTGGAAGGCGAGCCGATCATCGACAAGCCGGGCAAGGGCAGCTTCTGCGCCACCGATCTCGAGCTTCTCTTGCGCACGCGGCGGATCGAGAACCTGATCCTGACCGGCATCACCACCGATGTCTGCGTCCACACCACCATGCGCGAGGCCAATGATCGCGGCTTCGAATGCGTGATGCTCGAGGATTGCTGCGGCGCCACCGACCCGGCCAATCACCAGGCCGCCATCAACATGATCCGGATGCAGGGCGGCGTCTTCGGCGCCGTGAGCGACAGCCGCGCGCTGATCGCGGGGCTTTCGTCATGACCGGGACAAAGGCCATCGGCGTCGAGACCCTGCACATGACCAAGCGCTTTGGCGATTTCACCGCGCTCGACGATGTCTCGATCAAGGTCGCGCCCGGTTCGTTCCATGCGCTGCTGGGCGAGAACGGCGCCGGCAAGTCGACCCTGGTCAAATGCATGATGGGATTCTACCAGCCGACATCGGGGCAGATGCTGGTCGATGACCGCGAGGCCGAGATCCGCAATCCGCGCGAGGCCCATGCAAGCGGCCTCGGCATGGTCTACCAGCATTTCACCCTGGTGCCGTCATTGACGGCGGCCGAGAACCTGGTGATCGCCCGCGAGGACACGCCGTCGGTGATCGACTGGAAGAAGGAACGCGAGCGCCTGCAGGCGTTTCTTGAGACCATGCCGTTCGGCGTGGCGCTCGACCAGCCGGTCAACCGTCTCTCGGCCGGCGAGAAGCAGAAGCTCGAACTCTTGAAGCAGCTTTATCTCGGGCGCAGGTTCCTCATTCTCGACGAGCCGACGTCGGTGCTCACCCCTTCCGAAGCTGACGAGCTTCTGGGCATGGTCCGCGACCTGACGCGCGCCGGCGCGCTCACCTGCCTGATGATCAGCCACAAGTTCCGCGAGGTCACCGCCTTCGCTGACGCGGTGTCGGTGCTCCGGCGCGGCGCCCATGTCGGCGGCGGCAGGGTGAGCGAGTTGAGCCATGCCGACATGGCGGCGATGATGATCGGCGACAAGACGCTGACCCGCTCGGCCGCGCGCTCCGGGCAAAGGGGTGACGTCGTGCTCTCGCTCGAGGGGATTTCGGCGGCCGATCGCTCCGGCCTCAAGACCATAGACGTGGAGAGCCTGCGCGTCGCCGCGGGCGAGGTGGTCGGCATCGCCGGCGTGTCGGGCAACGGCCAGATGGAACTGATGGAAGTGCTCACCGGCCAGCGCCCCGTGAGCCGCGGCAGTGTCAGCGTCAAGTCGGTCACCTTCCGCGGAACCAGGCGTCAGGCGCGCGACCTCAAGGTCCGCTTCCTTCCCGAGGAGCCGTTGCAAAATGCCTGCGCCGGCCGCATGAGCGTGGCAGAGAACCTGGCCTTCCGCAGCTTCGACCTCAAGGACAAGGCCAACATGAATGGGAAGGCCACCCGCACATGGCTCGACAGGGCTGCCATGCGACGGCTCGCGGTGAACCTGGTGGACGCCTTCAAGGTCAAGACCGCGTCGATCGAAAGCCCGATCGCCTCGCTGTCGGGCGGCAATGTCCAGCGCGCGGTGCTGGCGCGCGAGCTTTCCGACGAGGTCGACCTCCTGATCATCGCCAATCCCTGTTTCGGCCTCGATTTTTCCGCCGTCGCCGATATCCGCGCCCGCATCATGGCGGCGCGCAATGCCGGCGCCGCGGTGCTGCTGATCAGCGAGGATCTGGACGAGATCCTGGAACTGTCCGACCGGGTGCTGGTGATGTCGGAGGGGCGGATTGCCTACGAGACGCCGATCGCGACGCTGGATGTGGGCGAACTCGGCCGGCACATGGCGGGGCACGCGTGATGGTGGAGATCAAGGCGTCCCCGTTCCCGTTCCGGCTCGTGCCCGCCAGCGCCGCCCTGGTGATCATCGACATGCAGCGCGATTTCGTCGAGCCCGGCGGCTTCGGCGAGACGCTCGGCAACGATGTTTCCGCCTGCAAGGCGATCGTGCCCATCGTGCGCAGGCTGCTGGATGCATGCCGCGCGGCGGGCCTGACGGTCGTTCACACCCGCGAGTGCCACAGGCCGGACCTGTCCGACTGCCCGCCCGCCAAGCGCGAGCGCGGCAATCCCGGCCTGCGCATCGGCGATCTGGGCCCGATGGGGCGCATCCTGATCGCCGGCGAGCCCGGCGCCGCCATCGTCGACGAACTCGCGCCATGGCCGGGCGAGATCGTCATCGACAAGCCGGGCAAGGGGGCATTCTACGCCACCGATCTCGGCCAGCAGCTCATGAGCCGCGGCATCACCCAGCTGATCTTTGCCGGCGTGACCACGGAAGTCTGTGTCCAGACCACGATGCGCGAGGCCAATGACCGCGGCTACGAATGCCTGTTGATCACCGACGCCACCGAGAGTTACTTTCCTCAGTTCAAGCAGGCGGCCATCGACATGATCGTGGCCCAGGGCGGCATTGTCGGATGGGCGGCCACCTCGGATGATCTGATCGGGTCCATCGCATGACACGGCCCATCGTGTTTCGCGATCTCCTCACCGGCGGATGGGAGGAGGCAGATTTCGAGCCGTTCCGAAAGGGCGTGACCATCCATCACATCCTCAAGGGCGAACCGGCGATCGCGCTGCTCAGATACGAGCCCGGCGCGCGCGTGCCCCGGCATCGCCATCGGGGACTGGAGACCATCCTCGTGCTGGAGGGCACGCAGATCGACGACAACGGCGCCTACCCAGCGGGTGCCATGATGGCCAACCCGGAGGGCAGCGAGCATTCGGTCTGGTCGGAGACCGGTTGCGTGGTGCTGATCCAGTGGAACCGGCCCGTGCTGATTTTGGAAGAAGAAGACCAGGGATAGTTTCGTGCTTGCAGACCTGCCGTTCACCATCGCCGCGCTCCACACCGCCTATGGCGCGGGGGCGCGTTCAGCCGACATCGTCGCTGAGTGCTTCCGCCGCATCGCAGCCGTCGATGACCCCGGCATCTTCATCGAGCTGTTCAGTCAGGCCGAGGTCACCGCGGCTGCCGAGGCGCTGGGGGAATTCGATCTCGTTGAAAAGCCGCTGTGGGGCATTCCCTTTGTCGTCAAGGACAACATCGATGCTGCGGGCAAGCCCACGACGGCCGCCTGTCCGGCCTTCGCCTACACCCCGGAGGCGGACGCCTTCGTCGTCGCCCGCTTGAGAAAGGCCGGCGCGCTGTTGATCGGCAAGACCAATCTCGACCAGTTCGCCACCGGGCTGGTGGGCGTGCGCACGCCCTATCCGGTGCCCAGGAACGCGCTCGATCCGGCGATCGTGCCAGGCGGGTCGAGCTCCGGCTCGGCGGTGGCGGTGAGCCACGGCCTGGTGAGCTTCGGCCTGGGCACCGACACCGCGGGGTCCGGCCGGGTGCCCGCCGCTCTCAACAACATCGTCGGGCTCAAGCCGACGCTGGGCACGCTGTCGGCCACGGGCGTGGTGCCCGCCTGCCGGACGCTCGACACGATCTCGATCTTCGCGCTGTCGGTGGACGACGCCTATGCGGTCTTTGCGGAGGCCTCAGCCTTCGACGCGGCCGACGCCTATGCGCGGCGGTTCCCGGTGGCTCCGCTCGGCCCGGTGCCGCAAGCCTTCAGGGTCGGCGTTCCGTCCAGGGACAGCATCAGGTTCTTCGGCGACGGAGTGCAGCAGGCCTCCTTCGAGGCGGCCTTGCACGCCGTCGAAGGGCAGGGCGGCACGATCGTCGAGCTCGATTTCTCGCCTTTCCATGACATCGCCCGGATGCTCTACGAGGGCGCCTGGGTGGCCGAGCGCTACACGGTGATCGAGGATCTGCTCAAACAGACCCTGGACGTCCTCCACCCCGTCACCAGGGCCATCATCGCCAAGGCGGAGAACTTCTCTGCCGCCGATGCCTTCCGCGACTTCTACAAGATGGCCGATCTCAGGCGCCGCGCCGAGCCGCTGCTGGCCGGTGTTGACCTGCTCTGCGTGCCGACGATTCCCACCTTCGTCACGCTCAAGGATCTCGAAGACGACCCGGTCGGACCCAACAGCCGGATCGGCACCTACACCAACTTCGTCAACCTGATGGATCTGTGCGCCATCGCCGTGCCGACGGGCCGGCGCGGCGACGGCCGTCCCGCAAGCGTCACGCTGATCGCGAAGGCCGGCCATGACGGCCAGGTGGCGGCCCTCGCAGCCCGGCTGCATGGCCAGGCGGGCGTGTCGCTCGGGGCCACCGGCTGGCCGGTCCCGGCGCAGCGCGCCGCTGACGCGGGCCTTTGCGTTGGTCCCGTTCCTATCTGAGGCCAGGCCCGCAAAACCTTCCGGCCAATGGCCGAAGGCGCCGGATCCCGAGACGATCAGTTAAGTCATTGATTTTATGGTGAGCGCGCGGGGGTTCGAACCCCGGACCTACTGATTAAAAGTCAGTTGCTCTACCGGCTGAGCTACGCGCTCCCGGGCCCTGTCGGGCGCGTTTGCGCCAAGGGCCGTGAGTGGCGCGGAACATAGGCAGGCAGCCGCACATGGTCAACCGCAAAAGACTGCGGCCGCGAGAGAAAATTCCGGGTCCCCGCAGGGCTCCATGCAGACGCTTGCAACAGCAGCAGTCCGGACCCTGGCAAGCCTGGCCGGCAGGGAGCGGGGTGCGCTCCCGGGCAGGCGCAGATGAAGCCGCGCGGCAAGGCCGCCCGCCGCGGGTCCCGGCCCTCGGATGCTCGGCTTGCATCCGGCACGCATCGCTGCAAACCGGGCCCCACCTGGGCTTCCACCCCGTGCGGCAATGCGTCCGCAGGATCACGGCCTTCTGTCCAAAACGTGACTGGCGCTCAAATGGCAGGCGCATTAGAAGGAGCCCGGACCACTCATGGCCGCTGCGGCCAGACCGATTGACACAGCCACGAAGGATTCGGGTCTCGTGACCATCGCCGACATTCCGCTCCTCACCGTGCTGCTCGCCGGCGCGCTGTCCTTCCTGTCGCCCTGCGTGCTGCCGCTGGTGCCGCCTTATCTGTGCTACATGGCGGGCATTTCGGTCGAGGATTTTCGCGGTTCGGGCGCGGCGGCCCGGGCGTCGGAGACCCGCCGGGCAGTGGTGCTGGCCTCGGTATTTTTCACTCTCGGGTTTGCCACGGTGTTTGTGGCGCTGGGCGCCGGCGCCTCGAGCATTGGCGGCGCGCTGCGCCAGCACATGGATCTGCTCGCCAAGGTCGGCGGCGTCGTGATCATTCTGATGGGGCTGCATTTCCTGGGCGTATTCAAGATCGGCGTGCTGGCCCGCGAGGCCCGCTTTGCGGGAGGCGGCAAGCCGGCGACGCTGTCGGGCGCCTATCTGATGGGGCTCGCCTTCGCCTTCGGCTGGACGCCCTGCATCGGCCCGGTGCTTGGCGCCGTGCTGGGCGTGGCGGCGACGCACGACACGGTGGGCGCCGGCGCGATGCTGCTTGCGGCCTATTCGCTGGGTCTCGCCGTGCCGTTCTGGATCGCGGCCCTGTTCTCCGAGCGCTTCATGCGCTTCGCCCAGCGCTTCCGCCAGCATCTGGGAACGGTCGAGAAGATCACGGGCGCGCTTCTGGTCCTGACCGGGATCCTGTTCCTGACCGGCGGCATGGCGACGATGGCCTACTGGCTGCTCGAGACCTTTCCGGCGCTGGGCATGATCGGCTGATACCAGCCGCAGACCCTCAGGGCCGGCGCTTCGGCGCGGTGGCCAGCACCAGGCCCGAAAGCACCGTCAGGATGCCCACGGCGTGGTGCGGCTCGAACGGTTCGCCCAGCACAAGCACGGCCAGTCCCACCCCATAGGGCGGCAGCAGATACATGAACGCGCTCGCCGTCGAGGCGCCGAGCCGGGCCACGCCATACTGGTAGCCTGAAAACGCCAGCAGCGACGAGAACACCACGATGCCGGCGATCCCGCCCCAGGCCGTCCACGTGACCGGCATGCGCGCGCCGGCCAGGAATTCCCAAAGGGCAAAGGGCGCGAGAAGGACGGCGCCGGAGAGCGCGATGGTGGCAAACAGCGCCTGCACCGGCAGGCCTGCAGTCCGCGGCCCCTTGAGCAGCACCGAATAGCCGGCCCAGGACAGGGCGGCGGCGATGAACATCAGGTCGCCGAGATTGAAGGTGAACCGCGCAAGGCTTTCGAGATCCCCCTTCAGCACGATGATCGCCACCCCCAGGAACCCCACCAGGATGCCGGCGATCTCGCGCGGGCTAGTCGGCCGGCCGAAGAACAGCCGCTCGAGGATGATGACCATCAGTGGCGAAGTCGTGTAGATCAGCGTGCCGTTGGTGGCCGTGGTGAACTGCAGCGCGTAATAGACGCCCGCGCCGCAGATCCCCATGCCGAGAAACCCGAGCGTCAGCCAGTGGACCGGGTAGGTGGTGACGTAGCTGCGCACCCGCGCCCGCGCCATCCACAGGAACGGCAACAGCAGCACCGCCGCCGCCGCCCAGCGAAGGAAGGCCAGCGTGAACGGGGCCACTTCCGGGATGGTGTAGCGCCCGAAGATGAGATTGGAGGAAAAGAACAGCGGCGTGAGCAGCATCACCGTCAAGGGGATGAAGCGCTTGAACGAGGGTCTTCCGGCAATCGCGGGGGCGAGGGGCATGCGGTGTCCACATCTTGGCAAGGCGGGCGGAATGGAGATAAATCCCGCGTCCGGTGCTATAGGCTCCGGCACGGGTAAACAAGCGATTCGATGAAGGGGTGATGGAATGGCGCGGACATGTCTGGCTGTCGTGCTTGCGGCAGGCGATGCGACACGGATGAAATCGTCCAGATCCAAGGTGCTGCACACCGTGGGCAATCTGCCGCTCATTGCCCATGTCACCCGCGCCGCAGCCTCTGCCGGCGTGACCAAGGTGGCGCTCGTGGTCGGCCGCGACGCGGGCCTTGTCACCGCCGCCGCCAGCGCCGGGCTCGACGTTCCGGTCACGCCCGTCGAGCAGACCGAACGCAAGGGCACCGGCCACGCCGTGCTGATGGCGCGGGAGATCATCGCCGAGGGCTTCGACGACGTCGTCGTGCTTTATGGCGATGCGCCGCTGATCAATCCCGAAAGCCTTGCAGCGGCGACCACGGAGCGCGCGCGCGGCGCCGATGTCGTGGTGCTCGGCTTCCGCGCCAAGGACCCGACCGGCTACGGACGGCTGATCGAACGCGACGGCGAACTGGTGGCCATCCGGGAGCACAAGGAAGCCTCTGCCGAGGAACTCGCCATCGATTTCTGCAATGGCGGCGTGATCACCTTCTCGGGGACCGAGGCGGTGAGCCTGCTCGAGGCCATCGGCAATGCCAACGCCAAGGGCGAATACTACCTGACCGACATCGTCGAGATCGCCCGCGGCCGCGGCCTCCGATGCGTCGCCATCGAGGCCCCCGAAGAGGACATGATGGGCTGCAACACCCGCGCCGAACTGGCCGAGATCGAGGCCGTCTGGCAGGCGCGCGCGCGGCTTGCGGCGATGCTGTCGGGGGTCTCCATGATCGATCCGGCAAGCGTGTTCCTGTCCTTCGACACCGAGCTTGGGCCTGACGTGATGATCGAGCCCAATGTCTGGTTCGGCCCGGGCGTGCGCGTCGGTGCCGGCGCGGTCATCCATGCATTCAGCCATCTTGAAGGCGCCGATGTCGGTCCGGGCGCCATGATCGGGCCGTTCGCGCGGCTGCGTCCGGGCACGGAACTGGGCGAGAAGGCCAAGGTCGGCAATTTCTGCGAGACCAAGAAGGCAAGCGTCGGCGCCGGCGCCAAGATCAACCATCTGAGCTATATCGGCGACGCCGTCATCGGCGCGGGCGCCAATATCGGCGCGGGCACGATTACCTGCAATTATGACGGCCAGAACAAGCATGTGACCGAGATCGGGGCAGGGGCCTTCATCGGCTCCAATTCCTCGCTCGTGGCGCCGATCCGGATCGGCGACGGCGCCTATGTCGGCTCCGGCAGCGTCATCACCATGGACGTGCCGGACGACGCGCTGGCGATCGCCCGGGCGCGGCAGGAGACCAAGCCGGGCAGGGCCGAACGGCTGAGGGAAAAGATCGCCGCCATCAAGGCGCTCAAGAAGAATGCGCGTGCCGCGCAGCAAGACTGACGCCGGTTACGGCGTGTCATTAAAATTGAGCGGGTCCAAAGCGTTACGGCACTGGTCTAAGCCGGTGTTGATCGCTAAGAGCTTTGCCAACATATTATCCGGGAGACGTGCATGTGCGGAATAGTTGGCATTGTCGGCAATCGCGAGGTGGCGCCGCTTCTGGTGGATGCGCTCAAGCGGCTCGAATACCGCGGCTATGACTCCGCGGGCGTCGCCACCGTCAAGGATGGCAGGCTCGACCGCCGCCGCGCCGAAGGCAAGCTCGCCAATCTCGACCGCAAGTTGGGCGAAGAGCCGCTGGCCGGCCATGTCGGCATCGGCCACACGCGCTGGGCCACCCACGGCGCGCCGACGGAGGCCAATGCGCATCCGCATTTCTGCGACGGCGTCGCTGTTGTCCACAACGGCATCATCGAGAATTTCGCGCCGCTCAGGGCAGAACTCCTCGCCGGTGGCGCGGTGTTTCACAGCCAGACCGACACCGAGGTAGTAGCCCAGTTGCTGGCGGCCTACAGGCATGAGGGACTTGCCCCGCGCGAGGCGATGCTGAAGGCGCTGGGACGGCTCGAAGGCGCCTATGCGCTGGCGGTGCTGTTTGAGGACCAGCCGGACATGATCCTGGGCGCGCGCTCCGGACCGCCGCTCGCCGTGGGCCACGGGGAGGGCGAGATGTTCCTGGGATCGGACGCCATCGCGCTCGCCCCGTTCACCGACGAGATCACCTATCTCGAGGATGGCGACTGGGTGGTGATCACCCATGATCACCATGAAATCTATGATCATTCCGGCCAGCGGGTCGAGCGGAAGAGCCAGATCTCGCAAGGTGCTGCCTATGTCGTCGACAAGGGCAATCACCGTCATTTCATGGAGAAGGAAATCTATGAACAGTCGGAAGTGGTATCGCACACGCTGAGCCACTACATCGATTTTGCGGAAGGTCGCGTCAAGTTCGAGTCCGCCAAGATCGATTTCGCCAATCTCGACCGGCTGGCGATGTCGGCCTGCGGAACCGCCTATTACGCGGGACTGATCGGCAAATACTGGTTCGAGCGGTTTGCGCGGCTGCCGGTGGAAATCGATGTGGCCTCCGAGTTCCGTTACCGCGAGATGCCGTTGACGGGGAAGATGGCGGCGCTGTTCATCTCCCAGTCGGGCGAAACCGCCGACACGCTCGCCTCGCTGCGCTATTGCCGCGACAATGGCCTCACCATCGGTGCGGTGGTCAATGTGCGCGAATCCACCATCGCGCGGGAATCGGACGCGGTGTTCCCGACGCTCGCCGGCCCGGAAATCGGCGTGGCCTCGACCAAGGCCTTCACCTGCCAGCTTTCGGTGCTGGCGGCGCTCGCCATCATCGCCGGCAGGGCGCGCGGCACCTTGTCGGCCGACGACGAGAACAAGATGGTCCAGTCCCTGGTCGAGGCGCCACGGCTCTTCAACGAGGTCCTGAACGCGATCCAGCCGCAGATCGAGACGCTGTCGCGCGAACTCTCGCGATTCAAGGATGTGCTCTATCTCGGCCGCGGAACCAGCTTTCCGCTGGCGCTCGAGGGCGCGCTCAAGCTCAAGGAAATCTCCTATATCCATGCCGAAGGCTATGCCGCGGGCGAACTCAAGCACGGCCCGATCGCGCTGATCGACGAGACCATGCCGGTGATCGTCATCGCGCCCCATGACCGGCACTTTGAGAAGACCGTCTCCAACATGCAGGAAGTCGCGGCTCGCGGCGGCCGGATCATCCTGATCACCGACGAGAAGGGGGCCAAGGCCTCTACGCTCGAGACCATGGCCACCATCGTGCTGCCCGTCGTCGACGAGATCGTGGCGCCCATCCTCTACGCCCTGCCGGTGCAGCTGATCGCCTATCACACGGCGGTGTTCATGGGCACCGATGTCGACCAGCCGCGGAACCTGGCTAAATCGGTCACGGTCGAATAGTCCGGTCCCCGACCTGATGCCCGTCCCGCCAGCACTTGTTTTGGCGGGCAGGCGGCACCATTATCATAGTGTTGCGGCGCATCATTTCGCGCGGGCAGTCCAGGACAGGGTAAAAGATGAACGAGAAGCACAAGCGGCCGGGCGCCGGCGTAAGGTTGCGCAATTATTTCCTTACCGGCCTCATCATCGTCGCGCCGGTCTTCATCACGGCCTACCTGACCTGGACCTTCATCGGCTGGGTCGACGGCTGGGTCAAACCCTATATCCCGGCGCCCTACAATCCCGATTATTATCTGCCCTTCGCGGTGCCCGGCTTCGGCCTGCTGACCGCGCTGGTGCTGATCACCCTGATCGGGTTTCTGACGGCCAATCTTGTCGGCCGCTCGATCGTCGCGTTCGGGGAATCGCTGCTCGACCGGATGCCGCTGGTGCGCAGTCTGTACAAGGGATTGAAGCAGATCTTTCAAACGGTTCTCGCCGAGCAAAGCAGCTCGTTCAAGCAGGCAGGCCTGATCCAGTATCCCCGGCAGGGACTGTGGTCGATCGTCTTTGTCGCCACCGAGACCAAGGGCGAGGTCGATCACCGGCTGCCAGGTCATGATTCCGTTTCGGTGTTCCTGCCGACCACGCCCAACCCGACCTCAGGTTTTCTGCTGTTCGTGCCACGCAAGGACATCATCATTCTGGACATGAGCGTGGAGGAGGCCGCCAAGATGGTGATTTCCGCCGGGCTCGTATCGCCCGATTTTCCAAGGAAGCTGCCGGTCCAGGGCAAGGCCAAGGTCAAGCCGCTGGCGCCCTGATCCCATCACCCGGCGCGCAGGAACCTTATCGCCTCGTCGCGGCGCGTCAGGTAGAGCAGCATGCGCAGGGCCGGCCCGCGCGGACCCGACAGGCCCGGGTCGCTCTCCAGCACATTGCGCGCGTCGCTGCGGGCGATCTCCAGCAGATCGCCATGGACGGCGAGATCTGCGAGCCGAAAGCCCGGCAGGCCGGATTGGCGCGTGCCCAGCACTTCGCCTTCACCGCGCAGCTTGAGATCTTCCTCGGCAATGCGAAACCCGTCCTCGGTCTCGCGCAAGACCTTGAGCCTTGCTTCAGCCGTTTCGCCCAGCGGGCCGTGATAGAGCAGGATGCAGCTCGAGGCGCCGTCGCCGCGCCCGACCCGGCCGCGGAGCTGGTGCAGTTGCGCGAGCCCGAAGCGCTCGGCGTGCTCGATCACCATGATCGTGGCGTCGGGCACGTCGACGCCGACCTCGATCACGGTGGTCGCCACCAGCAGCCTTGTCTGGCCGGACTTGAAGGCGCTCATCGCCTGGTCCTTTTCCTCCGACGTCATCCGCCCGTGGACGAGCGCCACGGAGGCCGCCAGTTCGGGTCCGAAAGCCTTGGCGAGGCTTGAATGGCGGCTTTCCACGCTCATCAACTCGCTCTCGTCGGAATCCTCGACCAGCGGGCAGATCCAGTAGGCCTTCTTGCCGTCAAGCACGGCGGTCTTGAGCCGGCCAATGATGTCGCCGATCCGTTCGTCGGGAATGGTGACGGTGGCGATCGGTTGCCGTCCGGCGGGCTTCTCGGTGAGCTTGGAGACATCCATGTCGCCGAAGGCCGCCAGCACCAGCGTGCGCGGGATCGGCGTCGCGGTCATCACCAGCATATGCGGAGCGGTTCCCTTGGCGGTGAGCCGCAGACGCTGGTGCACGCCGAAGCGGTGCTGCTCGTCGACCACGGCGAGCGTCAGATTGGCGTAGACGACCGATTCCTGAAACAGCGCGTGCGTGCCGATGACGATCTGCGCCGTGCCCGAGGCGATCCTGTCGAGCAGCTCCGTGCGCTCGCGACCCTTGGAGCGAGATGTCAGCACCACGACCTCGATGCCCGCGGCCTCGGCCATCCTGGCGATGGTGGCGTAATGCTGGCGGGCGAGGATTTCCGTGGGCGCCATCAGCACCGCCTGGCCGCCGGCTTCCACCGCGTCGGCCATGGCGAGCATGGCGACCGCGGTCTTGCCCGACCCGACATCGCCCTGCAGCAGCCTCAGCATCCGGTCCGTGCCGGCCATGTCGGCAAGGATCTCGCCCACGGCGGTCTCCTGGCTCCTGGTCAGCGAGAACGGCAGCGCGGCAAGGATCGCCTCACGCAGCCTGCCTTGGGCGATCACCGGCACGCCCGGCAGCTTGCGCAGTGTCTGGCGCACCAGCGCCAGCGACAATTGCCCGGCCAGCAACTCGTCGTAGGCCAGCCTTCGGCGTGTCGGGGTGAGCGGATCGATGTCGTGGGCGGCTTCGGGGTTATGCAGATGACGCACGGCTTCCGAGAATTCGGGAAAACTGTTGCGCGCCACCAGATGCGGATCGGCCCATTCCGGCAGGTCCGGCAACAGCTCGAGCGCTGAGTCTATCGAGCGCCTGAGGATCTTGGGCGACAGGCCGGCAGTCAGCGGATAGACCGGCTCGATCAGCGGAAAAGTCTCGGCCTCGGCCTCGCCCACGATATGATCGGGATGGACCATCGAGGGCCGTCCGTTGAACCATTCGACCTTGCCGCTGACGAGAAAGGTCTCACCCACCGGCAACAGCTTTTCGAGCCACGCCTGCTTGGAGTGGAAGAATGTGAGCGCCATTTCCCCTGTTTCGTCATGCACATAGACCCGGTAGGGCGCGGCCTTGCGGCCGGGCGGCGAGGGCTGGTGGCGGTCCACCCGCACCTTGAGCGTGGCGATCACGCCTTCCGGCGCCAGCGCGATTTCCAGCTTCCTGGAGCGGTCGATAAGCCCGTGCGGCGGCAGCAGCACCAGGTCGAGCGCGCGTGTGTCCTCCGGCCCGTCCCGGCCGGTGACGCGGGCCAGCGCCTCGGCGAGCTTCGGGCCGATTCCGGGCAGGCTTTCCACGGGTTTGAACAGGGGATCGAGCTCGAGCGGTCGCATGGGAGAGATGAACTTCAAATTTGGCTGAAAGGCAAGGCTGACAACCGGGCGGCGACAGGATATGGAAACCCTCCAACCGAAAAAGGCAGATCATGACCGGAACGACACGTTCAAGCGCCGACCTTGATCCGCGCCGCCGCCGCATTCTCGTGCGGGCCTGGCGCCGCGGGATCCGCGAGATGGACCTGGTGATCGGCGGCTTCGCGGATGCCGAGATCGCCTCGCTCAATGCCACGGAGCTGGACGAACTGGAACTGCTGATGGCGGAGGAAGATGCCGACATCTTTCGCTGGGTGACCGGCGAGGAAGCGATTCCCGAGAGGTTCCGCACCGCCATGTTCGAACGCATGCGCGCCTATGTGCCGGATTTCGAGCCGGCCAAGACCGACAGGCAAGGCCAGGCGACCCCGTCATGAAGCCCGTCATACCGGCCGCCCAGGTCGCAGGCGCGAAGGTCCCCGTCACTCTGTCGGGCGTGCCGCAGGGCATGGAGGCCCTGGCGCTGGCAGAGCTTGCGCGCGCGGGCGGACCGCTCGCCTATGTCATCTCCGATGGCCAGCGCATGGCCGATCTCGAGCAGAACCTGGCGTTCTTCGCGCCCGAGATCCCGGTGCTGACATTGCCGGGCTGGGATTGCCTTCCCTATGACCGCGTCTCGCCCGGCGCCGACATCTCGGCCCGCAGGCTTGCGGCGCTGTCGGCGCTGGCGCGGTTTCCCGACAATCCGCATCCGGCGATCGTGATCGTCACCGTCAACGCCATGCTGCAGCGCGTGCCGCCCAAATCGGTGGTCTCGGGCCTCGGGTTTTCGGCCCGCCCCGGCAACCGGCTGAAGATGGAGGATCTGGCGGCCCAGCTCGCCCGCAACGGGTTTGAGCGCGTCGACACCGTCCGCGAAGTCGGTGAATACGCGGTGCGCGGCGGCATTCTCGATGTCTTCGTGCCCGGAGAGGACGAGCCGGTGCGGCTCGATTTCTTTGGCGACACGCTGGAAAGCGTGCGGCATTTCGATCCCGCCTCGCAGCGCACCACGGGGCAGGCCAAGGAGCTTACGCTCAATGCCATGAGCGAGGTGACGCTCGAGCCCGAGACCGTCAGCCGGTTCCGTACAAACTACCTCGCCCGCTTCGGGGCGGCGACGCGCGACGATGCGCTCTATGTGGCGATCAGCGAAGGCCGCCGCTATCCCGGCATGGAGCACTGGCTGCCGCTGTTTCACGACCGCATGGAGACCGTGTTCGACTATCTCCATGGTTTCCGCATCGCCGGCGACCACATGCTCGCTGAAGCCGCCGGCGAGCGCCGGGCGCAGATCGTCGATCATTACGAGGCGCGCGCCGCGGCGCTCTCGATCGAGAAGACCAAGAGCATGCACGCCACGCCCTACAAGGCGATCGAGCCGGACCTGCTCTATCTCGACACGCCGGAACTGCTGGCCGGGCTCGATGCCTGGAACGCGATCCGGCTCACGCCGTTTCACGAGCCCGAGACCGCCGCGCGCCGCGTGATCGAACTCGAGACCCGCACCGGGCCGCGCTGGGCCGCGGATGCGGAGGCCGACAAGTCGGCGGAAGCCGCGCGGGTCAACCTGTTCGAAAAGCTTGTCGCCCATGTCGGAGCCAAGCGCGCCGAGGGCCGCAAGGTGCTGATCACCGCCTGGACCGAAGGCTCGCTCGACCGCCTGCTGCAGGTGACCGAGGAGCACGGGCTCAAGCGCGTGGTGCGGATTGCCCGCCATGCCGATCTGGACAAGCTCAAACCGGGCGAGGCGGCGGCCGCCGTGCTCGCCATCGAGGGCGGCTTCGAGACCGGCGAGTTGGTCGTCATCGGCGAGCAGGATGTGCTGGGCGACCGGCTGGTGCGCCGCGCCAAGCGCAAGCGCCGCGGCGCCGACTACATCTCCGAGGTCTCGGGCCTCGACGAAGGCAGCTACGTCGTCCACGCCGAGCACGGCATCGGCCGCTTCATCGGCCTGCGCACCATCGAGGCCGCGGGCGCGCCGCATGCCTGCCTGGAGCTGCATTACGCCGGCGACGCAAAACTGTTCCTGCCGGTCGAGAACATCGAACTGCTGACGCGCTACGGCTCGGAAAGTACCGAGGTGCAGCTCGACCGGCTGGGCGGCGTCGCCTGGCAGTCGCGCAAGGCCAAGCTCAAGAAGCGGCTCTTGGACATGGCCGCCGGCCTGATCCGCATCGCCGCCGAACGGCACATGCGCTCGGCCCCCGTCCTGGGCGCGCCGGAGGGGCTTTATGATGAGTTCTCGGCCCGCTTCCCCTATGACGAGACCGAAGACCAGATGGCGGCGATCGAGCGGGTGCGCGACGACCTGGCCGCCGGCCAGCCGATGGACCGGCTCATCTGCGGCGATGTCGGCTTCGGCAAGACCGAGGTGGCGCTGCGCGCGGCCTTCATCGCCGCCATGAACGGGGTCCAGGTCGCCGTCGTGGTGCCGACCACGCTCTTGGCGCGCCAGCATTTCAAGACCTTCACCGAGCGGCTGCGCGGCTATCCGGTGCGCATCGCCCAGGCCTCGCGCCTGGTCGGCGCCAAGGAACTGGCGCTCACCAAGGCCGAGCTGCAGTCGGGCCGCACCGACATCGTCGTCGGCACCCACGCGCTCTTGGGCTCCTCGATCCAGTTCGCCAATCTGGGCCTGCTGATCATCGACGAGGAGCAGCATTTCGGCGTCAAGCACAAGGAGCGGCTCAAGGAGTTGAAGTCCGACGTGCATGTGCTGACGCTCTCGGCGACGCCGATCCCGCGCACCTTGCAGCTCGCCATGACCGGCGTCAGGGAACTGTCGCTGATCACCACGCCGCCCGCCGACCGCATGGCGGTCCGCACCTTCATCTCGCCCTTCGATCCGGTGACGATCCGCGAGACGCTGATGCGCGAGCACTACCGCGGCGGCCAGAGCTTCTATGTCTGCCCGCGGCTCTCCGATCTCGACGACATCGCCGCCTACCTGCGCTCGGACGTGCCGGAACTCAAATTCGCCATTGCCCACGGCCAGATGGGGGCGGGCGAGCTCGACGACATCATGAACGCCTTCTATGACGGCCAGTACGATGTGCTCTTGTCGACTACCATCGTCGAATCCGGCCTCGATGTGCCGACCGCCAACACGCTGATCGTCCACCGCGCCGACATGTTCGGCCTGGCTCAGCTCTACCAGCTGCGCGGCCGGGTCGGCCGCTCTAAGGTCCGCGCCTTCGCGCTGTTCACGCTGCCGGTCAACAAGACGCTGACGGCGACCGCCGACAAGCGCCTCAAGGTGCTGCAATCGCTGGATACGCTCGGTGCGGGCTTCCAGTTGGCCAGCCACGATCTGGACATCCGCGGCGCAGGCAATCTCCTCGGCGAGGAGCAGTCGGGCCACATCAAGGAAGTGGGCTTCGAGCTCTACCAGCACATGCTCGAGGAGGCGGTGGCCGAGGTGCGCGGCGAGGACGAGATCGTCGACACCGGCTGGTCGCCGCAGATCACCGTCGGCACGCCGGTGATGATCCCCGAGGATTACGTGCCGGACCTGCACTTGCGGCTCGGGCTCTACCGGCGGCTGGGCGATATCACGGAGGTGGGCGACATCGACGGCTTCGGCGCCGAGATGATCGACCGCTTCGGGCCGCTGCCGATCGAGGTGCAGCATCTGTTGAAGATCGTGTTCATCAAGGCGCTCTGTCGCAAGGCCAATGTCGAGAAGCTCGACGCGGGCCCCAAGGGCGTGGTGGTGCAGTTCCGCAACAAGGAATTCGCCAATCCGGCAGCTTTGGTGGGCCACATCTCCAGGCAGGGCCAGATGGCCAAGATCCGGCCCGACCAGAGCGTGGTCTTCATCCGCGACCTGCCGACGCCCGAAAAGCGCCTGACAGGGGCGGCCGTGGTGATGACGCAGCTTGCGGAACTCGCCGGCTGAACGGTCGCTCCGCGGCAACCGGGCCGGAGGTGGCGGTGAGGTGAGTTGAAGCCCGGCTGAGCCTCAGGCCGGATCCGGAGCGTCCTGGTTGGCGGCCTGCCGTTGCTTCTCGGCCGCCACCTTGCGCATCGCATCGGCCAGCGCTTCGGCCGGCTGCGCGCCGACGACGGCGTATTTCATGTCGATGATGAAGCAGGGAACCCCGGTCACCCCCATCTGCCGCGCCTGGTCGATCTCGGCTGAGACCGCGTCGCGGTCGGCCTCTCCCGCAAGCAGCCGTTCCACGATCTCGGGCTCCAGGCCCGCCTGCCGGCCCGCCTCGATCAGCACCCCGTCATCGCCGATGTTTTTGCCGTCTTCGAAATAGGCCTTGAACAGGTTCTCCACCGCCGTGTCCTGCGCGAGCGGCCCCAGCGATCCGGCCCAGCGGATCAGCCGGTGCGCGTCGAGCGTGTTGGCCGACACGGGGATCTTGTCGAAGGCGAAGGGGATGTTCTCGTCGGCGCCCGCGGCGCGAACATGCGCATAGGCCTTCTCGGCGCCCTCGGGTCCGCCGAACTTGTCTTCCATGTATTTTTTCCGGTCCTTGCCTTCCTTGGGCAGGGTCGGATCGAGCTGATAGGGCCGCCAGCGAACCTCGACAAGCATTTCGTCCGCGACCTCGGCGAGCGCAGCCTCGAGCCGTCTCTTGCCGATGTAGCACCAGGGGCACATGACGTCGGAAACGATGTCGATGGTAATCGCGGGAACGGACATGGATGTGCCTTTCTGATCGGTCAGGGCTTGGCTGATGTGTCCCACCAGGCAGGCAGGTAATAGCCGTAGAGCGGCGGCTCGCCCTCGGGCGCGGCGATCCGGCTGCGATGTGCCACCCAGGCCTTGCCCAGGTGAAAGGCGGGGATGACATAATGGCCCGACAGCAGCACGCGGTCGAAGGCGCGCACCGCGGAGCGGAAATCCTCGGCCGTGCGGGAATTGAGCATGGCGTCGATCGTGGCGTCAATGGCGGGATTGGCGGCGCCGGCGAAATTGAACGAGCCTTCCTGGTCGCGCGACGCCGAACCCCAGCGGCTGAGCTGCTCGGTGCCCGGCGACATCGACGAGGGAAACGACTTCATGATCATGTCGTAGTCGAAGGTCTGCGAGCGCTGCTGATACTGGGCGTCGTCGACGGTGCGGATCGTCATCTGGATGCCAAGGGCTGCGAGCGAGCGCTGGAACGCCACCGCGAGCTTTTCCTGGCCTTCGTTCTGGGTCATCAGCGCAAAGGCGAACGGCCTGCCAGCCTGATCGAGCAGCCGGCCGGCCTCGATCCGGTAGCCAGCCTCCTGCAGCAAGGTCAGCGCTGCGCGTTGAACCTTGCGGTCGCTTCCAGATCCATCGGTGACCGGCAGGGTCCGTCTGCCTTCCATGATCTCTTCAGTCACAGCAGCGGGGAAGGGCGCAAGGATCTCGCGCTCGCGCGCATCGGCGGGCTTGCCGTGGCTCGACAGCTCGGAACTGTCCCAGAACGACTGCGTGCGCGTATAGGCATTGTCGTAGAGGCTGCGGTTGGCCCATTCGAAATCGAACAGCATCGTCAACGCCGCGCGCACCCGCACGTCCTCAAACAGCGGCCTGCGGGTGTTGAAGACAAAGCCGTACATACCCGAGGGGGTCTGCCGCTCATACTCCTTGCGCACCACGTCGCCGGCCGCAACCGCGGGAAAATTGTAGCCGCGCGCCCAGTTGGTGACGCTGCCGTCCGGATAGACGTCGAACACGCCCTTCTTGAAGGCCTCGAACTGCGCCGTTTCGGAGAGGAAATACTCCACCGTGATCTGATCGTAATTGTCGATCCCGCGCTTGATCGGCAGGTCTTTCGCCCAATAGTCGTCGCGGCGCGTAAACGTGATGCGCTCGCCGGGCTTGATCTCGCTGATCAGATAGGGTCCCGAACCGATTCCGGGCGTGAGCGACGTCTGGTCGAAGCTGTCGGGATCGGTGGCGTGCCGGGGCAGCACCGGTGACAGCGAGAGAATGAGCGGATATTCGCGGTTGGACTCCTCGTTGAAGGTAAAGCGCACGGACAGCTCGCTGATCTTCTCCATCTTGGCGACCCGGTTGAGCCTTGTGCTGAACGGCGGACGGCCCTTGTCGCGCAAAAGCTCCATGGTGAAGATGACATCGTCCGCCGTCACCGGCACGCCGTCCGACCAGCGCGCCCTGGGATTGAGGTTGTACTGGATGAAACTGCGATCCTCGTCCCATTCCACCGTTTCCGCGAGCAGGCCGTAGAGCGTGAAAGGTTCGTCCTGGGAGCGCTGCATCAGCGTCTCGTAGATCAGATTGCCGAACTCCGGATCGACCACGCCGCGCGCCGTGGTGCGCATGCTCCTGACGATGAACGGGCGCACATTGTCGAAGGTGCCGACCACGCCATAGGCGACCCTGCCGCCCTGCAGCGCCTCCGGGTTGACATAGGGCAGATGGTCAAAACCGGCGGGAAGCGCCGGCTCGCCATGCATGGCGATGGCATGAACCGGTTCCGCGCCCGCGTCGGCCAGAGGACCCGCAAACGCGCCTGCAATCACCGAAATCGCTGCCAGCATTCGTTTCATTCTCGACCCTCCAGGGCATGGCGCGCGGAACAAGCACCGGCTTGCGCCATCGATTCTTGGGCCGAAGATATACGCGCCCTCAAACGCAGGCCACCATGGACGGAGAATGAGGCTGTTTTTTTGACATCCGGCCGCCTCCGGGCTGGATATTGGCGAGGGACCGCGCTAACAGGAACGCGAACGAAGCCTTGCTGTCGCCGCATTTTCAATCGAGAAGGCGCGACATAGTCATGAGGGCGCGGAGACCGCGCGAACAGAACGCAGCCCCTGGGGCAGCTTTTCAGGAGAATCGGAAGCACATGAACGCCACCACAAAGACCCTCTTCGCAGCTGTCATGTCGGCCGGCGTCGCCGCCGCTTTCTTCCCGGCAACCGCATTCGCCCAGGGCGCAAACCAGGGCTGGTACAAGACCTGCACCAAGCAGGAGGACAACGACGTGTGCGTGGTCCAGAACATTGTGACCGCGCCCTCGGGCCAGTTGCTCACGGCCATCGGTCTCATCAACGTGACCGGCAAGGTCAACCGCAAGATCCTCCAGGTCACGGTTCCGACTGCCCGCCTGATCCAGCCCGGCGTCGGCCTGCAGGTCGATGGCGGCGAGGCCCAGCGCGTCGAATATGCGATCTGCATGCCCGAGACCTGCGTGGCGGAAATCCTGCTCACCGACGCCATGGTCGCCTCCTACAAGAAGGGCGGCGAACTGGTGCTGACCTCGGTCAACTACCAGCGCACCCCGAACCCGCTCAGGATTTCTCTCGAAGGCTTCACCCAGGCCTGGGACGGCGACCCGATTGCCCAGTCCGAGCTTCAGGAACGCCAGCGCCTGCTGCAGGAAGAAATGACCAAGAAGGCCGAGGAAGCCCGCAAGAAGCTTGAAGAAGCCCAGGCGGCCGCGAAAAAGAACTGAGGTCTTCTCACCCGAAACGAAAAGGCCCGGATGCGCCATCGCATCCGGGCCTTTTTGTTTCTGTCTTGATTCTGCCCGCAAGGGGCAAGCCGGCTGGGATCAGTGGCTGACCCGTTCCTTGGGGCGATAGACGCCATTGGCCCAGGTTTCGAAGAAATCGGCGATCTGCGGGTGGCGCACGGGCCGGTCGCTGTCATCGGTCAGAAGGTTCTGCTCGGAGACATAGGCGACGTATTCGGTCTCGTCGTTTTCGGCCAGCAGATGATAGAACGGCTGATCCTTGCGCGGGCGCACGTTTTCCGGGATCGAGTTCCACCATTCCTCGGTGTTGGCATAGACCGGGTCCACGTCGAAGATCACGCCCCGGAACGGGAAAATCCGGTGCTTGACGACTTGTCCGATGCGGAATTTTGCGAGCTTGGGAGTCATGTCATTCATCCTTTGGTCCCCTAACATGGGACGTTTGACGGAAAATGCAACCGTTTGGCCTTGACGGCAAGGGGCAGGGACCATACCCCCTCGCGCTACGGGGTCATGGTCTCAACTGCGTTGACGGGCATCTGGAATGGCTGAAATCACTGGTCTGGTGTTACCCTTTTTCGGCCTTATCCTGCTGGGATACATCGCCGCGCGCATCACCAAACAGCCGCAGGAGGCGATGGGGTGGCTCAACACCTTCATCATCTATGTCTCGCTTCCGGCGCTGTTCTTCAAGCTTCTCTCGCGCACGCCGATCGAGGAACTGGGCCGCTGGGACTATGTGCTGACCAGCATGGTGGTCACCTACATCGTCTTTGCGCTGGTCTTTGCCGGCACCATCTTGGTGCGGCGCGCGGCCATCGGCGAAGCCACGATACAGGGCCTTGCCGGGGCCTATGGCAATATCGGCTACATGGGTCCGGGCATCGCCATCCTGGCCTTCGGCGAGCCGGCGGCGGTCCCGGTGGCGCTGATCTTCTGCTTTGAAAACATCATGCATTTCACCATCGCGCCGATGATGATGGCCCTGGCTGGCGGCGATCACCGCAGCCCCGGCGCGCTGGCTGTGGGCGTCGTCCGCAAGATCGCCTTCCACCCCTTCATCCTCGCCACCGCCGTGGGCGTGGCGGCGGCCTGGCTCGAATTCGTCCCGCCGGTGCCGGTTGGCCGTCTGATCGACTACCTGGCACAGGCGGCCGCGCCCTGCGCGCTGTTTGCCATGGGCGTGACGCTGGCGCTCAGGCCGCTCAAGCGGGTGCCGCCCGAACTCGGCTTCATCGTGCCGATGAAGCTGATCGTCCATCCGGTGCTGATGTATCTGGGCCTGAGCGCGGTGGGGAATTTCGATCCGGTCTGGGTCTATACCGCGGTCCTGCTGGCATCGCTGCCGACCGCCACCAATGTGTTCGTGATCGCCCAGCAATATTCGACCTGGGTGGAGCGCGCCTCGGCCACCGTGCTGGTGACGACGGTCACGAGTGTCGCCACGGTCTCGACTCTGCTCTGGCTGATCACCAGCGGGACGCTGCCGCCCGACCTGTTTCCCTGAGGCGGGTGGACGGCGGCGTCAGGATCAGGCCGCCGGCTGCTGCCTGGCCTTGCGCCAGCCGGGCGTCATGCCTTCGCGCATCGCCAAGGCCCTGAGCGGCGGAAGCGCCGACAGCACCGCAAGGCCGCCGGCGCGGAGCGCCTGAACCGGCAGGAATGAACTCAGAAGCGTGCGGTTGAGCAGGTCCACGCCTGCGGTCCGGCTGGTCACGTCGAGCCAGCGCTCGCGGTGGAAGGCGCGGACCGCTGCGGGCGCCTGCGCCGGCCCGCCGGCGGCCTTCAGCGCCGCCATCGCCTGCATGATGTCGCGCAGTCCGAGATTGAGGCCCTGTGCGCCGATCGGCGGGAAGGCGTGCCCGGTCTCCCCCACCAGCATGGTTCGGCCCGTGCCGAAACTGTGGGCGATCAGGCTCGACAGCGGCCAGGCCTGGATGTCGCCTTCGACCTCGACCTTGCCCAGGATCGACCTCATCCGCGTTTCGACCTCCAGGTTGAGCGCCTCGCGCGGCATGGCCAGGATGGTGTCCACCTGGTCGGGCTTGACCGCCCAGACGAGGCTCGAGCGCTTGCCGGGCAGGGGAACCTGGGTGAACGGGCCCTGTTCGGTGTGGAACTCGGTCGAGGTGTCGGCGTGAGCGATGCCGTGGGAGAAATTCATGACCAGAGCGGTTTGCGGATAGGACCAGGTCCTGACCCTTATGCCCACGTCCTCGCGCAGCTTCGAGCCGCGCCCGTCGGCGGCAAGGGCGGCCAGCGCCGTCACCCGGGTTCCGTCCACGAGGTCGAGGTCCACGGTGTCGGCCGATTGCGCCGCATGGACAAGCGGGCTTTCGAAGCGCTCGATCAGGGGCGTTTCTGCGATGGCGGCCTGCAGCGCATCGAGAAGCGGCTGGTTGGGGATATTGTAGCCGAAGGCATCCAGTCCGATCTCGCTCGACCGGAAGGAGACGGGAGGCGCGCGCAGGAGCCGGGTCGTGCCGTCGAGAATGCGCATCGTGCGCAGGGGCGCCGACGCGGGCTCGACCGCCGCCCAGACGCCGAGCCCGGACAGAAGATCGACCGATCCCGACAGCAGCGCCGTGGTGCGTCCGTCCTGGCGCGGGGGCTGAGGGGCGATGAAGGCGACCCTCCAGCCCTCTGCCGCAGCCGCCAGCGCAGCCACCGATCCGGCCAGCCCGCCGCCGACCACCGCGATGTCATAGTGCTCCTGCATTTCTTCGGCCTTTCAGTTCGTTGCCGATTGCCTCTTGGTCGGTTGATCCTTTACATCGCTTGGCAGATGAACTCCATGGGATGAATTGGCGCATGTTCACGCCCCGCTCTGACCGGGATCCGCTCGACGGCCGGTTTGATCAGTTGGACCGGCCCGGACGGGCGATCGCCACCCTGGCGCGGCGGCCGGTGTGGCCGGTGCTGGCCATGGTGGCGCTGACGGCGGTGATCGCCTGGTGGTTCCTGCTCTCCATGGCGGGCTCCATCGCCGCGATCGAGGGCTCGGCGCGGCCGCTCGGGCCCGGCATGACGCTGATTGCCCGGTTCCTGCCGGTCGATCCGGGGTCGTTTGCCGCCACCATCGCCGATCTGTGCCTCTCGGCCAGTGCGGGCTTCGCCTTAGGCGCCGGTTCGTCGCTGCCGCTGGCGGGTGCCCTCATGGTCATGTGGTTCGCCATGGCGGCCGCGATGATGCTGCCGGTCGCAGCGCCGATGATCCGCACCTACGCCGAAATCGCCGACACGGCAGCCGGACGCGGCGATCCCGTGGTCCATCCCGCCGTTCTGGCCGCCGGATATCTGACCGTATGGGCGCTGGCCGCGGTCCTTTTCACCCTTGTCCAGATCGGGATCGGCTCGCTGAGTGGCGCTTCGCTCACCGCCCCGGTCCAGGGCGTGGTCGCCGGGCTGATCCTGCTGGGCGCGGGCGCCTATCAGTTCACTTCCCTCAAGGAGGCTTGCCTTAGCAAATGCCGCAACCCGTTCACCACCCTGTTTTCGCGCTGGCAGACAAGCACCAGTGGCGTGTTCAGGCTCGGCATGGAGCAGGGGCTCTGGTGCCTGGGCTGCTGCTGGGCCCTGATGCTGATCATGCTTGCGGTCGGCAGCATGAACGTGGTCTGGATGGCGGCGCTGACCGTGTTCACATTTCTGGAGAAAACCGGCGCGGGCCGGGTGACAACGCGGGCAGGGGGCGCGATAGTGGCGCTGTGGGGCGCGGCGCTGATCTGGGCCGCGCTGTCGTGACCATGGGAGTTGGTTTTTATGGCTGATGTGGAATGGGCCTTGAAGGGCGAACTGGTGCTGTCGTGCAATTGCACGGTGTTCTGCCCCTGCGTGATTTCGCTCGGCCAGCATCCCCCGACCGAAGGCTATTGCCAGACCTGGGCCGGCTTCAAGGTCGACACCGGCTATTATGGCGACACCGACCTGTCCGGTCTCAATCTCGGCTTGATCATGGAGATCCCCGGCTACATGAGCCGCGGCAACTGGACCGCCGGCCTTTTCGTCGACAAGCGCGCCTCGATCTACGCCACCAAGGCGTTCACGAAGATCTTCACCGGCAAGGCCGGCGGCACGACGTCGCTGCTGTCGATCCTGGTCGGAAATTTTCTCGGTGTCCAGCAGGAGCCGATCAGCTATGAGATCGAGGACAAGAAACGAATCGTCAAGATTCCCAAGATCATCGACGGCATCATTTCGCCGATCCCGGGCAAGACCCACGGCGAGGACACCGTGATCTCGAACTCGGAATACTGGATCGCGCCCGAGATCATCGTGGCGAAATCCGAACGTTCCAAATTGCGCGCCTTCGGCCGGAACTGGAATTTTGCCGGACGCTCGGCCGAGATCTGCAAGCTCGACTGGAGCGGTCCGAACTGAGAGAACGCGAGAGAGGCGTTGGCGGCATGAAGCTTCCATTCAAATACCGCCGCGTTCCCTACGCGGAAATACGGGCGTTTTCGGTCCATATCCTGACCGCCACCGGATCCTACATGGCGTTCCTGGCGCTGGTGGCGGCGGCCGAGGGCCGCTTCGTCGACCTCTGGTGGTGGCTGGGCGTCGCCATGCTGATCGACGGCATCGACGGCCCGATCGCGCGCAAGCTCAATGTCAAGGAAGTGCTGCCCAACTGGTCCGGGGCGATGCTCGACAATGTGATCGACTATGTGACCTACGTGCTCATTCCCGCCTTCGCGCTCTACCAGAGCGGCATGATCGGCGAGCCCCTGTCCTTTGTCGCCGCGGGACTGATCGTGGTCTCGAGCGCCATCTACTACGCCGACATGGGCATGAAGACCGACGAGAATTTCTTCTCGGGCTTTCCCGTGGTCTGGAACATGCTTGTGTTCACTCTGTTCGTGACCGACCCTTCGGAGCTGGTGGCCTTCGGCATAGTGCTGGCAGCGGTGTTCATGACCTTCCTGCCGATCAACTTCCTGCACCCCGTGCGCGTCGTCAGGCTCCGTCCGCTCAACCTCTCCATGTTTGCCGTCTGGTCGGTGCTGTCGGGCTACGCGCTGCTGCTGCATTTCCAGAGCCCGGACTGGCTGATGTGGGCGGTGATGCTGACGGGCTTCTACCTGTTCTGCATCGGCGGGATCATGCAGATGTTCCCGAACCTGGGGAAACGGCCGGCGGCCTGAGCGAGATACGAATTTCCGGTTTGCTGACCGGCTTGAGTGGAGAAGCACGAGATGAAAGCAATTGTTGTATCCAGCCATGGCGGACCCGAGGTGCTCGAATGGCGCGATCACGAGACCGGTGAGCCGGGCCCGGGCGAAGTCCGCATTCGCCATGAAGCGGTCGGGCTCAATTTCATCGATGTCTATTTCCGCACGGGCCTCTATCCAGCGCCCAACGGACTGCCGCTGGTGCCGGGCAACGAGGGCGCCGGCACGGTCATCGCGGTGGGCGAGGGCGTGACCCGCTTTGGAAAAGGCGACCGCGTCGCCTATGCCGGGCCGATCGGCGCCTATGCCGAGGAGCGGGTGATCGACGCCGAGAAACTCGTCAAGGTGCCCGATGGCATCGACCTCGACGTCGCCGCCGGCATGATGCTCAAGGGCATGACCGCGGAATATCTTCTGTGCCGGACGCACAAGGTTGAGCCCGGTGACACCATCCTGTTCCATGCCGCAGCCGGCGGCGTCGGCCTGATCGCCGGTCAATGGGCCAAGGCGCTGGGCGCCACCGTGATCGGCACTGTGGGCTCGGCCGAGAAGGCGGAACTCGCCGCCGCCAACGGATATGATCACGTCATCAACTACCGGACCGAGGATTTCGTGGCGCGGGTCAAGGACATCACCAAGGGCAAGGGCGTCGACGTGGTCTATGATTCGGTCGGCAAGGACACCTTTCCGGGCTCGCTCGACTGCCTGCGTCCCCGCGGGCTCTGGGCGTGTTTCGGCCAGTCGTCAGGCCCGATCGAGCCCTTCAACATGTCCATCCTGGCGCAGAAGGGATCGCTGTTTGCGACAAGGCCGACGCTGTTCACCTATATTGCCAGCCGGCCTGACCTCGAGGCCTCTGCCAACGCGTTGTTCGACGTCGTCGCCCGCGGAACCGTGAAAATCGGCATCAATCAGCGCTACAGGCTGGCCGATGCGGCCCAGGCCCATGCCGATCTCGAAGGGCGCAAGACCACCGGCGTGACGGTGCTGAAGCCGTGAAGCGTCAGGGAATCGGCGGCCCGGATTGAAGCACTCTCAAAATAAATTTGGCAAAGGTCTGCGTCTTTCGCATTCGGTTGCAGATCGAAATCTGTGTGTCTATGAAAACATTTGATATTTTCTGTCCCGGGCCTCTTGTGCGGCGCACAATTGTTGCGCTTCATGGATCTCCGGCGCAACAGCGGCAACCATAAAGATCCCTTGAAATTCAAGGCAAGATAGTGAAGCTTGTTTCTTGTGCTTTGCGGAAAAACGCCTCAAAACTAGGCGAATCCGGAAGCCGCTGAGTCCAGGGGGTGATGTGGAAAATCATGAGATCGAGATACCGCTCCTGGAAACGAGGCGGCTGACCAAGATCTTCGGAAGCCTCAAGGCTTGCGATGGCATTGATCTGGCGATCGCTCCCGGCGAAGTGCACGCGCTTCTGGGCGAGAACGGCGCGGGCAAGTCGACGCTGGTCAAGATGCTGTTCGGCGTGCTCGAGCCCTCCGGCGGCGAAATCCTGTGGAAAGGCAGGCCGGTCAAGATCGGCAGCCCCGCCCAGGCACGCGCCACGGGCGTCGGCATGGTGTTCCAGCATTTCTCGCTGTTCGAGGCCCTGACGGTCGCCGAAAACATCGCGCTCGCGCTCGATGGCAACGTCCCCATCGAAAAGATCTCGGACGAGGCGCGCAGGCTCTCGGTGGACTACGGCCTGCCGCTCGATCCCTCGGCCCATGTGGCGGATCTGTCCGTGGGCGAGCGCCAGCGCATCGAGATCGTGCGCGCGCTGCTGCAGAATCCGGAACTGATCATCCTCGACGAGCCGACCTCGGTGCTGACGCCGCAGGAAGCCGACAAGCTGTTCGAGACGCTGGCCAAGCTCAAGGCCGAAGGGCGGTCGGTCCTCTACATCTCGCACCGTCTGGAGGAAGTGCAGCGCATCTGCGACCGCGCCACCGTGCTGCGCCACGGCAAGGTGACCGGCGCCTGCGACCCTCGCCAGGAGACGCCCTCGTCGCTCGCGCGCATGATGGTGGGCGGCGAAGTGGCGGCGATTTCCGGCGCGGGCCTTGGCGAGCCCGGCGAGGTGCTGGTGGAAGTCAGCAAGCTGTCCGCTCCGGCGCGCTCACCTTTCGCCGTTGCCTTGAAGGATGTGAACCTGACGGTCCGCGCCGGCGAGGTGATCGCCATTGCCGGCGTTGCGGGCAATGGCCAGAGCGAACTCTTCGACGTGCTCTCGGGCGAGGTCACGGTGTCCCATGCGGATCAGATCCGCATCGGCGGCGTCGCCGCCGGCCGCCTCGGCATCACCGCGCGCCGGCTGATGGGCTGCAGCTTCGTGCCGGAGGAACGCCACGGCCACGCCGCGGTGCCGACCATGAACCTGAGCGGCAACCTGGTGCTGTCGCGCTATGCTTCCGACCGCAAGACCTTCCTCAGCGGCGGTTGGCTGGGCTTGATCAACACCGGTCCCGTGGCCACCGCCACGAAGCGGATATCGACCGACATGGACGTGCGCAAATCCCTGGTCGATCCCTTGGCCGGGTCGTTGTCGGGCGGCAATCTGCAGAAATTCATCGTCGGCCGCGAACTCGACCGGCAGCCGCGGGTGCTCATCGTCAACCAGCCGACCTGGGGGGTCGACGCGGGTGCCGCGAGCCGCATCCGCCAGGCGCTGGTCGACCTCGCCAGGAGCGGCTCGGCGGTCGTCGTCATCAGCCAGGATCTTGATGAAGTCTTCGAGATCGCCAGCCGCGTGGCCGTGATCAATGAAGGGCGGCTGTCGGTGCCCGAACCGGTAGCGACGATGACCCGGGAGCGCATTGGTCTGCTGATGGGCGGGTTCCACGATGGCGCCGGCCATCCCCAGCCGGAGGCGCTCCATGCGCATTGAACTCAAGAAGCGCGATGGCATTTCCACTCTGTTTGCGATCCTGTCGCCCTTCGTGGCGCTTGGTCTCACGCTGATTGCCGGCGTCATCCTGTTCATTGCGCTCGGCAAGGATCCGGTCGCGGCGCTCTACAGCTTCTTCATCGAACCGTTGACCGAGATCTGGTCGCTGCATGAACTGGCGATCAAGGCAGCGCCGCTGATCCTGATCGCGGTGGGCCTTTCGGTCTGCTACCGGTCCAACAACTGGAACATCGGCGCCGAGGGACAGTTCATCATCGGCGCCATGGCGGGCTCGATCCTGCCGGTGGTGTTTCATGGCTGGCAGTCGCCGCTGGTGCTGCCGCTGATGATTGTCTTTGCCATGATTGGCGGCGCCGCCTACGCGGCGATCCCGGCCTTCCTCAAGGCACGGCTCAACACCAATGAGATCCTGACCAGCCTGATGCTGGTTTATGTCGCGCAACTTTTCCTCGACTGGACCGTGCGCGGACCCTGGCGGAATCCCGAGGGTTTCAACTTCCCCGAGACCCGCAACTTCCACGACTACGCCGTGCTGCCGCGCATCATCGAAACCGGAAAGACCCATTGGGGCTTCGGCTTTGCGTTGATCGCTGCGTTGGTGCTGTGGTTCATCATGCGCCGCACGCTCAAGGGCTTCGAGATCACCGTGCTTGGGCAATCGGCGCGGGCAGGTCGGTTTGCCGGCTTCTCCGACAAGAAGATGGTCTATTTCGCCTTCCTGGTTTCAGGCGCGCTGGCCGGGCTCGCCGGCCTGTCGGAAGTTTCAGGCTCCATCGGCCAGCTGCGCCCGGTGATTTCGCCCGGCTACGGCTTCACCGCCATCATCGTGGCCTTCCTGGGACGGCTCAACCCGCTCGGCATCGTTGCCGCCGGACTGGTTCTGGCGCTGACCTATCTGGGCGGGGAGGCGGCGCAGATCTCGATCGGGATCACCGACAAGGTGACGCGCCTGTTCCAGGGGCTCTTGCTGTTCTTCGTTCTGGGCTGTGACACGCTGATCCACTACCGCATCCGCCTGGTGTTCGGCGCCGCACAGAAAGGGAGTGCCGCCTGATGGACATGACCCAGGCTATCATTCTGACCATCATGACCGCGGCCACGCCGCTGCTGCTGGCCGCAATCGGCGAACTGGTGGTCGAACGCTCGGGCGTCCTCAATCTCGGAGTCGAGGGCATGATGATCATGGGCGCGGTCGCGGCCTTCGCGATTGCACAGCTGACCGGATCGGCCGGGCTTGGCGCCATCGGCGGGCTGGTCGCGGGCATGCTGTTTTCGCTGCTGTTCGGCTTCCTCACGCTGACGCTGGTGGCCAACCAGGTGGCGACCGGGCTGGCCCTGACAATTCTCGGGCTGGGATTGTCCGGCATGATCGGCGAAGCCTTTATCGGTCTGCCCGGCCTGAAGCTCGCGGCGGTCGAAATCCCGCTTCTGTCGGATATCCCATTCTTCGGCCGCATTCTGTTTGCGCAGGATCCGATTTTCTACACTTCGATTGTCGCGGTGATCGGCGTGAGCTGGTTTCTTTTCAGGAGCCGGGCAGGGCTCAGGCTCAGGGCGATCGGCGACAACCATTCATCGGCACATGCGCTGGGCATCAAGGTTGTGCGGACCCGTTATCTGGCGGTCATGTTCGGTGGTGCCTGTGCCGGCCTCGCCGGTGCGCATCTGTCGATCGTCTACACGCCGCAATGGGTGGAGAACATGACGGCGGGGCGCGGCTGGATCGCCTTGGCGCTGGTGGTGTTTGCCTCCTGGCGGCCCGGCCGGGCGCTGATCGGGGCCTATCTGTTTGGAGCCGTCTCGATCGGACAATTGTTCGCGCAATCGCGCGGCATTGGAATTCCCTCGCAGCTTCTTTCGGCTCTTCCCTACCTCGCAACGATTGCGGTACTTGTTATCATATCGCTGAACCGAAGGATGACGCTCATCAACACGCCGGCATCGCTCGGCAAATCCTTTGTGCCGGAACGATAAATGCGTGTTTCCGGCATGATCTCAACAAGCAACAAGGACAGGGTGAACCCAATGAAAAAGACGCTACTTCTACTCGCTGCGGCCACCGCGCTGGCCGGCATCGCCGCTCCGGCAAACGCTGAGGCCATGGACAAGGTGAAGGCCTGCTTCATCTATGTCGGCCCGGTTGGCGACTTTGGCTGGTCCTACCAGCATGACCAGGGCCGTTTGTACGCCGAAGAAAAACTCGGCGACAAGCTTGAGACCGCCTACCTGGAAAGCGTGCCGGAGGGCGCCGATTCCGAACGCGCGCTGGAACGCTTCGCGCGGTCGGGCTGCAACATCATCTTCACCACATCCTTCGGCTACATGGACCCGACCAACAAGGTCGCCAAGGATTTCCCGGACATCAAGTTCGAACACGCCACCGGCTACAAGCGCGAACATCCGAACGTCGCGACCTATGATTCCAAGTTCTTCCAGGGTCGCTATGTGATCGGCCAGATCGCCGCGAAGATGTCGAAGACCGGCTCGGCCGGCTACATCGCCTCCTTCCCGATCCCGGAAGTGGTGCAGGGCATCAACTCCTTCATGCTCGGCGCGCAATCGATCAATCCCGACTTCAAGCTCAAGGTCGTGTGGGTCAACACCTGGTTCGATCCGGGCAAGGAAGCCGATGCCGCCAAGGTGCTTCTTGACGGCGGCGCCGACATCCTGACCCAGCACACAGATTCGACCGCCCCGATGCAGGTCGCGGCCGAACGCGGCGCCTTTGCCTTTGGCCAGGCTTCCGACATGATCGCCTTCGGGCCCAACACCCAGTTGACCTCCATCATCGACGATTGGGGTCCGTACTACCTGGAGCGGATCTCGGCTGTGCTCGAAGGCACCTGGGAGCAGCAGGCAACCTGGGCCGGCATGGCTGAAGGCCATGTCGTGATGGCGCCCTACACCAACATGCCCGACGACGTGAAGGCGATGGCGGAGGAAACGGAAGCTAAGATCACCTCCGGCGAATTCCATCCGTTCACGGGCCCGATCATGAAGCAGGACGGCTCTGAGTGGCTGGCTGACGGCGTCGTGGCCGATGACGGCGTGCTGGCTGGACTGAACTTCTACGTCAAGGGAATTGACGACCAGCTTCCGCAGTAAGCCGGCTCGGACGTACTGTCGAAAAAAATCGGGGGCGGCTGCATGGGCCGCCCCTCTTGTTATCCCCGTCGTCTTGCAGCCGCTATTCGGCCGGCGCGGGGTATGGCGTGATGGTGCGCGGCAGGAACCGCGCTGCGGGCGAAAACAGCGCTCGGATGATCCTGCGCCCGACCGGCTCGACATGCCGGTAGATCCACCAACTCACCGCCAGCGACATGAGGATCGCAAGCGCCGCCGCGCTCCATTTGCCGATCATCGGGGCTGAAAGATTGATCAGGATATAGCCCGCGTTCTGGTGCACGAGATAGAGCGGATAGCTGAGGCCGCCGAGCGCCAGCACCCAGGGCCCGGCCCTGACATGGCGGCCGAGCGTTGCCGCGATCAAGAACACGGCGACGATAAAGCCGTTGGCCAGGGCGACCATGGCAGGCGTCGAGGCTTCGCCCAGGCGGGCGATGACGTCGAGCCGCTGCACTTCGGCGGCATGGAATGTCATCACCAGCGCAAGCCCCGCCAGGAACAGCCTGAACCTGCTGGCGCCAAGCGAGGACAGGCGCCACACCATCACGCCGAGCGCGAAATAGGCGCCATATTCGGTCAGGAACAGGAGTTCGGCTGCCCGCGATCCGATGACCAGATTGTTGAGGACGATCAGCGCCATCCAGCCCGCCACGGCGAGATCGGCATGGCGTGGCAGCGCGCCGGTGAAGAGGCCCACAACCACCCAGAAGTAGAAGATCAGCTCGATGACGATGGACCAGTAGGCGCCATCCATGAAGGAGGCGCCGAACAGCGGCGCGAGCATGGTGAGGTTGGCCAGCCACTGGGAGACATCGGTGACGAAGGGCGGCTGGGCCCACCACGCCATCACCAGGAAGGTGATGGTCATGGCCACAAGATGCGCCGGATAGAGTCGCGCCAGGCGGCTCACCGAAAACGCGTACCAGTCACGACCGGACGCAGACCAGATGATGACGAAGCCCGAGATCACGAAAAACAGGTTCACGCCCATATAGCCAAGCGTGATCGTGTTCCCGGCGGCGCCGTAGGCGTGGTCGAGATAGCCCCCTTCGCGCCCGCCGCGGTAGAGGAAATGGTAGACCGTCACCAGCATGGCCGCGGCAAAGCGCAATAGGTCCAGAAGCCCGTTCCGGTTGTTATCGCTCTGGCTCATCCCGGTGGTCGAATGGATATCGCGCACGTCGGTCTCCTTGAAGGTGAGCTACGGCGCCGCCCCCCGATGGGATGCACGAAAGCCGCCGTAGAGCCTCGTATTCATGCTTGCTCGGTATCGCGCAAAGGGGTTCATTCGAGACCGACACGCAGCAGATCATAGCTCAAAGCAAAACGCCGGGTTTGATAACCCGGCGTTAAGCTTAAGTGGAAAGGTTAATGCGGTTCGCCTCAGGCCAGCCCCTGCTTGCGGACATCGGCCCAGGCGAGGTCGAGCGCCTTGCGGGCGCTGGCGATCAGCTCTTCGGTCTCCTCCTCGGTGATGACCAGCGGCGGCGAGATGATCAGGCTGTCGCGCACGGCGCGCATGACCAGCCCGCTGTTGAAGGAATGATCGCGCGCGATCGTGCCCACCCTGCCGACATCGCCGAACCGCTTGGTGAGGTCATTCTTGTCGGGGACCAGTTCCAGCGCGCCGACCAGCCCCTTCATCCGGGCCTGGCCGACCATCGGATGGTCGCCCAGTTCCAGCCAGCGCTTCTGGAAATAGGGGCCGATGTGATCGCGCACGCGGTCGACCAGCTTCTCCCGCTTCATGATGGTGAGATTGGCAATCGCCGCCGCACAGGCCGCCGGGTGACCCGAATAGGTGTAGCCGTGGTAGAACTCGCCGCCTTTCTCGTGCAGCGCCTGGGCGACCCGGTCGGAGACGATGACGCCGCCCATCGGCAGGTAGCCCGAGGTCATTCCCTTGGCGATCGCCATCAGGTCCGGCTTGGTGCCATAGGTAGTGGCGCCGAACCACTCGCCGGTGCGCCCGAAGCCGCAGATGACCTCGTCGGAGACAAACAGGATGTCGCGCTCGCTCAGGATCCGGCTGACTTCCGGCCAGTAGGTGGCCGGCGGGATGATGACGCCGCCCGCGCCCTGGATCGGCTCGGCGATGAAGGCGGCGATCTTGTCCTCGCCGATCTCATCGATGGTGCGCTCGAGTTCGCGCGCTGCCCAAAGGCCGAATTCGTCCTCGCTCATGCCGGTCTGCATGCCCTCGCCGAACCAGTAGGGCTGGGCGATGTGGTGGATGCCGGGAACAGGCAGGTTGCCCTGGCCATGCATGCCGCCCATGCCGCCGAGCGAGGCGCCGGCGACGGTGGAGCCGTGATAGGCATTGTGGCGCGACAGGATGATCTTCTTGTCGGGCTTGCCCATCAGGTCCCAGTAGTAGCGTACAAGCCGGAAGATGGTGTCGTTGGCATCCGACCCGGAGCCACCGTAGAACACCATGTTCATGTGTTCCGGCGCGAGATCCGCGATCATCTCGGAGAGTTCGATCACCGGCGGATGCGTGGTCTTGAAGAAGGTGTTGTAATAGGACAGTTCGCTCATCTGGGCGCGGACGGCCTCGACGATCTCCTGCCTTCCGTGACCGACATTGACGCACCACAGGCCCGCCATGCCGTCGAGCATGCGGTTGCCGTCAGTGTCCCAGATCCAGACCCCGTCCGCCTTTGAGATCACCCGCCGCTCGTCGACGCCAAGTGCGCCATGATCGGTGAAAGGGTGGAGATGGTGCTTGTGATCGGAGACCTTGAGATCGTGGGAAGACACATTTAAGCGCATGGGTTTAGTCCTGACTTGTTTCGACTAAGGCCGGAAGGAAATGGGTTTGACCTTTTTTTGAGTGTGTGCACAAAATTTACGCGGCGACAACCACCACTCCATCGACCCGATGCGTGTCGCGAACAAATGGATAAGTGCGTGCAATACTGTATAGGCAAGGGCCAAGGGTGCTCAAGCACCGCCCGGGCCCTCGCAAGCGCGGGCCTGGGGACAGTACGGCGATAGAAAGTCCTGAAGGGGCAAGGTGACAATATGCGCGACAGCGCCAGTTCGGATAGCAGGACCACAATCCTTCCCACAAATGAGGAGGCGGAGCGGTTCCTGGCCGAAAATCCGGACATCGAATCCGTCGATTTCCTGATTCCCGACATCAACGGCGTGATGCGCGGCAAATGGGGGCCCACCGAAGCCCTGGCCAAGGCCGGCAATCCCGGCATCAACATGCCCTTGTCGATCTTCGGGCTCGACATTTGGGGCAGGGAGGTCGAATCGACCGGCATCCATATCGAAACCGGGGACATCGACGGCTACTGCCGCGCGATTCCGGGCCGAATCAACCGGGCGCCCTGGGCGCCGCGGCCCTCGGCCCAGGTGTTGATGTCGATGTACACGGAGACCGGCGAGCCGTGCGTCTACGATCCGCGCAACGTGCTGCAGGGCATCGTCGACCGCTTCACCGCCAAGGGCCTGTGTCCGGTGACCGCGTTCGAGCTCGAATTCTATCTGGTCGATCCGGCGGTGTTCCAGCGCTCGGGCCGCATGGGCAAGGACCAGGGGCCGGGACCGGACCAGCAGCAGATGTACTCGCTGTCGGAATTGCGCAACCAGAGCGACCTGTTCGCCGAGATCCGCGCCGCCGCGGTCGCCCAGGGCCTGCCGATCGACACCATCATCAAGGAAGCCGCGCCCGGACAGTTCGAGGTCAATCTCAAGCACCGCGCCGACGCGATGGCGGCGGCCGACGACACCGTGCTTCTGCGTCGCCTGATCACCGAATCGGCGCACAAGCACGGGCTCAGGGCCACCTTCATGGCCAAGCCGTTCCTGGAATGGCCCGGCAACGGCATGCATGTGCACGCCAGCATTCTCGACAGCGACGGAAACAACATCTTTTCGGGCGAAGCCGGCGACCTGCGGCTGCAGCATGCTGCGGCTGGGCTGCTGCAGACCTTGAAAGACACGCTGCTGCTCTATATTCCCGGCTTCAACGGCTATCGACGCCTGCAGCCTGGCTCCTATGCGCCGACCCGTATTGCCTGGGGCCGCAACAACCGGTCGGTGGTGGTCCGGGTTCCGGCCTCCGACGACCGGGCGAGGCGGCTCGAGCACCGCATGTCGGGGGCGGACGCCAACCCCTACTTCGTGCTGGCGGGCGTCCTCGGCGGCATGCTCGAAGGCCTGGAAAATGCCAAGATGCCTCCGCCGGCGGTGGAGGGGAATGCCTATAACGTGCCGCTTCCGCAGCTGTCGGACGACATGGACGACGCCATAGAGGATTTCGAGAGGTCCGATTTCATCCGCCGCCTGTTCGGACCGGAACTGCGCCGCATCTTCGCCGAGATCAAGCGCGAGGAACTCAAGGCGTTCGACAACGAGATCACGCCGCTGGAACGGTCGACCTACCTGTAAAGGCTGGCCAGTGGTGGTTAATGCTTCATTCACCGTGCCGGGGTGTGATATGGCGGCCGCGATTTGACATAGGACAAAGACTGCCCCCGCACTGCATGCGACCTTTTGCCGGTCCCCGCCGATCCGCTTTCCGGGTTGACGCGGGAGGTAATGTTTCGCATCTTGTCTGGGATACATAGGAAGAATACAATGGATTTTGACGCGTTCTTCGAGGAGAAGCTGGGTGGTCTGCACGAAGCCGGCAATTACCGGGTTTTTGCCGATATCGAGCGCCATGCCGGCGGTTTTCCCCGGGCAACACGCTATCGCGCCGACGGTTCGACCCAGGACGTCACGGTCTGGTGTTCCAATGATTATCTCGGTATGGGGCAGAACCCGCTCGTCACCTGCGCGATGAAGCAAGCCATCGATCGCTGCGGCGCGGGCGCCGGCGGCACGCGCAATATCTCCGGCACGAATCACTACCACGTGCTGCTGGAGCGCGAACTGGCCGACCTGCACGCCAAGGAAGACGCGCTGATCTTCACCTCGGGCTATGTTTCCAACTGGGCCGCGCTCGGCACGCTCGCCGGCAAGATCCCCGGCCTGATCGTCTATTCCGACGCGCTCAACCATGCGTCGATGATCGAGGGCATTCGTCATTCCCGCTGCGAGAAGCGCGTGTTCAAGCACAATGATCCGCAGGATCTGCGCCGCATGATGGCGCTCGACGATCCCGCCGCGCCCAAGATGGTGGCCTTCGAGAGTGTCTACTCGATGGATGGCGATATTGCCCCCATCGCCGACCTTTGCGATGTGGCCGACGAATTCGGTGCGATGACCTATTTGGACGAAGTCCATGCCGTGGGCATGTATGGTGCGCGCGGCGGCGGTATCGCCGAGCGCGAAGGCATCATGCATCGCCTGACGGTGATCGAAGGCACGCTCGGCAAGGCCTTCGGCGTCATGGGCGGCTACATCACCGGTAGCCGTGCGTTGTGCGATTTTGTCCGCAGCTTCGCCTCGGGCTTCATCTTCACCACCGCGCTGCCGCCCTCGCTGGCCGCCGGCGCTGCCGCGTCGATCCGCCACCTCAAGGCAAGCCAGCTGGAGCGGCGTCGTCACCAGGACGCCGTCGCCAAGGTGCGCCGCGCGCTCGATGCCCATGGCATTCCGCACATGCCCAACCCCAGCCACATCGTGCCGGTGATGGTGGGCAATGCCTCCAAGTGCAAGTGGATCTCCGACGTGCTGATGGATCAGCATGGGATCTATGTGCAGCCGATCAATTACCCGACGGTTCCGGTCAAGACCGAGCGCCTGCGCATCACGCCGACGCCGATGCATTCGGACGCCGACATCGAGCACCTGGCGGGCGCGCTCAGCGAATTGTGGTCGCAATGCGCCCTGGCGCGCGCGGTCGCCTGACGGACTGAAGATCCCGGTTCGGCATCGATCAGAAGAACAAAGCCGGTCAGGCAATCCCTGGCCGGCTTTTTCGTTGGAAGAAGGCTGGTTCGGACGTGTGAGGGGTGGCTGTCAGTCGGGCTGTTCCGCGGGTTGGCGAACCGGCGCGCAGAACAGCGTGTAAAGCGTACCGATCACCGAGGAGACTTCCTGGTTGATGATCGAGTAGTAGATCATCCGGCCCTCGCGCCTGGTGTCGACGAGGCCGTCGAGGCGCAGGCGCGCCAGCTGCTGCGACACCGCGGCCTGCGGCATGGCCAGGATTTCCTCGAGTTCGGAGACTGATTTCTCGCCTTCCGACAGGATACACAGGATCATCAGCCGCGTTTCGTGGCTGAGCGACTTCAGCAGCTCGCTTGCCTTGCGCGCCTGGACCAGGAGCATGTTGAACTCGTCCCGATCCATATCGGCCTTGATCTGAGGTAGTGTCATATTATTTTGCTCGGTGAATGAAGTTGAACGTGGGGCGGTTGGATCGTCTCAAAAAGGGGAGTGCCGGCGGCTGTTTCAAGGACGCCCTGCAAACAAAGCCATGACCGGCGTTGAAAATCTGGATACGCATTCGCCATTCTAACCGATTATTACCTTGTTCCGCAACGTCTTGCTGGAACGAGCCCACGGATTCGGCAATCGCTGTGGCCGGACGGAATACCTCTTGCCCGCGGCCATATTCCGGACTTACTGTCGAAGACAAATCCGTGCCTCTGGATACTCGCGTCGCGGGCGCGGGGACGTGGCGTTCGGGTTATTCGCAATTGCCCGGCTGATTGCGGGCGCGGGAGGTTTCCATGTCTGCACTCCGTCGCATTCTGATTGTCATCGGACTGCTCGCCGGCACAATCCCTGCGCTGGCGCAGGACGGTCCGCGCCGCATAGAAACCACCGAAAACGCCGATTACTTCGGCTTTGACCTAAGAACGGTGCGCGACATCGGCCTGGAGCAGTGCAAGGCCGCCTGTCTCGACGACCGCCAGTGCAAGGCCTTCACCTACAACGTCAAGGCCGGCTGGTGCTTTCTCAAATCCGATTACAACACGATCAATCCCTTCGTCGGCGCGGTCGCGGGCAGGGTGGTCAGCGGCGGCGAACCGGACCTGGGCTCAGCGCCCGATCTCGCCTTCGTTCCCGCCTCGCTGCTGGATGAAGCCCGCGCCTACCGCGAGCGCACGATCGCGCGCAACAGCGGCGCAAGCGGCGGCGCGTCCCAGTACATCGCGCTGGCGAAATCGGCGAATGCCGAAGGCGACATGGACGGCGTGATCCGGTTCTACGCCATGGCGGCTGCAGCGGACCCGGCGCAGAGCCTGCTCTGGAGAGAGTTGTCCCGCGGATCGCTGGCCTATGAGACACAGGATGCAAACATGATCCGCAGTCTTCGCTCGGTGGCGATCTCGGCGGCCATCAACGCCTACCAGGCATCGCGGACCGCCTCGGCACGAGCCGATTCGCTCGCCGTCCTGGGCGAAGCGCTGGAACGGGCGGAAAACTGGCGCCCGGCATTGTCGGCCTATCGGGCAAGCCTCGAGATTGCCGAAGTTCCCGCACTCCGGGCGGCCTATGACGTCCTGCGCGTCACCCACGGGTTCCGGGTTGTCGACAACACCGTCGACGCCGACGGCGAAACGCCGCGCGCCTGCGTGCAGTTCTCCGAAGACCTCGTGGCGGGAGAAGATTATTCCGGCTATGTCAGCATCGACGGCGCGGGTGACGTCGCCATTGAAACCGACACGCGGCAGATCTGCGTTGACGGTCTCGCGCACGGCCAGCGCTATCGGCTGGTGCTGCGCCAGGGCCTGCCCTCGGCGGTCGACGAGACGCTCGAGGCGCCGGTGGAGCTGTCGCTCTATGTGCGCGACCGCGCGCCGTCCGCGCGCTTCACCGGCTCAAACTTCGTGCTGCCCGCCAAGTCCCGCCTCGGCATTCCGCTGGTCACCATCAATGCGCCGACCGCAGATTTGAAGCTGTTCCGGGTGGGCGAACGGGCGCTGGCCCGAATCATCTCCGGCTCGGAATTCCTGCGCCAGCTCGAGAGCTATTCGCTCGAATCCATCGCCCAGGATGTCGGATCGCCGGTCTGGGAAGGCGCCATCGACATCGCCAACGAGCCCAACCGCGAGGTCGTCACCAGCATCCCGGTCGACACGCTGCTGCCCGAGCGCCAGCCGGGCGTCTATGTGCTGAGCGCCGTGCCGCTCGGCGACAAGTCCGAAAGCTGGGACGTGCGGGCCACCCAGTGGTTCGTCATTTCCGACATCGGCCTTACCAGCTTTGCCGGAGAGGACGGGCTGTCGGTGTTCCTGCGCTCGCTCGAAACGGCTGAGCCGATTGGCTCGGTGTCGCTGACGCTGCTGGCGCGCAACAACGAGATCCTGGGCGAGGCGGTGACCGACGCCGACGGCCGCGCCACCTTCCAGCCGGGCCTCATTCGCGGCCAGTCGGGCCTCGCGCCTGCGGCGCTGCTGGCCAAGGGGCCGGATGGCGACTTCGTGTTTCTCGATCTGACCCGCGGCGGCTTCGACCTCTCCGACCGCGGCGTCGCCGGCCGACCATCTCCGGGCGGCGTCGATGTCATGGCCTGGACCGAGCGCGGCATCTACCGCGCCGGCGAGACAGTTCATCTCGCGGCGCTCGCCCGCGACGGACAGGCCGAGGCGCTCGCCGATCTGCCGCTGACCGTCATCCTGCAGCGCCCCGACGGGGTGGAAGACCGTCGCCTGGTCTCGAGCGGCGAGGATCTGGGCGGCCATGCGCTCGCCATCGATCTTCCCGGCAACGCCATGCATGGCGCCTGGCGCGCGAGCCTCCACACCGACCCGAAGCGCCCGGCGATTGCCGAAGTGTCGTTCCTGGTCGAGGATTTCCAGCCCGACCGCATCGAGATCGAGCTTGACGCCGGCGACGCCGTGGTGAGCCCCGACGTCCCCGCGGAGATCCTGGTCACCGGCCGCTATCTCTATGGCGCGCCGGCGGGCGGACTGGCGACCGAAGGCGAGATCGTGCTCAGGCACAGCCGCGCGCT
>NZ_JAUXOD010000022.1 GCF_030682515.1 Hoeflea sp. | reverse complement strand
GCCAAAAGGCGAAGCCTCTCCCCATCAAAGTCTGTCCGTAAAGAAACCGCTGAACCCATCGCAAACCTCCCGTTTGCACCATCGATTCAGATTCGATCACTTTTGGGAATCCCGTGAGTCAGAAACTATGAGGACTGGTATAAGCGGTCTGCCGCTGGTTTCGGATTTGCGAAGCGAAGCAAATTCGTTTGCACGCTCAGGCATCTCGATCAAGCTGCGAAAATCGGGAAAACGAGAAAGAACCGGTTCCACCAGAACAAGACCGTGACTTTTGCCGGTCAGATGCTCACGGACCGACGAAAACTGCCATTCTTCGGGCTTGGCGACCAGTCCGGCGCGAACCGGATTGAGAGCAACATAACGTAGTGCCGACGCAAGATGGTGTTCGTCCATTGCAACGGATCCGAACCGTCCCTGCCATAAATGGCCGGTCCAGCCGTGGCGCCAGTTGATGAAATTGGTGTAACGCCGATGGGCATCACTGAACAAGGCGCGGAGCCCGTCGCCGTCTTTCGGCACGGCAATGATGTGGACATGGTTCGGCATCAGGCAATAAGCCCAAACCTCCGTTTCGCAGCGACGGGCCGCTTGTGCCAGAAAATAGAGATAGCGAAGCTGGTCGCCATCCTCGAAAAACACCGGTTCTCTTCGGTTGCCGCGCTGGGTGATGTGATGCGGCGCGCCAGGCACGACAAATCTCGCTATGCGTGACATGATTTGACCTCGACGTTAAGTTCGGGGACAGTTTATTTTTCCACTCCGTGCGGTTCATTCTGCGCCGAACTCCCGGGAAAAGTAAACTGTCCCCAACTTTTGCGAGCATCGATCCCATGACCACCATCCTCATCACCGGCACGGGTCGCGGCATCGGGCTGGAGCTGGCCAGGCAGGCGCTGGCCAAGGGCTGGACGGTCTACGGGTCGGCGCGGGCAGCGGTGAGCGATCCCGATGCCCATATCTGCCATCATCCGCAGTTTCATGATCTCGTGTTCGACGTCACCGACCATCAGGCGGTGCGGGCGGCGGCGGCCGGCATCAGCGAGCCGATCGATATCCTGATCAACAATGCCGGCATTATCGGGCCCGAGCGGCAGTCGACGCTGGACATGGATTTCGACGGGTTCGCGCAGACGCTCGCGGTCAACACGCTGGCGCCGCTGGCCGTGGCCCAGGCCTTCCTGCCGCATCTCAAGCGCGGCCAGACCCCGCGCATCCTCACGATCTCCTCGCAAATGGGGCGGATGTCCTATGCCAAGTCCGACCACATCGCCTACCGGGCGTCGAAAGCGGCGGTCAACAAGGTGATGCAGGGGCTGGCGACCGATCTCGCGCCGCTGGGGATCGCGGTGGCGCTCGTCCATCCGGGCTGGGTCAGGACCGACATGGGCGGGGCGGGGGCCGACATCGACGCAGCCACCAGTGCCGCCGGAATTCTCACGCTCGCCGAGGGGCTGACGCTCGACGGCACCGGGCAGTTCATCAACTGGGACGGGTCGGTGGCCGAGTGGTGACGCGCCCGCGGTGCGTCCGGGGGATCAGAGAACGGCGCGAAACACCGTGGCGATCTGTTCGGTGGTCGGCTTCGGGCCCTGGCCGGTGGCGTACATCAGGCTGATGCCGTCTATCAGCCCGGCGCAGGTTTCGATCGGCATGTCGGCGCGCCCGTCCGATATCAGGCGCAGGAAGAATTCGATGGGCCGCCGGGCCGCGGCGGTGAGAAGGTCTCCCACATCCTTGAGTTCGGGGCGCCGCGAGGCCGCCAAAGTGAGCTCCATGCGCGCGAGGAACAGGTCGCGCGCCGTGTCCGCGTAGGAGACGACTTCGCCCGCCACATAGGCCACCGCCGCATCGACACCCTGCCGGGAGGCGATCTCGGCGAAACCGACCTGGAGCTCGTCGCAGTCCTTTTCCAGAAGGGCGGCCAGATGCCGCGACGCCTCGACCAGAAGCGGCTCCTTCTTCGGGAAATAATAGCTGGAGGATCCCTGCGGCAGGCCGGCGGCCTCGTCGATGGCGCGGTGCGTCACGCCCTCCAATCCCCGGCTTGCCAGCAGTCTGATGACCGCATCCAGGATGAGCGTGCGCCGCGCCTGTTTCGTGCTTGACATGGGGATCTCTATCTCGTAGCAAAAAACTCTACAACTGTAGAGAATATCAGATCACGGTAAGGAAGATCTATGACACAGATGATCACCCGTTTGAACCCTCCCTCCTTGCCTGATGCCGGCGCGCTGGGCTATTCGCAGATCTCCATCGTCGAACCCGGGCGCATGGCCTTCATCTCGGGACAGGTGGCCGCAAGGCTGGGCGGCGAGCCGGTGCCTGCTGATCTGGTCGAACAGGCCGGAATCGTGATGGCCAATGCGAAGGCCGCGCTGGACGCCCTTGGTGCCACGCCGCGGGACATCGCCATCCTGCGCATCTATGTGGTGGATCTCACGCCCGAACGTCTGCACCTGGTCATGCCGCCCTTGCTGGCCATGCTTGACGGCGCCCAGCCGAGCATCACCGGGCTTGGCGTTGCCGCGCTTGCGGGTCCGGATCTGCAAGTCGAGATGGAACTGACGGTCAGGCTTCCCGACTGACCTTGGGGCAGTTCGGGGACAGTTTACTTTTGACGTTCGTTTGTTTCAGGTGGCTTCATTGGACAAGACACCAAAAGTAAACTGTCCCCGAATTTGAACTACTCCACCCGGCAGCAGAACGGAAAGAACGGGGCTTCGAGCCCCGGCGCGCCTGTTGGCGTGAAGGTGAAGTCGCTGACGCGGTCGCTCTCGTCGGTGCAGCTGCCGGGCGTGTAGGCAATGGAGCCTGTCACCGGGTGGCTGGTTTCGAGTTGCCAGGGGTTTTGGGTGGCAAACGAGATGCTGCCTGGTGTGGTCTCTATGCCGTCGCCGGAAAAGGCGTCGATGAACTGAGCGCTCATCTCGCCGTTGCAGCCGAGCTTCAGCGCCCAGTTGGGTTCGAAGCCTGAGCAGATCATGGTCTGGCCGGGTTCGATGAGGCCGTTGCAGGACAGGTCGGCGGCAAGCGAAGCCACGGGCTGGCCGAGCAGGAGGGCGAGCGTCAGGCCCGCAGGCTTTGCGATCTCGGGGGCGATGCTGAAGGCGAGGCCGCGGGCACGCGACGGCGCGTGGGGGCGTGTGGAAGCGGGGGAAAGCGTGCGGGCAAACATCATCCTTGATCTCCCTGATCAGCGGTTGAAGCTCCCCCAAGGGCTAAATTAGCACACTCTTCCGGCAAGGTGAACTGGCCCCGCCAGCTGGGGACGAGATCCCGGTCCCGCCGGCCCCGGCAGAAGCCGGCGCTGTCACAGTGCTGTTATCCGGCCCCGCTATGGATCGGCGGCCTTTTCCCCGATCCTGACTGGAGTTGCCCCATGAACCGCATGATCCCGCTGTCGCTTGGCCTTGCAGCCTCGCTCGTCCTGCTCGCAGGTCCCGCCCGCGCCGTTGACGGCACGCTGACGCTCTACACCAGCCAGCCCAACACCGACGCGCAGCAATCCGTCGACGCCTTCATGAAGGCCTATCCCGGCGTGACCGTCACCTTCGTGCGCGACGGCACGACCAAGATCATGGCCAAGCTCGAGGCCGAACTCGCCGCCGGAACCACGCTCGCCGACGTGCTGCTGATCGCCGACAGCGTCACCATGGAGGGCCTCAAGGCCCGCGACCTGTTGATGCCGCATCCGGACGCCGATATCTCGGCCTATGCGGAAGGCGTCCATGACTCGGGCAAGACCTGGTTCGGCACCAAGCTGATCACCACCGGCATCATGTACAACACCTCGGCCACGATGATCCCGACCTCCTGGGCAGACCTGCTCAAGGACGAGGCCAAGGGCCAGGTCACCATGCCGTCGCCGCTGACCTCGGGCGCGGCGCTGATCCACACCGCGACGCTGGTCGGCAATCTCGACGCCGGCTGGGGCTACTACGAGGCGCTCGCGGCCCATGGCGCGCAGGCGGCCGGCGGCAATGGCGGCATCCTCACCCAGGTCGCCGGCGGCGAGAAGCTCTACGGCATGGTCGTCGACTTCCTGCCGATCCGCGAAAAGGCCAAGGGCGCGCCGGTCGAGTTCGTGTTCCCGGAAGAGGGCGTGTCGACCATTTCCGAGCCGGTGGCAATCCTCGCCTCGACCCAGAACCCGGACGCCGCCAAGGCCTTCGTCGATTTCCTGATCTCGAAGGAAGGCCAGGAACTGGCGCTGAGCCAGGGCTACCTGCCGGCCCATCCCGACGTGGCCGTGCCGGAAGGCTTCCCCGACCGCGCCAGCATCACGGTGATGCCGTTCGACGCCGCCAAGGCGCTGGCTGACGCCGAGGCCAACACCAAGCGTTTCGCCGAAATCTTCGGCCAGTAAGCCGGCAGTGACAGCGTCTTCGATCGCGGGTCCGCGCCTTCAGTGGCGCGGGCCTTCCACAGGCTGGCGGCAGCGCGAGGGCAGGGGCCTTGTTCTGGCGCTGGCCGTTTTCATTGTGATGTTCTCCGTCCTGCCCGTGGGCCGACTGGTCCTCACCGCTTTCGATGACGGCCTGGCGGCTTTCTGGCAGGTGATCGATGCGCCCGACGTCTGGCGGGCTTCGCGCAACACGCTGGTGGTGGCGCTCGGGTCGGGCGGGCTGGCGATGCTTGTGGGCGTCGGCTTCGCGCTGATCCTGTCGGTCACCAACCTTCGCGCCCGCACCGCGCTCGCCTTCATCATGGTGCTGTCGCTGATGATCGCGCCGCAGATTTCGGCCCTTGCGTTCAAGACGCTCGCCGGTCCCGCCTCGCCGCTGCTCAAGCTCTTCGGCCTCGCACCCCAGCCCGGAACGCCCAATCCGATGCTCGGGCAATTCGGCATCATCCTGGTGATGGGTCTGCACCATGCGCCGCTGGTGGCCATCACGCTCGCGTCCGGGCTCGCCTCGATCCCGCGGCCGCTGATCGAGGCGGCGCGGCTCGAGGGCGCCAACCCCTGGCAGGTGGTACGATGCATCATGCTGCCGCTGCTCAAGCCGTTCCTTCTGACGGCGGGCCTCCTGGTGTTCGTCGCGGGCACCGGCAATTTCGGCATCCCGGCGCTGCTCGGCCTGCCGGTGGGCTATGTGACGCTGCCGACGCTTTTGTTCCGCAAGCTCGCGAGCTTCGGTCCCGGCGCGATCAACGACGCGGCGGCGATCTCGGTGCTGATCGCAGCGATCGCCTGCACCGGCGTCATCGCCGCGGGCCTGGTGCTTTCGCGGGCGCAGACCCGGCTTGAAAGCGACCACCGGCTGGAGCCGTTCTGGGATCTGGGCCGATGGCGGCCGGTGGTGGAGACCGCGGTCTGGGGGTTTGTCGCGCTCGCGATCCTGCTGCCGCTCGCCTCGCTCGTGGCCACCTCGCTGGTGCCCGCCTACGGGGTGCGGCTGTCGCTCGACAGCGTCACCCTCGGCTCCTACGTGGAGGTGCTGTTCCGCCAGGACCTGACGGTCCGGGCATTCCGCAACTCCATCCTGCTCGCGGGCGGCGCCGCGCTCAGTCTGGGCGTCATCGCGCTTGTGTCGGCCCATGTGCTCGACCGGGCGAGGCCCAAGGCGCGGGCGGCCGCCTTCGCGCTGATCGAGCTGCCCTATGCGGTGCCCGGCATCGTGCTGGCGATTGCCTGCATCCTCATGTTCATCAAGCCGCTGCCGCTGGTCGGGGTATCGATCTACGCCACGCCGTGGATCATCCTGTTTGCCTATCACGCGCGGTTCTACGCCATCGCGCTCAAACCCGTGCTTGCGGCCATGGCGACGCTCGACGAGGCGGTGCACGAAGCGGCGGTATGCGACGGCGTTGGGCTCTACCGGAGGCTTCGCCACATCGTGGCTCCATTGGTGTTTCCGGCGGTGTTCGCGAGCATGCTGATGGTGTTCCTGCTGGCGTTCAACGAGTTGACGGTCTCGGCGCTGCTGTGGTCGGCGGGAACCGAGACGCTCGGCGTGGCGCTCTTGAGCCTCGAGGATTCGGGGCTGGGGACCGAAGCGGCCGCAGTTGCCGTGGCGGCCACGCTCGTGGTGCTGGCGCTGATGCTCGCCATGCAGATGCTGGCGCGGCGGCTTCCGCCTGATGCGCTGCCCTGGCAGGCGCTCGCCGGACCGGGCACGACCAAGCGCCCCTGATCGGCTTCAGGATTTTTGATTGGTTCATCAGCGCGCGATTGGCTATGTCTCAATCCTTGTTGTTCTGCCTGCCTGGAGCCAGCGATGACCCTTCCGATGTTTCCCGACCTTGCGCCCGTGCTGCCCGAGATTCTGCCGGCGCGGCGGATCAAGGGTCAGGTGACGGCGGTGCTGGCCGCCCTTGGCGGCGATTTCCCGACCGGGGACGTGGCCGAGCTCAGCCTCGGCTATGACGGGATTGCCGGCGACTACCATGCCGGGGCGACGCGCAAATCCGGCGGCCGCGAGCCGTGGTATCCGCGCGGCACCGAGATCCGCAACGAGCGCCAGGTGTCGATCGTGGCGGAGGACGAACTGGCGGTCGCGGCCGCGCAGATGGGCATCGACCGGATCGAGCCTGCCTGGATCGGCGCCAATCTGGTGATCGCGGGCATTCCGCTGCTCTCGATGCTGCCGCCGCGCACGCAACTGTTCTTCGAGGGCGGGGTGACGCTCCGGATCGACGGCGACAACGGGCCGTGCAGGATCGCCGGGGCGATGATCGCCCGGAACTATCCAGACAGGGATCAGACCGCGTTGGCGCTCGAATTCGTCAAGGCCGCCAAGCGCCGCCGCGGCGTCGTCGCCTGGGTGGAAAAGCCCGGGGTGATCGGCAAGGGCGAGAAAGTCACCGCCCATGTCTGGGAACAGTGGATCTATCCTGCGGGATAAGGGCCGCCGCGCCCTCGTCCCTGTATCATGAACCCTGGCTGCGCCAACCGGCCGCCTACGCCAGGCGGTTCTTGCCCTGTCAAAACGACAATAAGTTTGGTGCCCGCGACATTGCGCTTGCCTCACTTTCGAAAATGACATAAACATATCTTTATATCATTTTCGAGGTTGTGCATGCTGTCCCTGTCTCCCCTTACCCTGGAAGAATGCGTCGAAGTGCTCAAGGCCGCGGGCGAGCCGACGCGGCTACGGCTGATCGCGCTTTTGAGCCAGGGCGACCTGACGGTGAGCGAGATGACCGAGGTGCTGGGCCAGTCGCAGCCGCGGATCTCGCGCCATCTCAAGCTCCTGGGCGAGGCCGGTCTGGTGGAGCGCTACCAGGAAGGCGCCTGGGCCTATTTCCGCATGACGCGCGACGGGGTGCGGGCGAGGCTGATGCAGCAGGCGCTGTCGGCGACCTCGTCCTCGGACGCGCATCTGTCGCGCGACGGCGAGCGGCTCGCCACCGTCAAGCAGGCGCGGGCGAGCCGCGCCGAGGCCTATTTCGCCGCCAATGCGGACAGCTGGAACGACCTCAGGAACCGGCATGTCGCCGACGAGAAGGTCGAGGCGGAGATTCTCCGGCTGATCGGACGGACGCCGTTCGACGGGCTTCTCGATCTCGGCACCGGGACGGGGAGGATGCTCGAGCTGCTGGCCGACCGCTACCGCCGCGCCATCGGCATCGATTCGAGCCGCAACATGCTGGCCATCGCCCGCGCGCAATTGGACGAGGCCGGCATCACCCATGCCTCGGTGCGCCAGGGCGACATCTTCAACCTGCCGCTCGACCGGGAGAGCTTCGACGTGGTGACCATTCACCAGGTTCTGCACTTCCTGCACGATCCGCTGCCCGCACTCACGGAAGTGGCCCGCATGCTCAGGCCCGGCGGTCGGGTCGTGGTGGTGGATTTCGCGCCGCATGACCACGAGGAGCTGCGGCTCGATCATGCCCATGCCCGGCTTGGCTTCAGCCAGCAGCAGGTTGCCGACTGGCTCAGGCATTGCGGCCTGACGGTCGAGAACATCGTCGACCTGCCCGGCGGATCGGACAGCGACCGGGCGCTCACCGTCACCATCTGGCTCGCCCGCGACCCGCGGCTTCTGATCGCCAGCGATCCCACCTCCCCAAGCACAGGAACAGCTTGATATGAACAGCTCCTCCCGCGCCAGCGCCCAGGATTCCTCCGAGCGGATCAAGGTGTCCTTCGAGTTCTTCCCGCCCAAGAACGGCGACATGGAGAGCCAGCTCTGGGAAAGCATCACCAAGCTGGCGCCGTTCCAGCCGGACTTCGTGTCGGTGACCTATGGCGCCGGCGGCTCGACCAAGCAGCCGACGCTCAACACGGTTGCAAGGATCTGCAGCGAGACCGCGCTGGCTCCGGCCGCGCACCTGACCTGTGTCGGTTCCGACAAGGCGGCAGTGGATGCGGTGGCGCGCGAGTTCCAGGCGGTCGGCGTCAATCATTTCGTGGCGCTCAGGGGCGATCCGCCGGAGGGCGTGGGTGCCGCCTACCGGCCGCATCCCGGCGGCTACGCCAATGGCGCCGAACTGGTGGCGGGGCTGCGCGACCTGTCGGATTTCGAGATTTCAGTCTCCGCCTATCCCGAGCGCCACCCCGAGAGCCCGGATTTCGCCACCGACATCGACATGCTCAAGCGCAAGGTCGACGCCGGGGCGACGCGGGCCATCACCCAGTTCTTTTTCGACAACGACATCTATGAGCGTTATGTGGAACGCGTGCGGCGCGCGGGGATCTATGTGCCGATCGTGCCGGGCATCCTGCCGATCCACAATTTCGGCCAGGTGGCGCGGTTCTCGAAACTGTGCGGCGCGAGCATTCCCGACTGGCTGGCGCGGCGGTTCGACGGGCTCGAAAAGGATCCCGAGACGCGCGCGCTGGTGGCCTCGGCCGTGGCCGCCGAACAGGTCAACGACCTGGTCGAGCGCGGCATCGACGATTTCCATTTCTACACCATGAACCGGGCGCAGCTGGTCTATGCGATCTGCCACATGCTGGGTCTGCGCGGCGCCGAGGCATCGGTGGGCGCGGCTGCCTGAGCGGCATGGCATCGCCGCAACTGGCGCTGCCCTTGTCACAAACGAAAAACGGGAGCGCTGAACCGCTCCCGTCCTCTAGCTTTTGACTGTCATTCAATGCCCATCAAGGTCAGATGAAGAGCATTGCACCAACAAATATGAACGCTGCACAGATCACAAGGGCATTGAGCGATTGCGTAAATCCCATGGTGGTCCTCCATCGCGTTTACGGTCAAATGATAGTCACGGCTTTGGCTCCGTGGGAAGCGAAATCGTTGCTGCAGTGCAGCTAAAAAGTGGAAAATTCATCCTCCGCCCATTTTCATCTTATTGAAATATAACGGTTATCAGGAAATTCATTTTCTGTTAAGAAACTGTCAAATACCGCCTATGGCTGCCGAAACAATCCATGCAACCGATCGTGGCCGCCACAGTCTCGCCATGTCCCGGCTCTCCCGCCTTCAAAAAAAAGGCGGGCGGATCGCGCGTTCAGGCGGGGTGCTGCACCGCGGCAAGGCGGGCGGGCGGTGTCAGTCCTGGAAGGCGCGCTCGAGGCTCACGGCGGCGCTCAGCAGCGCCCTGTCGCAGCCGAAACGGGCCACGGCCTGGATGCCGAGCGGCAGTCCGCCCGGGTCGCGGAAGCCCGGAATGTTGACAGCGGGCGTTCCCATCAGCGTCCAGAGCTTGTTGAAGCGGGGATCGCCGGTGCTGCCCAGTCCAAGGGGGGCTGCGCCCGGCGCCGAGGGCGTGAGCAGGATGTCGACCTCGCCGAACAGCGCCCGGGCTGCCGCGCGGCCGCGCTTGGCCAACTTGCGCGCCGCGTCGTAGGAATCGGGCGTGATCGTCTGGCCGTGCCTGATGGTCCCGCTGAGAATCGCGCTCATCTGGTCGCCGAACAGGGCAAGGTCGGGGCCGCAGGCAAGGCCCGCCTCGTAATTCTGGATGTCGGCATGGGCGCCGCGGGCCATGGCCATCGCCTCCGGCTCGCCGATCTCGCCGACATCGAAGCCTGCGTCCGCCGCCTTGTCGGCGGCCTTGGAAAGGGCTGCGCGCATGTCGGGATCGGCGTCTTCGAGCAGGTCGCAGCGGTAGAGCCCGACGCGGATCTTGGACGGGTCGGCAGGCGCGTCGTCCGGTCCTGCGCCGAGGTTCCGGCCGGTCAGCAGTGCGGCCAGCAGCGCCACGTCGGCAATGCCCGCCGCAAACAGGCCCACAGTGTCGAGCGTGGGGGCAAAGGACTTGATGCCGGTGATGGGGAGCAGGCGATAGCTCGGCTTGTAGCCGGCGATGCCGCAATAGCTCGCCGGCCTTATCACCGATCCGCCGGTCTGGGTGCCGGTGGCGGCCGGGATCATGCCGGCGGCCACCGCCGCGGCGGACCCCGACGACGAGCCGCCTGGCGTGTGGGCGGGATTGTGCGGATTGACGGTGGCGGCGGGGTTGAGGAAGGCGAATTCGGTGGTCACCGTCTTGCCGATGATGGTGGCGCCCTGCCTGCGGGCAAGATCGACGATCGCCGCGTCGGTGCGGGGCCGGTGGCCCTCATAGGCGGGCGAGCCGTAGCCGGTCGGCTGGTCGAAAGTGTCGAAGATATCCTTGATGCCGAGGGCGATGCCCGCCAGCGGACCCTGCCTGCCGATGGCCGGATCGGGGCTCACATGGGCAAAGGCGCCGATGTCGGGGTCCTTGCGGGCGATGGCGTCGCGGCTCAGCGCCACCATCAGCTCGGGATCGGCCTTGCCGGCATCGCGCGCCTTGATCAGGGCGGCCAGACTCATCATGCGATTCTCGGCCATGCCGGCAACTCCCCTGGAACGACTCAGGCAGAGCCGCCTATTTCCATTTTATGGCCAGCCTGTTGTCCAGTGACAAGAGCCCCAGTGCGATCAGCCCCAGGCCCAGCGCCTCGGTGAGCGACAGGGTTTCGCCCAGGAAGACGATGCCGAGCAGGATCGCCGAGGGCGGCACCAGCAGGGTGACGAGCGAGGCGGAGGTGGCGCCGGCCACGCTGAGGATGCGGAAATAGAGCACATAGGCAAAGGCGGTGGAGAGCAGCGCCAGCGCCAGGATCGCCGCGATCACGTCGAGCGGCGGCACCGGCAGCGTCCAGGGCTGGTCGACGACAAGCGCCAAAGGAAGCATGATGAGGCTCGAGGCGGTCAGCTGGCCGGTGGCGGTGACGCGCGGCGACAGGCCCTTGAAGCGCTTGCCGAAGGCCGCGGCAAAGCCATAGGAGACGGCGGCGCCGACCACGGCGAGCTTGGCCCAGAGCGGCGCATCGGCGATGCCGAGTGCTGCGGGGCCGATGAGCAGCACCATGCCCGCGAGCCCGAGAGCGCAGCCGATCAGCTTGGCCGAGGAGATCTTCTCGTCCGTGGTCAGGACCTGGGCGATGATCACGGTCCAGAGCGGCGTGGTGGCGTTGAGGATGGAGGCGAGGCCCGCCCCGATCTCGGTCTGGCCGAGGAAGATCAGCGTGAAGGGAATGGCGTTGTTGATGAGCCCCAGGACCAGCAGTTCGCGCCAGCGACCGACGAGAGCCGCGTAGAAGCCCGGCTGCCTCCCGAAGGCCAAGTGCAGGGCGACCGCTGCAAGGCTCACCCTTATCAGCACCAGCGTCATCGGCGGCACATGCTGCACGGCGATGCGGGCGAAGAAAAACGAGGCGCCCCAGATCAGGCCGAGCAGGAGCAGGATCGCCCAGGTGGCGGCGGTCATCGAAGGCGCGTCGGCGCGGGGCACGGGGGAGGAGGCGGACATGGACTCTCCGGTTCGGATGGTGCGGACGGAGTGCCACGCCCTTTGATCCGGCGCCACCCGAAAACGGTGACGTGATCCGCCGGAGCCTGCTTTCGCCCTCATTGTCTTTGAACGCTGTGCGCAACCTCTGCCACTGCCCGGCGTTGATTGCGACACCGTTCAATGCTGTAAGACCTTTTGTGCCAGCCGGGAGACCATCGATGCAACGATTCGCCACGGGAACCGACGCCGCCCTCACGCTCAGGCCCGACCATCCGCTCTATTGTTTCCGGCCCGAGGTGCTCAAGCAGGATGCGCGGCAGTTCATGGCGCTGTTTCCCGGCGATACCGCCTATGCGGTCAAGACCAATGGCGAGCCTATGGTGCTCAAGACCCTAGTCGAGGCCGGCGTCAAGATCTTCGACGTGGCCTCGCCCGGCGAGTTTGCCGCCGTGCGCGCCGCCTCCAAGTCTGCCGAGATGCTCTACATGCATCCGGTCAAGGCCCAGTCCGATATCCGCCTGGCGCTGGAGAAATACGGGATCAGGGTGATGTCGCTCGACCATGAGGACGAGATCGCCAAGGTGCTCCGCATCGTGCGCGCGCTCGACCTCGACCCTGCCTCGATCACCATCTTCGTGCGGCTGCAGACCAAGGGCCACGCGATGTATGAATTGTCGAAGAAATTCGGCGCCGCGCCCGGCCATGCGGTGGAGCTGGTGCAGCGGCTCGACCGGATCGGCTTCAAGGTGGGGCTCTGCTTTCATGTTGGCAGCCAGGTGGAGGAGGCGGAATCCTACGAACTGGCGCTCAAATCCGCCGACTGGGTGCGCAACCGCGCCGGCGTCGATCTTGTGGGTCTCGATGTCGGCGGCGGGTTCCCGGCGGTTTATGGCCATGACCCCAACCGCAAGGCCAAGCCGATGCCGCCGCTCGAGGAACTGATGGGCGCGCTCCGCTCCAACATCACCGAATGGGGGTTCGACGACATGCCGCTGGTGGCCGAACCCGGTCGGGTGGTGGTGGCCCGGGCCTTCTCGCTGATCGTGCGCGTGCTTTTGAGGAAAGGCCGCAGGCTCTACATCAATGACGGGATCTGGGCGTCGCTGTCGGACAGCTGGACCGGCAAGATCACGCTGCCGGCGCGCTTCATCCCCGATCCGGCGCGGCGCATCCGCAAGGGCGACGCGGAGAACGTGGTGCCGTTCCGGGTCTGCGGGGCGACCTGTGATTCGGTCGACATATTGTCGAGGCCGTTCTGGCTGCCTGAAACGGTGGATACCGGCGACTGGATCGAGATCGGCCATATCGGCGCCTATTCGCTGTCGCTGAGGACCCGGTTCAACGGCTTCTATCCCGACGATTTCGTCGAGGTGACGACGCCCTTTGGCGACGAGGGCGCGCCTGACGGGTTTGCCAGTCTGGAGACGATGGCGGATTGAGGAGCTCTTCCTGTCGCGCCCCGGGGACCATCGGGAACAAATCGGCCGGTTCACGGGTTGGGTGCGCGTCGGCGTGGCGAAGGCGGAGCGATCTCCGGCCTCGCGATGGCGGCACGCAAGGTTCAACCCGACCGGAAGGCGCCCCGTGGATTCCCCCATCTTCTTTGATACTTGGGCCGGTCTTGGCCGTATCCTTGTCACCGGGCTCCTCGCCTATCCGGCGCTGATCCTCATGCTCAGGATTTCCGGCAAGCGGACATTGAGCAAGTTCAATGCGTTCGACTTCATCGTCACCATCGCGCTCGGATCGATGCTGGCGTCGGTGGTCGTGACCGGGACCGTTCCGCTGGCCGAGGGTCTGCTGGCACTGGCGATGCTGATTGCCTGGCAGTTCTGCATCACCTGGCTGTCGGTGCGTTCGGAGCGGCTCCAGACCCTGATCAAGAGCAATCCCACGCTGCTGGTTCATCGCGGCGTCTACCAGGAGCGGGCGATGCGCGAGGAACGGGTAACCAAGGCGGAGATCGCCGCCGCACTGCATTCGAGCGGCAAGGGGAAGATCTCGGCGGAGTGCTCGGTGATCCTGGAGACCGACGGCACGCTCAATGTGTTCAAGGCGGTCTGACGACGTTTCGAGCACATATGGCTCCGCGCGCATCTGTCACGCGACTTCGGGCCATGGTTGGAGTAAGATTGTCTTTCACCCGCAGCCTTGAGGCTGCCCAGGAGTTGACCGATGCCAAAGCTGATCCGTTTCGTGCTGCTGAACACCGCTCTCGGCGTGCTGTTCGGCTGGATGGTCGCGGCGGCGGTGGTGTATTTCAACATCAACGGGTTCGGCGACCTGATCTGGGGCTCGTCGAGCCGCATCGCCGCGCTGTTCATCCTTCTTGTCTCGTTCGGCTCTACCTTCGGCTTCGCGGTGATGGCCACCGCGGTGATGCTGATGCCGGTCGACAAGGACGAGTTCGACAAGCTCTGACGCGTCCACCCTCCAAAGAAGGCCGCGCACCTATTCCCGTTTTCCTCTTCATCCGTTTGCGTTTGTTGCAAAGCACACTAGGCTGACGGCTCAAGGAGTGACGGATGCAAGAGCAAATCTCCGGCGCGGTCGAAGCGGTGGGCGGCGTCATGGAACAGGCGGTCGCGCAGGTGGTCGAGCAGGCGGGACACGGCGGCCACCACGGCGGGGCGCTGGTGGCGATCGCCATCGCGGTGGCGATTGCGGCGCTGATGGGTCTCGGCTTCATGCGGTTGCGACAACCGCCGCTGGTGGGCTTCATTCTGGCGGGCCTAGCGCTCGGACCCACCGGGCTCGGCATCATCTCCAATTCCGACAATGTCACACTGCTGGCTGAACTCGGCGTGGTGGTGCTGTTGTTCTTCATCGGCATGGAGCTGTCGATCAAAGCCTTCGTGCTGAGCCTGAGGCAGGCGGTGCTGGTGGCGGGCGGGCAGCTTGTGGCCGCCATGGCGCTCGCGGCGGCGCTGGCCTATGTGCTGGGGGCGAGCCCGGCGGAAACGCTGATCCTGGGCTTCATCATCGCGCTGTCAAGCACGGTGGTGGCGATGAAGATGCTCGACGAGATGGGCGAATTGCGCCATGCGCCCGGCCGCGTCGCCGTCGGTGTGCTGATCGCCCAGGACATCGCGGTGGTGCCGATGCTGATCCTGGTCTCGAGCCTTGGCGGCGAAACCATCGATTATGGCGAGGTTGCGGTAAAAGTGGTCGTTGCGGTGCTGTTGCTGGGCGGGCTGTTGTGGTGGTTCGGGCGCCATCCGAAGCTCAAGATGCCTTTCGCGGAAGCCATCGAGAACAATGTCGATCTTCTCGCCATCGGTTCGCTGGCCCTGTGTTTCTCCGCCGCGGCGCTCTCGGGCCTGGCCGGCCTGTCACCGGTCTATGGCGCATTCCTGGCTGGCATCATTGTCGGCAATTCGACGCTTCGCAGCCGGGTCATCCCGGTGATCGAACCGATCCAGAGCATCCTGCTGGTGGTGTTCTTCCTGTCAATCGGACTGCTGATCGATCTTAACTTTATCCTCGCCAATATTTGGCTGGTGCTCGCCGCGGCGCTGCTGGTGGTGGGGATGAAGACCGCGCTCAACATCTTCCTGCTCAGGATCACCGGATCGGATCCGAAGACGGCGTTGCTGGCCGGCCTGTCGATGGCGCAGATCGGCGAATTCTCCTTCGTGCTGGCGGCCGCCGGCTTTGCCTCCGGCGCGCTCGGGGCCGACATCTACCGGCTGGCGATCGCGGTGACGGCGATCTCGCTCTTGGTGTCGCCGATCTGGTTCAACGCAATGGAGCGCGTCGAGGAACTGGCCAGCGAGGGGCTTGGATCCTACAAGCAGGCGCTGGCACAGGCCTATGAGGGCGAACTCGACGGGGTGGAGAATTTGATGTGGGCGCTGAGGGCGCGCTATCGAGCGGCGCGGTTCGCGCTCTATCAGCGCCGCGCCCGCCGCATGGCCGCACAGCCCCTTACGCCGCGGTCCCACGGCGCAGACGGCGTGGCGGCGGCCGAGGGCCAGGAGACCGCGCCGCAGGAGGGCGAGGCGCCGGCTGATGGTCAGCCGCCGGTGTCCGCCGGCAAAGCGTCCGACTAATGCATTTCGCGCTCAAATGTGTTCATATAAGCGATAACGTACATGCATTAAATCAAAGCCTTACAGCGATCTTTGCGCATCCAATTGGATGCGCGGCGCCCTAGTGCAGGCCCGTTACAGGCGGTTGAGCAGATCCTGGTCCGGCCAGCCATCGGCGGGCAGGCCCAGGCGCATTTGCTCGGCACGCACCGCGGTGCGTGTGCCCGCTCCCAGGATGCCGTCAATCTTGCCCACGTCATGGCCCAGCGCCGCGAGCTTTTGCTGCAGCTGCTTCATCGCCACGTCGCCCAGCCCGTCGCCGGGATTGCCGGCGTCATAGGGCTTGGCGCCCGCCAGCCGCGTGGCGAAATAGGCGGCGGAGACGGTGTAGATGAAGCTCTGGTTCCATTCGAGATAGATCGAGAAATTCGGAAACGCCAGGAACGCCGGGCCGTTGCGCCCCTGCGGCAGCAACAGGTCGGCGGGCAGGTTCTGCGATGTCGGCGCGCCGTTCGGGAAGGTCACGCCCAGCGCGGTCCAGTCACTGAGCGCCATGCCCTGGCGCAGGCCGGTCTTCTCATAGGGGAAATCGCCGTCGGGAAGCGAGACTTCGGCGAGCCAGGGCTCGCCCGCGCGCCAGCCCAGCGCGTTGATGTGCTTGGCGGCGGTCAGGATCGCGTCGGGCGAGGATTTCTTCAGGTCGACATGGCCGTCGCCGTCGCCGTCGATGCCGTGGGCGATGATGTCGCGCGGCAGCATCTGCACCTGGCCGATCTCGCCCGCCCAGGCGCCGGTGGTGGTGTTCGGGTCGAGATCGCCATGGCCGACCATCTCGATGGCGGCGAGAAGCTGCGGGCGGAACAGTTCGGGCCGGCGGCAGTCATGGGCCAGCGTCGCCAACGCATTCATGGTGTTGAAATCGCCCTGGACCGCGCCGAAATCGGTCTCGAGCCCCCAGAAGGCGGTGATGACGGAAGCGGGCACTCCGTATTCGGCCTCGGCGCGGGCAAACACATCGGCGAATTGTTTCATCTTCTGGGTGCCGACCTGCATGCGGTTGGCGCTGACCGAGCGGCGCGAAAACTCGAGGAAGGTCTGCCGGAACACGCCCTGCGCGCGGTCGCGCGACAGCACGGTGTTGTCGAGCGACACGCCGCGAAGTGCTGCCTGCGCCACATCGGCGCTGATCCCCTTGGCAATTGCCTCGGTTTTGACGCCTTCGAGGAACTGGGCGAAATTGCCGCCGCAGGCGGGCGCCTGGGCCAGCGCCGGAGATGCCGCGAGGCTTGCGAGAAGAACGGCTAAGGGAAGCTTCGGTGTCATGATGGCGTCAACTCCTGATCTGGCGGCATATCCACCGTAGATTTGTGGCGATGATGAGGTGATTCCCGGGATGGGCCAAGTTTGGGTTCCTCGCCGGCTGTGGCGCAGGCATGGCGGGACGCGGATCAAGCGGAACGGTGGGCAAGACCGGCGGACACCCGGACCCTCACGGCCCCCAGAGCGCTGGCTGCATCCACACCTCCATCACTGTGAGCGTGCCAGCCGGGGGCTTCGGCGCGCCGCCCAGGCTCACTGACTGCCAGGCGCCGCGCCATTCCTCGGGCAGGGGATAGGGCGGGGCGATGGCGGTTTCGGGTCTGAAGCCGCTATGGCGGTAATAGGCGGGGTCGCCCAGCACGTAGACATGGGCCACGCCGGCCTGTTCAAGGCGGTCGAGACCGTCGCGGATCAGGGCCTTGCCGATACCCCGGCGCTGCCATTGCGGCGCCACGGCCAGCGGCGCCAGCATCGCCAACCTCGCGGGTGATCCGCTGAGCCCGCACGGGGTGAACAGCACATGTCCGGTCAGTTCGTCGTCGACGCTCGCCACAAGCGACAGAATCCCGGGCGACAGGATCCCGGGTTCGCTGGCAAGCAGCGCGCGGACCACCGGCAGCAGATCTTCGTCGGGGAACGCCGCCGGATAGAGCGCTTCGAGGGCCGCGAGATCCTCGGGGCGGCTTTCGCGGATTTCGATTTCGGGCATAGGCTACCGGTTTCCAGGGGTGAAGGTCGGTCCGACAATAGCCGATGCGCGCGGGCTCACAAACACCCGCCCTACCGCGCGTATTTCTTCAGCCATTCCTGCCACTGCTTCCTGCTGCCGGCAAACGCATTGATGTCGGTGTCGCCCTTGATGCCGGGCATCATGCCGGTGCCGGTGTACTGCCAGAAGGTCCAGGGGTGGTTGGGATAGATGTCCTGCGGGTGGGCTGCGACCGAACGCAGCCAGAACTGGTGGGTTCTGAAATGCCCATCAAGGTTTTCCCGGTGGAAGTCGACTGGCGTGTAGATGATGGGACGCTTGCCAAAATGGCGCTCCACCATGTCCATCCAGATCTTCATTTCAGAGCGCACGGTTTCCGGATCGGGGCGCGTGGTGCAGGTTCTGGAATGACCGTTCCACTCGACATCGAGAACGGGGGGCATCTGCACGGAGGCACGCGGCACATTGGCGATGAACCACTCCGCCTGTTCGCGCGCGGGACGGCAGAAATAGTAGAAATGATAGGGCGCATGCGGAATGCCCGCCGCGCGGGCCTGGCGCCAGTAGCTGTCGAAGCGGCTGTCCCTGTGGTCGCCACCCTCGGTCGACTTGATGAAAGCGAAGGCTACGCCCGCTTTCTTGACCTCGCTCCAGTCGATCTCGCCCTGCCACTTGGAAATGTCGATGCCGTGGACCGGATAGCGGTCGGGGTGATGATTGCCGAAATACACTGGCTTCCTGTCGCCGTATCGCCCTGGGCCGGGCGCCTCAAGCTTGACGACTTCGGGCTTGTTCGCCGCCGGCGAAGCCTTGGGGCTGCCGATCGGCTTGAGATCGGCCTCCAGACTCGTGGAACTGCAGCCGGCCAGGCCGAGCGCAGCCACCGTCATCAGCGCGGCCAGCGCCCGTCTTGCGCCAAACCGCGGTTTGGCGCGCACCTTGGCATCGCATCCAAGGGAGGTCGCAGCTGCCTTCTGGCCGGGGTGACGGTGGGTCATGGTCTTTGCTTCTTCAATCAGTGTGAGCGATCAGGGATTACACGAGTTCGACGTGCACGTGAATCCGGCGTGACGGCATGGGCTACTCCGACCGAGACAGACGGCACCTGTCCGCTTCGACACTTCAGCCGGCAAGCCTTTGATCTGACGGGGCGATTTATCCTGCCAGATGGAAGCCATCCGTCAGCATCGCACCACCGGACACGAAGTCTGCATTGTCTATCGGCAAATGCTTAAATTTTTAGAAACAGGCTCAATCTTCTGTTCACCATGAAAAGTCACAGGTGACATTTTGTTAAGTCCTGCCGGTGCATGATGGGGTTGGAACAGGAGTATTTAGCCCGACCTATTCATGAGGCTTCGGTTTCGGCGTGTTTCGGAGGACGGCAGATACATTTCTTGTGAGTTGGACAAGCAGTGATCTGTTGCGCCTTTTTCATCGCAGGGGGGTCGGGGCTTGGCGGGTTGAAGGATGGGGCTCTGCTGTCCTGCGGCACTGCCGCGTCGGCTATATCGGAGCCAGCCTGAGGTCGGTGGCGATGGTGCGGAACAGGGCTTGGTCGGGGCAGGCGGAAGCGAAGGCGACGCGGACGCGAGTAGCGGTTTCCATGACGCGGGCAGCAATTTTGAGAAGCCGCAGACGCAAAGTCGCAAACTCCGCGGTGGCGAGCGCCGCCTCTTTGGGGATGGCCTGCTGGATGCGCCACATGAGCCAGAACGCGGCGGTGTGAAGGATCAGCCGCATCTGGTTGGCATTGGCCGAACGGCACGAAGTGCGGTCGCTGGCGAGTTGGGCCTTGTGCATCTTGATAAGGTTTTCGGCGCGGCCGCGTGCGCAATAAAGCGTATCGTAGATGTGCTCGGCCGAGCCTTCGGCAAGCGAGGTGACGACGTAGCGGATGTCCATGCCGAGCGTGCTGGCCTCGATCCGGGCGACGACGCGCCGCTGTTGTTTCCAGCTCTTCGCTCCGTAACGGGTTTCGGCATAGGTTCGCAGAACCACAGGCTGCTCCTCTGCCCGTTTGACCGCGCAGGCGTCGGAGACATTCACGATCCGCGCATCCGCGCGCAGGGTGGCGTTGGTGGCAAGCCCGAA
>NZ_JAUXOD010000020.1 GCF_030682515.1 Hoeflea sp. | reverse complement strand
TCTGGGCCAGATGTTGATCGTCACAGCACCGAAAGGTGCCAAGCGCCGAGCATCGCGACCTCACCCCTTGGCTCCGGGGTCATGCGGGATGCGCCTGGCGGCTGTCGGCGGGGGCCTGGGCCCGGTCATGTAGCCCGTAGTCGCGGAGCACGTGGGCGACGCGCAGGCGGTAGAAGGAAAACACCCCCGCCCTGCCGCGGGACTGGGCCTTGCGGTGGGCAGCGAGTTGGCGCCATCGCTGGACCGCCTCCTCGTCGCGGAAGAACGACAGCGACAGGAGCTTGCCCGGCGTCGTCAGGCTTTCGAAGCGCTCGACCGAAATGAAGCCGTCGACCTCCTCGAGCATGACACGCATCGCGGCGGCGATGTCGAGATACTCGTCGCGGCGGCCCTGGGCCGGCTCGACCTCGAAGATGACGGCGATCATGGCTTGACCAGCGCTGCATGGGGACCGGAGGCGAGCCTGAGGAAGGTCCGGTCCTCGCGCAGCAGGAATTTCTCGCGCTGGGCGAAGTCGTAGTTCTCGCGGCCCAGCGGGTCTTCCGACAGGCGCTTCCGATAGGCCTCGTAGGCGGTCAGGCTCTCGACCGAATAGACGCCGTAGGCCAGCGTCGCGGAGCCCTCGTGCGGGCTGAAATAGCCGATCAGGTCGGCGCCGCAGCGCGGGATCGCCTGGCCCCAATTGCGGGCATAGTGTTCGAACTGCGCCTTCCTGGCGGGATCGATGTGATAGCGGATGAAACAGGTGATCATGGCGGCCTCCGGTGATGTCGATGCCCGCCTTATTCCATATTGACGCACGCTTATGCTTCGACTAGCGTCGAAGTATGAAGGAAGGTCCGGACATAGCCCAGCTGGGCGCGCTGATCGGCGATCCCGCGCGCGCCAACATGCTGACCGCCCTGATGGCGGGCGGCGCGCTGACAGCGAGCGAACTGGCTGCGGAAGCGGGCGTGACCGTGCAGACCGCCAGCTCGCACCTCAAGAAACTCGAAGCGGCCGACCTGCTGGTGCAGCGCAGGCAGGGCCGGCACCGCTATTTCGCCCTGGCCGACGATGACGTGGGGGCGCTGCTTGAGACCATGATGGGGCTTGCCGCGCGGCGGGGGCTCACGCGCACGCGCCTAGGACCCAGGGATCCGGCGCTGCGCAAGGCCCGGGTCTGCTACAACCACCTGGCGGGAGAGCTTGGCGTGGCGCTCTATGACGGGCTGCTGAGCTCGGGAAGTCTCGTGGAAGAAAATGGAGAGCCGGCGCTCACCCAGGCCGGGCGAGACCGGATGACGGCGTTCGGCATCGATGTCGCCGGGCTGGAAGGCCAGCGGCGGCCGCTATGCCGGTCATGCCTGGACTGGAGCGCGCGGCGCACGCATCTGGCGGGGTCGCTCGGCCAGGGCCTGCTCGCCCGGTTCGAAGAGTTGGGCTGGGCCGCCCGCGAGCCGGGATCCCGGGTGGTGCGCTTCACCGCGACGGGTGAGCGCAAAATGCTCGACCAGTTCGGACCTGCCCCGGTTCAGGAGGCGCTGAGGCTCGGTTGAGGCCTGCGCAGCAGCGGTGCGATGACGGCCAGCGCCGCGATCAGGAACAGGATTTCGAGCACATAGACGGAGAGATAGGGCGTGGCGGCGCCGAACCGGGAGCCGATCGGAAGCGCCAGGATGATGTCGCGCAAGACGCTGCCGGCCGCAATGCCGATGCCTGCGGTCGTGGCCTGGACCGCACCCCAGGTGCCGAGCGCCAGGCCGATCTGCTCGCGCGGCGCAAGCTGCATGGTGGCCGTGAGCGTGCCATGGCCGAAGAGACCCGCGCCAAAGCCGATCAGCGCGGTGCCCCCGACAAAGAGAAGCGGCCAGGCGAGCGGCGCGGCGAGGCAGATGGCGATGAAGCCGGGCACGCCGAGCAGGGCGCCGTAGCCCGCCATCAACAGCGGATCGAAGCCGCGGCCCAGCACCCTTGACGCCCAGGCAAAGCCAAGAAGACTGCCCAGCGCCAGCACCGCGGTCAGCTTGGTGGTATCAGCGACACTGAGCGCAAGCACCTGCCCGCCATAGGGCTCGAGCAACACATCGGCCATGCCGAATCCGAGCGTGCCTAGCCCGACCACGGCGAGCCGGCGCTTGGCGTTGCCGCTGCGGATGAGCACGTCCCAGGAGCGGGAGAAATCCGGGGCCTCCGTCTTCACATCCGCCGGCCGGCGGGTGCGCGCCTCCATTTTCCACAGCGCCAAGACGTTGAGCACCAGGGTGGCCACGGCCGAGGCCTGGATGACCTGGATCAGCCGGCCGGGGCTGAAATCCTCCAGCGCCTGGCCAAAGACCAGGGCGCTGACGATCATGCCGGCGAGCAGCATGACATACATGAGGCCCACCACCTTGGGCTGGTCCTCGACCGGCGCCAGATCGGTGGCAAGCGCCAGCCCGACGGTCTGGACCATGTGCAGCCCGGCGCCGACGAGCAGGAAGGCGATGCCCGCGCCGACATAGCCGATCCAGACCGGCGCCGTGGCGGCCTGGCCCTGTCCGGCCAGCACCAGAAGCGCGAACGGCATCACCGCGAGGCCGCCGAACTGCAGCATGGTGCCGCGCCAGATGAAGGGCACGCGCCGCCAGCCGAGCGCGGAAGTATGGACATCGGACTTGAAGCCGATCAGCGCCCGGAACGGCGCGAAGACGATCGGCAGCGCGATCATCACGCCCACCAGCGAGGCGGGCACGGCGAGTTCGACAATCATGACGCGGTTGAGCGTGCCGATGAGCAGGACGAGCGCCATGCCCACCGACACCTGAAACAGCGACAACCTGAGCAGACGGCTGAGCGGCAGATCCTCCGTCGCCACGTCGGCGAACGGCAGGAACCGCGGACCCAGGCTGGCCCAGCCCTGCATGGCCTTCTGACTGATGCGGTTCATTGCCCTCCCCGCCCTCACATGTATCGTTCCGGCTGCCGTCCCGGCGGTGCCGCCAGCTCAAGGCGCCGGCGATGCTCGATTGCGCACCGCGCCGGTGACCGCGTGTCTGCACGATCCGGATAAGTCTACGTGCGTCACGGTTTTCCAAAGACGGGACCCGCAGGCCCCGGCCTTGGTTTTCATCCCCTGGTCCGCGCGACAGCGGACCCGCAGACGCCCCATTCTATTGAAGCAGGGCAGTCTTGGTGCCATCGATGACTGCGGGTGCGTCAAACACGACGCGTGCCGTGCGGCCGTCCGGCAGCACGACGACAGCCTGCTGGCTCGTGCCGACCTGCTGGACGCCGTCGAAGACAACAGTCGCATTGCCCCCGGTCGGAACCACAGCCGATGGCGACAGGGCAGCCTGCTCCATCGCAGCACCGCCGGACAGGAACTGCGGCAGCCAGGTGGTGTTGCGCAGCACCGACACATGGACGGCGAACGAGCCCACCGCAACGGCCGTCAGAAACAGGGGAACACCGACGGTCGGCTTTACAACCAACCACATCTTTGCGTTGTTCATAGCGCTCTCCCCTCACCCGAACCAGGGCGTGTAAACATAGGCGAGAATATGCGCCAGGACGGCGATAAACCCGAATACACGCGTGCCGTCGATAATGTGCCGGTGAAGCTCTTCCGCCTCTCCGATTGTCAGGCCGGATGGCCATACTTTGTCAGGATCATAGTTCATTTTCGCCATCTCCTTAGGCGGTAGCATTAACACCCGCGCGGGTTCCGCGCGGGTCCAGAGTGACGATTCCATTTGACGAAAACGCACACGCGCAACCGTCGTCGGGCCTCGCCGATCAACACGTTGTCATAATCTATTTACGGTTTCAAGTGTCAACCTATATTGACGATTGTGGGCTTTTGAACACTCGCCCTTTTCCATCCATTTTGTTCAATGAAATCAGAACAATGGCCAAGGAGCCCGGTTTAGGATTTATGTGTGCTGTGGATGTCAACCCAGCATTACAGGCGATATTGTTCGGCTTACATGACATAAATCGCTTGAATCAACGCCCTGTTCGACCTATTATTTTGCCATTCGGATGCTGCTCAAATGCATGGAGATCTCATGACAACGCTGATTACGCGACTGTTTGAAAAGCCTGCGGACGCGAAGGCCGCGGCGGACGCCCTGGCGGCCGCAGGGTTCCGCGACAAGAACTATGATGTCATTGCCGCACCCGGGGGCAAGAAGCTGCCCGCCGCTGATGCGCTCGCGGCCATCAAGGCAGCCCTGTCCGAGGCCGGCGTGATCCCGAAATCGGCGGCCGTCTATGCCGAGAGGATCAGCAACGGCAATGCGTTGCTGGTCATGCGGGCGCCGGTCGGCACGTCGTATACGGCGAAGGACGTGCTCAACGGCTTCGCGTCGATCGACGCCGGCGTGCGCGACGAGCTGCATGTGCCGGCAGAACCCTCCTATGCGCCCAAGAAGTACCGGGCAAGCGCGACCTCGCTGCTGGCGCGCGACGCGATGATCCTGTCGGGACGGAAGTTCCTGCCGGCCTTGACCAGCCGGGACTGGGGGCCGTGGTCGAAGCTCAGCAAGTCGGGCCCGCGGGCGGGGCTGATCACGGATCGTACCACGCCGTTTTCATCAATGCTCGGGCTTCCGCTTCTGAGCAAGCGCGACAGCTGAGACCGAGCCTGACATCCAAACGCCAGCCCCGACCGGCGTGACCGATCGGGGCCGAAGGTTCATGCAATTCGACGTGTCGCGTCTATACCGGCACCGGTGTCTGGGCGTAGTGCGCGACGCCGCCGCCAAAGCTCCAGTCGAGCGAGGTGTTTTCGGTCAGCACGACCATGACATCGTCCGGACGCAACCTCGCCTTGGCATGCGCCAGGCGGGCAATGGCGCTGAACAGCGCCTGCTTCTGATCCAGGGTCCGACCCATCCGGAAGGTGATTTCCACGATCACCGCTTCCGGTCCGCGGGTGATGCCGAGGAAGCCCCGATCGATCCTGAGACCTGAGCGCTCATGCCGGCACACGACCTGAAACCGGTCATCCGCGGGCACATTTGCCGTTGCCACCAGCGCTTCCTGCACGGCGTCGCAGAGCGCGTCCACCCGCTCCGGCGGCAGAGTTTGGGGAACATGGAACGTCACCAGGGGCATGAGAGTCTCCTTCCAGAATGCTGAGCTGAAAAACCGGGCGGCCGAACGATGTCACGCTCGACGCCCGCCCACATCCGAGTCGCCTGGCATGCTGCCGGATGCGCAAAGGCCGCATCCGAGCTCTGAGCGAAGGCCTTGCCAAGAGCGCCCGGACGAACGGATCAAGCGCGTCCCGCGGCGGCACGCAGACGGCCACTCAGCCTGTCCAGAAGTCCGTTCGGCGCGCGTCGATGGCGCAAGCGGTGCGCAGCCGCTGCCACAGGGCGGAAACAGCGGCGTTGATTGCCATCCGGCGGAGATGGCGCGCATGCGCGTGATACCGAAAGTAGTCTGGAACCCGGTCCATCGGATGTTCGCCAGATGCCTGGATATGGCTGTTCGGGTCGATCATGACTGTCTCCTTCCCTCCGGCGTCGGCGCCGCTGAAGACAGGTGTATTTCAAATCATATTGACTATAATCAGCTTATCAAAGGTAACACTCCGGAATTTCAGTCATGAATAAAACCGCAGCTTCCGACGAGATCGCCATCTTCGTGCGCGTGGTGGAGCGCGGCGGATTCGCAGCGGCGGCGGAAGAGACCGGCTTGACCCCTTCGGGCATTTCCAAGGCGGTGACGCGGCTCGAGGACCGTCTGGGGGTGAAGCTGTTGCAGCGCACGACAAGGCGGCTGATGCTGACGGCGGAAGGCGAGACGTTGCTGGTCCGCGGGCGCGAGATCCTCGCCGCGATCGAGGCGACGGAGGCCGAGGTGATGGCGGCGCGGGGCAAGCCGCGCGGCACGATCCGGGTCAACATGGGCACCGCCTACGCCAAGCACCGGATGGCGCCGGTGCTGCCCGAATTCCGGGCGCGCTATCCCGAGATCGACCTCGTGGTTTCGGTCGCCGACCGCCGGATCGACGTGATCGGCGAACAGGTGGATGTGGCGATCCGGACCGGGCCGCTCACCGATTCGAGCCTGGTGGCGCGGCGGCTTGGCGAGGCCCGGCGGGTGATCGCGGCAAGCCCGGCCTATCTCGCCCGCCACGGCGCGCCGGAACAGGCATCGGATCTTGCCCGCCACACCTGCCTGGCGATCTCCGGACTGGCGCGCCTGTCGGAATGGCCGCTCACCGTCGACGGCAGGGTCACCTCGGTCCCGATCAAACCGGCGGTGACCTGCGACAATGCCGACATCCTCGCTGAAATGGCGCTGGCGGGGCTCGGCATCGTGCGGCTGGCGAGCTTCGTCATCGAGGATGCGCTCGCCGACGGACGGCTGGTGGCGCTGCTCACCGACAGCCATGTCTCCGAAGCCGTGCCGATCACCGCGCTGATGCCGCCCGGTCGCCAGCACCTGCCGCGGGTCAGGGCCTTTGTCGACTTCCTGGTCGAGACGGCGCCGAGGCGGCTGCAAGGCGCGCCGGAGACGGTCGATGGCTACGGCCCTCCTAGCGCTCGAATTCGCGAATGACCTTCAGGAACGCGTCGCCGTAACGCTCCAGCTTGGACTGGCCGACGCCGGAGATGGAGAGCAGCGCCTCGCGGTCCGTGGGGCGTTCGGTGGCAAACGCCACCAGCGTGGTGTCCGGGAACACGACATAGGGCGGAACCGACAGTTCCTTGGCGATCGCCATCCGCGCCGCGCGCAGGGCCTCGAACAGCTCGCCGTCCCGATCCTCGAGCGTTGACCTGGCGCTGGACGCGCCCGATGACTGGCGCCGTGCCCCCTTCGCAGCCGCCGGTCGGTCCTTGCGGAAACGGACCTCGCGCTCGTGCTTGAACACCGCGCGGGCCTCCTCCGGCACCAGCTTGAGCGCGCCGAAGGCCTCGTGGTCGACGCTGACCAGGCCCGCCGCCAGCAACTGGCGGTAGACCGACTGCCAGGTCTTGGCCGGGATGTCCCTGCCCGCCCCGAACACCGGCATGTCGGTGTGGCCGAAGCGCGTGGTCTTGTCGTTTTCAACGCCCATCAGCACGTCGATCAGGTGGCCTGCGCCGAAGCGCTCGCCGGTGCGGTAGATCGCGGCCAGCGCCTTGATCGCCGCCTCGGTTCCGTCCCAGGTCTCGACCGGCTTCAGGCAGGTGTCGCAATTGCCGCAACTGCCTTTGTGCGCCTCGCCGAAATGGGCGAGGATCGCCTGCCTGCGGCAGCCCGCGCTTTCGCAGATCCCCAGCAGCGCATTGAGCTTGGCGCGCTCGACGCGCTTGACGTCTTCTCCCGAGGTGCCGCCGTCGATCATGCGGCCACGCTGGATCACGTCGGCCATGCCGTAGGTCATCCAGGCGTCCGACGGCAGCCCGTCGCGGCCGGCCCGGCCAGTCTCCTGGTAATAGGCCTCGACGGAGCCCGGCAGGTCGAAATGGGCGACATAGCGGACATTGGGCTTGTCGATGCCCATGCCGAAGGCGACGGTGGCAACCAGGCACAGGTCCTCCTCCCTGAGGAAGGCGTCCTGATTGGCCTCGCGGTCGGCGCGGTCCATGCCGGCGTGATAGGCCTTGGCCCTTATCCCCTGCTTGTTGAGCCACTCGGCGGTGTCCTCGACCTTGGCGCGCGACAGGCAGTAGACGATGCCGCTCGAGCCCTTGTGGCGCGAAAGAAACCTGAGCAATTGTTGGCGCGGCTGGTCGCGCTCGACGATTTCGTAGGCGATGTTGGGACGGTCGAACGAGGTGGTGAACACCTCGGCGGTGCCGAGGCCCAACTTGTCGATGATGTCCTCGCGGGTGTGCGGGTCGGCGGTCGCCGTCAGCGCGATGCGCGGCACGCCCGGATAGGCCTCGCCCAGATGACCCAATTCGCGGTATTCGGGCCGGAAATCATGGCCCCACTGGGAGACGCAATGGGCCTCGTCGATGGCAAACAAAGCGATCTGCGCGCTGCCGATCATGTCCTTGAAACCGGAGGTGACGATGCGTTCGGGCGTGACATAGAGAAGATCGAGCTCGCCCCTGGCGATGGCCGAGCGGACGTCCATGAACTCCTCGCGGCTGAGCGAAGAGTTGAGCGCGGCGGCGCGCACGCCCAACTGCCTGAGCGCCTCGACCTGGTCGCGCATCAGCGCGATCAGCGGCGAGACGACGATGCCCACGCCCGGACGGCTCAGCGCCGGGATCTGGAAACAGAGCGATTTGCCGGCGCCGGTCGGAAACAGCACCACCGCATCGCCGCCCGCGACCACCCGGTGAACCACCTCGGCCTGCCGGCCGCGGAACGCCGGATAGCCGTAGACGCGCTTCAAAATGGCAAGCGGATCCGCGGAGGCTTGGCGGTCAAACAGGGCATCGACAGGGCTTTGGGTCTGCGGCATGGAATCGCTTTCGTGGGAAGACCGGCACTATGGCACGGATGACGCCACCGCCGCGAGACCCGGAAGCACGCCGCACTGAAACGGATCGGGCTCTTGTACGTCGACTGCCGGTTGAACAGGATCCGCCCGCCCGCGGTTTCGACCATGCCGCCAATCGCCCGCCCCGGCGTCGCCCTGCCCTGGCCTCAGATCAGCTCGCGGGGCAGGCTGTTCATCGAGACGGGACCGTCCGCGGTAATCTCAACCTGATCCTCGATGATGAAACCGCCAAGACCGGTGATGTACCAGGGACATTCGAAAGCGAGCACCATGCCCGGCGAGACCACTTCCGTCGCATCCGCGGCAATGAAGGGCCATTCCTCGCTGCCCGGTCCGGTTCCGAGGCTGTGGCCGAAATGGCCGCGGGCGTAGCTCTCGAACCCGCGGCTGCGGATGGCTTCGCCCGCAGCGCGATGCACCTCGCTGAGCGGCGTGCCGGGGGTCAGGCGCCTGAAGCCTGCCTCGAACCCCGCCATCAGCGCGGCGTGGATCTCTGCAGCGGCGCGGCTCGGCGTGCCCAGCACGAAGGTGCGCCCGGTGTCGGATGTGTAGCCGTCGATCAGGCAACCGACATCGACCTTGATCATATCGCCGGGCTCTGCCACCGCATTGCCGCCCCAGGGGTTGCGGCCGACCGAGATGTATTCCCACGCGCCCGTGAGCGCGAGGCCTGAGGCGTGCGCGCGGATCGTGTCGGACCAGACGCCGGCCAGCTCGTCGCGACTGACGCCGGGGCGGATTGCCTCCTGAACAGCGCGGATTCCCTGCTCGGCCAAGGTCACCGCCTGGCGCAGGCGGTCGATCTCGCCCGGCGCCTTGATCGCGCGCAGGCGCTGGCAGAGGAGAGTCCCGTCGGTGAGCGCGATACCGGGCAGCGCCGCCTGCAGCGCCGGAAGATCGGCCGCCGAAATCGCCGCCATCTCGACCCCGATCCGGCCCCGCGACAGGCCGCGCTCGGAGAGGGCGTCGCGCAGATGAGCATAGCAGATGCCGGGATCGAAGGTCGCGGGGCGCGCCGCGGGTCCCGGAGCGGCTGAACGGCGTGCGGCAATCTGGGCCGCCGCGGGCAGATCCGGATCGAAGCCGTGGGCTTCCAGCGCCTCGACCCAGATCGGGCTTTCCCGCAGGTCGGCGATGTGGCTTGCTGCGCGGAAGCCGGGCGCGAACAGATCGCTCGCCACCGCCATCTCGGGCAAGGCGGCATCGGCGGGCACCAGCACGGCCACGGCGCCTGCCTTGCGCCACATGGTGGCCACGCCCGCGGCCGCGCCCGTGGCGTGGCGGAACGCCTCGGGCGAGAGCAGGATCAGCGCGTCGATGCCTGCCTCCTGCATCAGGCCTTGCGCGCGGATGCGGTTGAGAAATGCGGGCATGCTGCGATCCTTTACAATGAGGCCAGACCTGGCAGCCAGGTGACAAGTCCGGGAAAGGCCACGATGAGACCGATCAGAAACAGCAGCGCCAGCCAGTAGGGCAAGGCCGCCACCGCCGCCTGCCCCAGCTTGACCTGTCCGCCGGTCATGCCGGTCAGCACGAAGATGTTCATGCCGACAGGCGGGGTCAGCATGCCGATCTCGATCAGCAGGGTGATCAGGACGCCCAGCCAGACCGGATCATAGCCGAACCCCACCAGCAGCGGGAACACGATCGGCAGCGTCATGATCATCATCGACAGTCCGTCGAAGATCGTGCCCATCACGATATAGAGCAGGACCACCACGCCGAGGATGCCCAGCGGCCCGATGCCAAGCCCCTCGACCTGACGCAGCAATTCCTGCGGCAGGCCGAGCACGCTGATGGATTGCGCCAGGATCACCGCACCCATGAAGACCATGCCGATCACGCAGAAGGTGACAAGCGTGCTCATCAGCGCCTGCAGGATGCCGCGCAGCGTGAGATCGCCCGCCACAAAGCCGATGAGGATCGCTCCCAGCACGCCGACGCCTGCGGATTCCGTCGGCGTGGCGAGGCCCGCGAACAGGCTGCCCAGCACCGCGCCGATCAGCGCCAGCAGCGGCCAGATGTGCACCAGCCCCAGGAGCGCGCGGCCAAGGCTCTGGTCGGGCGCGGGTTCGGGCGCAAGATGCGGGTTGCGCCAGGCGGAAAAGCCGATCCAGAGCATGAACAAGAGCGCCGCCATGATCCCCGGAATGATCCCGGCCAGAAACAGCTTTCCGATGGATGTCTCGGTGAAGGCGCCGTAGATCAGGAGGCTCAAGCTCGGCGGGATCAGCAGGCCCAGCGTTCCTCCCCCGGCGAGGCTGCCCACGACCGTGGCCCGGTCATAGCCGCGGCGTGTGAGTTCGGGATAGGCGACGGATCCCACGGCGGCCGCAACGGCCATGGACGACCCGCTGACCGCCCCGAACAGACCGCAGACCGCGATATTGGTGTGCAGCAGACCGCCCGGCAGGCGCGCGAAAACCGGCGACATGGCGCGGTAGACGCCGCGCGCAAGACCCGATTTCACCAACAGCTCACCCAGCAGGATGAACAGCGGGATCGCGGTCAGGGTGAAGCTGTTGAAGGTGTTCCAGACCGCCTGCACCCCCAGGCTGGTGGCCCCGCCCGACCAGACGTGGAGGATGACGAAGCCGGTCAGGCCCAACGAGGCGCCAAGGATCGCCCCGGTCATCACCGTGCCCAGGAGCGTCCCGCCCATTGCCAGCCAGATCATTGGTCGAACCCCTTGTGGGGCGCATCCGGGGCGGCCATGCCCTGGGGCGGCGGGCGCAGCATCTGCCAGGCGGCAACCAGCGCCGACAGCGCGACGCCCGCCACCATCATCGCCACGAACGGCGCCAGCGGGATCCGCGCCACCTCGGTCTTGAGCTTGAGCATCATGGTGAGGTTCAGATCCGCGAGCGCACT
>NZ_JAUXOD010000009.1 GCF_030682515.1 Hoeflea sp. | reverse complement strand
ATGATCGAGCTGCCGCGCGCCGCCATTCGCGCCCATTCGATCGCCGAGGTGGCCGAATTCTTCTCCTTCGGTACCAATGACCTGACCCAGACCACCTTCGGCATCTCGCGCGACGATGCGGCCTCCTTCCTGATGACCTATCAGCAGAAGGGCATCATCGAGCAGGATCCCTTCGTCACCCTCGACATCGACGGGGTCGGCGAACTGGTGCGCATCGCGTCGGAAAAGGGCAGGGCGACCCGCCCCGACATCAAGCTCGGGATCTGCGGCGAACATGGCGGCGATCCGGCCTCGGTCAGGTTCTGCGAATCGATCGGCCTCGACTATGTCAGCTGCTCGCCCTTCCGCGTGCCGATCGCCCGCCTGGCCGCCGCCCAGGCCGCGATCTTGAAGACCCGCACCGCCTGAGGCGGGGGCAGGCCTGGTCCGCCGTCACGCGGCCTCAATGATCCGCACCGCAACCGGCCCGGCGTCGATGTCGATCCGGGGCAGGGCGGAGAGCCTGAGCCATTCGGTCCTGTCGCCGATCGCCGCCACCGGACAGTCGATGGAGTAGAGCATTTGCGCCACCAGCGCGCCGGTGGCGATGATCGCATCATCTTCGAGGAGGATAATCGCCGCCGGCGCCGTGCCGAGCCTTATCGCCTCGGCCAGCACGGAAGCCCCCGAGGACGACCCGCGTCCGCGCTCCATGAACAGGATCGCGCCCGACAGGCAGGCGCCGTGCTGGGGATGGAACCGGTCGATCACTCTGCCGTTCGAACTGTCGAAGCCGCCCCAGATGCTCAGGGGATCGTCAAGCCGGAAGACCGGACCCGCGACGCGGCCGTGGACAAGCGACCGCGCACTCATGCCCTGACCACCCGTCCGGCCCTGGCTGACCGCATCGTGTCGGCGAGCGTGCCGAAGGCCACGTCGACGTCCAGATTGCCCGGCGCGTAATAGGCCCATTTGCCCGAATTCGTCATCACCGCGCCCGACAGGTCCCGGATGATCGAGGTCACGTAGGTGCAGGTGTCGACCACCACGGTGACGCCCGCGGCCTCGAGCGCCGCCGCCCGCCCGTCGGCCAGGAGCCGTTCCCATTCATGCCGCCCGGTGTTGATGTAGACCGGCACGGCAAACGGCGCGAGATCGAGGAGCGGCATCAGCCGGCCGAACTCGGCGAGCGAGAAATGCGGCGTTCCGAGCGCCACCGCGGTGAGCGGCGCGCCGTCCGGCACCGTGCCGAGCCGCGCAAGAATATCCGCGATCTCCGCCGGTCCGAGCCTGGCCGCGACCGGCACCTGCCGCCCGCCGGTGGCGGTATCGAGATCGGGCGCTTCGGGCGTCAGGCCGACGGCGTGGAACATCGCCACGCTGCCCGAAGACGCCGCCGCGGCGCCGAGCGCCTTGAGATCATCCTCGCTCGTGCAGGCGGGCAGGCCGGTGATTGCGGCGATGGTGTCGCCGCAGTGCTTGCCGATGAACAGCCCGACCGCCACCGCGATGCCGCCTGCCTGATCCGGCCCGGCGTCCGCGCAGCCGGCGAGCTCGACGGTGACCCCGGCGCGACGGTTCGCGCTCCGGTGCAGGCCGTAATCGGGCACCCGGCCCGCAAGTGCGCAGGCGAGGTCGATGAAATCCCCGTAGCGGTTGGTGCGCGCGCCGATGACCGAATTGGCAAAGACGATGGCGTTGGATTCGGCCCAGGCCAGCTGCTCGCCGAAGCGCGGCCGGAGCAGCGTCTGGTAGGGCGCGCAGGTGAAGCTCGGCGTGCAGCCGAGCTCGACATGGGCCTCCATCAGACGCTTGCCCGCGGCGCCGAGCGCGGGATCGCCGATGAAGAGTTCGGGATGAATGAGATCGACCGAGCCGACATTGAGCGTCGTGGGAACCTTCACGCGGCCCCCGAGCACCTCGAACCGCTCGACGAAATCGAGGCTCGCCTGGCCGTGATAAAGGCAGCCGTCGACATGGGCGCTGGCGCAGGGCAAAAGCCGCGTGGCGCCGACCGCTTCGGCAAACCGCACCACGAGCCCAAGCGCATCGGCAGCGGCCGGCCCGTGCTGCCCCTGCAGCATTTCACGCTCAGTCTCCGTCAATTCCACCGCGCCGACTCCCCCCGCTTGCTCCGGTGAACACTACCGCATGCCGCGCAGTTCTGTGCAGGGTTTTTGCCAAACATCCAAGATCATCAAGACAGCGGAAGGGCCCGTCAAATCCTGGGCAGGAATGGGCCCCGGTGTTTCGCACCCGGCTTCACGCCCGAAGGATCTTCTCCATCGCCTTGCCCTTCGCCAATTCATCGATCAGCTTGTCGAGATAGCGGATCTCGCGCATGGTCGGCTCCTCGATCTCCTCGACGCGCACGCCGCAGACCACGCCCTTGATCAGGCTTCTCGACGGATTGAGCCTGGGGGCGGTGGCGAAAAAGGTCTCGAAATCGGTCTGGCTGTCCAGTTCGCGTTGCAGCTCCTGCTGCGTATGGCCGGTCAGCCACCGGATGATTTCATCGACTTCGTCCCTGGTGCGCCCCTTCCGCTCCGCCTTGGCGACATAGAGGGGATAAACCTTGGCGAAGCTCATCTCGTAGATCCGATGCTTTGTCATGGTGCCGTCATGCTGTGATCCTGGAGCAGGGCATCTTACGTGCACGCCGCCACGCAGGCAACCGAGCGCACAACAAACCTCCGTCCATTCGCGCCCGCGCATGGCTCGAGCCGCGCCAGGCCGGGGCGGCCGCGCGGGCTTTGAGCAGGCGTCCAGACCTCAGAGCTTTTCCAGAACGCCGACAAACGCCTTTGCGAACTGGACCAGGCCCTTTGTGGTCTCGTCGGGCTCGATGGTCCGGGCCTGGCCGCCGTCGGCGCTGAGCAGCACCAGGCCGAAGCGGCCGCCATCTTCGCGCGACAGGCACACGACGGCGATGCGCTGGGCGTCGCCGGCAAGGCCCGATGCGGGCAGGTCGAACAGATATTCGCCCTTGACCGTGGTCGCCGCCTCGCGCACGGCTTCCGAGAATCCATGTTCCGGGATGCCGCTCAGATCGAGCGCCAGTTCGAGCTCGACGAGATCGAGCGGCATCGGCGCGAGGCCTGGCGCATCGAAACTGAAGCTGGTCCCGGAGTCCGGAGCTGCGCGGGTGGATGCTGGCAATGCTGGACCGTGCCTCGGCGCGGCAATCGTGTCTGTCGTCATGGCGGATCTCCTGCGGACATCAAGCATGTGTCCGGGTTGATCTGCCCCCCTGAGGATAAGGATCGCCGTCAAGCATGGCTGAAGTGTGGCGCTTGCCGCAACTGCCCTGAGCCGGTAATGAAAGCCACTTCAACCGGACGCGCATCCCGCGCGCCAGACATCCCGGAGACCTGGCCGCCGCCATGCCCTTCCGCCCTCAACGGCCAAGCTCGATTGCCGCCAGCTGGTCCCGCAGGCTCGGCCGTTTCGCCCTGCTGCTGGCCTTCATGGCGCTGCTGCTGCACCGCGGCGGCATTCTCGTGCTGCCCAACGCGGTGGCCGCCATCCTTCTGGCTTCGGTCCTGGCGGTGATCGTGCTGGGTCTGTCGATCATCGGCTTCTTCATGCTCTGGCAGATCGGGGCAAAAGGCGGGCATGCCGCGTTCAGCGGCATGATGATGGCGCTGCTGGTGCTGGTTCCTGTCGGCCTTGCCGCGAGCCGCTATGTGCAGCTGCCCAGGATCCACGATGTCTCCACCGATACCGCGGACGCGCCGCAGTGGCTGGACGAGCCGGAGATCAAGCTCTCCTGGCTGCCCCGCGCAAACGGTGACGATCCCGCCGCGCGCGCGTTGCAGGCGGCTGCCTATCCGCAGGTCACCGGCCGGCGCTACGACGGCGCCATCGACCGCGTCCTCCTGGCGGTGCGCGCCGTTACGCAGGAAAACAAATGGACGCAAGTGGCCAATGTCGGCGTGGATGCCCTGGTTGACGGGCTTGAACCGGCGCCCGAGGCCGCCGCCGACGATGCGCCTGCGATCACCGGCGAGGCTGATCCGGCGCGCGCGCCGGTGCCGGTGCCGCGTCCCGACATCGAGAACGAACCGGCCGAGCCTCTGCCCGCCTACGCCCTCATCCAGTATGAAGCAAGGACCCTCATTCTCGGCATTCCGCAGGACATCCTGATCCGGCTTGTCGAGGAGGAGGAGACCACCTTCGTCGACATGCGGGTGGCAACGCGCGACGGCGACCATGATCTTGGCCTGAACGCCGAGCTGATCCGGTCCTTCCTGCAGGATCTCGACGTGCGGCTCCTGGGCATCGCCGGCAGCTGACGCGGGCGCGTCAGGCGGCGCGATATTCGCCGTTGATCGCCGGCGGCCCGTCGGTCAGGACCTCGCCGCGGCCGACCAGATCCTCGAGATGCGCCAGCACCGAGAGTGCGGCGGCGCCATGCAGCCGCGGATCGGTGTCCCGGTAGATCGCTGCCACCATCTCGGCGATCAGCCGGTCGCCTTTTTCCACGCGGCCCATAATGGCGCGCTCGCGCATGCGCCGGTGGGTTTTCAGCGCACGGACGAACTGGCGCGGCTCCGTTACCGGCCCGCCATGGCCGGGCAGGTAGGCCTGGTCGTCGCGCAGGCCCAGCATGTCGAGCGAGGCCATGAAGTCGCCCATGGCGCCGTCGGGCGGCGCGATGATCGAGGTGGCCCAGGCCATCACATGGTCTCCCGAGAAGACCAGCCCTGTTCCCGCGAGCGCAAAGGCCGCGTGATTGGCGCAGTGACCCGGCGTGTGCAGGGTTTCGATCGCCCAGCCGTCGCCCTCTGTCAGCTGTCCGTGACCGGCGGCGACATCGGGGACGAAGTCCATGTCGGAGCTTTCCGCGAGCGGATTGACCTCGCCCACATGCAGCGGCCGCGCCGGGCGGTGCGGGCCTTCGGCGACCACGATCGCCCCGGTCAGGGCCTTGAGCCGTGCGGCCAGCGGCGAATGGTCCTTGTGGGTGTGGGTGACGAAGATGTGGCTGACCGGGCGGCCGGCGATGGCGGCGACGAGCGTGCGCCAGTGGCTTTCGTCCTCGGGGCCCGGATCGATCACCGCCAGAGTGTCGCGCCCGACGACATAGCTGTTGGTGCCGTGAAAGGTCAGCGGCCCCGAATTGGGCGCGGTGACGCGCAGCACGCTCTCGGCCACCGGCACGGCCTGGCCATGGGCGGGCTCGAAGGCGCGGTCGAATTCGGGTTCGGTCATGAGGTCTCAAGGTCTCCTGTGACGGGGAACGGCCATAGAGGCAAGAATAACGCCGCGGCCGGACGCCGGCCTTGTGTGGACGGCGTTTGAATTGGGCCGGACTGTCTTGCTGTCAGGCTGTGAAGTCAATATACCGTTTTTGAGACGCGGGCCTGAAAGCCCGCTCCCGACAACCATCCGGAGACTGATCCATGGCCACTGCCCCCGCCCTTTCGTTTGTCGAGACCTTTGCCCCGGAAAGCAAAGCCGCACGCTACGCCACCTATGGCGCACTGGTGCTGTCCGGCAGCCTGCTGATCGCGCTCGCAGGCAAGATCACGGTTCCGTTCTGGCCGGTGCCGGCAACGCTGCAGACGCTGGCGATCTTCATCATCGCCGCAGCCTTCGGCCGCAAGCTCGCTCTCGCCACGCTGGCTGCCTATATGGTGGAAGGCGCGATGGGCTTTCCGGTGTTCACGGGTGGCGGCGGGCTGGCCTATTTCGCGGGCCCCACCGGCGGCTATCTCGCGGGCTTCGTGATTGCAGCCGGTCTCACCGGCTGGGCGGCCGACCGGGGGCTCGACCGCAACGCATTCAAGCTGTTCGCCGTCAACCTCGCCGGCACCGCCATCATCCTGGCGCTGGGGGCTGCGTGGATCGCGCTGGCCTTCGGACCCGAGAAGGCGCTGGCCTGGGGCGTGGGCCCGTTCATTGCCACCGACGTGATCAAGGCTGCGCTCGCCGCCGCCGTGGTGCCCGCCGGCTGGCAGATCGCCAGCATGTTCCGCCGCTAGGTCGGAACAAACCGAATTCCGCCTCGGCGGACCTGTCTGACTGAAAACCCGCGCGGCCAGAGCCTGCGCGGGTTTTTGTTTGCGCCAGATTCCTTCAGGCCTTGGGTTTTCCGCGCTTGTGATCGCTCCCGTCTTTTGCTATCCCCGCGAGGCTTCCGGATCGCGTCCGGAAGGCGCCGGGCAGCTTGATTGCTCGTCCGGTCACAATGCTGGGGCGTAGCCAAGCGGTAAGGCAGTGGTTTTTGGTACCGCCATCCCTGGTTCGAATCCAGGCGCCCCAGCCAACTCTCCTTTTCAAGCCCTTGAATCCAGGTTTTCTGGCATGCCCGGCTTAGCTGGGACTCGAAAGTCAGACAGTGTCTGACCTGACTGTCTCACCCGACTGTCTGACCTGAAGTCTGCGAAATCCTGCTCACCCCACCACGAAAGGGACGAGTATGGCTATCGCACAACATGTTTTCAAACGCGGCGCGGTGTATTGGTGGCGCCGCCGTTTACCGAATGGAATGAACTCCCGTGCTCTGGTGCCGCTGGAAATGAGCCTGCGCACCAAATCCTTGGAGCAGGCGAAAACTATCGCGGCCGAAGTGACGCTTGCCAGCGAGCGCCTTCTGTCGTCCTTGAGGCGCAAAATGATCTCGCCCGACGACGCAAAGAGAATTCTCATCCACGTGGCAACCGAGCACGGCTTCCATCTGGATGCGATGAACGCTGCCAGCAGACACTCAAGCGTTGATGTCGAGCATCAGAGGCAGAAAGAGATTCAAACAGGCTGGGCATTTCGTCTGTTTGCCGCCCAAGGCGTTGAGGCAAAGGTTGGCCCAAATGAAGAGCGTGAGATGCAGTCCGCGGGACTGGATGACCAATCAATCCTCGAGGTTTCAAGGACGGTCGAATTTCTGCGGGAGGCAGGGTTTGCAGCGCCGGGGCGCACCAAGATTGAAACCATACTAAAACACCACAATATCTCATCCTCAGACATGCACATTCGACAGGCCGAATCTATCTACCTGCGAGCCATGGCGGCAAATTTGCTAAATACAGAGCGTCGCTGGTCGGGCGTGCGTCCCGACGACATTGCGACCCTGCAAGAGGCTTTTCGCCAAGGCCCCCAGCCGTCGCATCCCATATCCGATCAAGTTCAGTCGCCACATCCGATGCCCGCGGTTTTGCCATCGGCTCAAGGTGCACCGGTTCACCCCAATGGAATAAACGGAACCACATGTGCTTCGTCACCGCTTGAGGAACACGATGGCGATTTCGAACTCGATGATGACATCGAAGATGACGCAGAGCGCGCATCCGAGGAATCAGGCCGCAGTTTGGTTGAAATAGTGAACCAGACTGCGGCGGAAAAAGTGTCAACCGGCGAATGGAAATACAACATGGTTCGTCAACATGCGGCCATTGCCAATATGATCGTCAGGTTCGTGGGGCATGATCAGCCTTCACGGTTACGGCAGTCCGACATTGCGAATTTTCGCAGTGCCTTGTTCAAACTGCCGAAGTCTCACGGCAAATCACCTAAGGATTATCTGATGCCTTTCAGCGAGCTTATTGCTCGAGCAGAAACGTTGCCGCCGGACAAGGTCGGGTTGTCAAATTCCACACTGAATAGGTATATGACCCAAATCAACAATATCGTGAGCATCTGCAAACATGCAGGATACCCGTTCGGCGATTTCGAGGGTGTAGCTGGGTTACGGATCAAGAAAAAGGGAGATGCGCGGGACGAGCGAGGACGTTTTTCGACTGACGAAGTTACACAAATATTCCATCTTCCTGTTTGGTGCGGTGCCGTAAGCGCAAAAGACCGCTTTCAAAGAGGGAATACGGTTTTCCACGATGCGACCTATTGGGTTCCGCTACTGGCAATTTATAACGGGGCCAGAAGGGAAGAGAATTGCGGTCTCCTGCTGGCCGATATCGAGGTGGATGCCGAAATGGCGTGCATCAACATTCGCCCCAACTCCGTGCGTGGACTGAAGAGTGTTCAATCAAAGCGAAGACTACCTATTCACCCCGAACTCATCCGTTTGGGATTCCTTGACTATGTGGAGGAGCTTCGCAAACTCGGTCATTCACTACTGTTTCCAGAGTTGAAAGCAGCATCGACCTCAACGACCATGGGGGACGTGTTCGATGGGAGTTGGCAGAAGATCCGTTCGGCGGCGCTTCCAAATGCGATGGAAGAAGCCAAGGTATTCCATTCGCTGCGCCATTGGTGCAACAACGAAATGAAACAAGCCGGCGTGCAGGCTGAGATAAGGAAGGATCTGCTCGGCCATACAAATGGTGGGGTCAATGAGGGCAGGTATACAGATATCGCGCGGCTTCGCGTCATGGCGGATGCGCTGGACACGCTGCCTCATCCGACAGGGCATCTGATCGTTCATCCGATAAACCTCATTGAACCAGTTCTGACTCACGCTTCTCGTCCTGGAAGAGCTAAAAAGCGAGTTCTGACGCGATAACTGATCGTCAGGCCCGCGTTCGCAAAGCCCCTTCAGTCTTCTGAGACAGCGCAGGCCGATACGTCGACGTGGATTTTTTCACGGCGGTGGTCCAGCGAGTCCAAAACCCGAGGATGTCGTCCAGCTCCTTCGACTAACTGGTAGGAGATGAGGGATGAGTCACATCCACAAAAGCCAGGTCTCGCCGTCCCTGCAGAGGTCTTTGTCGAACTGCGTGCTCGTCGGCATTTGTGTCGGAAGGGCAAGCGGTCAATGCCGGAATCTGAGGCTGGTTTCCATACGGTGATACAACCAATAGTTGCTTGAAGCTCCCTGTCGAAAAACCTTCTGAAGAAATATTTCCTGCTTTGATATCATTGGCGTTTTTCTTCGAAAGAAGGCATAAATATAAACAAATTCAATTAGATACAAGTTTCAGTTAGTTTCGGCGATGCCATATCGATGCGATACTTGTCTCACGGTTTTCATTCCGACGACCGTGTGAACAAGGACATTTGACATGAAGAAAGTATCGCAGAGCGTGCATAAAGCGCTTATGGCTGGCACAGACCTCAGCCCGACACAGATGGTCGAGTTGGCAGAGGTTAAAGAGGGGCTGTGCTCGATTGGACGCCGCACTACTGAAGCGGCCTTGGAACTCGGGGGGTACCTCGTTCGAGGAAAGGTCATTCTTCCGGAGAAGACATTTGCCAAGTGGGTGAAAGAGGTTTGTGGGTTCACGCCCAGGACGGCCCGCAATTACATTGGCGTGGCAGAGCGTCTGGGGCCGTTTCGAGACCGCTTGGTAGCGGCAGGTGTCGTCCCGACCGTCATGTTCGCGTTGGTCGGTGCAGAGGATGATGCCATTGATAAGGTTTGAACCGCCCCGGGTTTGCCGGAGGCTCCAACTTCTGAGAGAGTGGAGCCATTATGAGCAAGACAACGAACAAGTTGTCACCTGAAGTCCGCAACCGTGCCATTCGCATGGTGTTGGACCATGAAGCCGAGCATCCATCACGCTGGGCCGCCGTTTCATCTATCGCTGCCAAGATCGGCTGCTCACCAGCCACGCTGCACGACTGGGTCAAGAAGACC
>NZ_JAUXOD010000046.1 GCF_030682515.1 Hoeflea sp. | reverse complement strand
GCGATCGACCTGATCGAGCTGATGAGCATCATCCCGGGTCCCGATTTCCCCACCTCGGGCATCATTCTCGGCCAGGCCGGCATCCGCCAGGCCTACGAGACCGGCCGCGGCTCGGTGATCATGCGCGGCCGCGTGCATGTCGAGCCGATGCGCAACGACCGCGAGGCGATCATCATCACCGAGGTTCCCTACCAGGTGAACAAGGCGACAATGATCGAGAAGATGGCCGAACTCGTGCGCGACAAGCGCATCGAGGGCATTTCCGACCTGCGCGACGAATCCGACCGCCAGGGCTACCGGGTGGTCATCGAACTCAAGCGCGACGCCGTCGCAGACGTGATCATCAACCAGCTCTACCGCTACACGCCGCTGCAGTCCTCGTTCGGGGTCAACATGGTGGCGCTCAACGGCGGCCGGCCGGAGCTGATGAACCTCATCGACATGCTCAAGGCCTTCGTGTCGTTCCGCGAGGACGTGATCACGCGGCGCACCAAGTACCTGCTGCGCAAGGCGCGCGAGCGGGCCCATGTGCTGGTCGGCCTCGCCATCGCGGTCGCCAATATCGACGAAGTCATCGCGCTGATCCGCAATGCGCCAGATCCCGCGACCGCGCGCGAGCAGCTGATGACGCGGCGCTGGCCGGCGATGGACGTGGAAAGCCTGATCCGGCTGATCGACGATCCGCGCCATCGGATCAACGACGACGGCACCTACAATCTGTCGGAAGAACAGGCCCGCGCCATCCTCGAGCTGCGGCTTGCGCGCCTGACCGCGCTCGGCCGCGACGAGATCGGCGACGAACTGGGCAAGATCGGCGAGGAGATCAAGGATTACCTCGAGATCCTGGGCTCGCGCACCCGCGTCCAGCAGATCGTCAAGGACGAACTCATCGCCGTGCGCGACGAATTCGGCATTCCCCGCCGCACCGAGATCGCCGAGGGCGGTCCGGACATGGACGACGAGGACCTGATCGCGCGCGAGGACATGGTCGTCACCGTGTCGCACTCGGGCTACATCAAGCGCGTGCCGCTCGCCACCTACCGGGCGCAGCGCCGCGGCGGCAAGGGCCGCTCCGGCATGTCGACCAAGGAAGAGGATTTCGTCACCCGCCTGTTCGTGGTCAACACCCACACGCCGGTGCTGTTCTTCTCCTCGCGCGGCATCGTCTACAAGGAAAAGGTCTGGCGCCTGCCGATCGGCACGCCGACCTCGCGCGGCAAGGCGCTGATCAACATGCTGCCGCTCGAAAAGGGCGAGCGCATCACCTCGATCATGCCGCTGCCCGAGGACGAGAGCAGCTGGTCCGAGCTCGACGTGATGTTCTCGACCACGCGCGGCACGGTGCGGCGCAACAAGCTCTCCGACTTCGTCCAGGTCAACCGCAACGGCAAGATCGCCATGAAGCTCGAGACCGAGGGCGACGAGATCCTCAATGTCGAGACCTGCAGCGAGTTCGACGACGTGCTGCTGACCACCGCGCTCGGCCAGTGCATCCGCTTTGCAGTGGATGACGTGCGCGTCTTCGCCGGCCGCAATTCGGTCGGCGTGCGCGGCATCACGCTGGCGCCGGTCGACCAGATCATCTCGATGACGATCGTCCACCATGTCGACGCCGACGCATCCGAACGCGCCGCCTATCTCAAGCGCGCGGTGGCCGAACGGCGCGCGGCGAGCGGCGACGACGCCGACGTCGAGGACGTGACGCTGGTGGGCGAGGACGCGGTCGAGCCCGGCGATCTCACCGACGAGCGCTACGCGGAACTCAAGGCCCGCGAGCAGCACATCCTCACCGTCTCCGAGAAGGGTTTTGGCAAGCGCTCCTCGAGCTACGAGTTCCGCATCTCGGGCCGCGGCGGCAAGGGCATCCGCGCCACCGACACCTCGAAGACGAAGGAAATCGGTCCGCTCGTGGCGGCCTTCCCGGTGGAGAGCGGCGACCAGATCATGATGGTCTCCGACGGCGGCCAGGTGATAAGGGTCCCGGTCAACGGCATCCGCATGGCCAGCCGCGCCACCAAGGGCGTCACCATCTTCTCGACCGCCAAGGACGAACGCGTGGTCTCGGTCGACCGGATCAGCGAGCCGGAGCCCGAGGAAGAGCTCGAAGCCGCCGCTGATGCGGTGATGGAAGCCGGGACGGAGGCGATGGATGGCGTGCAGGACGACGGAGGCGCCGAAGATGCTTCGTCGGCTAATGACCTTCCCGATGGCGACCCGCAGGACTGACCGCTCGCAGATGAAATTGAAGAAGCCGGGGAGGGATCCCCGGCTTTTTTGCGGGTGGGCCACGACCCGCAACCCGGGGCATCCAGTCCCGGCTAGGCCGTCGGGATGAGACCACGGCCGCGCCGATCCCCCTTGTTCCGCCGGTCACCAGCGCGGGCCCCTTCACGCCGAGATCGAAGCTCACACGCCGATCTCCAGCCGCGCGATCCACTCGTCGTCGAGGCTGAAGCGGTAGCGCAGATCGACCGGGCTGCCCGGAAAGTTTCCGGTCAAATGCGCGGTGACGACGATGCGGTCGTCCTCGCCGCTGATGGCGAAGGGATCGACGACATAGCTGAACTTCCTGGCCGCCGCCTCGCGCCAATGGCGGATGGCGTCGCGGCCCGAATGGGTGCGGTTCTCGTCGATGACGACGGCGTCTTCGGTGAAGCAGAGCGCCACGGCATCGGCGTCGGCGCGGTCGGCCGCGAAATAGGCGGCAACCGGCTTGGGAAGGGTGATCGACATCTCGGACTCCTCTGTCGTGTTGTCTCTCAGCCCATATCGCGATACTCTGCAAAAATGACAAGAACCGACGAAAAAGTAAGGTACTTACCGGAAAGTAAGCCCGTCGCGTACACCAGCGAGACGGCGGCCGCGGGCGTGGAAAGCGCGCTCAAGCTGCTGGAGGGCCGCTGGAAGCTCACGATCCTGTTTCGTCTGTTCGGCGGCAAGGTGCTGCGCTTCTCCGAGCTCGAGCGCGCCATTCCCGCCGTGTCGCAGAAGATGCTGATCCAGCAGCTGCGGCAGATGGAGACCGACGGCATCGTCACCCGCATCGTCCATCATCAGGTCCCGCCCAAGGTCGAATATTGCCTCACCGCCTGGGGCCAGGCATTGTGCCCGGCGCTGGATGCGCTGCTGAAGTGGGCGGAGTTGCGGCAGGAGCGGTGATGGGGGCGGGGAGGGCGCACATGGGCCTGCAGCGATGCAGCAACGCTCCCGGCCCCTAGCGGACACTTGCGGATGATCCCGTGAACGGTTGACCGGATCCCCTGAGCCGATGTCGCAGAAACACTCTGGATCGACGGGCCCAACCGCGCGCTTGACGCTGGCCCCGATGCCGGACCACCACGACCGCGCGCGCGCCGGGTCTCGTCAACGCGCCGCGAGGATCTTCGGCACCTTGTTCAGCCGCAGGCGATGGGCATCCGGCATGCCCTTGCCCAGCAGGGGGCGAAGATACAGCCGGAACTCGTCGGTCACGTCGTGACCGGAAGCCGAGATGAACGCGTCGGGCATGGTGCGGGTCCTTCCGGCCACCAGTTCCAGCGGCACGAGTTCATAGTCGACCGAGTAGTGGCCGGTGCGCTTGATCGTCACCGATCCGTCGCGATCGCCGAACATTCCATACTGGACGGCCTTTTCGCCGACCTCGCGGGCCTCGTTCTGGTCCACATCGGACACACATCCGACAAAGCTGCGCTGGATATAACCGAGCGTATCACCCCGAACCCGGGTGATCTTCAGCTCCTCCCTGACCTTCTGCGTCAACAGATCGGCGAGCGCACCGCTTCCCGACAATTGCACGTTGCCATGGGCGTCGCGTTCGAGCTCCTTGGCCAGCTTGGCTATGATCGGTTGGCCCGAGCCGTCATGGATGCCTTCGCTGACGGCAACGATGCAGCGCCCGAGGCGGTCATAGACTTGCTTGACGTCGCTCAGGAACCGATCGATCTCGAAGGTTCGCTCGGGCATGTAGATCAGATGCGGACCGTCATCGGAGAATTTCTTGCCAAGCGCCGAGGCGGCGGTGAGAAAGCCCGCATGCCGCCCCATGACGACCCCGATGTAGATGCCGGGCAGCGCCGCATTGTCGAGATTGATGCCCATGAAGGCCTGCGCCACGTACCGCGCGGCCGAGGGGAAGCCTGGCGTGTGGTCATTCTCGACCAGGTCATTGTCGATGGTTTTCGGAATGTGGATGCAGCGCAATTGGTAATCCGCCTTGCGCGCCTCGTCGTTGACAATGCGAACGGTGTCCGAGGAATCGTTGCCGCCGATGTAGAAGAAATAGCCGATCTGGTGCGCCTTCAGGACCTTGAAGATTTCCTGGCAGTACTTCATGTCCGGTTTGTCGCGCGTCGAGCCCAGCGCCGAGGACGGCGTATTGGCGACCATTTCCAGATTGTGGGTGGTCTCCTGGGTCAGATCGTAGAAATCCTCGTCCACGATTCCACGCACACCGTGGACCGCGCCGTAGATAAGTTCAACAGCGCGGAACTTGCGCGATTCCAGGACCGCCCCCACCATCGACTGGTTGATAACCGCCGTCGGACCGCCCCCCTGGGCGACCAGTACCTTGCCGTGAAACACAGAGATTCCCTCCTGCACTTGGATAACCAGACTGGCACCGATTGTGGTCAACGAACAAGCGCTTAATTGGCCGGACAGCGCGATCAATCCGGCCGCTCTTGCCATCAAAGGGGATTCGTTGGCGCCGCAACAAACCTCGGCTCGCCGCTCGATCAGGACTTTTGGGCGGTGCGCAGTGCACGGCGCGAAGCGTTCAATGCACAAAAGCGTCCAACCCACCCGCTCCTGCCACAATCTGGCAGCATCCCGTGTTAAACTCCCGCACCGCCATTCCACCTCGGAGCCAACCCTTGTCCCGCGCCGCCCGTCTTCTCGATCTTCTGCAGGCCTTCCGGCGCTACAAGCGGCCGGTGAGCGGGGCGGCGCTGGCCGACGAACTCGGCGTGTCGCTGAGAACCATCTACCGCGACATCGAGGCGCTCAAGGCGCAAGGGGCGGCGATCGACGGCGAGGCGGGGGTGGGCTTCGTGCTCAAGCCCGGCTTCATGCTGCCGCCCTTGATGTTTTCAGAGGACGAGATCGAGGCCCTGGTGCTGGGCTCGCGCTGGGTGGCCGAGCAGGCCGACCAGCCGCTGGGGGCGGCGGCGCGCAATGCGCTGGCCAAGATCGCCGCCGTGCTGCCCGATGATCTCAAGGCGGGTCTCGACGATTCGGCGCTGCTGGTGGTGCCGCGCGCGCGGCCCACGGCCGGCGAGAGCGAACTGCCGCTGATCCGCGACGCCGTCCGCTCGAGCCGCAAGCTCACCATCGACTATGCCGATGTCAACGGCGCTGCCAGTAGGCGCACCATCTGGCCGATTGCGCTGGCGTTTTTCGACCGCACCCGCGTGATCGTGGCCTGGTGCGAATTGCGCAAGGATTTCCGTCACTTCCGCGCCGACCGGATTGTCAGCCTGACGCTGGAGCCGATGCGCTATCCGCAGCGCCGCGCCGCGCTGATGAAGCAGTGGCAGGCGCGGGAAGGCGGCCACCTTGGCGCCCCCAGGGACGACTGCGCATCCGCTGCCAGGGCCGGGCCGCAGCGGTCTTGAAAAAGCCCGGTCCACGGGGAGGCCGTGAACCGGGCCGAAAGGCCTGGAGGGTTTTGTAGGACTTGGCCCGGCCTTAGCGGGACCAGGGGTTGTCGGTCGTCTTTTCCGGTGCCTCCCGGCGCAGCGCGCCGAGAACAAGTCCGCTGAACAGCATCACAATCATCAGGGCAAGCAAGGCAAGAGCTATGGTCATGGCGGGTTCCTTCCTCGGCAACCATCTTCATTGCGAAGACCATGACAAATCCTGAATGAACCCAGCCTGAATGGAATTATGGTGAACGGGAGATTAGCGGGAATGGGCCGGAGGGATGCAGGCCGATCGTTCCGTCTTCCTCGGGCGTTGCGACGCCGGTCCTGGACAGGCAAGACCCATGTGCGAGGCAGGGCCTGACCCCTCTTTTCGTCATCCTCGGGCCTGTCCAAGCCAAGCGAAGCGACGTCAGAGGGAATCTACCGGATCCTGGTTTTGGCGATATTATACTTGACAAACCCAACGCGATAGGCGATAAAGAATCAACACGTTAGTTGATTGGGTGACATAATGTCGGTACTGGGCAGGGAATATTTTCACAACGAGGCAGCGGCTTTCGAACATGTCGAGAGCATCCTGTGGCCGAACGGCCCGGTTTGCCCCCATTGCGGAAACAATGACCGCATCTACTGCCTTGAGGGCGTGCGTTCGAAGCCTTCCAAAAAGAACCCGGAAGGCGTTGAGCGCCACGGCCTGAAAAAGTGCGCTGCTTGCCGCAAGCAGTTCACGGTTCGCATCGGCACGATCTTTGAGGAAAGCCATATCCCCTTGCACAAGTGGCTTCAGGCGATCCACCTGCTCTGCTCCAGCAAGAAGGGTATTAGCTCTAACCAGCTTCACCGCGTCCTTGAAATCACGCTCAAGAGCGCCTGGTTCCTGTCTCACCGTATCCGCGAAGCAATGCGGACTGGCGTGTTCGATACCCCGCTTGGCGGCAACGGCAAGATTGTGGAAGCCGACGAAACTTTCATCGGCAACAAGAAGGGCTTTGAAAAGAAGGGCGGCGGCGCTGGCCACAAGATGGTTATGATGAGCCTTGTCGAGCGTGGCGGCGATATCCGCTCGGTGGTTCTGGACCGGATCAGCAAGAAGGGCATTGGCAAGGTCATCGCAGACAACGTGCATCACGAAAGCCGCCTAATGACCGATACCGCGTCCTACTACAAGAAGGGCGGATTCGCGGTTGCCAGCCATGAAATGGTCAACCACCACAAAGGCGAATACGTCCGTGATGATGTCTACACAAACACGCTGGAAGGCTTCTACAGCGTCTTCAAGCGTGGCATGAAGGGCGTCTATCAGCATTGTGCTGAGAAGCACCTGCACCGGTACGCTGCTGAATTTGATTTCCGTTATAACAACCGGATTGCACGCGGCATCAACGATAGCGAGCGGGCAATGAACGCCTTGATTGGTGTCAGCGGCAAGCGGTTGACTTATGAAGGGCCTGATTTCGTCTGAGGAGTTTTACAGGCCTCAACAGATGCGTTTCGATTTTCATCGCGCATCGTTTCGGAAGCGTAATATAGGTTGAATCTTATGGATGATTCACCTATATTTAGATCGCGGGGCGTCGCTTGAATCTCTGGTTTTCGGCCGGCTTGCCCAAACGGGCTAGGGTTACGCTCCGCCTTTTAGGTATTGGGACTTGAGGTTCCAGACTGAAAAACTATCTTGGTGCCAAGGCGTATCCTCGTTGAGGTTTTTCAGTTTTGCGCTCCCCATTATGTAACCAGCGAGGTTCGCTTTTGGATGCCCTGCGCCCTCCGCTTCGAACCTCCTGTTTTTTTGGTAGCAGATTGCCCCCAGGATGACGTCATTCAATTGTAGAAGGGGCTCATCTTCAGAGTCCCGGAACTCAATTGCCCTGAGGCAGTCGCGGTCATAACTAAAGCGTTCGCGGCTGGTTTTGTTGAGGTTAGCTTTGAAGTCATCCAAGCCCTTAAGTTCGTTGGCTTTGTCTGGGAACGCATACAGGTCGCAATCCTTTCCGTGTTTCTTACAAAGCCGATGAAGTATCAGTTGGTAGTACATCCGCTTCAGGCTCTCGTTCTTCCCGTCCCCTCTGAGGGAATGATCAAATCTTTGAAAATCCACTAGGAGGCAATGGAATCTGATCGCCTTGGATTGAACAAGCTCAAAGAAATAATGTGCCATCTCGTGGTACTTGTCCTTTGTGCCGTTTCTTGTGGAGTTCCACTTCATTTCCTTGTTGATTCCCAACAGGCGGAAGCGTTTGGTGACTTCCTGTCGAACGTCTTTTGCGTTCGGGGAGTCAACCACTAAGCCGCCAACGGCCAAGTATCGGTCGGTTTCCTTACCGGCCTCATCGCAGAAAAGTGCAATCTGTGATATTTTCTTGTTCATAAGCACCAAGAGGCTAAGCCGTGACTGAAAAGCAGATAGACAAGTTCAAAGAAGCCGCCCGCGAACTGGAAACAGACGACGACGAGGCTCGGTTTGACGAGAAGCTCAAGCGGCTAGCCAAGCCGTCTTTGCCAAAACCAAAAAAACCAGAAGAGTAAACGAAGGTGGACCGGATGGTGCCCAATCATAGCGGACTTTCACTTCTTCAGTCTGCCCCCTTTCGGCGAGCGCTTTGGGCCGCTGTCTTTGAACGTAGGTTTAGGTATGGTTTGATCATCGGTTGGAATGCCGCCATTGCTTACGGCTGGTTTGTCTTCTGGCTTGCTCGGGGTTGATATTACAACCTTCGACATTTCATTCGCAACAATGGTTCTCAAGTCGTCTTCGGAAATGCTGCTCATCTGCGAATATGCCAACATCGCGAGGCTGGCCGCGAGGCTTAACCAAAATCCGGCATTTAATCCACGGGACGCAGCTTTGTCGGCCAGCACTTTGAGTTTAGGGCTTACGTCCCCGAATTGGATGACCCCGTCAGCAGGCGAAACCGCCCCAGACAATATCCCCGTTGAAATGCTGGCGAGCCGACTTAACGTTTCGGGCTGGTCTTTCAGAGATGTGATAATGCGAATCGCATCTTCTGTTATCTCAAAGAGCCCATCGTCAACTTTAGCGTGCTCGTTGTGGCAGACTGGACAAGTTTCCTCATTATCAAACCCATAGAAACTAGAAGACCGAATGCCGTAATTGCGGGACGGGAAAATTGAGCCACAGTTGTCGCACTTGGCAGGGAGAGAAGGGCCTGTAGGTTGCCAGCCTACATGAGACTTGTTCGCTCCGTTGTTGACCTTAGGGTCGTTCCTAATTCTTGTTCCGACAACGTTCGCTTTTGATCCTGAAATTGAGAACGGTTGCCTCACGTTTTCGAAGCTCATGTTTTTTGTCGAGAAAGATGAATTTTCAACGCTGATGCCAACGTCAAACCCTGATATTTTCACATTCTCAAAAACTGCATGCCTTGTATTTTTAATCTCAATACCCGTTGCCATCTCAGCGCGCCTTACTCAACCAGGGATCCGCAAATTACGGTGAGTCGCGTGGGTTTGTCAAATATAACATCGCCCTGGTTTTTCCCGCTGCGCCGGTTGTTTCGGAGCGGATGTCGGCAGATCCTCGGGACAGGCCTTAGGACGACGGCGGAGAGGGCTGCCGACGTCCGGTGCCGCACCTTGACAGAGCCAAACCGGACATGCGCGAGCGCTCGAACGGACGCGCGGCCGCTGCACGCAGCCCGCTCAGGTCAAATGCACCGCGCCCGGAACCGCCGTGCCGAAATCCGGGCCGCCGGGGCGGGGCGCGGGCAGGGTGGCGAACATCGCCTTGATGTCCTCGTCGCTGGTCCCGTCCTCAAGCTCGGTGGTCCAGACCCGGAAGGAGGAGAGCTGGTAGGCCCCAAACGAGGTGATCATCGCCACGTCCGAGGCGTCGGCGCCGCGCACCATCAGGATGCGGCCGATGCGGGGCACGTTGTAACGCGCGTCCACCGTGTGCCAGGAGCCGCCCAGGAACACCTCGAACCAGGCGCAGAAATCGTCGAAGCCCGAATCCGGCACGCCGATGTCGCCAAGATAGCCGCTGGCGTAGCGCGCCGGAATGTTCATGGCGCGGCACAGGCTGACGCCGAGATGAGCGAAATCGCGGCAGACGCCGGATTTTTCCGCCAGCACATCGCGCGCGGTCTTGTCGGGGCGGCCGAATTTGTAGCCGAAGGTCACGTGATTGTGGACGAAATTGCAGATTGCCTGCACCCGCGGCCAGCCTTCCTGGGTGTTGCCGAAGTTGGCCCAGGCGAAATTGCCCAAGCTGTCGGAATCGCAGTAGCGGCTGGCGGTGAGGAAATTGAGCGTGTCGCTCGGCAGGTCCTCGATGCGGTGCTGGATGGCGAAAGTGGGCACAGTGTCCGGCGCGCCGGAGACCTCGGCCACGCAATCGGACCAGAAAGTGGTGCGGCCGGTATCGGCCACCGCGCGCGAGATGCGGTTGCCGTAGCGGTCGACATAGACCGCGATCGGGGTCATGGCGGTGGTGCGCACGTAATCGGCGCCGATCAGCCGTCCGTTGAATTCCGTATGAGTGGACAGCGCCAGCAGCATGGGAACGGGCGCGGGGCAGTCTACCACTATTTCGAAACCAAATCTGATGAGCATGCCGTTACCTTTTTGCTTGAAATACCTGATCGTGACTGCTTTTGTCCCGCAACTGCCGCATCGCCTGGGGCCGGTGCACTTGGCTGGGGATGTCCCGCCGCCGCATTATGGCACGCGAGCGCGAAATTCGCCCGTTTATTCTGGTGTTTGCCGAGGCGGTCCCTTCCGCGTGCAGAGGAGTGCAAGGTGAATGCCCGATGGCCTTGGGAGGCGCATCCGGGCAATGCATTGGTGGCGGTTTTGTTCCTTGGCCGGCGAAATTCTCTGCGCGCAGCGCGCCGGGACAGCGCAGATCGGGATTTGCGCCTTGCATAAACCGCAATTGGAGTGCATTGATCTTGCGTTATCTTTCAAGCAAGCGCGCGTCCGGCATCAGTGCCGCTTCACGGTTCACATTCGCTCTGCTTGTTCCTCGACCCTGAATGAAAAGCCCCGCAAGCAGCGTGATCGCGCTCGCTTGGGCATGATCCGTATTGGGACTGAACAATGGCCAAGAATATCTTCACCAAGGGGCAGCACGTCTCGCTCCAGTCGCGCGTCGGCCTGTCGCCGCGCACGCCCACCGAGTTCACCGTGCTGTTGCGCCTGCCGGACAATGGCGGCAAGCCGCAATACCGGATCCGCAACGAGGATCAGGGGCACGAGCGCGTCGAACAGGGCAGCAATCTGGAGCTCATCGAGGCGGTCAAGAGCACCTGACGCGATAGCCCCGTCCGGCCGTCGCGGGCCGGAACAGCGACTGCAAAATCACTCAGAAGCGGCGGCGCCCGTGTCCGAACCGAACCCGGTTCGGCGGACCAGCCCGGAAACAGGACACATCATGGCCAAGGGTCAAATGAAGAAGAGCAAGGAAATCCGCAAGCCCAAGAAGGACAAGGTCGAAGCCAAGTCCGCGCCGACCTTGGGATCGGCGGTCAAGCAGCTCGACACCAATCCGTTCCAGAAAAAAGCCAAGAAGTGACGGCCTGTCGGGCCGGGCGCGCGAGGGTCTCCCAATGCTAGGCTTTCCCAACCAGATGCGCAGTTTCGACGAGGAGGCCGGGACCTTCCGCTTCTCCGGCTATGACGGTGTGATGGAAGTCCATTTCGTGCTCGAGGCCCCGGCGCTCGAACAGATCGACGGGCTCGACCGCACGCCAGAGACCGACTATCTGGCGGCCTTCGACCGTCGCCGGACGCAGATCGAGACCGCGGCCGGCCGCGCCTACAAGAAGCACCGCAAGAACCTGATCTTCCTGTCGATCGCCGATTTCTGAGGTCCGGACCTGAATTCCGGCCGGCGTCTCCCCGGGGCTCCGGCCGGGATATCGCCGGCGCCGGCGCCGCCGCGGCGACGATTGCCCTTGATGCGCGCCCGCCGCCATGACAAAAGGCCCTGACAACAGGATTTCAGTCATGCGCACCGCGTTTTACCCCGGGTCCTTCGATCCGATGACCAATGGCCACGTCGATGTGCTCGACCAGGCCCTGGCGCTGTGCGATGCGCTGGTGATCGGCATCGGCGTGCATCCGGGCAAGACCCCGCTGTTCACCTTCGACGAGCGCTCAAGCATGATCGACCACGTGGTGCGCTCCGAGTTTTCCGGGCGGGCGGCGTCCGTGCGCGTCGTGTCCTTCGAGGGACTGGTGGTCGAGGCGGCGCGCGAGGCCGGCGCCAGCCTTCTCGTGCGCGGGCTGCGCGACGGCACCGATCTCGACTATGAAATGCAGATGGCCGGCATGAACCGGGCCATGGCGCCGGACGTCACCACCGTGTTCGTCCCCGCCTATGCCGAATCCCGCCACATCACCGCCACGCTTGTGCGCCAGATCGCAAAGATGGGTGGCGACGTGTCGTCCTTCGTTCCAGGCGTGGTGCAAAAGGCGCTCGCAGCCCGGACATCGTGAATCCACCGCCTTCGCCGCGGCGTTGCCAAGCCCGCGGCGGTGTGTCAAACGAATGCCGCCGGATGCCAGGCGCATCCGGGCCGGTCCTATCAATGGAGCTTCCATGCGATCTTCACGCTTTCTTCTCGCAGCAAGCCTGGCCTTTGGCCTCTCCTCGACGACGCTTGCCGCTGCCGGCACGCTGACCATCGAGCTCAAGTCCGGCAATGTCGTCATCGAACTGGCCGAGGACGTGGCGCCGCAACACGCCGCCCGGCTCAAGGCGCTGGCCGATGCCGGCGAATACGACAATGTCGCCTTCCACCGGGTGATCGAGGGCTTCATGGCCCAGACCGGCGACGTCCAGTTCGCCGACATGGAGAACGACTTCACGCCCGGGCGGGCCGGCATGGGCGGCTCGTCCATGCCTGATCTTGCGGCCGAGTTCTCCGACATCCCGTTCGAGCGCGGCACGGTGGGCATGGCGCGGTCGCAGAGCCCCAACTCCGCCAATTCGCAGTTCTTCATCATGTTCGCCCCCGCGCCGGGCCTCAACGGCCAGTACACGGTGGTGGGCAAGGTGACCGAGGGCATGGAACTCGTTGACCAGATCAAGCGCGGCGACCCGAGCGCCAACGGCTCGGTCACCGATCCCGACCGCATGATTTCGGTCCGCTCCGGCGACTGATCACACCCATCACGCAATCAACCACAGGAGAGACCCATGGCGGAGATCAAGGATCCCGAAAACACGCTCATCATGGAAACCACCAAGGGCCAGGTGACCATCGAACTGCTTCCGGATCTGGCGCCCGGCCACGTGGCCCGGATCAAGGAACTCGCCCGCGAAGGCGCCTATGACGGGGTGGTGTTTCACCGCGTGATCGAAGGCTTCATGGCCCAGACCGGCGACGCCAAGTTCGGCAAGTCGGACGGCAAGTCGTTCGATCCCCGCCGCGCCGGCATGGGGGGCTCTGACAAGCCCGACCTCAAGTCGGAATTCTCCAACATGAACCACGCCCGCGGCACCTGCTCGATGGCGCGCTCGCAGGACCCGAACTCGGCCAATTCGCAGTTCTTCATCTGCTTTGACGATGCCGGCTTCCTCAACCGCCAGTACACGGTCTGGGGCCAGGTCATGTCCGGCATGGACAATGTCGACAAGATCAAGCGCGGCGAACCCGTCGTCGATCCCGACAAGATCATCTCGATGAAGGTCGCAGCCGACATTGCGGCTTGAATGACCGGATCCGCGCGGACTTCATCAGGCATTCCGCCTTGTGAAGTCCGCGCGTCTGTTTTGGGGCGCGGCCTGTGCGGGTAGACCTGTTCGATTTTGACCTTCCCGACGCGCGCATCGCGCTCCGCCCCGCGACCCCGCGCGACAGCGCCCGGCTGCTTCGCGTCGGCGCCGATGGCGCCCTGGCCGATCTCACCGTCGCCGATCTGCCGGACCTGCTCGAGCCCGGCGACGCGCTGGTGTTCAACGACACGAAAGTCATTCCGGCGCAGCTCGAAGGCTTTCGCAGCCGCGACGGCAATCAATCCCGCATTTCCGCCACGCTGCACATGCGCTCAGGCCCCGACCGCTGGAAGGCCTTCGTCCGGCCGGGCAAGCGGGTCAAGCCGGGCGACCGGCTGTCGTTTGGCGGCGATGGGGCCGTCTGTCTTGCGGGCGTGCTTGACGCCACGGCGGGCGACCGCGGCGAGGGCGGCGAGATCGAGCTGATCTTCGATCTCTCAGGTCCGGCGCTCGACGCGGCGATCATGGCCACCGGCCACATCCCGCTGCCGCCCTACATCGCCTCCAAACGGCCCGAGGACGACCAGGACCGCCGCGACTACCAGACGATCTATGCGCGCGAGGACGGTGCCGTGGCCGCCCCCACCGCGGGGCTGCATTTCACGCCCGACCTCTTCGCCCGGCTCGACGCGCGCGGCGTCTCGCGCCATTTCGTCACGCTGCATGTGGGGGCGGGCACCTTCCTGCCGGTCAAGGCGGACGATACCACCGACCACCTGATGCATTCCGAAATCGGCCATGTCAGCGCCGAGACAGCAAGCGCGCTCAACGCGGTGCACGCGCGCGGCGGCCGCGTCGTCGCGGTCGGCACCACCTCGCTCAGGCTTCTGGAAAGTGCCGCGGACGAGAATGGCACGGTCCGACCCTGGTCCGGCGCCACCGACATCTTCATCACCCCGGGCTACGCCTTTCGCGCCGTCGACGTGCTGATGACCAATTTCCACCTGCCGCGCTCGACCCTGTTCATGCTGGTCTCGGCCTTCTCGGGGCTTGAGACCATGCGCGCGGCCTACCGCCACGCCATCGACGAGCACTACCGGTTCTATTCCTATGGCGACGCCAGCCTCTTGTTCCGGAGCCCCACGTGACCCCTGACGTCCCCGCAAAGACCGACAGCTTCGAGTTCAATCTCTCCGCCACCGACGGCAAGGCGCGGCGCGGCGCGATTTCGATGCCGCGCGGCACGATCCGCACGCCGGCCTTCATGCCGGTCGGCACCGGCGGCACGGTCAAGGCCATGTACATGGACCAGGTCCGCGACACCGGCGCCGACATCATTCTGGGCAACACCTATCATCTGATGCTCAGGCCCGGCGCCGAACGCGTCGCTCGGCTCGGCGGGTTGCACAATTTCGCCCGCTGGGAACACCCGATCCTGACCGATTCCGGCGGCTTCCAGGTGATGTCGCTGTCGGCCTTGCGCAAGATCGACGAGCACGGCGTCACCTTCCAGTCGCACATCGACGGCTCGCGCCACGAGATGAGCCCGGAGCGGTCGATCGAGATCCAGGGCCTCTTGGGCTCCGACATCCAGATGCAGCTCGACGAATGCGTGCGGCTGCCCGCCAGCGAGACCGAGATCGAGCGCGCCATGGAAATGTCGCTGCGCTGGGCGGAGCGCTGCAAGACCCAATTCGGCGACCAGAAGGGCAAGGCCATGTTCGGCATCGTCCAGGGCGGCGATGTCCCGAAGCTGCGCGAGCGGTCTGCGCTGGGGCTCTCAGGCCTCGATCTCAAGGGCTACGCCGTCGGCGGTCTGGCTGTGGGCGAGCCGCAGGCGGTGATGCTCGACATGCTCGACGTCACCTGTCCGCTGCTGCCTTCGGACAAGCCGCGCTACCTGATGGGCGTGGGCACGCCTGACGACATTTTGAAGTCCGTGGGCCGCGGCATCGACATGTTCGACTGCGTCATGCCGACGCGCGCCGGCCGCCATGGCCTGGCCTTCACCCGCCACGGCAAGATCAACCTGAAAAACGCCCGCCACGCCGAGGACCACCGGCCGCTCGACGAGGAGAGTTCATGCCCAGCCGCGCGCGCCTATTCCCGCGCCTATCTGCACCATCTCGTCCGCTCCAACGAGATCCTGGGCATGATGCTGATCACCTGGAACAACCTGAGCTACTACCAGGACCTGATGGCCGGCATCCGCGCCGCCATCGAGGCTGAGCGGTTTGCCGATTTCTCCGCCGAGACGCAGGGTGCCTGGGCGCGCGGCGATCTTCCGCCGCTGGGGTAGGGGAACGGGGCAAAGACTCGCCACGCCTGTCATCCCGGCCCCCGAGCCGGGATCCAGCGTCCCCGAGTCCGCGGGGACGAGGACTCATTGAGCCCAAGCACTTGGCTCAGTGGATGCCGGATCAAGTCCGGCATGACGGCGGCGAGGATCCCCGTGTGACAAGCCTTTAGAAAGCCCGACGTCCAGTGCGGTTGTACACTTCCGGCCGCGAGCCGCTGCTTGCCCGTGTCTCGAGCCAGCCCTCAGGCGGCGTCGAGCACCTTCTCGCAGTGCGAGGGGCCGCCCTTGGGATCGACGCGATCGGACAGCGCGCGGATACTGGTGATGCGGTAGTCCTTGTCGACCTTCAGCTCGACGCTGCAGGACTGCCCCCGCGTAAATCCGCCCCGCCAGATGTAAATCGCCCCGCCGCCGCTCGCCGTGTCCGAGACCGGAGGCCCGTAGGCCGCGAAGAACACGCCCGCCTCCTTGCCGTTCCAGCGCGCCTGCAGCGGGTTGGTGGGCACCGATGCGGTGGTGCAGGCGGACAGAAGGGCGGCGCTGATCGCCAGAATTGCAAGCCGGAATTTCATGGTCGACAGGTCCTTGGAGCGCGTGGTTGGGTGTGGCGTAGGCCGTGTGGATCCGTCATAGCGGATTCGGAGGTGAGGGAAAATGGTTTGCGACGGCGTAGTCGGCATTCCACCCGGTCATACGCCTCCCTGAGCACTCCGTGGCCGGCGAAGAAGAAAGCGTGTTCTTTCCTCCAAATAACGCACCATTTCAAACCCTGCCTTCTCAAGCACGCGACGAGAGCCCGGATTTTCCGGATGCGCCATCGCCCAGACTTCTGGGAGTCGCAACTGCTGATCCGCCACGTCCAACGCGGCGCTGACGAGTTCCGACGCATACCCGCGTCCCCAGACGTCAGGATGAAAATAGTAACCAACCTCAAAGCCCCAGCCTGAATCGAATGGATCCTGATACAATCCGCCCCATCCTATAATCCGGCCATCATTACGGGTTGTGACGACCCATGGCGCGCAGCCATCCCGTCGTCTCCTCCATTCGTGGACCATGACCCGGCGCTGGCACTCCCTCAGTGTTTCATCGACATGGGTGAACTTCATCGCTTCGGCGTCGCCCAGGAATTCGAAAAGGGAAGCAACATCGGCACGAAGCGACGGGCGCAAGTTCAGTCGTTCAGTCCGGCGCAATTTTTCGTTCCTACTGTTCGTGATTTCAAGGCGCTTTCCTTGTCTGGTCATTGCAAGCAATTTTCAAGGCATCAAGTGAGTGATGTCGCGAACTCCTCCGCCGTCATGCCGGACCCCGGCTCAAGACCTGGGTAACGGAATACGAGGGGGCTGGCGAGCTCCAGTCTCCCCCCTTGCGGGGGGAGATGTCGGCGTAGCCGACGGAGGGGGCAGCTCTCAGCAACCACTCAGGCAGTTGTAGGTGCGAAAGCGCCCCCCTCTGTCACTTCGTGACATCTCCCCCGCAAGGGGGGAGATCGGTTCAGCGCCAAATGCAGACATCCGGGGACGAAATTCCACCTCGCAACGAACCATTTCAACAGCTTGCGAAAAATTCCACCCCGCGTTTTCCCCACCTTCCGCACCCGTGCAATCATCATACCACTCCCGCCGCCGGATGGCTCGCTAGCGTGGCGGTCCAGGCGGGAGGAAGGCTTTCTGGCCCCGTCGTAACGTGCGGCGGGAATCCAGGGAGAGGCGGAGGCCGGCGTGCTCCGCTGGCAGCCGGGTCATCCCTTAGAGGAGGGCCGGGCCAAGCCAGCCACCGGACAGCCCTCGCCTGCGGGTTCCGCCATCTGGCGGGATCAGCGTAGGGACGGCGGAACGGGCCTGTGGCGGATCTGATCGTCGATAGGGCGGTTGGATTCGTGCCGGATGCGCTCCACGCCCTGAAGCCCCCCGCGGCCTCGTCCGGGCCGAGGCTCAAGGGCAAAGGCAGACGCCTGTCGGATGCGGACATCATCCGGCGACACTCGGGCCGCGCGCGCGTTGCGCCACCCCGGTGCATGCACCCCATGCACCACTACATCCCATTTCCGAAGGCAAAGCCCGCGTGCGGCCCTCCGGACTGACCTTTCCCAAAACCCTGGCGGTTTGCCGCGCGGGGATATCGGTGCATGCAGCGCCGACTCCGGCCTCCGGATGACTCCGGGGACAGGACTCCGGGGACAGTTTACTTTCGGGCTGGCGGAAGACAGCATGTGCCGGGGAATGAACGGCCCGAAAGTAAACTGTCCCCGACCTTGTTCCCCGGCCGCATGCGGCGCTTCACGCGATCTTGAGAATCTCCAGCTCCTGGTCATTCACCTCGACCACGTCGCCCACCGCCTTGCCCATCAGCGCGCGCGCCACGGGGGAGGCGAACGAGATCGCGCCGGCCTTGGGATCGGCCTCGTCCTCGCCGACGATGCGGTAGGTCTGGGCCGGGTTGCCGTCGCGGGAATAGCTCACGGTCGAGCCGAAGGCCACCGCGTCGCAGGTCTCGGGATCGGGCTGCATCTCGGCGGAGCGGACGCGCTCGGCGAAATAGCGGGCGTCGCGCAGGGGAACCGCCTGCTGGCGGCGGCGCTCGTTGACATCCTCGATGGAATTGGCCGCCTCGTAGGCCGCGCGCGCCGCGTCGAGTTCGGTCTGCAGCAGCTTGAGGCCCCGGAGCGTCACCAGGTTGGGAAGCCCGGACACCGGCCGGTCGGGCAGCAGCGTCTCGGCGGCGGTTTCGGAACTTTCTTCCTTGGTGAAGGCGACACTCACGGCAATTCTCCATTGATCCGGGGCGCCCGCGCAAGAGCCCGGGCGCGCGGCAGTGCCCAGCATAGGGCGGGTCCGGGCCGGCTGGCAATGCCCGCCCGTCCGCGCTCAACGCGGCACCTCCGGGATCGTTCCGGACGGCAGCCGCCCAGGCGGCCGAAAGCGGATCGGCGACGGTCAGCTGATTTCAGGGACCCGGCCGCGATCAGGTCTGCGGCGCGGCCGCCTTGATCATCTGCACGCCGTTGATCTTGAAGCTGCCGTCGGGCTGGCGCTCGAGCGAATAGAGCGCGGTCCAGTCCTGGCCATCGGGGCCGGAGATCAGCACTTCCTGCACCACGCCCGAGCCGTCCGGGGCGATCTTGCTGCGGCCGAAGGCGAAGTTGCCGGGCCGGTAGACCGGCTGGTAGCCGCGCCTGACCATGTCGAAGAAGCGGGCCTCGTCGGGATAGATCCGCTTGATCGAAGGTGCTGCGAAGGAATAGGCCTGCGCCATGTCGTCGTTCAGGAACGCGTTGATCTGGCTTTCGATGATGCCGCGGGCTGTCGCCGCGTCATCGGCGCGGGCGGGCTGAAACGTCATTGCAATGAGCAGGGCTGCGAGAATCCATGCGGGGGAAAACAGGTTTTTCATGATCGTGCCTCCTTCTTGATGGAAGATAGGACGGCGTTTGCGGATGGAAAGTTTCATCGCGCAGGGATGGCGGCTCAAAGTTGGCCCAGAGCTCAGGCCAATCAGCAATACATATTAGAAAACAGGAATATGCGAGTGGATCCTGAGACGCAGACTCCGCGCGTTTTTTGGCTCAGGGCACGAGCATCACCTTGCCGTCGCCGCGCTGGAGCGCCGCGGGCAGCTCTTCCAGGGCGTGGGCGAGCTTCACGGTCGCCGCCACTTCGGTCTTCCAGGCGCCCGAGATGAAGCGGGCCTGCACCGCGCGCAGGGTCCGCATCTTTTCGATGATCGAGGCCTGGCGGAACCACTGGCTCAGCCAGAAGCCCTCGATCTTCTTGTCCATGAAGATGAACTGGCCGGGCTCGGTGATCACAGGCGCGTCGGTCGCAAGCTTGCCGTAGATGATCCAGCGGGCGCGATTGGGCATGGCCATGAAGATGTCGGCCGCCTGCTGGTCGGCCACGGCATCGAGCAGGATGCGCGGCTTCTCGGACTTGCACAGCGCCGCGAACTGGGACGCGAAATCCGGATCGGTGCTCACCAGCACATGGCTGGCGCCCAGCGCCTTCAAATGCGCGGCCTGGCTCTGCTTGCGGATCACGGCGATCATCGCATAGCCGTTGTCGCGTGCGAGCCCGGCCATCAGCTTGCCGAGCTGCGAAAAGGAAGCGGTGAAGACAAAACTCCTCGATCCCGATGCCTTGACGATGTCGAACATCGCCCAGGCGGTCACCGGATTGACGACGTGGCCCGCGGCGTCCTCGTCACGCATGGCCTTCTTGACCACCACGCAGGTGGCGGCGGGCGCCACGATATATTCGGCCCAGGTGCCCGAGCCACCCACGCCGCCGACGAAGGCCACCCGCTTGCCCTTGAGCCATCTTGCATAGAGCCCGTGGCCTCCCACCACGTCGCCCACGCCCTCGAAGCCCGCCGGCCGGCCCTTGACGCGGGGCTGGCCGTATTCGCCCTTGATGAAATAGAGATCGGACGGGTTGACCGAGGCCATCCGCACCTTGATGAGAACCTGGCCCGGTCCGGGCGTGGGGACGGGGAGGGCGCCATACTCGAGATAGGGTTCGAGCGTCTCGATCGCGGCACCCGTGCGGGCAGGCGCAAAGCCATCCTCTTTGAGGATCAGGGCGTTCATGGTTGGGGGCAGGGTCATGTGTCGTCCTTACGGGATGAGGATGGTCTTGCCGATGGCGCCGCGGTCGAGAATGCGCTGTAGCGCCGGCGCCGCCTCGGCCAAGGGCCGGCGTTCATCGATGCGCGGCTTGATCAGGCCGGTGGAATGCCAGTCGAACAGCTCGCGGTTGTTTTCGGCATAGACGTCCGGCTCCTTGGCGGTGAACGCGCCCCAGAACACGCCGACCAGCGAGAATTCCTTGAGCAGCACCAGGTTGGCCGGCAGCTTCGGGATCTCGCCCGAGGCGAAGCCCACCACCAGCAGCCGTCCGTTGCGCGCCATGGCGCGGGCGGCCGTATCGAAGGCAGCACCCCCGACCGGATCGAAGACCACGTCGATCCCACCTGGATGGTCCCGCTTCAGGCTCTCGCGCAGGCCGTCATAGGGCAGGGCGCTGTCGGCGCCCGCCTCCAGGCAGGCCTGCCGCTTCTCCTCTGTCGAGGCCACCGCGATGACCCGGGCGCCGATCGCCTTGCCGATGGAAATCGCCGCCATCCCGGTCGACCCGGCGCCGCCCAGCACCATCAGAGTCTCGCCCTCCTTGAGCCGGGCGCGTTGCCGGAGCGCATGATGGGCAGTCCCCCATGCGCACATCAGCGCGCAGGCGTCCTCAAAACCCATCGTGCCGGGCAGGAGGAAGACCTTGGCGGCCGGCGCCAGCACCTTCTCGGCATAGCCGCCGAGATCGGTGAGCGCCACGGCCCGGTCTCCCGGCTTGACGTGGGTGACGCCCGCGCCCACCGCCTCGACCACGCCGGCGGCCTCCATCCCCGGCACGAAGGGGATTTCGGGCTTCGTCTGGTAGAGGCCCTGGACCAGCAGCCCGTCGGGATAGTTCACCCCGATGGCCTCGGCCCTGATCACCACCTCGCCGGGACCGGGTGTCGGGTCGGCGACGTCGCGGTAGTCGAGACCCGAGACCGGGCCATACTGGGAGCAGACAATGGCTTTCATCGGGATCAGACCTTTTCCTGGGTGTAGCGCTTGAGTTCGGTGCGCGCCACCTGGCGGCGGTGCACGGCGTCGGGGCCGTCGGCGAGCCTGAGCGTGCGCAGGTGCGTCCACATCCGCGCCAGCGGCGTGTCCTGCGAAATGCCTTGCCCGCCGAACATCTGCGCCGCCTCGTCGGTCACCTTGAGCGCCACGCGCGGCGCCACCACCTTGATCTGGCTGATCCAGGGGGCAGCGGCGACGGCATTGCCCTGGTCCATCATCCAGGCGGCCTTGAGGCAGAGCAGCCGGGCCATCTCGATCTCCATGCGGCTTTCGGCGATGATGTCGTAATTGGCGCCCAATTGGGCCAGCTTCTTGCCGAAGGCCTCGCGCTCGAGCGCTCGCTTGCACATCAGTTCGAGCGCCATCTCCGCCTGGCCGATGGCGCGCATGCAATGGTGGATGCGACCCGGCCCGAGCCGGCCCTGCGCGATCTCGAAACCCCTGCCTTCGCCCACCAGCAGGTTGGCTGCGGGCACGCGGACATCGGTGAACTTGAGATGGAAATGCCCGTGCGGCGCGTCGTCCTGACCATAGACCTGCATCGGCCGCAGTTTCTCGATGCCGGCCGTGTCCGAGGGCACCAGGATCATCGAGTGGCGGGCATGTTTGGGGGTGGCGACATCGCCGGTGCGGACCATGACGATGTAGATCTTGCAGCGCGGATCGCCTGCGCCCGAGGCCCACCATTTCTCGCCGTTAAGCACGTAGGAGTCGCCGTCGCGGACGCAGCTCATGGCGATGTTGGTGGCGTCGGAGGAGGCGACATCGGGTTCGGTCATCAGATAGGCGGAGCGGATCTCGCCGTTTAGAAGCGGCGCGAGCCAGCGCTTCTTGTGCTCGGCCGTGCCGTAGCGGTCGAGCACCTCCATGTTGCCGGTGTCGGGCGCCGAGCAGTTGAAGGTTTCGGCGCCCAGATGCGCCTTGCCCATTTCCTCGGCGAGATAGGCGTATTCGACCGTGGTCAGGCCGCCCTCGGCCTGGGTGCGCCACAGGTTCCACAGTCCCCGCGCCTTGGCGCTCGCCTTGAGGCCTTCGAGGATCTCGGTCTGGCGCGCGGTGTAGCTCCATCGGTCGCCTTCAACGCCGACTTCGGCGAGGAACTCCTCGTCAAGCGGCATGATCTCCGTGCGCACCATGTCGCGCACGGCGCCCAGGATCGGCTCGAGCCGGTCCGTCACGCCCAGATCCATCGGCTTTGCAGCGGTCATGCGCTTGCTCCTTCAGGTGGTGTTGCCTTGCGTTGTCCCGTGTGGCCCAGAAGCCGGACCGCGTAGAGCACGCATTCGTCGGCCAGGGCCTCGATTTCGGTCTCTGTCTGGTTCTCGCGCGGCGTGAACCAGACGATCGGCCCGTTGATGCACATGAAGACCGAGTTGAGCGCGATCTTGATGTTGCGGTAGTCGATCTCTCCCTCGGCCCTTGCCGCCTCGAACACCGTGCGGAAATGCTCCGCATAGGCGTCGCGCAATTGGGCGAGCTGCAGGAGTTCCGCGTGTTCCCTGGCGGGCATGGTGCCTTGCCTCAACATGTCGACGCCCTGGCCGACCACGTTCTGGAACGGCTTGGTGCGAATGACGCAGAGCACATGGGCCTTGAGCACCGCCTTCAACGTGTCCATGGCCGAAAGCCCGCTCTCCAGGAACGGCCGGATCGCGTCGAAATTCATCATCATGCCGGTGCGGTAGACATCCAGGAACAGCTCTCCCTTGGACCCGTAATGGTGATAGATCCGGCCCTTGGTCGAGCCGATCCGGGCAGCGACCTCGTCGATGCTGGTGGCCGAGAAGCCGCGCGCCTCGAAGCACAGCGCAGCCCCCTCCATAATCTCCATGCGCGACAGGCCGGTGTCGCTCTGGCGCCGGTATCCGGTGGATCGCGCTGCGCTCGTCATCGGCTCTTGCGCCTCTGGTCCATCATGGTGCCGGTCCGCCTTTGCGTGAAAAAGAAATGTCCCAGGCCGTCTTGCGGTTCGCGGGGACATGAACATACTGTGGAGTATGTTGTCAATCGACGCCATCGCGCTATTGTCGGTAACCAGGCAGGGAGCGCGGGGGCGGCGGAGAATTTGCAGGGAGACATTTCATGAGTGAAGCAAGCGAGCGCTATCTGGGCAGCCTTTTCGGCGTCAGCGGCAAGGTGGCGCTGGTGACCGGCGGCGCCACCGGCATCGGCCGGATGATCGCCACCGGGCTGGTGCTGGCGGGAGCCCGGGTGCTGATTGCTTCGCGCAAGGGCGAGGACTGCGTCGCGGTGGCCGCGGAGATCAACGAACTTGGCGGCGAGGGGACGGCGGAGGGATTTGCCGGCGATGTCGGCACGGAGGAGGGCGTGCTGGCGCTGGCCGATGCCGTGCGGGCGCGCACCGACAGGCTGCATATCCTGGTCAACAATGCCGGCGTGTCCTGGGGCGCGGAGTATGCCCGGTTCCCGCATGCGGCCTGGGCCAAGGTGATGTCGGTCAATGTCGCGGGCCTGTTCACGCTCACCCGCGAATTGACGCCGCTGATGGTCGATGCCGCCAGCGACACTGACCCGGCGCGGATCATCAATCTGGGCTCCGTGATGGGCACGCAGCCGCTGGCCGACGGGGCCTATTCCTATGCGGCCTCGAAGGCGGCGGTGCATCACATGACCCGGATCCTCGCCGGCGAGTTGGCCCCCCGGCGTATCACCGTCAATGCCTTCGCGCCCGGCCCGTTCCAGAGCCGGATGACGGCGTTCGCGACGGCGCGCGACGAGCAGGTCGACAAGGTCGCATCGGGCGTGCCGCTCGGCCGCATCGGCGCGCCTGACGATGTGGCGGGCGCCGCGCTCTATTTGTGCAGCCGCGCCGGGTCCTTCATCACCGGGGCCATTCTTCCAATCGATGGCGGCATGTCGGTCCAATACGACATCCGCCTGTTCAAGGACGTGTGAGATGGAGACCGAACCCTTCGACATGGAAGCCCTGGCCGACGAGCTGCACGAACTCGTTCCCGGGTTCTCCGGCCTGCATGCCATCGAGAAATTCAACACCGGCCAGTCCAACCCGACCTACCGGGTGGAGGCCGACAGCGGCCGCTACGTGCTCAGGGCCAAGCCGCCGGGCGTGCTTCTGAAATCCGCCCACCAGGTCGACCGGGAATACCGGGTGATGAAGGCGCTCCACGAGAACAATGTGCCGGTGCCCAGGGTCTTCGCCCTGTCGGAGGAACACAGCGCGATCGGCCGGATGTATTTCGTCATGGAAATGATCGAGGGCCGCATCTTCTGGGATCCGGCGCTGCCCGGCATGAGCGCAACGGAGCGGGCCGCCGTCTATGACGGTATGAACGACGTGCTGGCCCGGCTGCACAGCGTCGATCCGGAGGCCGCCGGCCTTTCGGATTTCGGCCGCTCGGGCAACTATTTCGCCCGGCAGATCCGGCGCTGGAGCGAGCAGTATATCGCGAGCCAAACCGAGGAGCTTGCGGACATGGACCGGCTGATGGAGTGGCTGTGGGACAACCTGCCCGAGGATGACGGGCTGGTCCGTGTCGTCCATGGCGACTTCCGGCTGGACAACATGATCTTCTCGGCGCACGGCGAAAAGGTGCTGGCGCTGATCGATTGGGAACTCTCGACGCTTGGCCATCCGCTGGCCGATCTCTCCTACCAGTGCATGCAGTGGCGACTGCCGCATGCGAGCGGGTTTCGGGGCCTGGGCGGGCTCGATCGGGCGGAGCTCGGTATCCCCAGCGAGGCGGACTATGTCGCGCGCTACGCGGAGCGCAGCGGCATTGCGGTCGCCAACTGGCCGTTCTGCCTGGCGTTTTCCTTCTTCCGGCTCGCCGCCATCCTGCAGGGCGTCTACAAGCGCTCGCTCGACGGCAACGCCTCCAACCCCGAGCGCGCCCGCGAGATCGGCAAGGCGGTGCCGCTGCTGGCGTCGATGGCCAATGACGTGATGGCGGGGAAGGCCTGAGCATGGCGGATTTTTCAGGCCGGGTGGTGATCCTCACCGGCGCCACCGGCGGCTTCGGCCGCGCCGCGGCGCGCACTTTCTCCGACGCCGGCGCAAGCCTGGTGCTGAGCGATCTTCATGGCGAGCCGCTCGATCGGCTTGCGGCCGAGCTTGGCGGCACGGTCCGGACGATCGCCGGCGACATCAGCGACCCGGCGCTGTCGGAACGGCTGGTCGAGACGGCGCTCACGGACTTCGGCCGTCTCGACATAGTGGTCAACAATGCCGGCATCGTCCACGACATGGCGCCGCTGCCGAAGACCCCGGTCGATGTGGCCCGGCGGATCATCGATGTCGACCTGATGGGCGTGTTCTATGCGCTGAGGGCGCAGCTGCCGGCGCTGGAACAGCGGTTCCGCGAGACGGGCGAGGTGGGCGTAATCGTCAATGTCGCCTCCGTCGCGGGCGTCGTCGGCGCGCCGATGCTCTCGGTCTATGCGGCGGCCAAGCACGGCGTCGTGGGGCTCACCAAATCCGCCGCGCTCGAATATGCCCGCCGCGGCGTGCGGGTCAACGCGCTCTGCCCGTCCTTTGCCCGCACGCCGATGGCGGAGGAGTTTCTCGACAAGGCGGGCAGGGACCGGGATACGGCCGAGGCGGCGCTGGTACAGGCCATTCCGATGCGAAGGCTCGCCGAAGTCGACGAGGTGATTGCCGGGCTCATATTTCTCGCCGACCCGGCGTCGAGCTTCGTCACCGGACAGACCCTGCAGATCGACGGCGGCCTGTCGGCGGCCTGACCGGACATCGATTCCTGCACAACGGTTGCACAATCGGGCTTGTTGTACATCAAGACCGGGCAGTGCACAGTGGGGACCACATCGTCACATCCGGGAGGCATCACCATGCAGGAACTCACTCATTATATCGGCGGCAAGCATGTGAAGGGCACATCCGGCCGCTTTGCCGACGTGATGAACCCGGCGACGGGGGAAGTGCAGTCGAAGGTTCCGCTGGCGTCCAATGAGGAACTGGCGCAGGCGGTTGCCGTCGCCGCCGCGGCTCAAGTCGGCTGGGCCGCCACCAACCCGCAAAAGCGCGCTCGCGTGCTGATGAAGTTCGTCGAGCTGTTGCACCGCGACATGGACAAGCTGGCCGAAGCCTTGTCGCGCGAACACGGCAAGACCATCCCCGACGCCAAGGGCGACGTCATCCGCGGTCTTGAAGTGGCCGAATTCTGCTTCGGCGCGCCGCATCTCCTGAAGGGCGAGTTCACCGAGGGCGCGGGCCCCGGCATCGACATGTATTCGCTGCGCCAGCCGCTCGGCGTGGTCGCCGGCATTACGCCCTTCAATTTCCCGGCGATGATCCCGATGTGGAAATTCTGCCCGGCCATCGCCGCCGGCAATGCCTTCATCCTCAAGCCGTCGGAGCGCGATCCGTCGGTGCCCTTGATGCTGGCCGAGCTGATGAGCGAGGCGGGCGCGCCCGACGGCATTTTGAATGTCGTCAATGGCGACAAGGACGCCGTCGACGCCATCCTCGATCATCCCGAGATCATGGCCATCGGCTTTGTCGGCTCGACCCCGATTGCGCAATATATCTACGGCCGCGGCTGCGCCAACGGCAAGCGGGTGCAGTGTTTTGGCGGCGCCAAGAACCACATGATCATCATGCCCGACGCCGACATGGACCAGGTTGTCGACGCGCTGATCGGCGCGGGCTATGGCGCAGCCGGCGAGCGCTGCATGGCGATCTCGGTCGCGGTTCCGGTGGGCGAGAAAACCGCCGACCTGCTGATCGAGAAGCTGGCTCCGCGCGTCGAAGCCCTGAAGATCGGACCCTACACCGCCGGCGACGATGTCGACTTCGGACCGCTGGTCACGCGCCAGGCGCGCGACCGGGTGCTGGGGCTGGTCAATTCCGGGGTGGAGCAGGGGGCCAAACTCGTGGTCGATGGCCGCAATTTCTCGATGCAGGGCTATGAGAACGGCTATTTCATCGGCGGCTGCCTGTTCGACAACGTCACCCGCGACATGGATATCTACACCCAGGAGATCTTCGGACCGGTGCTCTCCGTCGTCCGCGCGCCCAACTATGCCGAGGCGCTGCGCTATCCGATGGAGCATGAATACGGCAACGGCACCGCGATCTACACGCGCGACGGCGACACCGCGCGCGATTTCGTCAGCCGCATCAACATCGGCATGGTCGGCGTCAACGTGCCGATCCCGGTGCCGCTCGCCTACCACACCTTCGGCGGCTGGAAGAAGTCCGGCTTCGGCGATCTCAATCAGCATGGCCCGGATGCGTTCCGTTTCTACACCCGCACCAAGACCGTGACCGCGCGCTGGCCTTCGGGTATCAAGGAAGGCGCCGAGTTCGTGATCCCGACCATGGGATAATTGCAAAGGACCCTGAGGAATGATCGATAGGTGATCGGTCATTCCTGGCGCGAGGAGGCGGTTGGGCCATGGATTTTGAACTGAACGAGGAACAACAGGCGATCTTTGACATGGCGCGGGATTTCGGCGCTGAGAAGATCGCGCCGTTCGCGGCGCAATGGGAAAAGGACGAGGCAATTCCGCGGTCCGTGCTCGAAGATGCCGCCGCCTTGGGGCTGGCGGCCATCTATGTGCCGGAAGCGGACGGCGGCTCGGGCCTGACCCGGCTCGATGCGACACTGGTGTTCGAGGCGCTGTCGATGGCCTGTCCGTCGGTGGCCTCGTTCCTGTCGATCCACAACATGTGCAGCTGGATGATCTCGTCCTACGGCTCCGACGCGATGAAGGCGCGGCTGCTGCCGGACCTCGTCACCATGAAATGCATCGCCTCCTATTGCCTGACCGAACCCGGATCGGGATCGGACGCGTCGGCCTTGAGGACCCGCGCCGAGCGCACCAATGACGGTTACAGGCTCAACGGCACCAAGGCGTTCATCTCCGGCGGCGGCTTTTCCGATCTCTACCTGGTGATGACCCGCACCGGCGCCGACGGGCCCAAGGGCATCTCCGCCGTCGTGGTCGAGAACGGTACGCCCGGACTTACCTTCGGAGCGCCGGAAGACAAGATGGGCTGGCGCTCGCAGCCGACCTCGGAAGTACAGTTCGACGACTGTTTGATTCCGGCCGAAAACCTGCTGGGCGATGAAGGCGCGGGCTTCCGCTACGCCATGAGCGGGCTCGACGGCGGGCGATTGAACATCGCAGCCTCGGCGCTCGGCGGCGCGCAATCGGCGCTCGACAAGACGCTGGTCTACATGGGCGAGCGCCAGGCCTTCGGCAAAGCAATAGACCAGTTCCAGGCGCTGCAGTTCCGCCTCGCCGACATGGAAACCGACATGCAGGCGGCGCGGATCTTTCTCAGACAGGCGGCAAGCAAGCTTGACCGCAAGGCTCCCGACGCCACCAAATACTGCGCCATGGCCAAGCGGCTGGTCACCGACACCGCCTTCCGGGTCGCCAATGATGCGCTGCAACTCCATGGCGGCTACGGCTATCTGGCGGATTACGGCATCGAGAAGATCGTCCGCGATCTGAGAGTCCACCAGATTCTCGAGGGCACCAACGAGATCATGCGGGTGATCATTTCGCGCGCCCTGCTCGCCGAGCGGGCGGCATGAGCATCCACATCCGCAAGATCGGGCGTATCGGCCAGATCACGCTGCAACGTCCCGAGGCGCTTAACGCCGTCACCTACGAGATGGTGCTTGCGATCGAAGCCGCCCTCGACGGCTGGCGTGACGACGAGCGCCTCGCCTGCGTGCTGATCGACGCCGAAGGGCACAAGGCGTTTTCCGCCGGCGGCGACCTGCAATACATGTATGACACAGCATCAAAGGGCGATTTCGAGGCCGGACGCACCTTCTGGCGCGACGAATACCGGCTCAACGCCAAGATTGCCTCTTACCCCAAGCCCTATGTCGCGCTCTGCCAGGGGTTCGTGATGGGCGGCGGTGTCGGCGTCTCGCTGCACGGCTCGCACCGCGTGGTGGGCGAGAGCTCGAAGATCGCCATGCCGGAATGCGCCGTGGGCCTCGTGCCCGATGTCGGCGGATCCCTGCTCTTGGCGCGCGCACCAGGGCGGCTCGGTGAATATCTCGGCGTCACCGGCACACGCATGAACGCGTCGGACGCGATCCTCGCCGGCTTCGCCGATTATTTTGTTCCCGAGGCAGAATGGTCCGGATTGACAGAAAACCTGATCGAGACCGGCGACGTTTCTGTGATCACAATCCTTGCGCGCGATCCCGAGGACGGGCCGCTGATGGCGCTTCGCGGTCAGGTGGACGAGGTCTTTGGCAAGGCGACGCTGACCGACATGCTCGCTGCGTTGCCGGACGATGAATGGGGCATTGCGACCGCCAGGGCCATCCGCGCCGCGTCGCCGCTGTCGGCGGCCTGCACCCTGGACCTGGTGCGCCGGGCACGGGCAGGCGACGACATCCACACGGCCCTGCAACAGGAATACCGCTTCACGTCGCGCAGTGCGTCGGACGGCGATTTCGTCGAGGGGATTCGCGCGGCGATCATCGACAAGGACCGAAACCCGCGCTGGCGGCATGCGCGGGTGGAGGATGTGACATCGGCCGAGGTCGAGGCAATGCTGGCGGAGCCGCCGGGCGGCGATATCGAGATTTGAAACGGCCGGCTGTCGTTGTTGAATGAATGATTGGGAGATCGGCATGAAGATCGGATTTATCGGACTGGGCAACATGGGCGCGCCGATGGCGGCCAATCTTATCAAGGCGGGGCATCAGGTGACCGGCTTCGATGTGGCGGGCGTCACACTCGAGGGCGTGGCCACCGCGGCATCGGCAGCGGAGGCAGCGCGTGGCCAGGACGCGGTGATCACCATGCTGCCCAATGGCGAGATCCTGCGCACGGTCTATGCCGAGATCGTGCCGGCCGGCGCACAGGGAGCAGTCTTCATCGACTGCTCCACCGTCGATGTCGACAGCGCCAAGGCTGCCCATGACATGGCTGCCGCCCAAGGCCTTTTGTCGGTGGACGCGCCCGTGTCGGGCGGCGTTGGCGGAGCTTCCGCCGGTACGCTTACCTTCATGGCCGGTGGCAGCGACGCGGCATTTTCGCGCGCAGCCCCGCTGTTTGAGATCATGGGTCGGAAGGCGGTGCATTGCGGCGCGGCCGGCGCCGGGCAGTCGGCCAAGATCTGCAACAACATGCTGCTCGGCATCTCGATGATCGGCACCTGCGAGGCCTTCGCGCTGGCCGAGAAACTGGGGCTATCGGCGCAGAGCCTGTTCGACGTCGTCTCCACCTCCTCGGGTTCCTGCTGGTCGGTCAACACCTATTGCCCGGTCCCCGGCGTTGGCCCGCAAAGCCCGGCCGACAATGGCTACAAGCCGGGATTTGCCGCCGAGTTGATGCTCAAGGACCTGAAACTCTCGCAGCAGGCGGCCGACAGCGTGTCGGCGATGACCCCGATGGGCGCGCGGGCGACCGAGCTCTATGCGGAGTTTGTCGCGGGCCAAGGCAAGGGACGGGATTTCTCGGCGATGATCGAAAAGCTGAAGTAGGTCGGCCGCAACCTCTGCCTGGCGCCGGCCTCAGTTGACGATCTCGACGTTGATGTAGCTGAGGCGGCCCTTGCGGGCGTAGATTTCGACATAGACGATCGCCTCGCCGCTGAGCAATTGCCGGGTGGTCGCCTTGTCGAATTCTGAATAGCTCAGAATCTCTTCCATGGCCGCACGATTGTCTGCACTGGCGAAATAGGGATCACCCTCGTCACCGTCCTGGCTGATGCCGAACTCGTGGAAATTGGCGCGGTCCTGACGCAGCACCTGCCAGGGCGTGGTCAGCCTCTTGCCGGCCGAATTGAACAGGTCGTCCGTGCCGATGAAGGCAGCGTAGCTGCCGACGAGATCGTCGTTCTCGTCTGCCGGATTGCCGCTGTTCTGTTCGCTGAACTCCCGGTCCATCTCGATCTGGCTCTGGATGTCACCGACGCATTGGTCGGGTAGTTCTTGCCAGTTTTCCTCGGATTCAAAACACGGACCCAGCTCCGCGCCGTCGCAGATGCGAGCGGCCAGTTCGTAGCAGTAGTCGCTCTGGGCGCGGGCGTGACCGGATGCGAGCGCAGCAGACAGACCGAGCGTGACGAAAACCATTAGACGTGTGATCACCATGGGGTGCCCCGGGTTGGAGTGGTCAGTCATTGGCAGGGCCGGATGGCCGCAAGCACGGCCATCCGGATTGGCTTCGATCAAGGTTCGTCGGGTCAGACGCGCTTGAGCAGAGTGCCCATGGCCAGAACGCCATAGGCGATGACCACGATCCAGAAAGCCGAAATCGGCAGGCCCGGAAGGATGGCAAGGCCCGCCAGGATGCCGACGATGGCTATCACGAGCGAGAGCAGGAAGACGATTTGGGTCGGAGCGCTTAAGTTCATTGGTTTTCCCTCAGTGACAAGATTTTATCCCGGGACTCACTCCGCGACAGCCGCCGGTGGCCAGTGGCGCACCCGGACCGCGGACCAGACCTACGTCGAATGGGCGGCGCATACAAGGCGATGCCACCGCATTCGGATCCTCGATCTGGCGGAGGATTCGGCATGACGCAGGACAAGGAGGGACGGCAGGCCGCGCCCTT
>NZ_JAUXOD010000134.1 GCF_030682515.1 Hoeflea sp. | reverse complement strand
TCATCGGACTATAGAAAATCGCACCTGCCAAACTGGACCCACATGTACAATTGGCATCGTCCGCACGGCAGTCTAAACTCAAAACCACCCATCAGTCGCCTCGGCCTGACCGAGGACAACCTGTTGAGGTTCCACATCTAGGGCTTCAGATGCTGCCGCACCCAGCCGGTGATCTGGCCCGTGTTCATGGCGCCCGCCTGGCGGGCCACCTCGCGGCCACGGTCGAACAGGATCATCAGCGGAATGCCGCGGATCTGGAACCGGTTGCCCACCGCCTGGTTCTGCTCGGTGTCTAGCTTGGCGAAGCGCACATGCGGTGTTATCTGGGTCGAAGCCTCGGCGAACATCGGCGCCATCATCCGGCAGGGCCCGCACCAGGGCGCCCAGAAATCGACCAGCAGCGGCACCTCATCGGTCTTCAGGTGCTTGTTGAGCCGCGCCTCATCTAGCTCGAACGGGGCGCCCGGAAACAGCACCGCCTTGCAGGCGCCGCAAGTGGGGCTCGCTCCGAGCTTGGCCGCCGGAACCCGGTTCTTGGCCTGGCAGGCGGGGCAAATGAGGTGGAGTGTTCCGGTCATGATCATCTCGCTGGGTTTGTCACATCCTAGCGCACACGGCTCCGTCGGCGTTGACAGGCGTCAAGGCTCGCGAGACCCGCGCGTGCCTCACATCAGCCGCCTGAGCCATTTCATCTTGGTGGCGGTGAACGGCGCGTAGCGCAGCGGAAGGTCGAACCATTCGGATTTCACCAGCACGCTCTTCCTGTGGCTGAAGGTGTCGAAGGAGGCGCGGCCGTGATAGGCGCCCATGCCGCTGATGCCGACGCCGCCGAAGGGCAGGTCGGGGACGGCCAGGTGCATGACCACGTCATTGATGCAGACGCCGCCCGAACTGGTTTCCTCCAGAACCCTGTCGCGCACCTCCTTCGTGTTGGAAAACAGGTAGAGCGCCAGGGGCTTGGGCCGCGCGGTGACGAAGGCGATCGCCTCCTCGATCGTCCGGTAGGTGACGATCGGCAGCACCGGGCCGAAGATCTCCTCGCGCATCACCGGCGCCTCCAGGTCGACCCCGGTCATCACCGTGGGCGCGATGTAGCGCGTCGCCGCATCGCTCTCTCCGCCCACGGCGACCGTGCCGCCAGAGATCAGGTCGCGTACGCGGGCGAAGTGCCTGTCGCTCACCAGCCGCGGATAGTCCGGGCTCAATTTCGGGTCCGCGCCGAAAAACTCGGTGATCGCCGTCCTGAGGCCCGCGACAAGCCCGTCCGCCGCCTTTTCCTCAACCAGCACATAGTCGGGGGCGATGCAGGTCTGGCCGGCATTCAAAAACTTGCCCCAGGCCAGCCGCCGCGCGGCGATGCCGAGATCGCAATCGGCCTCGACGATGGCCGGGCTCTTGCCGCCAAGCTCCAGCGTCACCGGCGTCAGGTTCTTGGCTGCAGCCGTCATGACGATGCGGCCGACCGTCTCGCCACCCGTAAAGAAGATGTGGTCGAAGCGTTCGTCGAGCAGTTCCTTGGCCGTCTCGGCGGCGCCTTCCACCACCCGGAACGCCTGAGGGTCGAGATAGTCCGGGATCAGCCGGGCGATGACGCGCGAGGTGTGGGCGGAAATCTCGGAGGGCTTCAGCACCGCGCAATTGCCCGCGGCGATCGCCCCGATCAGCGGGGTTGCCAGAAGGTTGAACGGGTAGTTCCACGGCGCGATGACCAGCACCACGCCGAGCGGCTCGGGCTTGATCATCGAGCGGCCGGGCTGGTTGGTGATCGGCGTCCACACGGAGGTGGGCCGCATCCAGCCCTTGAGGTGCTTGAGGGCATGGTTGATTTCGGCGAGCACCGTGCCGGTCTCGGTCAGCCGGCCTTCGAAGGCGGACTTGCCGAGATCGGCATGCAGCGCGTCGAGAATGGCGCCCTCGTTTTCCTCGATCATCGCCTTGAGCCGGTGCAGCTGCGCCCGCCGCCAGGCCTCCGGGCGCGTTGTGTGCCGGGCAAAGGTCGCGCGCAGGTCGGTGAGGATGTCGGAGGTCTGGGTCATGGGAAAAGTCCGGATTTCGGGGAGTGGCAATCAGGCCCTACAGCCCATATATGGCAAAAGCGCGCCGCCTGCCGCAATAAGGACACCGGTTTCACAGCCCCTGGAACAGGCTGATTCGCATTGCCGGGTTTGCAGGGGGCGAAATGATCGCTATAAGCGCCTCCAAATTGACAGATCCGCGGGTAGAACACCCGTCCAACACGGTGAACGACATGCCACAGAACTGGACCCCAACAAGCTGGCGCAACAAGCCGATCCAGCAGGTGCCGGACTTTCCCGACGCCGAGGCGCTGAAGGCGACCGAGGCGCGGCTCGCCAAGTTTCCGCCGCTGGTTTTTGCGGGTGAGGCCCGCCGGCTCAAGTCAGCGCTTGCTGGCGTGGCCGAAGGCAGGGGCTTTCTGCTTCAGGGTGGTGATTGCGCCGAGAGCTTCGCCGAGCACGAGGCCGACAATATCCGCGATTTCTTCCGCGTGTTCCTGCAGATGGCGGTGGTGCTGACCTTCGGCGCACAGCAGCCGGTGGTCAAGATCGGCCGCATTGCCGGCCAGTTCGCCAAGCCTCGCTCGTCCAATATCGAGAAGCAGGGCGACGTCGAGCTTCCGAGCTACCGTGGCGACATCATCAACGGCATCGAGTTCAACGAGGCCGACCGCATCCCCAACCCGGAACGCCAGATCATGGCCTACCGGCAGTCGGCGGCGACGCTCAACCTGTTGCGTGCATTTGCCCAGGGCGGCTACGCCAATCTCGACAATGTGCACCAGTGGATGCTGGGCTTCGTCAAGGATTCTCCCCAGGCCGAGCGCTACCGCAAGCTCGCCGACCGGATTTCCGAGACCATGGATTTCATGAAGGCGATCGGCATCACCGCCGACAACCACGCCAATCTGCGCGAGACCGATTTCTTCACCAGCCACGAGGCGCTGCTGCTTGGCTATGAAGAGGCGATGACGCGGGTGGATTCCACCTCGGGCGATTTCTACGCGACGTCGGGCCACATGATCTGGATCGGCGACCGAACGCGCCAGACCGACCATGCCCATGTCGAGTTCTGCCGCGGCATCAAGAACCCGATCGGCCTCAAATGCGGCCCGTCGATCGATCCCGACGAGTTGCTGACCCTGCTCGACATCCTGAACCCGGCCAACGAGCCGGGCCGGATGACGCTGATCGCCCGCTTCGGCCACGACAAGGTTGCCGATCACCTGCCCAGGCTGATCCGCGCCGTCGAGCGCGAGGGCCGCAAGGTGGTGTGGTCGTGCGATCCGATGCACGGCAACACGATCACGCTCAACTCCTACAAGACCCGTCCCTTCGAGCGGATCCTGTCGGAGGTGGATTCCTTCTTCCAGATCCACCGCGCGGAAGGAACCCATCCGGGCGGGATCCACATCGAGATGACCGGCAAGAACGTCACTGAGTGCACCGGCGGGGCGCGTGCCCTGACCGGCGACGACCTGCGCGACCGCTACCACACCCATTGCGACCCGCGTTTGAACGCCGACCAGGCCATCGAACTCGCCTTCCTCGTCGCCGAACGCATGAAGGGCGGCCGCGACGAGCGCAAGGCGGTCGTCAACGGGTAGGGACGGTCTTATAAAGTCTGTTGGATGGTGAAACACGCCGGGGGAAACCCCGGCGTTTTGCGTTTGAAGCTCCCGCTCCAACACGCCGTCATGCCGGACTTGATCCGGCATCCAGCCACCGCGCGTCAGCGCGGTGAATGACTCTTTCACGTGCCGAACAAGGCAGTTTCCCGGCTCGCGGACGCCCGCCTGCTGGATCCCAGACCGCGGTCCGGCATGACCGGCGGCAGGTCTGGTGCGCGCAGCATCCTCGCCGAAGATTCCCCGCCGCATGCCGCCCCGGGTTCCAAGCGCATCTTCCGGCCAGGAGCCGCGACCCGGTTTCCCGTGCCGCGGCAATCGGCGCTTTGCCTCTTCTTTGTCAGCCCTTGGCGAAGACGGCGCCGGCCGACACGCCGGCGAGGGTCATCGGCAATTCCGTGGAGGCCTGGCTGCGGATATCGGCAATCCTGGCCTGGGCCTTTTCCGCGGCTTGCGCGTCGGCGTATTCGGTCACGACCGCGAAACTCAGATCGCCCGTCCGCACCATTTGAACCTTGCTGGCGCCTGAAGACATGATCATCGGGACAAACTTGTCCCGCGCTATTGCCTCCATTTCATCGGTCCATTCCGTCACGTTCCAAGTCGAGATGCTGGAATATCCCATAAGTATTTCCTCAATTTACTGGACACCGCGAATGCGCGATCCGGGATCGTTTCACAGCCGGGGCCGGGTCGCAATATATATTTGAAAATTATTATATAAATATATGCGGATGGCGCCGGACGCGCCGCAGCACTCCGGTCCGGGTCAACCCTTGACTTGCCGCCTGTCGCGCCAGCCCGGAGCGGTGGCGAAGGCAAGACGACAGCGCCATGTCGCAAATGCCGGTGGCACATCCGCCCGCGCCCGTGATTATATCGTCCCCATCAGCCCACGGAGCCCCCCATGTCCGACACCCAGATCCGCACCGGACGGTGCAATTGCGGCGCGGTCCGCTTTCGCACCCGAGGCCCCTTGCGCGAGGTCGTCGCCTGCCACTGCTCGCAGTGCCGGCGGCAGACCGGGCTCTATTATGCCGCCACCAACGTGGCCGATGATTGCATGGAGATCGAGGGCGAGGGGAGCATCACCTGGTACCAGGCCTCCGAGGTCGCCCGGCGCGGCTTCTGCGCATCCTGCGGCTCGGCGCTGTTCTGGAAACACCGCGACGACGCCCACATCTCGGTGCTCGCAGGCAGCTTCGACCAGCCCTCGGGGCTGAGGCTTGCCAGCCACATCTTCTGCGCTGACAAGGGCGATTTCTACGAGATCGCCGACGGACTGCCGCAGTATGACAGGGGCTCACCGGGATTGCTGGTGGCGAAGTGAGGGACCTCTCTCCCGCTGCATCAAGTCAGAGAGATTTCGGACCGTGCCACATGCGCGAATCTCCCCCTTGCGGGGGAGATGTCACGAAGTGACAGAGGGGGCGTGTTTCGGCTTGTACCGCGCTCCGGCTTACTTGGAGGGAGCACCCCCCTCTCTCGGCTACGCCGACATCTCCCCCGCAAGGGGGGAGATCGGTCCATTGCGCCAAGGTCCCAAAACGGGGACAAAATCCCGGCCCACCACCTGCTGAGGCCCGCCCTCATCCGTCTTGCCGCTGTCGCGGCGATCCACCTTCTCCCACGCGCGGGAGACGGAAGGGCGCTCGGCGCAGCCTTCCGCAGGCTCTCCCTCTCATGTCGCCGTCCATCAATCCTGAACGCTTTGTGGTCAATCGGTGATCTTTCGTGAACGGTTGCGCGCGCCTATTTTGGGACAAGGAGATTTCAGATGACCCATGCAGCTCACGCCATGCCCGCCTTGTTCCTCTCGCACGGCGCGCCCGACACGGCGATCGCCGAGACGAAGGCCGCCCACTGGCTCAGGCAGCTCGCCCGCGAGCTGCCGCGGCCGCGCGCCATCGTGGTGGCGAGCGCCCATTTCGAGGTCTCGGGCGGGGTCGCGGTGTCGGCCGATCCCAATCCCGAAACCATCCATGATTTCGGCGGCTTCGCGCCAGAACTCTATGCCATGCAGTATCCCGCACCGGGCGAGCCGGAACTCGCGCGCCGGATCGCGGCCGATCTCACCGCGGCGGGGTTCGTCTCCCAGGCGATCGACCGCCGCGGCTTCGACCACGGCGTCTGGGTGCCGCTCAAGCTGATCTATCCTGATGCCGACATTCCGGTCGTCTCGGTCTCGGTCGATCCGGCCAAGGGGCCCGAGCATCATTTCCGCCTCGGCCAGGCGCTCGCCGGGCTTGGCGCCCAAGGCGTGCTGGTGATCGGCTCGGGCTCGTTCACCCACAATCTTGGCGAGGCCTTCAAGGCGCTGCGCACCGGTCAGCGCGAGATCGACGCGCCCGCATGGGTGGCAGAATTCACCGCCTGGATGGGCGAAAGGCTCGCCGCCAATGATGTCGCGGCGCTGCTCGACTATCGCCGCACCGCGCCGTTTGCTCAAAAGAACCATCCCACCGACGAGCACCTGCTGCCGCTCTATGTGGCGATGGGGGCGGCGGGCGCGGCGGGCCGGGCCAGCCTCGTGCATGACAGCGCCGATTTCGGCGTGCTGGCGATGAGCATGTGGCGCTTCGATCCGGCGCCGGCGCAAGCCGCCTGACGCGATTCTCCGTGCCGGAGTCCTCGTCCCTGACGCTGCAGGCCGTGTAACCGGGCCGGGAAACCGGTCCAGGGAACCAACCAGCGGATCCGGCGGTCTCGCGGAGGATGTCGCTGCCGCAGCACCTCGCTTCTCCCGCCGGGAGAAGGGGGCCCGCAGGACCGGATGAGGCAAGGGCGCCTGTCCATTGGACGGCCTGTCACGCGCTTTGACAAGCGGATCAAAAATCACCGATTTTCAAGTGCCGTGACTTGGGGTAACACCAATCTCATGACCCAGACCCCGATCACCCAGCCCTCCCGGACCCTGCGTATCGCGATTGCGCAATTGAACCCCACCGTGGGCGACATCGCCGGCAATCTCGCCAAGGCCCGCGAGGCGCGCAGCGACGCCGCCCGCCATGGCGCGGATCTGGTGCTGTTCACCGAACTGTTCATCGCCGGTTACCCGCCCGAGGACCTGGTGCTCAAGCCGGCGTTTCTCGAGGCCTGCCGCAAGGCGGTCGAGCAGCTCGCCTCCGACACCGCCGATGGCGGGCCTGCGGTGATCATCGGCTATCCGCGCAGCGAGGGGCACAAGCGCTTCAATTCCGTGGCGGTCCTCGACGAGGGCCGGCTGATCGCCAGCCGCGACAAGGTCGACCTGCCCAATTACGGCGAGTTCGACGAGAAGCGGGTGTTCGATGTGGGCGAGATGCCTGGCCCGGTCATGGTCCGCGGCGTCCGGCTCGGGCTGCCGGTCTGCGAGGACATCTGGGGCGATCTGGGCGTCTGCGAGACGCTCGCCGAAAGCGGCGCGGAGATCCTGCTCGTGCCCAACGGCTCGCCCTATTATCGCGGCAAGGTCGATGTGCGCCACCAGGTGGTGCTGCGCCAGGTCATCGAAACCGGCCTGCCGCTGGTCTATGCCAACCAGGTGGGCGGCCAGGACGAGCTGGTGTTCGACGGGGCGAGCTTCGCCATCAATGCAGACAAGAGCCTCGGCTTCCAGATGAGCCAGTTCGAGGAGGCGGTTTCCGTCATCACCTTCCGGCGCGGCGACGACGGCGTCTGGGCCGCAACCGGCGGGCCGGTGTCGGTGATCCCGGAGCGCGAGGAGGCCGATTACCGGGCCTGCATGCTGGGGCTTCGGGACTACGTCAACAAGAACGGCTTCCGCAACGTGGTACTCGGGCTTTCAGGCGGCATCGATTCGGCCATCTGCGCCGCATTGGCCGTCGATGCGCTGGGCGAGGAGCGGCTGCGCGCCGTCATGCTGCCCTACCGCTACACCTCCGAAAGCTCGATCACCGACGCCGAAGCCTGTGCGCGTGCGCTTGGCTGCCGCTACGACACGGTGGCGATCGAGGAGCCGGTGCAGGGCTTTCTCTCGGCGCTCGGCGACATGTTCGAGGGCACCGAGGAGGGCGTCACCGAGGAGAACCTGCAGAGCAGGGCGCGCGGCGTCATCCTGATGGCGATCTCCAACAAGTTCGGCTCGATGGTGGTCACCACCGGCAACAAGAGCGAGATGAGCGTCGGCTACGCCACGCTCTATGGCGACATGAACGGCGGCTTCAACCCGATCAAGGACCTCTACAAGATGCAGGTCTATGCGCTGGCGCGCTGGCGCAATACCAATGTGCCGCCCGGAGCGCTCGGTCCCTCGGGCGAGGTGATCCCGCACACCATCATCGACAAGGCGCCCTCGGCGGAACTGAGGCCCAACCAGACCGACCAGGATTCGTTGCCGCCCTATCCGGTGCTCGACGACATTCTCGAATGCCTGGTGGAGCACGAGATGGGCGTCGACCAGATCATCGCCCGTGGCCATGACATCGCCACCGTGCACCGCATCGAGCATCTCTTGTACATCGCCGAATACAAGCGCCGCCAGTCGGCTCCGGGCGTCAAGATCACCAAAAAGAACTTCGGCCGCGACCGGCGCTACCCGATCACCAACAGGTTCCGGGATCGCTGATGCCCATCCTGAATTTCCTGCGCGACAACGCCCGCTGGGTCGCGGGCGGTTTTCTGCTGACGTTTTTCTCCTCCTTCGGGCAGACCTATTTCATCGCGCTGTCGGCGGGCGATATCCGCGCGGAATACGGGCTCAGCCATGGCGGCTTCGGCACGCTCTACATGCTGGCCACGCTTGCCAGCGCCGCGTCATTGCCGCTGATCGGCAGGGTCATCGACAGGATCTCCGTCGCCGCCACCGTGTTGCTTGCGGCCCCCATCCTGGCGATCGCCTGCATCCTGATGTCCTGGTCGACCTCGCTCTTGGCTCTGGTGCTGGCAATCTATCTTTTGCGATTGTTCGGGCAGGGCATGTTCAGCCACATCGCGTTCACCGCCATGGGGCGCTGGTTTGCAGCCCAGCGCGGCCGCGCGGTGTCGCTGACCGCGATCGGCGTCAATGTCGGCGAGGCCGTGTTTCCGATCGCCTTTGTCGGCGTGGCGGCGCTCATCGGCTGGCGCGACTCCTGGCTGCTGGCCGCGGGCGTGCTGATGCTGGTGGCGCTGCCCGCGATCTACAGCCTGCTCAAGGTCGAGCGCAGGCCGCAATCGGTGGCGGTCGATCCCAATCAGCCCGTGGCGCGGGAGTGGACGCGCGGCGAGGTGGTGCGCGATCCTCTGTTCTGGGCCGCACTTCTGGGCGTGCTTGCGCCGCCGTTCATCGGCACCACGGTGTTCTTCCACCAGGTCTACTTGTCGGAACTGCGCGGCTGGGATCCGTCCGTGTTCGCCGCCTCCTTCGCCATCATGTCGGCGATGACCATCGGCTTCGCGCTGGTCGCCGGGCAGCTGATCGACCGCTTCTCGGCGATCCGGATCCTACCCTCGTTCCTGGTGCCGCTGTCGCTGTCCTGTTTCGTACTCGCGGCCACCGAAGCGCCCTGGGGGGCCTATGGCTTCATGGCGCTGATGGGCGTCTCCTACGGGTTTTCGTCGACCCTGTTCGGGGCGCTGTGGCCGGAACTCTACGGCACGAAGCATCTCGGCGGCATCCGCTCGCTGATCGTGGCCATCATGGTCTTCGCCACCGCCGTGGGGCCGGGCCTCACCGGCGCGCTGATCGATGCGGGCGTGTCCTATCCCGGCCAGATCGTGGCGATGGGCGCCTATTGCGCGGTGATGATCGGCATCATGACCCTTGTCAGCCGCCGGGCGCTTGCCCGCCGGCCACAGGCGGTCCCTGAGGCGTCGCTGGTCTAGCGGATCAGGCTCGGGGGCGGGGCCTTGAGGTCGAGCTGCTCGGAATCGTCGGGCAGGAAGGTCGGGCCGACCACGCGCACCTGCCGCCGCTCCTCGCTCAGCGGGCGCTCCAGCTTCGAGGCTGACAGCACGGCGCTCACGTCTTCCGAGGTCAGGCGCATCTCGGCGTCGAGCATGGTCTCGGGATCCTCGCCGGGATCGGGCCGGGTGGCCGGGCGCACCCAGGTGGTCACCGGCGCCTCCTCGGCCCCGGTCTCGCCCTTCAGGATCGCCTCGCGCCGTTCCATTTCCTTGTAGAACGCGCCCATGTTGCAGCCGCAGGCCTTGCTCATCGGCGCATCGGCGTTGCGGTAGGCGAAGGCATTGGACATCTCGACATAGCGAAGCCCGGTGCGCGCGGAGACCATCTCCTCGCTCTCCTGGCGGTCTGCGGAGTGGAAATAGAGTTCGGTTCCGGTGCCCGGGCACATCATCTGGCAGGTGCGTTCGTCGCGGGCGAAATCGGACGTCGTGGCGCGCGAGGAGATCGGGAAGAAGAAGCCGTCGCAGCTGCGCACGCACAGGGTGCGGTAGTCGCCGCCGCGCGCGGCCTGCGGCTCGACCATGATGCGGGCGTTCGGCAGGCCGGCGCCGGCGGCCATCCTCGTCGTGCCGCCGTCGCCCAGTATGGAGACGAGGCCGGGGCTCGCCGCCCGCCTGGGTTTCGCCGCCTCGGTCTTGCCCTTGAGCGCCGCCTCCACCACCGAGGCGCGCTTGCCGTCGCAGGCATTGGCCTTGAGCGCGGCCTGAATGCGCCGTTCCGTCATCCTGGTATCGCGGTTCGCAAAGGAATCGCGCTTGCGTTCGAGGGCGGCCAGGTTGATGCGCATCTTCTTGTGGGCCGAGGTGAGCTTGGCGCAGGCCTCGGCGTTCTGGCCCCCGAGCACGATGATGCTGCCCGAGGTGCAGCCGAAGCGCCTGAGATCGGTCTGAACCTGGCGGATCTGCGTGTCCTGCTTGTTCACCGCGTCGTAATAGCGCTGGTAGTTGGCGGACGATCCGGCGCTCCGGGAGATGCTGGCAAGCTGCGACTTGAGCTGCGTGCACACCGCGGAGGCTTCCGCCGCGCCCGTGCCCGCAAGGGCGAGCGCAACCATCAGCACAAAACTGCGAACCCGGATACGGCGCATCAACAACTCCAGCACAAGGATCTGCGCATTATAGGGCATCATGGGTTAATGCTTGTACACCCGGCCCATCAACATCCGCCATGCTAGCAAATGCCGGACTGTGCGCCAATCACACTTGAGTGTTTACCTTAACCCGGGTCAGGAACGGCCCAGGCCGGGCCTGACCGGCAGCGGCTGCGCCGGTCAGGGAGAGGCCCCCCGCTCAATCCTGCGAGGAGGCCTCGACAACCGCCAGCGTTGCCATGTTGACCACGCCGCGCGACGTCACCGAGGGCGAGAGAATATGGGCGGGCAGGGCGGCGCCCAGCAGGATCGGTCCCACATGCAGCGCGTCGGTCATGGTCTTGACCAGGCCGAGCGAGATATTGGCCGCGTCCAGGTTTGGGAACACCAGGAGATTGGCCTCGCCGGTGAGCGAGGAGTCGGGCATCACCCGCTGCCTCAGGAGTTCCGACATGGCCGAATCCCCGTGCATCTCGCCGTCGACCTCGAGATCCGGTGCAACCCTGCGCAGGATCTCGAGCGCCCCTCGCATCTTGGTGGCGCTGGTGGAATCGCGCGAGCCGAAATTGGAATGCGACATCAGGGCCGCCTTCGGCGTGATGCCGAAGCGGCGGATCTCCTGGGCGGCCAGGATGGTGGTTTCGGCGATCTCCTCGGCGCTGGGATCGAAGGAGACATAGGTGTCGGTGAAGAAGGTGGCGCTGCGCTGCGAGATCAAGAGGCTCAGGGCGGAATAGTCGATCACCCCCTCGCGCTTGCCGATGATCTGGGAGACATCGCGCAGGTGGCGGGCGTAGCGGCCCTCGAGCCCGCAGATCAGCGCATCCACGTCGCCGCGCTTGAGCGCCAGCGCGCCGATCACGGTGGCATTGGTGCGGATGATGGTGCGGGCGGCTTCCGGGATCACGCCCTGGCGGCCGACGAGGGAGAAATATTCGTCGACATAGTCGCGGAAGCGCGGATCGTCCTCGGGATTGATGACCTCGAAATCGGTGCCCGGCCTGATCCTGAGACCAAACCGCTGCAGGCGGGATTCGATGATGCCGGGCCGACCGATCAGGATCGGCACGCCGGTGCCTTCCTCGAGCAGCACCTGGGCTGCGCGCAGCACCCGCTCGTCCTCGCCCTCGGAAAAGATCACGCGCTTGTTCGTGGCGGTCTTGGCGGCGGTGAACAGCGGCTTCATGATCAGGCCGGAGCGGAAGACGAAGCGGTTCAACTGGTCGACATAGGCTTCCATGTCGGCGATCGGCCGCCGCGCGACGCCGGAATTGGCCGCGGCCTCGGCGACGGCGGGGGCGATCCTCAAGATCAGCCGCTGGTCGAACGGCGAGGGGATGAGATATTCGGGGCCGAACACCGGCGTCTCGCCGGAATAGGCCCGCGCCGCGATGTCGGAGGGCTCTTCCCGCGCCAGCGCCGCGATGGCGCGGACGGCGGCCATCTTCATCTCCTCGTTGATGGTGCGCGCGCCGCAATCAAGCGCGCCGCGGAAGATGTAGGGAAAGCACAGGACATTGTTGACCTGGTTGGGGAAATCCGACCGGCCGGTGCAGATCATGGCGTCGGGTCGGGCCGCGCGCGCCAGGTCCGGCATGATTTCGGGCGAGGGATTGGCGAGCGCCATGATCATCGGCCGCTCGGCCATGGTCGCGAGCATCTCGGGCTTCAGGACGCCCGCCGCAGACAGGCCGAGGAACACGTCGGCGCCGCCGATCGATTCGGCCAGCACACGATTGTTCGATGCTTGTGCATAGATCGATTTCCACTCGTCCATCAGCACCTCGCGGCCCTCATAGACGAGGCCCTCGATGTCGTGCACCCAGATGTTCTCGCGTTTGGCGCCGAGCGCCACCAGCAGGTTGAGGCAGGCGAGTGCGGCCGCGCCGGCGCCGGAGGTGACGATCTTGGCGTCCTCGATCTTCTTGCCGGCGAGCTCGAGCCCGTTCAGAATGCCGGCGGCGACGATGATCGCGGTACCGTGCTGGTCGTCATGGAACACCGGGATGTCCATCACTGCGCGCAGCTGGCGCTCGACCTCGAAGCATTCGGGCGCCTTGATATCCTCGAGATTGATGCCGCCGAAGGTGGGTTCCAGCGCCGAGATCACGCTGACCATGCGGTCGACGTCGGGGGCGTCGATCTCGATGTCGAAGACGTCGATGCCCGCGAATTTCTTGAACAGCACGGCCTTGCCCTCCATCACCGGCTTTGAGGCGAGCGGGCCGATATTGCCAAGCCCCAGCACGGCGGTGCCGTTGGAGACGACCGCGACCAAATTGGCGCGCCCGGTATAGGCGGCCGCCGCATCGGGATTGTCGCGGATCGCCAGGCAGGGGGCCGCGACGCCCGGCGAATAGGCGAGCGCCAGGTCGCGCTGGTTGCCCAAAGGCTTGGTCGCCTGGATCTCGAGTTTGCCCGGCCGCGGGTAGCGGTGATAGAACAGGGCGTTCTCGTCGAGATCGCCGCTCGAGGGCTTGGGGTCGCTCATGCGCTTGGTGTCTTTGGGGGTCATCTGCGGGTTTTCTCTCGTGTCTGTAGGGTCCCGCGACAGCCAAGGGGCAGGGCGGTGGCGGCAGCTTCGCCGGGCGTCTCGATCAGGCGCAGGCGGGAGGGCGAGGCCGTTGGGCCGCCAGCATCGGCGCCGGCAGCGCCGTCAGGTCCGGTCTTCATGCGGAATCTCCCCCCTCCACACAGCACTTTGCGGGCTCCTCCGGTTCTAGAGCCGATCGGCGCCAAAGGAAACCCGTTTGCCAAGGGAACCCCTTGATTGGCGGTTCAAGGCCACAGGCGCGGCTTCACCCCCAAAGGGCGGCGGTGGGCGGCGAGACCAGCGATCCGGAATAGACCAGCCCTGGCTGCCGGTCGCGGGCCAGCAGCAGCGGCCCGTCCAGGTCCACCCAGTCGGCATCCTGGGCCAGCAGCACCGCCGGCGCCATGGCGAGCGAGGTGCCGACCATGCAGCCGATCATCACGCCAAAGCCCAGTTCCCGCGCCCGGTCGCGCATCAGCAGCGCCTCGGTCAAGCCGCCGGTCTTGTCGAGCTTGATGTTGATGGCGTCATAGCGGTCCGACAGCGATTCGAGATCGGCGAGCGTGTGGACGCTCTCGTCGGCGCAGATCGGCACCGGATGGGGAATATGGGCCAGGATCTCGTCCTTGCCCGCGGGCAGCGGCTGTTCGATCAGGCCGATATGCAGTTCGGCCGCGAGCAGCAGGTGTTCGCGGATGTTGCTCTCGTCCCAGCCCTCATTGGCGTCGAGGATGATCTCGGCGCCGCGCGCCGCACTTGCCACCGCATGCATGCGGGCGCGGTCGTCGGAGGTGCCGACCTTGACCTTGAGCAGTTTCTGCGAGGCGTGGGCCCGGGCCTGGTCGGCCATGTCGGCAGGATCGCCCAATGAGATCGTGACGGCGGTCGGCACCGGCCGGACCAGCGCGCGACAGGCGATCGTCGAAACCCGGGTGCCGGTGAGCTTGGCCTCGAGATCCCACAGGGCGCAGTCGATGGCGTTGCGCGCGGCGCCCGCGGGCATCGCGCTCTGCAGTTCCTGCCGCGTGGTTCCGCTGGCGATCGCATCGGCGAAGGCCTCGATGTCCTTGAGCACGCCGTCGACGGTTTCGCCGTAGCGCGTATAGGGCACGCATTCGCCCCGGCCGATGACGCCATTGCTGTTGATGATGCAGGTCACCACGTCGGCTGCGGTCTTGGCGCCGCGCGAGATGTTGAAGGCTCGGGTGAGGGGATAGCTTTCGATCCTGGCTTGAAGATGTCGTGACATTGCAACGCGTCCGTAAATAAAGGTCTGTGGAGGGACAAAGCCGGCGCATATACGGGGACTGTCCGGTGACAGTCCCCAAACGACCCGCTATGTGTGGGGCATGTTGACCGAACCACCAAAAGATACAAGGGCAGATGTCAGGCCCGGCAAGCGCGCGGATTTGCCGGCCAGGCTCGAACACCGACTCTCGGACGACAAGGAGACTCTGGTTCTTGAGGGCGACTGGCGGCATGCGGCGATTTCCGGGATCTACGGCAAGATGCTGGAGATCCAGCGCGGTCTTTCCGGCAAGCCGCTGGAGATCGATCTGTCGGGGGTGAAACATTTCGACACCGCCGGCGCCTGGCTGGTGCGCAAGACCATGGCGGCCGCCCGTGACAGCGGGACGGAGGCAACGCTGGTGGGAGCGGCCGCGAAGGTGGCGGCGCTGGTCGACGCCATTCCCGACCTTGTCGACCGCGGCGCGCCTGAAAAGCCGGAAAAGCCGGTGCTGTTCGAACGGCTGTTCGCGCCCATCGGCAAGTCTATGTACGAGCTGTTTGATGACCTGGTGGCCTCGCTCTACATCCTTGGCTCTGCGGTGCGCGGCGCACAGCTCAAGCTCGACCGATCGTCTGGCATCTCGCCCGCTTCCATCGTCACCCATATCGACCGGATGGGCGTGCGCGCGGTGCCGATCATCATGCTGATGAGCTTCCTCATAGGCGCCATCATCGCCCAGCAGGGCGCGTTTCAGCTGAGATATTTCGGCGCCGAAGTGTTCGTCGTCGATCTGGTCGGTATCCTTCAATTGCGCGAGATCGGCGTGCTTCTGACCGCGATCATGATCGCCGGCCGCTCGGGCAGTGCGATCACGGCCGAAATCGGCTCGATGAAGATGCGCGAGGAAGTCGATGCGCTCAAGGTGATGGGCCTCAACCCGATCGGCGTCCTGGTGTTCCCGCGCCTGGTGGCGCTCACCGTGGCGCTGCCGCTGCTGACGATCATTGCGAATTTCGCAGCCCTTGCAGGGGCCGCCGCCGTGGCATGGACATATTCGGGGATTACACCGGACGTCTTCATCGCGCGTCTGCGCGAAGCCATCGATATGTCGACCGTGAGTTCGGGCATGATCAAGGCGCCGTTCATGGCGCTGATCATCGGAATCGTGGCCGCCGTGGAAGGCATGAAGGTTGGCGGAAGCGCCGAATCCCTTGGCCGGCGGGTCACCGCCTCCGTGGTCAAGTCGATCTTCGTGGTGATCCTGGTCGACGGGTTGTTCGCCATGTTTTACGCTGCGATCGATTTTTGAGCCAGGATCCCATGAACCAGCCAGATCAAAAGACACCGGACCGGAGCGCGAGAGGCGAAGTGCTTCTGTCGGCGCGCGACGTCTGCGTCGCCTTCGGCAAGAACAAGGTGCTCGATCATCTCGATCTCGACGTCTACCGCGGCGAGATCCTGGGCTTTGTCGGCGGGTCTGGCACCGGCAAATCGGTGCTGATGCGGGCGATCCTGCGGCTCATTCCGCGCCAGAAGGGCAAGATCCGCATTCTGGGCGAGGATTACGATTCGGTGGACGAGGCGACGAAGATCCATCTCGACATGCGGCTTGGCGTCTTGTTCCAGCATGGCGCGCTGTTTTCGGCGCTGACCGTGCGCGAGAACATCCAGGTGCCGATGCGCGAATATCTCGATCTTCCCAAGCCCCTGATGGACGAGCTGGCCGAACTCAAGGTGGCGATGGTGGGTCTTGCTCCGGACGCAGCCGACAAATACCCGTCCGAACTCTCCGGCGGCATGATCAAGCGGGCAGCCCTTGCCCGGGCCCTGGCGCTCGATCCGGACCTGGTCTTTCTCGACGAGCCGACCTCAGGGCTTGATCCGATCGGCGCGGCCGAGTTCGACGAACTGATCGCCCGGCTGCGCGACACACTGGGCCTCACCGTCTACATGGTGACGCACGATCTCGACAGCCTGTTCTCGGTCTGCGACCGGATCGCCGTGCTCGGCGACAAGCGCGTGCTGGTGGAAGGCACGATTGAAGACATGCTTTCATTTGACGATCCCTGGGTGCAGTCCTATTTCCGCGGCAAGAGGGCACGGATGATACCGGCCCGCACGCCGGATGAGGAGATGCACAGGGATCCGGAGCCGATGCAGGCAAGCAGCCAGAAAAGCGAAGCAGTATAATGGAAACCCGGGCCAATTACGCCATCGTCGGACTCTTCACCCTGCTGGTGATGCTGGCAGCTTTCGGATTTGTCTACTGGATGGCGCAGTATGGCGGCGCCCGCGAGCCTGCCCCCCTCGTGGTGCGGATTCCTGGATCTGCGAACGGCCTGTCGATCGGCTCGCCCGTGCGCTTCAACGGCATTGCCATCGGCACGGTGCGCGGCCTGGCGATTGACCGTACCAGCCCGAACTTCGTCATCGCCCAGACCGAAGTGAGCGCCGACGCGCCGATCTACACCGATACGCGCGCGGCGCTGGAGATCCAGGGCCTGACCGGCTCGGCCTATATCGAGCTGCAGGGCGGAACGCCGTCCAACGAGAACATCCTGCAGAAGGCGCGCCGGGAGGAAACCGTCGCCGAGATCCAGGCCGATCCGTCGGGGGTGACCAACCTGCTGGCGACGGCAGACGACATCCTGACCCGCGCCAACCGGGTCATCGGCCAGATCGAGGGCTTTGTCATCGACGCGCGTGGGCCGCTCACCGAAACCTTGAAGAATACGGAAGTCTTCACCGGCGCGTTGCGGGACAATGCTGACGGCATCGACGATTTCCTGAAAAGCGTGGGCAACCTGTCTGAGGTGGTCAAATCCGTGTCCGGCCGGATCGAGAGCGCGCTTGCGTCCGCGGAAAACCTGATCAACGCCGTCGATCCCGAAAAGATCGACCGGATCCTCGCCAATGTCGACACGGTCACCAGCGAAGTCGCCGCCGCATCGGGCAACATCACCAAGACGCTGGAGAGCTTCAGGCAGGCGGCGGAATCGCTCGAGACGCTGACGGCCACCGCCAATGCCTCGCTCGCAAAGGTCGACACGATGATCGCCGGCATCGATCCGGCGAAGGCCGGCCAGGCCGTCGACGACATCGCTGCCGCCAGCGCCGATGCGCGCCAAGCGCTCGCCGAGGCGCGCAGCGTCGCCGAAACCTTTGGCGCGCGGAAGGAGGATTTCGATCTGATCATCACCGACGTCAAGGAAATGACCGGACGCTTCAATGCCGCCTCCACCCGGGTCGACGGGGTGCTCGCCAAGATCGACGGCTTCCTGGGCGAGGGCGACGCGTCCAACCTGCTCGCCGACGCGGAAGCCACGCTGAAATCGTTCCGCGATGTCGCCAATTCGCTCAATGCGCGGATCGGGCCGATCGCCGACAATCTGCAACGCTTCTCGGGATCGGGCCTCAAGGATGTCGAGGCCCTGGTCAATGACGCGCGGCGCTCGATCCAGCGCATCGAGCGGTCGATCTCGTCGATCGAGCAAAATCCGCAGCGGCTTATCTTCGGCGGGGACACGGTCAAACAGTATGACGGACGGACCCGGCGTTGACTCTTTGGCGGTTGCATCGCAAGAAAAGGGTTAATGAAGTGTTTGGATGCCGGGCGAAGGCTTCGGGGATTGGCGTAGGCGTGAACGCGAGTGGATGGATAGTGGCAGTTGCGATGCTGTCGGTGCTCTCGGGCTGCGCGGGCGGCCTGGGCAAGGGTACGCCCCCCGACACCTATGGCCTGTCGGCGGCGCCCGCGGTCAGCGGGCAGCAGTCGCGCAACCGCCAGATCCTGATCGGCGAGCCGGCGGCGCTGAAGGCGCTCGACAGCGAGCAGATCGTCATCCGTCCGTCGCCGTCCTCGATCGAGTACCTCGCCAATTCGCAATGGTCGGACCGTCTGCCGAAGATCGTGCAGGACAAGCTGGTCCAGGCGTTCGAGAATTCCGGCCGGGTCGGCGGCGTCGGCCGCCCGGGCGACGGGCTGGCAATCGATTTCAACATCATCACCTCGATCCGCGCCTTCGAGATCAAGGCGGACGCGGGCGAGCAGGCGCTGGTCGAAATCTCCGCCAAGATCCTCAACGACCGCAACGGCGTCGTCGTGGCGTCGCAGGTGTTCCGCGCCACCACGCCGGTGTCAGGCTCGGGCAATGCGGCTTATGTGCAGTCGCTCGACCGGGCGTTCGAAGAGGTCGTGCGCGAACTCGTCAGCTGGACGCTGTCGCGGATCTGATCAGTCCGCGGCCTCGAGCCGTTTGGCATTGTCGGCGGCCTCCGTGTCGCCAAGCGCGGCTGCCCGTCTGTAAAGCTCGAGCGCCCTGGCCTTGTCCGCCCCGACTTCCTCTCCCTTCTCGTACATCTGCGCCAGATTGAACATGGCGTCGGCATTGTTGCGGTCGATGGCGAGCGTGTACAGCCGCACGGCTTCGGGCTTGTCCGCCGGGATCAGGGTTCCCTCGTCCAGGAGCACGGCCGCATTGTAGGCGGCAGATCCATCGCCCTGGTCAGAGGCCTTCCTGTAGGCTTCGAGGGCCAGCGGGCCGCTCACCTCGACGCCGATGCCGTTCTCATAGGCGACGCCGAGATTGTAGGAGCCCAGCATGTCGCCTGCCTCGGAAGCCTTGCGGTACCAGGCGAAGGCCTGGGCGGGGTTATCCTCCTCCAGGGCTGCGCCCAGATTGACCATCGCAATGGTCAGGCCCGCGGTGGAGGCCTGTTCATAGAGCGCAATCGCCTCAGCCTTCATGCCCTGTTTCGACAGGACGCGGCCGAGCTGGAACGTGTAGCGCGGGCCCGTGCCGCCGGCGCTCGCGTCCTGACAGGCGGGCAGGGCCTTGTCGATGTCGATGTCCTGCTCATCGACGCCGGGAAAGCCCGAGGGCCGGGTGGTGTCGAACTTGCTGGCCGCCAGCTGGTCGCAGATATCCCGGCTTTCCCCGGCCTCAGCCATCGACGGCACGCCGAGGGCGCAGGCTGCGAGCGCCGCAAGAAAGGGCATTCGGAGTGAGGTCGTGCCAGTCTTCATGCTGTTGCTCCAGAGTCCGCCGCGGGCCGTTGATCTTGGAAATCGGAATTTATGCAGGAAACCGGATATACGCACGTTTTTTTACGCTGGCGCGGTGGAATTTTTGCGCCCGGAGGCCTGGTCGAACGGGGCGGGCCTCTTCTCGGGCAAGAGAACCCGGGCGGCACGGCTTGGACAGGCGCGTTCGACCGACGCGGGCCGCCGCCGCACGGGGCCCGGTCAGGTCGAGGCTGGCGCGGAGCTGAGCGGGCTTGCATCCTTGCGCGCCGCGCCGACTTCGGCCTCCCGGAGCGCGGGGTGACGATCGTCGATGGGCGGTTCGGTCGCTTCCGCCGGCTTTCGGGCGGCCACGGGAACCCTGAGGTCCGACGAGGTCATCACCACAAGAAACAGCAGGAATCCGCCGGCGGCCACCACGGCCGGACCGATCAGGGCAGGGTAGCCGAACAGCCAGATGGCACTGATCCAGAGCAGGATGACATTGACGACGAACATCACCTTCTCGGTGTCGCCGCCGCGCCAGGCGCGCCAGCCGAGAAGGCCGATGATCGCCAGATAGGCCACTGTTGCCGCCAGTTCCATGCCAGTCTCCTTTGTCGCTTCATCCCGTGTGTCCCGCATCCGCTTCGGGGCGAGCGCCGGCTCACCCTGTATGTAAGCAAGACCGCCCCGCGCGCCAGAGAAGGGCGCACGGCATATTGACGCATCTTGAATACATGTTTGTTTGCGGGACTGGTTGAGGCGGCCGGATGGCCGCGCCCGCACCGCCACCTGGAACGAAAGAACCCCGCTCAATGGCGGGGTTCCTTGCGAAGGCAGGGGTTGATGAAGCGCCTCAGCGCTCCTGGCCACCGAAGCGGCCGCTGGCGTGGGCCAGCATGGTGTAGACCTTGCCGGTGTCGGATGTGAGGTAGGTCTGGGTCATCATGTTGTCGCGGTCATTGCGCGCGACATCCGACAGGAGCTTCTCGAAATCGGCGATGTAGCGATCGACGGCTGCGCGGAATTCGGGCTCGCGGCCGTATTTCGACTTGATCTCCTCGAAGGTCTGCTGGCCCTTGAGCGTGTAGAGCCGCCTCGTGAAGACATCGCGTTCGCCGCGCTGGTAGCGCCGCCACAGTTCGACCGAGGCGTCATGATCGATGGCGCGGGCGATGTCGACCGACAGCGAGTTGAGCGATTCCACGACATGGCGCGGGTTGCGCTCGGGCGCGCGCGGTGCGGCCGGGGCGCGGGCAGGCGCCTGCTCCTCGCGCGATGCGCCGCGCAGCAGGTCGCTGACCCAGCCGTCGCTCTTGGCCGGGGCCGCGCCTGCGGGCTCGAGGCTGGCCCGCAGGGTCGCGCGTGCGACCGGGGCTTCGGTGCGGGGCGCCGGCTGCGGTGCGGGCGCCGGCTCGCGCCGGGGTGCCGGCTGCGGCGCAGGAGCAGCCACACGGGCCACGACGCGCTGCGCGGCCTGGCTGAACTCGGCCTGGTGGCTCGACTGGCTGACGATCTGCGACAGCTCCTGCAGCGCCTTGATCTGGTCGGCGACGGCGCGGCGCATGGCGGCCGCGCTTTCGCGGGTCTCCTCGGGCAGGTCGAAGGCGCCGCGCTTGAGTTCGCTGCGGGTGTCGTCCAGCTCGCGGCGGATTTCGGCCGCGGACTGGCGGATTTCGTCGGTGGCGCCGGAGAAGCGCGCAATCGCGTCCTCGATCGCCTCGCGCATGCTGTCGCGCAGGGTGCCGGCCGCCGACTGGGCGCGGTTTTCGCTGCCGCGCAGCAGCTTTTCGGCATCCTCGGCGGCTTCGCGCACGCTTTCGCGCATCATCCCGGCCGCGGCATGCGCCCGGTCCTCGGTCTCGCCCAGCAGCTTGGAGGCGTTCTCGGCAGCATTGCGCAAGCCGCCTTCCAGCCGCAGGGCGGCGCGCTTGGAAAGTTCGTCGGCGTTGGCGAAGGCCTTCTCGACGATCTCCTCGAGCGAATGCATGGTGGATTCGATCTGCTCGGAGCGGCTGACCAGGCCAAGCGACAGGGCCTGAAGCGCCTCGCGGCGTTCCTCCAGCGTCGAGGCCAGGTTGGACTGCGCGGCGCCCAGAAGGTCGGAGGCCGAGGCCAGCACCTTGGAGTGGTCGTCGAACCGGCCGGCAATGGCGCCGACCTGGTTGAGCGTGCGGCTCGAGATATCGGTGAGCTTCTCGACCTTGCCGTCGAGCAGACGGGCGGAGCCGGACAAGAGGCCCGCTGCCTTCTCGGTCGAGGAGGCGAACTCGCCGGTGGTCTGCGACAATTGCTCGTTGGCCGCGCCCAGGGTCGAGGCGGCGTTGGCGATGACCTTCGAGATCTCGCCGTTGCTTTGGCCCAGACGCTCCAGCAGCGCGCCGACATTGCTGGTCAGGCTCTGGTTGACGGTCTCGATGGCGGTGAGCGTCTCGCTGGTGCGGTTGGTGATGGCGTTGATCAGCGCGGCGTTCTCGGCGCGCAGACGGTCGGTCGAGTTCTGGGTGACCTCGGTCAGGCGGTTGGCGAAGTCCTCGCCGCTGGCGGCATACTGCTCGACCAGCGGGCGGGCCTGCTCGTCGATGACGCGCGACAATTCTGCCGAGCGGCTGGCGAGCATGGAGTTGAGTTCGCGGGTCCGCTCGTCGAGCGTCGAGTGCACCGAGGTGGCGCGGATGTCCATCGCCTGCTCGGCTTCCACCAGCTTCTGGATGATGTTGACGGCCTTCTGGTTGAGCGCGTCGCCCAGCGAACCGGTGCGGTTGACGATCTCCTCGGCGGATTTCTGCAGGCGGGCGTCGATGGCGCCGGCCTTTTCGTCGAGCGTGGAGACCAGGTCGGTGGCGGTGGCGCCGATGCGGCCGGAGATCGCGTCGGTCTTCTCATCGAGCGTCGCGACCAGATTGCTGGCGCTTGCGCTGATGCGACCCGCGATCGCGTCGGTTTTCTCGTCGAGCGTGGAGACCAGGGTGTTGGTGGTTTCCCCCAGCCGGTTGGAAATGGACTCGGTTTCCTGCGCCAGCCGCGCGGCAAGCGCCTCGGCCTGGGCTGCAAACCGTGCCTCGCTCGCATCCAGCGTGCCGGAGATGGCATTGGCCTGATTGCCGACGGTCTCGCCGACGCGCTCGACCAGATCGCTGATCCGGCTGGCTTCGCGGCCGAGGCCCGAGGCGCTGGCGGAAATGCTGCTTGCGATGCTTTCGGCATGGGCGGCGAGATTGGCGGTGCGCTCCTCGACATGGGCGTCGATGGTGCGGGCGAAATCGCGGGCCTGGTCGTCCATCCGGCCGGCAAAGCCGGAGCCGACGGTCTGCAGGGTCTCGCCGGCCTTCAAGGCCTCCGCGTCGAGTTCGATGGCCGCAGTGGCGACGGCCTCGCGGAGCTTGGCTGCAAGCCCCGTGGCCTTGCCCTCGATGGTCTTCGACACCGCGTCGAGACCGATCCCGAGCATGTTGTTCATGGTCGACAGGCGTTCGTCGATGTGGTCGGCGCCCTTGGTCAGGGTGGTGTCGATCCGCTCGGAGGCGGACTGGGCCACCTCGACATAGCGCTGGCCTTCGACGTCGAGGGTCGCCGCCAGGCGGTCGGAGGCTTCCGACAGGCCCGACTGGATCGCCGCGGCGCGGGCCGCAAGGCGTTCGTCGAGCGCATCGGCTGCGGTGTTCACGGCTGCGCCGAAGCTGCCGGCGCGTTCGCCAAGCCTGCGGTCAAGCGAATCGGCGCTTTCGGAAATCGCGCCGAACAGGGCGGCCGAGCGTTCGTTGAGGCTGGTGTCGATGCGTTCGGCGCCGGTGGCGATCGCCCGCTCGATGGCGTCCGTACGGGTGGCGAGCGTGGTCTCGATGCGGTCCGCGACATTGGCCGTGGAGGCTTCGATGCGCTCGGCGCCTGCGCCCAGCGTGGTCTCGATGCGGTCTGCGACATTGGTGGTGGAGGCTTCGATGCGCTCGACGCCTGCGCCCAGCGTGGTCTCGATGCGCTCGGCGACATTGGCCGTGGAGGCTTCGATGCGCTCGGCGCCCGAGCCCAGCGTCGTCTCCAGCGCCTGGCTGCGGTCCGACAGGGTTGCGCCGATCCGCTCGAGGCTCGAGGACAGGATGCCGTCCATGGCGTTGGTGCCGCCGTGAAGCGTCTCGTTGATCCGCGCCAGGCTATCCGACAGCTTGCCGTCGAGACTGCCGGCGCGGCTGTCAAAGGCGGAGGTGAACTCGCCGACGCGCTCGTCGAAGGCCGCGGTCAGGCGGTTGATCGAGGATTCGAGCTTCTCCTCGAAGAAGCCGGAGCGCAGATCGAGATCCATGATCGCGTCATCGGCGCTGGACTTGAGCGCCTGGCTGAACGAGGCGCCCTTCTCGTCAAGCGCCGAATTGAGCGCGGCGAGGGTCTGCTCCAGGCCGGAGGTGATCGCCTGCTGGCCGACGCCGAGGCTCTCGGAAATATCGCGGGTGCGGGCGATCAGCGTCTCGTTGAGCTGGCGCGCGCGCTCGCCGAGTGCCGCGTTGAGCTTTTCGGTGTTGGCGTCGAGCGTCGAGGCGCGGGTCTCGAATTCGGACAGCAGCGCCTTGCCGCGCTGGTTGAGCTGGACATTGAGCATTTCCAGACGTGTGTCGAACTCGTCGGTCAGATCGCCGCCGGAGATCTTGAGCGCGGTGACGAGCGCGTCGGTGCGACCGTCGAGCAGGGCTTCGAGCTCGCGGCTGGTCTCGATCGTGCGTTCCTGAAGATTGGCGGCCCGTGTCTCCATCAGATGCGCAAAGGCCTGGCCGGACGTCGAGATCCGCGCCGCGATCTCTTCGCTGGCGAGGGTGAGTTCTTCCTTGAGCTGTTCGTGGGCGCCGGAGATCGAGGCGCGCAGCCGTTCGGCATGGCCGACGATCGCATCGCGTTCCGAACCCAGTTCCTGCACCAGGCCGCGGACGCGCATTTCATTGTCCGAGTAGCTGCGCTCGAGTGCGTTGACTTCGGAATGCACCAGCGTTTCGAGTTCGGAGGCGCGCGCGATGGTGCGCTCGATGCCTTCGTTCATGGCCGAGACTTCGCGGCGGACGGCCTGGCCGACGGAGAGGATGCGGTCGCCGGCGATGTTCTCGGGTTCGGCCAGGCGCAACGCCACCTCTGCCATCGAGCGGGCCGCCGAGCGCATTTCGCGGGCGCGGGCCATCATGATCGAGAAGGCGAAGAAAATCAGGATCGGGACGATGATCGCCACCAGGAAGCCGATGGCCGCCGGCATGGCCAGCAGGTCGGCGACGGAGCGGATCTGCCAGATGGCGGGCGCCAGCATGAGATTGGCGAGCCCCAGCCCGCCGAAGGCCCAGAGCACGGAAATGATGGTGGCGTTGCGCACGGCGCCGCGGCTCGAACGGATTTCGAGCGCGCGCAGCAGGCCAGCGGTGGTCTTGCGGCTGTCGTCATTGGCCGGCGCCAGGGGCGCGGCGGGCGTGAATGGCGGGGTCGGCACGCGCGGCGCGGTGCTGTTGCCCGGAGCCTGTGACTTGGCTTCGGCGGATTGCGGCCTGCTGTCGCCGGCGCTCTTGAGTTCGCGGGCGGCGCTGGACACCTTGTTCTCCAGCTCCTCGATGGAAATGTCGTCGAGCACCCCCAGACTGTCATCGTCCAGGTCGATTTTCAGGGCGTCTTCAAGCGCCTCGAAGGTCTGCTCGTCAATGCTCTTGTCCGCTGGTGTCTTACTCATGCCACTCAAGCCTCGTTACTCTGGAGAGGGGTTTTGTGGTGCAACCCGCCACTGGTGCACACCCAAAAACGGAACAGACACCCTGCCGCCAATCGGCAGATATCATGTCGTGTCCCGCTTTCGGACCCTCAAACTTCCAAATAAGTGACACACACGCGCCGAATTAACAATTGGAAGCGGTGGAATGGTGCGAGCGTCCACTGCTATTTAACGATCCCCTGTGTCAAAAAAAGGCGCAAAGGCCAATCAAAGGCCACATTTACCCGCCGTTAACCATCCCGGCGGATTTTTTGCCGGATCCCTGACCCGCGTTTACCCGATCTAGAGGCTGCCGCCCCATCTTTGCCAATCACTCAGCAATCAAAGGATACCCGCCATGGCGGCGCTCAGCATAGCCTTCGAAGCCCCGGAAATCAGCTACCAGCCGCGCCCATCGGGCGGACGGCCGATCGACCTTGTTCATCTCGCGCGCCAGACCGGCGGCGACAAGGCGCTTGAAACCGAAGTGCTGGCGCTGTTTGCCCGGCAGGCGCGCGAGGCGGTTGCCCGGATCGGCGGCCTGAACACCAAGGGCCGTTCCGAACTGGCGCACCGGCTGGCCGGAGCCGCCAAGGGCGTGGGCGCCTTCGATGTCGCCCGCACGGCCTCCGAGGTCGAAGCCAAGCCGCGCAACCCCGCCGCCATCGCCGCCTTCACCAAGTCGGTGATCGACGCCGACACCTTCATTGCAGGACTGATCCGCTGAGGCGGCCCGCTACCGCAGGGCCGAGGCGCTGAAGCGCCAGGCCATCGGCAGCCCCGGTCCGGCCCGTTCAAACCGGTGAAGTTTATCGCATTTTGGAAAACCATGCCGCGCAACGCTGTCGCAGCGTGGTTTTCATTCTTGCCTCATGCGGTCCAGCGTGTATGAAAGCCTCACGCTATTTTGAACAAGCCAGAGGCTGGAATGACCAAGATTACCCTCGTTGCTTTTGACGGCACGCGTTTTGATGTTGACGCCGAAAACGGCTCGACGGTGATGGAAAACGCGATCCGCAATTCTGTTCCCGGCATTGAAGCGGAATGCGGCGGCGCCTGTGCCTGCGCCACCTGCCATGTCTATGTCGACGATGCGTGGACGGACAAGGTCGGCACGCCCGAGCCGATGGAGGAGGACATGCTGGATTTCGCCTACGACGTCCGGCCGACCTCGCGGCTCTCCTGCCAGATCAAGGTCCGCAGCGAGCTTGACGGGCTCGTCGTGCACGTGCCCGAGCGGCAAGCCTGATTTCCCTCCATTTGACCGGATACAAGTGATGTCTACCCCGATTGAAACCGATGTCGTGATTATTGGCGCCGGGCCGGTTGGCCTGTTCGCCGTGTTCGAGCTTGGGCTCTACGATCTCAAGTGCCACCTGATCGACATCCTCGACCGTCCCGGCGGGCAATGCGCCGAACTCTATCCGGAAAAGCCGATCTACGACATTCCGGCTTGGCCGGAGATCTCGGGCCAGGCGCTGGTCGACCGGCTGATGGAACAGATCTCGCCCTTCAAGCCGGAATTCCATTTCAACCGCATGGTGTCGGGCTTCCGCAAGCTCGACAACGGCCGGTTCGAGGTCGAGACCGACGAGGGCGAACTGCTGCACTGCCATGCCGTGGTGATCGCGGCCGGCGGGGGATCGTTCCAGCCCAAGCGGCCGCCGGTTCCGGGCATCGAGGTCTATGAGGGCACGAGCGTGTTCTATTCCGTGCGGCGCATGGAAGAGTTCCGCGGCAAGGACCTCCTGATCGTCGGCGGCGGCGATTCCGCGCTCGACTGGACACTCAACCTGCAGCCGGTGGCCAAGTCGGTGACGCTGGTGCACCGCCGGCCCGATTTCCGCGCGGCGCCCGACAGCGTCAACAAGATGTTCGCGATGCGCGAGGAAGGCAAGATCAACTTCCAGGTCGGCCAAGTGACGGGCCTGAAGGGCGAGGACGGCCAGCTCTCGGCTGCGATGGTCAAGGGACCCGACGGCGACATCGACATTGCCTGCGACAGGATGCTGCCGTTCTTCGGCCTGACGATGAAACTCGGCCCTATCGCCGACTGGGGCCTCAACCAGCACGAAAACCTGATTGCGGTCGACACCGAGAAATTCGAGACCAGCATTCCCGGCGTCTTCGCCATCGGCGACATCAACTGGTATCCGGGCAAGCTCAAGCTGATCCTGTCGGGCTTCCACGAGGCGGCGCTGATGACCCAGGCCGCCGCACGGCTCGCCCGTCCGGACACGAAGATGGTGTTCCAGTACACCACTTCCTCGACCAGCCTGCAGAAGAAGCTCGGCGTTCAGTAATCGGGACGGCATCCGGCGCGCGCACCAAAAAAAGGCCCCGCGTCTCCGCAAGGGAAAGCGAGGCCAGTGGGCGCACCTGGTATCAAACTCGATGAGGGAGGAGCATCAAGCGGCTTCCATGCGCCGGGAAACGCGAATCAGTTGAATAAAACCTGTCCCTTGATAGGCAAAATACCTAATGTAGGTTGCCCGAATATTGCGAGGAATATCCGGTGGAAATTCAGGGTGCTGCCGGGCACGTCCAAGGGGCGGGAAATACTTGAGCGCACAGCTCGGTCTTTGTCATTGCCGGTACGCGGACTTGGGAAAATCTGCCGGAACCTTGCTCGTGGAAAGAATTTCCGGATGAAGATGGCGCGCGGGGAGACTCTCGACGCCCCTGACTGCGGCCTCACTGCGCACAGTCTCAGAGCCCGCGCCGCTCTTTCTCGAGCGCGAAGCCCAGCATTCGCGTCATGCGCCGCTCGTAGCTCGCCGCCTCCGCGCGGTCGAACCTCTCCTGCTCGGCTGAATGCCTTTCGATGATCTTCCTGGAGGTGGCGTCGACGCGGGCCTGCATTGTCTCGCAGGACCGCTCCGGCCTGAGCCCTTCCAGCGACCGCTCCAGTTCCCTTGCGTATTGGCGGGCGATCTCGGCATGGCGTTCCTCGTGGCGCTTGATGTCGGCCGACAGCACCTCCCAGATGATCGCCATCTCCCGGCTGGCGCGCTTGCGGTCCTTCCAGCGCGGCAGGGTGAGATGGGTCTCGAGCGAGACCTTGGCGTCGATGACGCGGCACCTGCCGTCCGTGCTTTCATAGCTGACGGTGCCGCCGAGCTTGATCCTCGTGGCGCCGGCATGGCGCGTGCCGGTGTCCGACATCATCGGGCCGAGGCTGTGCAGTTGCTGTTCCAGTTCCGCCCCGGTCCGCCCGCCGATGGTGAAATAGGAATAGGTCTTGGAGATCAGCGGCTCGGAGGCGCCGGGGTAGGCGACCAGGCACAGCAACAGGGCCGTGACGGCGGGGCGAAGGGCGCGCATGGAAGACTCCGGCTGCAAACAATGTTCCGGGAACTTGCGCCATGGCGCCTGCTCATGCAACAGGAAGCCTCACTCTCCTGCATCATTCCTGACCACAAATCGGGTGACGGCGGGAAGGGGGCAGCCGTCCGACGTGCTCCTGCGCCGCCTGCGGGGCTGTACACGCGCACGGCGTCGCCCCTGCCACAGGCCTCCGGAAAGCAGCCTCATGCGAACACCGCCCGACACTGTCTTTGATCCCCGAACCCTCAGGCTCGGCCGCGAGGCGGAGCTCGAGCTGGGCCCGAAATCCCGGGTGATGGGCATCGTCAACGTGACGCCGGATTCGTTCTCAGACGGCGGCCTCGCCGCCACCACGGATGCCGCGGTGGCCGCCGCGCTGTCGATGCGCGAGGCCGGCGCCGCGATCATCGACATCGGCGGCGAATCGACGCGCCCGGGCGCCGAGCCGGTCGATGCGCTTGAGGAGCAGCGCCGGATCCTGCCGGTGATCGAGGCGCTCGGTGCCCATGCGGGCCTGCTGATCTCGGTCGACACCTGGCGGGCGGAAACGGCGCGGCTGGCGCTCACGCGCGGGGCGCATCTGATCAATGATGTCTGGGGGCTGCAGCGCGAGCCGGAGATCGCGAAGGCGGCGGGCGACGCCGGCGCCGCGGTCGCCATCATGCATACGGGCCGCGAGCGGCAGCGCTTGCCGGATCTGATCGAGGACCAGTTCTTCTGGTTCAAGACATCGCTGGAAATGGCCCGGAGGGCAGGCATCGGGGACGACCGGATCCTGCTCGACCCGGGCTTCGGCTTCGCCAAGGACGCGGCGGACAATCTCGAGCTGATGGCGCGGTTCACGGAGCTGCACGCGCTCGGCCTGCCGCTGCTCGCGGGAACCTCGCGCAAGCGCTTCATCGGCGGGCTCACCGGACGCGATGCGCCTGACCGCGATGTCGGCACCACAGCCACCAGCGTGGTGCTCAGACTGGCGGGGGCGGCGATGTTCCGCGTCCACAATGTCGCTTTCAACATCGACGGGCTTGCGGTTGCCGACGCGATGGTTCAAAGCAGCCGCGAAAAGGAGCGCGGCCATGGCTGACAGCTACATCATCCGTCTCGTCAACTGCGCGTTCTTCGCCCGCCACGGCGTCCATGACGAGGAAGAATTCCTCGGCCAGCGATTTTTCGTCGACGCCGAGCTCACGGTCGATCCGGGCGACGCGCTCGAGACCGACGACATCGATGGCACGGTGCATTATGGCATCGCCTTCAAGGTGATCGAGCGGATCGTCACCGGCAAGCGGCGCTATTTGATCGAGGCGCTGGCGCTCGAAATTGCCAAGGCGCTCGCCGCCGAATTCCCGCAGATCCGGCTCGCCCGCATCACCGTGCGCAAGCCGAGTGCAGCCGTGCCGGGTATTCTCGATCATGTCGAAGTGACGGTCGAGCATCGTGCCTGAAGCCAGGACCGTCATCGCCGCCATCGGGCTTGGCGGCAACATCGGCAACCCGCGCCGGACCATGGCGCGGGCGCTCAGGCTGCTCGACGCGCACGAGGATATCCGCCTGCGCACCGTCTCCCGGCTCTACCGGACACCGCCCTGGGGCAAGACCGACCAGGACTGGTTCCTGAACGCCTGCGCGCTGGTGGAAACCAGGCTCGATCCGCATGAGCTGCTCGAGGTCTGCCTCGCCATCGAGCGTCAGCTCGACCGGGTCCGCACCGACCGCTGGGGGCCGCGCACCATCGATCTCGACGTGCTGCTGCACGGCGACTTCCTGTCCGACCATGCCGACCTCACCGTGCCGCATCCGCGCATGACCGAGCGCGCCTTCGTCATGGTGCCGCTGGCCGACATCGCGCCGCGCGCGGTGGTCAACCTGCAAAGCGTAGCCGACTGGTCGAGCGAGGTGGATTCGGACGGGATCGAGACGCTGAGCGCCGATGGCGACTGGTGGCAGGGCGAGGCGTAGGGGCTCAGAGCCGGGCTCAGGACTGCCGGACTATCCTGCCGATGACATTGACGAGAATGCGCGAGGCCGTGAGCGCCGACAGGCCGGAGATGTCGGACGGCGTATGCAATTCGACCAGATCAAATCCGGCGATGCGCCCGCGCCGAGCGACCGCTTCGATCAGCTCGATCACCTGCATGTAGCTCAATCCGCCCGGGGTACGTGCCAGGACACCGGGCATGACCGAGGGGTCGAGGCCATCGCAGTCGAGCGTGATGACGATGCTGGCTCCCTCGGGAATGGAGGCCACCGCGGCGCCGGGTCCGCTGGCGTGGACCTCTCTTGCCGTCACGATCCTGGCCCCATAGCTCCGCGCCGCGTCAAGTTCCGCGACCCCGGCGCTGCCAAGGCCACGCATGCCGACCTGGACGATGCCGGCGACATGGCCCATCTCGCTGGCGCGCCGCATCGGGCTGGAATAGCCGAAGCGCTCGCCGTGACGCTCATCGCGCCAGTCGATGTGGGCGTCGATCTGGACGATCCAGATCGGTCCGGCCTCGGAAAACCCGGCCAGAAAGGGAATGGGGACGGAATCGTCGCCGCCGATCACCACCGGGACGGCTGCGGCGGCGAGGATCTCGCGTGTCCGAGATTCAATCAGGGTCCGATTATGGGCATTGTCACCCGGGCTTGTGGGAAGGTAGCCGATGTCGACGCAGCAGACCGGGCCTTCGTTGAACAGCGGGCCTTCGAGATCGAAATCCCAGTTCCCGACAAGGTCGGCATCTTCCTGGCTCGCCGCGCGGATGGATCGGCCGGCGTCGGCGCAGCTGCCGGCGTCCTCGCCCGGATAGACGCTGCCATGCGGCGCGGCGAACATCACGATGCGGGGTTGGCTCAAGTCCGGGAGCGTGTCGGATAGCCCCAGAAAGCCGGGAGTCTTCATCATGGCCGAATATCCGCAAGGGGAGGGCGAGATCGCGCCTTTCGCGGTCAAGCCTGGCGGTCAGGCAGGTGTCAGCGAATGGCGCCGGTGGCGATCTTCTGTGCTTCGCGCTTGAGCGTCATGCCGATGACCGGCACCATCTCTTCGCCGACCTTGACCGAGATGGTCACGTTCATGGTCTCGGAATCGTTGAGCCGGGCGATCATCGCGCCATTCAGGGTCTTGCGGTTGATGCCCATGACGGCGCGGTCGCCCGAGACGTTGCCGGAGACGATGTCGAGGCCTTCGCCGGCGGAGCCGTCGAGGAACTTGCCGGTGTAGGTCTTGCCCTGGCGGGTGATCACGGCCGACATTTTCTGGTTGAACACGCCCACCCGGCAGGTGCCGTCGAGCGTGATGCCCACGGCCTTGCCGTCGTGCTCGCCGCCCGCCAGATTGCAGACGAACTTGGTGCCCTTGTACTTGCCGGCGACGATCTCGCCCGGGCCCTTCCATGCGCCGGCGACGGATTCAAAGAACACAAGGTCCTTGTCGCGCGAAAATGCAGGCTGGGCCGAGAGCAGGGTTGCTGCCGCGAGGCTGACGGTAAGGATGCGAAACTTCGAGAACATGATCACACCTGTTGCGGCTGGAAACGAGGCCCATGGCGGCTGGAAACGAGGCCCAAAATTGACCGACAATGGTTAATGGACCGTAATCGGAAACGACTTATCCACATTTCCATCGGCAATCATAGCCGGTCGCCGGATTTATCCTCAGCGGCGGCCTTGCCGGTGAAGACCGCCAGATCCGACATGAAATCGCCCATGCCGGGACGCTTGAGCGCGACAAACGGCATCGGCCGGCACAGGTCCATGGCGGAGATGCCGATGCGTGCCGTCATCAGCCCGTTGATGACGCCTTCGCCGAGCCGGGCCGAGAGCTTGGCGGCAATGCCGTGGCCGACCACTTGCTGGATCAGGCTGTCGCCCGCGGCGATCGCCCCGGTGACGGCGAGATGGGCGATGACATCGCGAAACAGGCGGATCATGCCGATGGTGCCGGGCCTGCCGCCATAGAGTTCGGCCATGGCCCGGATCAGCCGCACCGCCTCGAAGCCGACATAGGCGAGATCGACAAAGGCGCGCGGGCTGACGGCGGTCACCACCGACACGCGGCGGGCGGCGTTGATGGTGAGCGCGCGCGCCTGGCGGTCGAGCGAGGCCATCAGCTCGCGCTCGGCGAAGGCCAGATACTGCGGGCCGTCGATGATCTCGTCGTCGAGGCTTGCGAGGCTCTTGCGGCCGCGGGCGCTCAGCGGATTGGCGGCGATCAGGGCCACCACCTCGGCGCCGAGTGCGCGTGCCTCCTTGGCCGTGGCGGACTTGCCCCTGCCGGCGATCTTTTCGCGCAGGCCCGCCACCTGGGCGAGGCGGCGAAGCCCCATGAATTCCCGGAGGGCGAGCGCCAGGAGCGCCAGCACCGCGATCACGGCGGCGGCGAAGGCTGTCCAGCCGAGCCAGGGAAGGCGGGCGAACAGCTCGCGGATCAGGCTGTCGGTCCACACGCCCAGCGCCAGCAGCAACAGGAAGCCCAGGCTTGCGGTCAGGATCTTGCCGACGGTCAGGCGCCGTCGGCGCGGCCTGGCAGGCGGCGGGGTGAGCGCGTCGAGCGTTGCCGCCGGCGGCAGGAAGGGATCTTCCTCATCCGCCGTCATCGACACGGTGGCCACGGGGATGGCCGAGGGTTTTCGCGCCTTCTCGGCCGCCCTTGGCGCCGCGCCGGCCTGGTCGCGAGCCGGTCTTGCAGCGGGCTCATCGACTGAGAAGGCGCGCGGCTTGCGGGGCGGTTGGTCGTGGTCGGTCATGCGAGCCGGTCTCCCAGAAGATAGTCCAGAGCCCGGTCGAGGCGGATATGCGGCAGCGACAGCTTGACGCCTGCCTCGCTCTCCTCGATCAGGGGCGGGCGGAAGCGGACGATGTTGATCTCGGGCAGCAGCGGCTGAGACACTGAATCAACGGCCTTGAAAAATGAATCCGGATTCCTTGGCAAGTCACCGGGAAATATGGCTGTTTTGCGGTTGCCGTCGAACAGTTCGCCGCCGATGCGCTCGCCGTCAAGCGGCGTGCCGACGATGACGGGCAGGTCTTCGCCGCCCTGGCGGACGCTCGCCTCGCGGGTGGCGCGCACCGCGGCCAGCGCCAGCACCTCGATATGGGCGCCCGACGAGCCGATATTGGCGGAGGCGCGTTCGACGATGCGGCGGGCGATCGCCTCCAGCCGGTCGTGGCTCTCGTGGTGCAGGTGATCGGCCTTGGTGGCGGCGATCAGCACCTTGTCGATGCGGCGCGTGACCAGGTTGGTCAAGAAATTGCCGCCGCCGGGCCTGAAGCAGGACAGCACGTCCGAGAGCGCGCGCTCGAGATCGATCACCGCCTCGCGGCCGGCGTTCATCGCCTGCATGGCATCGATCAGCACGATCTGGCGGTCGAGCCGGGCGACATGCTCGCGGAAGAAGGGCTTGACCACGACCTGCTTGTAGCTCTCGTAGCGGCGCTCCATCATCGCCATCAGCGATCCCTTGGGGGCGGGGCCGTCGGGCAGGTTGGGCAGCGGCGCGAAGGTGAGAGCGGGCGAACCGTCGAGGTCGCCGGGCATCAGGAACCGCCCCGGCGGCAGGGTGGAGAGCGCCCGCTCGTCCAGCTTGCAGGCGCGCAGATAGCCGGTGAACAGCCGCGCCAGCTCGCGCGCGTCGGCCTCGTCGGCGGGCTTGTGCGGGTCGATCGACCTGGCCTTCTCAAGCCAGGGGGCGGCGAGGTCATGGCGCACCGGCGAGCGGGCGAGGGAGGCGGCGTTCAGGGAGAACTGGGCGAAATCCTGGCCGAGCAGCGGTAGGTCGAGCAGCCATTCGCCGGGGTAGTCGACAATGTCGAGGCACAGCCTGCCGCCCGAGAAGAACCGGTTCCAGCCGCTCGCCGATTCATATTCGATGACCAGCCGCAATTCGGAGATGGCGCGGGTGGAGTCGGGCCAGATGCGCTCGGAGATCATCCGCGCGGCGTGGTCCTCATACTGGAACCGCGGCACCGCGTCGTCGGGCTGGGGTTCGAGAAAGGCCCGCGCCAGGCGGCCCGAATGGGCGGCCTCGAACATCGGCAGGCGGCCGCCATGCATCAGGTTGTGGACCAGGGCGGTGATGAAGACGGTCTTGCCGGCGCGCGACAGGCCGGTGACGCCGAGCCGCAGGGTCGGCTGGATCAAGCTGCTGGCGCGATCGGCAATCGTGTCGAAGGCGATCAGCGCCTCATCGGTGATGGAAGTGATGGATGATGACACTGTGCGACCGCTCCGTTGCTTGTCCCGATATAGGAGAGCGGGGCGGCGATTGAAAGCGCGGCGTCGGCAGCGGGCAGGCGGGTCAGGCGTCGACAGGGGTCAGCAGAGCCACGAACCGGGCACTGCCATCGATGGCGCCCGGGCCTCGCTCCCGGCAATCGGCGATCAGCAGGCCGGCGGTGGGAAATCCCGCGCCCATCGCCTGCTGGCAGGAAGCGGCATCCGAATGCACCAGCGCGCCCGCGGTGTCCTCGATCATCGGATTGTGGCCGACGATCATGATCGAGCGGATGGCTTCGTCGCCCACCGATGCAATCAGATCGAGATAGGCCTCATGGCCGGAGGCGTAGAGCGCGTCGCTGCGCTCCACAGGGGGCAGGCGGCCAGCGCCGGAAAGAAGCAGGTCCAGCGTCTCGACACAGCGCCGCGCGTTCGAGCAGAAGACGAGGTCCGGCGCAAAGCCGTTGACGGTAAGCGTTGCCGCAAGCCTTAGCGCCTCCTCGCGGCCGCGGTCGTCCAGCGGCCGGTCGAAATCGCGCATGCCCGGAATGGCCCAGGCGGCGTGGGCATGACGGACGAGAAAGACTCGCAAGGGGGCGGACGGTTTCGTGCTCATCGACTGAATTTAGACATTTGCGCGCAAGCTTCAATTCGCCCAAAGCACAAAGTTCGGGGCAGTGGAAAATCGAATGGCAGCATGGATGGCGTTCTCCCCCCGGTGAGTGAGTTTCAAATGGGCATGTAAACCACTGAAATCCACCCGCGCTGGACAGAAAAATGCGTTTCAACCCTGCCGATCACATGATTTTACAAGATAAATGAAATTGCTGTGACAGGCTACTTTAACGCTTGTACCGGCGCGAGCCTCTGGCTATACACCCCCCGGAATGGCTTAGCCGGGAGAATCGTCATGAGTGAAGACTTCGATTTTTCCTCTTATGTGCCCTCGGAAGACGAGGATTTCATGAACGCCAATCAGCGGGCCTATTTCAGGACCAAGCTGACCGCGTGGCGCAATGATATTCTCAAAGAGGCTCGCGAGACGCTTGACCATCTCGCAGAGGAAAGCGCCAACCACCCCGATGTGGCGGACCGCGCATCATCTGAAACAGACCGGGCGATCGAGCTGCGCGCGCGCGACCGCCAGCGCAAGCTGATCGGCAAGATCGATGCGGCACTCGCGCGCATTGATGACGGCACCTACGGCTATTGCGAAGAGACCGGCGAACCGATCAGCCTCAAGCGGCTCGACGCGCGGCCCATCGCCACGCTGTCGATCGAAGCCCAGGAGCGCCACGAGCGCCGCGAGAAGGTCTATCGCGACGAATAGGCCGCCTTTCAAGTTCGGATACTTCCCGAAAAGCCGGCTCTGGGCCGGTTTTTTGCTTTGAGAAGTGTCCTCGCCGCACGGAAACAGATCCTCGACCGGCCAGCGGTTTGCCGCTCTTGCCAGCGCTGACGGCAGATTCTTCAAGCATGCATTGCTCCCGCCGGGTTTCACGCCTTAGAGCCCAACCGAAAATTATATTGTGTGATTTCAGCGGCTTGTGATTCTCTGTGG
>NZ_JAUXOD010000118.1 GCF_030682515.1 Hoeflea sp. | reverse complement strand
AGCCATCATCGCGGTTGCTCGACGATTACTGGTCCGTATCAATGCAATGATGAAGACCGGTACCAGCTACCAAACCTAAAGACAGTTGCTCAGGTCATGGCTCTGCGCCCGGATCTGCTTGAAGGCCCGCCGCCGCAGCAGTGGGACGATGTCATGGCGCTGGTCGACAGTGATGTGCCGGTGGCGGCCTCCATCGCCGGACCGCATGCCATTCTGTCGTTCTTCTCGATCTGCGCCGCTCTCGGCGATCCGCCGGCGATAGCCGATCCGGACAGGCTGGTCAGCCGCGAGGCCGGGCGACGAGCCTATGAAATCCTCGCGCGGATCGCACGATCCATGCCGGACGAGGCCCGTCCACTCAATCCTATCGGCCTGCTCGGGCTGATGACGCGCCAGGACAGTATCGCGCTCTGCCCGCTGGTCTATGGCTATGTCAATTACAGCCGGCCCGCGGCGGGTCTGAGACCTCTTGCGTTCCATGACGCTCCCCGCAGTGAAGGCGGCTTTCCCAAGGGCACGCTTGGCGGCACCGGCATCGGTGTTTCCAGGCGTTGCACGCCTGACGCGGCACTCAAGGAGCATTTGATGTGGCTGATGGGACAGGCGGCGCAATGCAAGTTCCTGCCCGCACATGACGGGCAGCCGTCCCGTCGCGACGCCTGGCGGGATCGGGACGTCAATGCCGCCTCGGGCAATTTCTATTTGAACACGCTGGAGACCCTGGAGCACGCCTATGTGCGCCCGCGCCATGCCGGCTACATCGCGTTTCAAACCGAAGCGTCCGCCGCTATGCGTGACGGGTTCGACAGCCTCACGCCGGCCGATGCAATGCTCGACCATTTGCAGATGCTCTACACCGCCAGCCGCCGTGGCGGAGAAAGGTAGTCCAGAATGTCCGGACATATTGGTTTCGAGATTGATGGTCACATTGCGGTCATCACCATTGACCGCCCCGAAAAACTCAACGCCATGACCCCTGAAATGGCGGCGCGTCTCGTCGAGCTGGCACGGCGCTGCAATGAGGATGACGCCATTCGCGCTGTCGTTCTGACCGGCGCGGGCGAGCGGGCCTTTTCCGCCGGGTCCGATATCCGGGCGCTCGACGGTTACACCACTCCGTGGTCGTTCCGGCAAAGGCAGGACTATTGCGACGCCGTACGCCGCATCGTCAAGCCGGTGGTCGCCGCGGTGAACGGCTATGCCTTTGGCGGCGGCCTGGAAACCTCGATGTCCTGCGACATCCGTATCGCCTCTGAAAATGCGAGCTTCGCCGCACCGGAAGTCAAGCTTGGCTGGATTGGCGGAGGCGGCATGGCGACCTATCTGCGCGCCGCGATCGGGCCGTCGAATGCGGCCTTGATGCTGATGACCGGTGATCCGGTCGACGCCTTGACGGCGCGGCAGTGGGGCCTTGTCAGCGAAGTCGTGCCGCAGAAGGATCTGCTGGCCCGTGCCCGCGAGATCGCGCGCATCATTGCCACGCGTGCGCCGGTTGCCGTTGAAACCGCAAAACTCAATCTGTCGGCCGCGGCATGGATGCCGACCGAAAATGCGATCGGATACGAACGCGATCTTCAGACCATCTGCTTTGCCACGGAAGACGCAGCCGAAGGCCGCCGCGCCTTTGCGGAAAAGCGTACTCCGGATTTCAGGAAGAAATGACGGCACGGCCCTTGGTTCAGGTGTTTCCGGCTGACATCCGCCTCGGCCGACTAAACCGGTGCCGGCCGTGGAGAGCGGCACGCCAGGGTTCGGCGACTTGCTGTTCGGCGGATTTTCTCTAACGTTGCCACCCGGCTGGCCAGCCGAGTCGGAATGGGTGCGCTCAGCGGCCCGTTTCGAACGCGCCTGATGTGACACGCAGTGAAGGATCTTCAGAATGACCGAACTCAACCTGCCCGCCGATGGCGTCTTTATCGGCCGCATCTGGTCGCCTAAAGCCGGCGGCCCCTCCGTCGTGACCATCCGAGACGGCGCCGTCGTCGACATCACGTCGAAACAGGCGCCGACCGTGCGCGACATTTGCGAGATGGACGATCCGGCTCACTATGTGCGCGGGGCGACCGCAACGGCCGTTGGCACGCTCGCCGAAATTGCCGGCAATGCCGGGGACATGTCCAGGCCGCATTTCCTGGCGCCGTGCGATCTGCAGGCGGTCAAGGCCTGCGGCGTCACCTTCGCCTCCTCCATGGTGGAGCGGGTGATCGAGGAACAGGCTGCAGGAGATCCGAAAAAGGCGCTGGACATCCGCGCCCGCGTCGGCGAGGCCATCGGCGGGTCGCTGCGCAACATCAAGGCCGGGTCCGCGGAGGCGATGAAAGTCAAGGCGGCATTGATCGCCGAGGGGTTGTGGAGCCAGTACCTGGAAGTCGGCATCGGCCCGGACGCCGAGGTGTTTTCCAAGGCACAGGTGCTGTCCTCGGTCGGACCCGGCGCCGATGTCGGCCTGCACCCGATTTCCAGATGGAACAACCCGGAGCCTGAAATCGTCCTCGCGGTGTCGTCGAAAGGCAGGATCGTCGGCGCGGCGCTCGGCAATGATGTCAATCTGCGCGACGTCGAGGGGCGTTCGGCGCTGCTCCTGGGCAAGGCCAAGGACAACAATGCGAGCTGCGCCATCGGGCCGGTGATCCGCCTGTTCGATGGCGGCTTCACGCTTGATGATGTGCGCCAGGCCGAACTCGACTTGACCGTCACCGGCCAGGACGGCTATCTGCTCAACGGCCATTCCTCGATGAAGGAGATCAGCCGCGATCCGGCCGATCTCGTCGCCCAGACCCTGGGTCGCCATCACCAGTATCCGGACGGGCTCATGCTGTTCCTCGGCACATTATTTGCACCGACCCAGGACCGGGATATGCCGGGCGAAGGGTTCACCCACAAGATCGGCGATGTCGTCACGATTGCGTCACCCGCTCTTGGCAGTCTCACGAACACGGTGCGGCTTTCGACGGACTGTCCTGAATGGACGTTCGGCATCGCCTCTTTCATGCGCAATCTTGCTGCGCGAAATCTCATCTGACTGGAGAATGACATGCTGACTGGAAAACACCTGATTGCCGGCAACTGGATCGCCGGCGACACGACCTTCAAGAATGAACCGGCCCATGGCGAGGCCCAGGAATTTTCGGTCGGCACGCCTGCCCATGTTGATGCGGCGGTTCAAGCCGCGGAAGAGGCCTTCTGGAGCTTCGGCTATTCGAGCCGTTCCGAGCGGGCGGCGCTGCTGAATGCGATCGCTGACGAGATCGAGGCGCGTGCCGAGGCGATCACCGCGATCGGCACATCGGAAACCGGCCTGCCCGAGGCCCGCCTGCAGGGCGAGCGCGGACGCACCACGGGCCAGCTCAGGCTGTTTGCAAGCCATATCGAGACGGGCGACTATCTGGATCGCCGTCACGATGCGGCGCTTCCCGACCGCGCGCCGTTGCCGCGTCCGGATTTGCGCATGATCCAGCGCCCGATCGGCCCCGTCGCCGTCTTCGGCGCATCGAACTTCCCGCTCGCCTTTTCCACCGCCGGCGGGGACACCGCAGCGGCACTCGCGGCCGGCTGCCCGGTCGTGGTCAAGGGCCATTCTGCCCATCCGGGCACCGGAGAGATCGTCGCCCAGGCCATCGATGCGGCCCTCAGGAAGCTGAATATGCATCCGGGCATTTTTTCGCTGATCCAGGGCGGCAAGCGCGATGTCGGCCAGAGCCTGGTTCAGCACCCGCTGATCAAGGCGGTCGGCTTTACAGGGTCGCTCGGCGGCGGTCGGGCCCTGTTCGACCTCTGCGCCCAGCGTCCCGAGCCGATCCCGTTCTTCGGCGAACTGGGTTCGGTCAATCCGATGTTCCTGCTGCCCGAGGCGGTCAAGGCGCGCGGGCAGGCCATCGCCAAGGGTTGGGCCGGGTCCCTGACCATGGGGGCAGGACAGTTCTGCACGAACCCGGGCATCTCGATCATCATCGACGGGCCCGACGCCGATGCCTTTGCCGAGGCCGCAACGGCAGCACTCGCGCCCGTTGGCGCGCAGACCATGCTGACCGACGGCATCGCCCGGGCCTTTCGTGATGGTCGTGACCGGGTTGCCGGCGCCAAAGGGGTTCGCGAACTTCTGACCTCTACCTGCGATCTGCGCGCCGCCACGCCCTATCTGTTCTCGACCACGGGCAAGGAATGGCTCGACAACGAGGTGCTGGGCGAGGAAGTGTTCGGCCCGCTCGGGCTGATCGTGAGGGTGGCCGATTTCGACGAGATGCTGAAAATCGCGAGAAGTCTCCACGGCCAGCTGACCTGCACCTTGCATCTGGACGCGGGCGATACCGCCCATGGCAAGGCATTGATGCCGATTCTCGAGCGCAAGGCGGGCAGGGTGCTCGCCAACGGCTTCCCGACCGGTGTCGAGGTCGCTGACGCGATGGTCCATGGCGGCCCCTATCCCGCCTCGACCAATTTCGGGGCGACCTCGGTCGGAACCCTCTCGATCCGCCGCTTCCTTCGTCCGGTCTGTTATCAGGGCATGCCCGCCGAACTGCTGCCGGCAGACCTTGGCTAGAACCCGGTCCGGGGAAATCTCTACTCGAAGGCCCTGTTCTCAAAGGGCCTTCGGGTCGCATCAATCAACCGTTCATCCGTTGATCTCAGCAATGAGGTCCGAAGTGGTCACCTGCCGGCAATAGCCCTTGATGGTCTTGAGCGAATGGTCGTGCCGCTCCTGGGAATAGGTGAGGCAGGCATCGGTGACCTGCGTCACCAGATAGCCCAGATCGCAGGCATCGCGCACGGCGCTTTCGACGCACTGATCCGTGACCAGGCCCGACATCACGATCTGCCTGACGCCGAGATTGCGCAAGATGTAGTCGATATGGGTGGAGATGAACACCGACGACGAGCTCTTGGGCAGGACGATCTCGTCGTCCCCGGGCGCGATCGCGTCCAGCACCTTGCCGTCCCAGGACCCCTTGGCGACATTGAAGCCTGTGATCTTGTAATCCAGGCTGCGGTCCCTGCCGTCCTTGGTCAGGCTCTCGATGACGGTGTACATCACCTCGATCCTGCGGTCCCGGAATGCGCTTTGAAGCCGCTGCATGTTGGGCAGGGTCTCGCGCTCGAACTTGTCGAAAAACCAGCCATAACGCTCGTTGAACTCGTCCTGGGGCAGGTCCTTGAATTCCCCGCCATCGCGGCGTGCGCAGAAATTCTGGACATCGATAAACAGAAGGGCGGAGGACGCTGGGTCCAGCGGCAGGTCACGGGTGAGTTGCATCGTTGATGTCCATGAAGTGGGAGAGAAGATCGTGAAGGCGGCCGCTCCATTCCTGGCAGCCGTCGTCGGTGAGGAGCAGGTCGTTGCGCACTTCGATCAGGCTGTGGGGAATCTGCCGTCTTTCCGCGCAAACGGGAATGTACCAGTCGGATTCATCCTCAATCCTGTAAGGCTCGTTGTCGCCGATCGTCATCTCCGGCCACAAACGGGTGGCAAGCCGGAGCAGATCCTCGCCGCGGCTTTTCGGGTGGCGATACAGAAAGCCGATGTCCCAGGGCCGCGCAAAGTCGTTCAGACATGGCGTGAAACTGTGGATCGAGTAGGTGAAGCGCACGCTTTGCCTGGCGATGTGTGCATTGCAGGCTGCCGCAAACGGCTCGAAGATTTCCGATCTGCGGGCGGTGCGCGCAGAGATCGACTGATCGTGGTTCCCGGGAATTCTGATCTTGTCGCTGATCAGGGGAATGGACTGGGCGGTCTCGGGCGGTCTGTTGCAGTCGAAGACCAGGCGGCTGTAGCGCTGCAGGATCAGCGTGCAGCCAAAGGCCTGAGCCAGTTCGCGCGACAGTCTTTCGGTGCCGATGTCATAGGCGATATGCAGGGCGAGCTGTTCGTCGGTCAAGCCGAGGGTGCCGAGATTCTCGGGTATTTCACGCCCGGCATGCTCGCAGACCAGGAGAAGCGGGCTCGTTGACGTCGCATTCACGATTTCAACCGGTTCGGGATCCACCCTGCGGTTCAGAAGCGCTTCAGGCGTCGGCGTTGCCAGAGATGAATTCAATTCCGTTTCCAATTTTCGCCCCTTGACTTGTCCGTCATCATTGCAAAAACATTTTATCAATATCAAGTCACATTATCTATTTGACAAATTTTTTTCAAATTGCTTATCTCGGGATCGAGGGCTTTCTAAAGGGACATCGTCTTGCAAATTCGTCACTTGATGGAGGACATGATGGAACGGCTTACACCGGCCGAGCGCCAGCTGAAGTCCGTCCTGATGGCAGACTATCCCTTTGCCGGCCTTGAACCGATTCAGGAACTCTCCCGCAAGGCGCGGATATCGGCGCCCTCCATTTCCCGGTTTGTCAACAAGCTCGGCTTTGCCGGGTTCCAGGAGTTCCAGCAGACGCTCGTGCAGGAGCTCAAGCAGGGCAACCGGTCTCCCATTGATCTTCGCGAGAATCAGGTGACAGGGCAGGAAGCCTCGCTGGCGGCCTATCTGCAGCGGGTCGAAGCGTTGAATGCGGAATTGTCGGAACGTGTTTCGCCGGCCCAGTTTGACAGGATCTGCAGGCTTCTGGGTGATCCCAAGCGACGGATCTACATGATCGGTGGAAGGATGAGCGACTCGATCGCAGGCTTCTTCGTCCGGCATCTCAGCCAGATCCGCAAGGACGTCCATCACATTCCCTCCGACCCCGAACTTTGGCCGGAATACGTCCTGCGCCTGCGCCCAAAGGACATCGTGCTGGTAATCGATTTCCGCCGATACCAGGCAAATCTCGAACGGCTGTCGGTTCAGGTTCGCAATGCCAAGGCCCAGACGATCGTTATCACGGACCAATGGATCAGCCCCTGCGCGAAGGGGGCGAGCGAACTGATTTCGGTCCCGATCGATTCGGGAACCCTGTGGGACAGCTACGTGCCCGCGTTCGCGCTTGTCGAAGCCCTGCTGATCCCGCTGGCCGAAATGGACTGGAACGCAACGAAGGCAAGAATTGCGCAATGGGACAGCTTGCGGGACGAGCCGAAGGACGGGATTGGGGAGTGACGGCACATGGGGTCCAGTGAAAGCAAGATGGTGTTTGTCGCGACGTCCGATCTGTCCGGTCTGGTGCGGGGAAAGTCGTTTCCGATTTCGGAGTGGGAGAAGCGCAGCGTGCGCGGCGTCGGCTGGACACCGACCAATGTCCAGATCACCTGTTTCGATACGATCGCGGAAAGCCCCTTCGGCTCGCTGGGCGACTTGGCGCTGGTTCCGGACGCCGCGACGCGGTTCCAGATGGGCGGTTCCGGCCATGCTCTCGATATCGCCCTTGGGGACATTCAAAGCCTTGAAGGCGAGCCGTGGGATTTCTGCACCCGCTCGATTGCCAGGCGGGCGTTGCGTGAATTGCATGAGTTATCCGGCGTGACCGTCCTCTCGGCCTTCGAGCATGAATTCCAGCTGAAGGATGCGCCAGTTCGGGCGGGCGATTCCTTCGGGCTGAAAGGGTTCCGCGACGCGCAGGCCTGGGCGGAAGCCCTGATTGGCGAACTCGACCGGACCGGTTGCAAGCCGGATACGTTCATGAAGGAATATGGCCCGTCCCAGTACGAAATCACCAACAAGCCGGCCACCGGGCTGGTCTCCGCTGACAATGCGGTCATCCTGCGCATCCTGACCGATGACGTGCTGCGCCGCTTCGGCGTCGCGTCGAGTTTCTCGCCGATCCTTGATCCCGCAGGTGTCGGCAACGGGGTGCATATCCACTTCAGCTTCGTGGATGATCACGGGGTTCCGCTGACCCATGACGCGTCAGATCCCTTTGGCATGAGTGAACTGACCCGGCACTTCATCGGCGGCGTGCTGAAATATCTGGACCAGATCATGGCGCTGCTGGCGCCCTCGGAAATCAGCTATCTGCGCCTGACGCCGCATCGCTGGAGCGCCGCCTTCAACAATCTGGGCTATCGCGATCGCGAGGCCTCCGTGCGGATATGCCCCGTTTCCGGCCGGGACAAGGAAGCGATCGCCCGGCAGTACAATTTCGAAGTGCGCGCGGTGGACGCGGCCGCCAGCCCTTATCTCGCCTATGCCGCACTTGTCTTTGCCGGCACGCAGGGCCTCCGCGATCAGATCGAACCGCCATCGCCGACCCAGGAGGATCTCTCCCTGTGCACGGCGGAAGAGCTGGCGAAACGTGGTGTCCAGCGCCTGCCGCAGAGCCTGGCGCAGGCACTGGACGCGATGGATGGCTCGAAGATGGTGCGGGAGTGGTTCGGCGACGAATTCGTGAATGTCTACCTGGCTCACAAGCACAAGGAGATTGCGGAACTCGAGGGACTTGAATGGCAGGACAAATGCAACCGCTACAAGGAAGTCTACTAGATGCTGGAAATCCGGGGAGTCTCAAAGAGCTTCGGAGGAGTGAAGGCAGTCGATGATGTCAGCTTCACGGTTGACGCAAACGAGATCCATGGGTTGATTGGCCCGAACGGCGCCGGCAAGACCACGATGATCAACCTGATATCGGGTCTCCTGAAATTGAGTGCCGGTGCGATCCTGCTGGATGGCAAACCCATCGAGCACCTGCCCGCCCACGAGAAAGCCCGGGTCGGCATCGCGCGCACTTTTCAGAACCTGCGTCTGTTCCCGAACCTGTCGGTCCGCCGCAACATCGAAGTCGGGGAAAGCCATCACTCCGGCAAGCCTGGCCATGATGATGACCTGATCGAGGAGGCCATCGACCTGTTCGGGCTTCGCCATGTTCTGGACCACTCGCCAGGCAGCCTTCCTTACGGACAGATGCGACGGCTGGAAATCGTGCGAGCACTGGCGCTCAGACCAAAGGTCCTGATGCTGGACGAGCCCGCCGCGGGCATGAACCCCGAGGAAACCGATCGGCTTTTCGAAAATCTCACCTGGCTCAGGCGACGGCATCCCTGCGCGATCATCCTTATCGAACATGACCTGAAATTCATTTTGTCCGCCTGCGAAAAGCTGACGGTGATGAACATGGGCAGACTCGTGGCCTCTGGCCTGCCCGGCGACGTGACCAAAAATCCAGAGGTCATCAATGCGTATCTAGGACAAGGCGCATAGCAATAATAGGAGCAGACTCATGAATACCCGCTACAATTTGAAGAATGCACTGATGGCGACAACGGTCGGTCTTGCCGCGATGACAGGGGCGGCCGCCGCCGAGGAGACGATCAAGATCGGCCTTCCGGTTCCGCTCACCGGCGATTATGCCCCCTACAATGAAGTCGATGGCGCGAAATGCATGGCGGAAATGATCAACCGCGACGGCGGCATCAACGGCCGGAAGTTCGAACTCCTGATCCAGGACACAGGGTCCGATACGCAGTCGGCGATTTCTCTCACGGAGAAGTATGTCAGCCAAGGCGTGGTCGCCATCAGCACGATCCCGTTCTCCGACACCATGATCCCGGTCGCCCAGGTGGCGGCAGCCGGCGGCGTGACGGTGATCCAGTCCCAGAGCACGCAGGTCGAGATGCACAGCGGCGTGGTCGACAACTTCCTGACCAATGTTTCGCCAGACCCTTATACGGCCGCAGCCGCTGCCAATTATGCGCTCGCGCAGGGCGTCAAGAACGTTGTGATCTTCACATCCGACGATGGCGGCTCCTGGTCCGCCAAGACGCCGGAATGGTTTGCGGAAGTGATCGAAGCCAATGGCGGCAAGCTCCAGAAGAAACTCAACTATACCTCGGGCACGACCGACTGGAGCCCGCAGATCGCCGAACTCAAGGCGCTCGATCCCGCTCCGGACGCCGTCTATGTCTCCTGGGCGATGCCCGATATCGGCATTCTGATCCGGCAGATGCGCTCGGCCGGCCTCGACGCCTGGGTTGTCGGATCTGACGGATTTGACGATCCGTCGCTCGATGCCCTGGCGACGGACGACCCGACAATCCTGGACAAGGTGTTTTTCGGCACGCTGGCCCCGGCAGTTCCCGGCAGCCGGATCGAAGCCTTCCAGAAGGAGTGTGCAGACATCGGAATACCGGTCAGCGGCCTGTTTCCGTCGCTCGGTGCGGATATGATCAAGATCATGGCCTACGGCATCGAAAAGGCCGGCGCCGATGATCCGGCGGCCATCCGCGAAGCCATCCGCAGCGCCGACAGCATTCCGGTGATGTCGGTTGAATCGATCTCGTTCAAGGAGAACAACAGCTTCGCCTTGCGTGCGATCCCGGTTGTCGGCTTCAAGAACGGGGAGCGGATCGTGGTCTCCCAGGAGATCCCGGCCAACGCGCCGTCCTTCAAATAGGGCCATGGCCCACAGCTTTCCGGGCCATGGCCCGGAAAGCCACTCTCGTGGTGATCCACTCTCGCAGTGAAGAAGACGCGGATGCTTGAAATCAGTCAACTAAAGGTCTTTCACGGCGTGATTGAAGCCGTCCACGGCATTGATGTCTCCGTCTCGGAGGGGCAGTGCGTTTCGCTTCTGGGTCCGAACGGTGCGGGCAAGACGTCGACGCTCTCGGCCATCACCGGTACGGCCAAGTCCACGGGAAGCATCAGGCTTCTGGGCGAGGACATGACCCGCCTTTCGATCGAGGAGCGATGCAGAAAGGGGATCGCAATTTCCCCCGAAGGGCGACGGATCTTCTCCAATCTCACGGTTCGTGACAACATGCTCATGGGCGGTGCCATGAGGCGCGACAGGGCCGCACTCCTCTCGGAAATAGGGGAGTGGTTCGAGCGGTTTCCAATCCTGGGAGAACGCGCCGGGCAGATGGCGGGAACCCTGTCCGGCGGGGAGCAGCAGATGCTAGCCATTGCCCGCGCCCTGCTGTCACGCCCCCGCATTCTGCTCCTGGATGAGCCCTCCCTCGGTCTTGCGCCGCAGATTGTTGCCAAGATATTCGAGATCATTCGCGAACTGAAATCACGCGGGATCACCATCCTGCTCGTGGAACAGAACGCCGCCGCTGCCATCGGTGTTTCCGACAAGGTCTACATCCTCAACAACGGCAGAATATCCCGCCAGGGCGCGGCGGCGGAGTTCGGTGATGGAAGCGATCTGATGGACGAGCTGACAGGAGTGCACAGCTGATGGACTACTTCATTCAGCAAAGCCTAAACGCGTTGAGCTTCGGCGCCGAATATGCCCTGATTGCGCTGGGGCTCGCCATCGTGTTCTCGATCATGGGCCTGGTCAATTTTGCCCATGGCGAAGTCATCGCCTTTGGCGGCTATTCCATGGTCATCATGGGGACGCTGCTCACAAACAACCCGTTCGTCCTGATGGTCGGTGTGGTCGCGGCCTGTGTCTTCGCCTCCGTGGCGCTGGAACGTGTCGCGTTCCGAACCGTGCGCGGGGCGGATCTGACAACCGGCCTGCTGACCGCTTTCGGGGTGAGCATCATCCTGCAGAACCTGTTCCTGCTGTTCGGATCCCCCCGCCCGATTGCGGCAACCCAGTTCATCTTTCTCGACCGGACCATCGCCATCGGATCAATCCGGGTTTCCTCACTGCAGATCTACGAAACTGTGACCACGCTCCTGGCCATTCTGGCGCTGATGTTCTTCCTGCGCCGGACGACGCTGGGCATGGCCATGCGCGCCGCGGCCCTCGATTTCGAGATGGTTCGCCTGTGCGGGGTGCGCGCCAACCGGGTCATCGCGGGGGCGTTTGCGATTTCCGGATTGCTTGCGGGCCTCGCCTGCATCTTCATCATGGCGCGGCGCGGCAGCGTCCAGCCGCATATGGGCTTCGATCCGGTCCTGGTGGCCTTCGTCGCCTGTGTTATCGGCGGCTTCGGAAGCCTGCCGGGAGCCGTGCTCGGCGGGTTTCTTCTCGGGATCACGGAGGTGGCGGTGCTGATCCTCCTGCCGCAGAGCGCCGGCGGCCTCGCCCATGCCGTGGTGTTCGCCCTTGTTGCGCTTGTGCTGATCTGGCGGCCGGACGGCATTCTTTCCCCGGCGCGCGAGAAGGGTGACAAGATATGAGGTTTCTTCCCCTCAACAGCGCCCAGCGCCAGGGGCTGCTTGGCAGCGCGATGCTCAGCCTGCTCATTCTGGCCATCGTGGGCGCCTATTATCTGTGGGGCGAGAGCTACCAGGCGCGGATGCTCTATGCCGTCTTCGTGAACCTGCTGGTGGTCGTCGGGCTGCAGGTCTTCACCGGCAACGCCAACATCACCAGTTTCTCCCATGCGGCCTTCATGGGCATTGCCGCCTATGTGGCGGCAATCTGCGTCACCCCGATCGCGATGAAGGCCATCTCGCTGCCTGATGCGCCCTGGGGTCTGAACGCGTTCGAACTTTCCGCGCTCAGTGCCGCACTTCTGGCGCTCCTGATCACAGGCTTGCTGGGCCTCGCGACCGGCCTGTTCATGGCGAGGCTGACCGGCGTCGGCGTCACGATTGTCAGCATCGCCATCCTGGTGATCGTTCATTCCATCTTTCTCTACCGGACGGACATCTTCAAAGGCAATCAGGCGCTCTTCGGCATCCCGAAGATCTTCGACCTGCCTCAGATAACGGCTCTGGTCATCGTGGCGATCTTCATTGCCCGGGCATTTCGGGAAAGCGCGGTCGGCCTGAAATTGCGTGCTTCGGCGGATGACGAAGTGGGGGCGCGCGCGATGGGAGTGGATGTCTTCAAGGTCCGGTTGATCGCCTGGGTGGTCGGGACCCTGTTTTTCGCCACAGCCGGGATCGCCTATGCCTTCTACCTGGGCACCATCTCGGCGCGGCCGTTCTATTTCAACTTCGTCTTCCTCACCGTTTCCATGCTGATCCTGGGCGGCTTGCGCAGCGTGACCGGCGCCGTATTCGGAACCCTGATGATCTCGATGGGGCTCGAACTGGTGCGGTGGCTTGAAACAGGTCCGGTCATCAGTGGCATCAAGTTTCCCGAGGTGCTGGGATTGTCCGGCCTGCTTCTCGGTGTCGTCATCGTTGCCGTCATGGCCTTCCTGCCGCGGGGCATCATGGGCAACAGGGAAATCGAGGACTTTGTGAAACGCAAGCGCTGAGGGCTGAAGGAGTTTCGACATGGGATGCAATCACACGATCCACAAGCATGATCATCACCTTGGCTGGGACAATTCGATTTCGCCCGTCCTGACGGTGAAGCCGGGTGAAACCATAGCAATCGACACCATTGACGCTTCGGGTGGGCAATTGCACGCCGGCGCCGGGCTTGATGATCTCAAGGCACTGGATTTCGGCAAGGTGAATCCGGTGACGGGCCCGGTCTTCATCGAAGGCGCTGAACCAGGCGATGCCATCGCGATCACCTTTCTCGACTTTCACCCGTCCGGCTGGGGGTGGACGGCAAACATTCCGGGCTTCGGTCTGTTGGCCGACCAGTTCACCGATCCGGCTCTGCATATCTGGAAATATGACACGGGCTTGCTGAAGCCGGCCGCGTTCGCGGGTTTCGGGCAAGTGCCGCTGAAGCCCTTTGTCGGCACGATCGGCCTCGCTCCCGCCGAAAAAGGCCTGCACAGCGTCGTGCCTCCGCGGAATGTCGGCGGCAACATGGACATCCGTGACAATTCCAAGGGGACCACCCTCTATCTCCCGGTCGCCGTCACAGGCGGACTGCTTTCCCTTGGAGACACCCATGCTGCCCAGGGGGATGGCGAGATCTGCGGCACGGCGATCGAGAGCCCGATGAATGTCGAGATCAAGGTCGATCTCCTCAAGAATGCGAACCTGCCATCACCAAGGCTCGAGACTTCAGGGCCGGTGACCAGCCACATCGACCAGAAGGGCTACCGGGTGACGACCGGCGTGGGTCCGGACCTGATGACGGCGTCCAAGGAAGCCGTGAGCCGGATGATCGACTGGCTCTGCGTGACGAACGGCATGTCCGCCGTCGACGCCTACATGCTGTGCAGTGTTGCAGGTGACCTGCGCATCTCGGAGATCGTCGACATGCCCAACTGGATTGTGAGCTTCTACTTTCCAAAATCGGTCCTCGGGTAATACCCCAAGGCCCTGTCAAGCCAAGCCGTCACAGACCAGTGCGCCGGATTGTCGCATCCCGGGACGTTAACCTCATAGCGGTCATATTTGCGCGCCAATCGACAGGTAAGACCACTGATCGCGTGCGCCTCGGGACGCCCTTGCAGTAAATTTGCAGATCTGCTCGCATTGGTGGGAACCCCGATGGCACATCGACCGTTAAGGGAGTACTAGCAGCCTTCCGTCACGGATCGGCGCCGTGCCTTGAAAGGGTCTTCACATGGAATGGAATCAGATTGCCAACAGTTGGGCTGCGATGACCAATCGTCTTCGCAGCGACCGGATCGCGACCCTGCGCTATGGCGGCGCGTCGCAGGACGTGCGCCGCAGCCTCAGAACTGCCGACGCGGACCCCAGCGACAGTCTGCCTCCTGAACCCCCCGTCACCGACAATGGTCTGCGGCCTAGTCAGTGACACCCAAGGTTCCCGGTCAATTTGCGGCCGCTGAGTTTGTTGCCGGGGTAAGGGCGCGGATGCCTGCCGGCTGGCGCGGGGCGCCGTCGGCGCCCTGGAATGACGAAGCGGTGATCCGTGCCGACCTGTTCGGCGCCGAACGGCTGGAGCACCACGCCATTTCGCTTGCGAAGGCGCAGCCCGTCACCACGCACGCCGTTCGCGTCATCCCGCTGAGCAGACGGGTTCGCGACAATTCGACGGTACTTCTGTCGGCCTACAGATCCTGTACGCAGGCGCTGGCGGCCGGTCAGACCGTGACGCCTGCCACAGAATGGCTGCTCGACAATTATCACATGGTCGAGCGTCAGCTCGAGCAGATCGCACGCGATCTGCCGCCTGGCTATTACCGCCAGCTCCCGAAACTGGCCACAGGCCCGTTTGCGGGCTACCCGCGTGTCCTGGGCATTGTCTGGGCCTATGTGGCGCACACCGACAGCCTGTTGAACGGCGCTGTCTTCGCCCGCTTCGTGCGCGCTTACCAGACGGTCGAACCCCTGACGATTGGCGAGCTCTGGGCGCTGGCCATCACCCTGCGCATCGTGCTGATCGAGAACATGCGCCGGCTGGCCGAACAGATCATGTCGGCCCAGCGGATACGGGAAGCCGCCGATGAGCTGGTGGAGCGGGTCATGAGCCGGACCACCTCGGCAGGGTCGCCCTATCCGGGGTATCAAGCCCTGGCCGAGGCGACCGAGGCGCTGGGTGGAGCGCCGATCCCCGAGATCATGGCGGCGCGGATCGCCCAGCGGCTTCGCGGCTTCGATACGGCGGATACGCCGCTGCACGACTGGCTGCAGGATCGTCTGGGCCAAAAAGGCCTGACGATGGACGATGTGGTGGAGCACGCCCAGCTCCGCCAGGGTGCATCGAATGTCACGATGCGCAACATCGTCACCAGCATGCGGCTGATTGCCGAGCTCGAGTGGCCCGACTTTTTCGAAGAAGTCAGTCTTGTCGATGCGAGACTGCGTGCAGGGTCGGATTTCGCGGCGATGGATTTCGCCACCCGCGACCTCTACCGCACCGAAATCGAGCTTCTGGCGCGTGGTTCGGACAAGACGGAAGTGGCGGTTGCCGACGCCGCGCTGGCGTTGGCTGCCTCTGGAGAGACACCCGCCACACGTGATCCGGGCCACTGCCTGATCGGACCAGGGCGGAGCACGCTCGAACACACCATTGGATACAGGCCAGGGCCGGGGCTGCGGCTGCGGCGTACGGTCGGTCGCCTTGGTCTTGGCGGCTATCTGCTGGCAATCGGCCTTGCCAGTTTTTTCATTCTCTGGGCCATTCTGGGATTGGCGCTGGCGCAGACGGGCGCGAACGGGTGGCTTGTCGTGATCCTCGGCCTGGCAGTGCTTGGCCCGGCCTTCGAGGCAGCGAGCGCGCTGGTCAACCTGGTGGTGACGCGAACGGTTGCGCCGCGACGGCTGCCCGGAATGGACCTCGCCGATGGCATTCCGGCCGAGCTGCGCAGCCTGGTCGTGGTGCCCGTGCTGCTCGACACCGTCGAGGATCTGGCGGGCTGCATCGAGCGGCTGGAGGTCCATCATCTGTCGAGCACGGGCGGAGCGGTCCATTACGCGCTCTTGTCCGACGGACCGGATTCGGCGACCGAAACCCGCCCGCAGGACGCCAAACTGATTGCCGAGGCGACGCGCGCCATTGAGCGGCTGAACGCAGCCTATCCATCGCCTGAGGGCGACCGGTTCCTGTTCCTTCATAGGCGCCGCCTGTGGAATCCCTCCATGGGCGTCTGGATGGGGTGGGAGCGCAAGCGCGGCAAGCTGATCGAGCTCAACCGGCTCCTGCGCGGCGCGGACGACACCAGCTTCATGTCGCCCTGTGAAATGCCGAAGGGTGTCCGGTTCGTCATCACGCTCGATGCCGACACGCGGCTCCTGCGCGACACAGTCCGGCGTTTGATCGGCAAGCTTGCCCATCCGTTGAACGCGCCGCATTTCGATCCCGGCCTCGGCCGGGTGACGCAGGGCTACGGCATCCTGCAGCCGCGCGTCACACCCGCCCTTCCGGTTGGGACAGAGGGTTCGATCTATCAGCAGATCAATGCCAGCCATGGCGGGATCGACGCCTATGCGTCCGCGATTTCCGACGTCTATCAGGATCTGTTCGGCGAAGGCTCGTTCACCGGCAAGGGCATCTACGACGTCGATGCGTTCGATGCGGCGCTGGAAGGCCGGATTCCCGACAACACCATGCTCAGCCACGATCTGTTCGAGGGGAACCTCGCGCGTGCGGCCCTGGTCTCGGACATCGAAGTGGTCGAGGACTTCCCTGCGCGATATGATGTGTCCGCGCGCCGACAGCACCGCTGGGTGCGCGGCGACTGGCAGCTTCTGCCCTGGCTAGCGGGCCTTGCCGGCCGCTCGGTGGATGGCCGCAGTCCGGTGTTCGGGCTTGGCCGGTGGAAGATCATCGACAACCTTCGCCGGTCTCTCACAGCGCCGCTGGCGCTTGCCGCGCTCGCTGCGGGATGGCTGCTGCCCCTTCCGGGTGCGGCCCTCTGGACGGCCATGGTGCTGGCGATGCTGGCGTTGCCTTTTGTGCTGCCGCTGCCGTTTGCACTGCTGCCCGGACGGGCCGGGATCACCGCGCATAGCCACCTGGCAGCCCTTGCCGGCGATATGTGGACAGCGATGTGGCGGATCGCGATGGAGATCACATTCCTCCCCGACACGGCGGCGCGGATGGTCGACGCGATCCTGCGCACGGCATGGCGGCTTGGCGTGTCGCGCAAGAACCTGCTCGAATGGGTGACAGCGGCCCAGGCGGCGCGAAATCAGCGGCCCGGCCTGGCGGAACAGTACCGGTTCATGACGGCTGGCGTTGCGGTCGGGGGTGCGGTGACGGCTGGAACGGCGGCTCTCAACCCTTCGGCCTGGCCGCTGATCCTGCCATTCGCGCTGGCGTGGCTCGCGAGCCCCGTTGTCGCCCACCGCATCAGCCGACCCAAGCGGCTGCGCGAGGCCGAGCGGCTGGACGTCAGCGAGACCCAGAGCCTGCGACTTATCGGGCGCAGCACCTGGCGGTTTTTCGAAACCTTCGTGACGGCAGCCGACAATGACCTGCCGCCGGACAACTTCCAGGAAACGCCGCAGCCGATGCTGGCGCGCCGCACCTCTCCCACCAATATCGGTCTCTATCTGCTGGCCACCACCGCTGCGCATGATCTGGGCTGGATCGGGCGCGCGGATGCCGTCTTGCGGCTGGAGCGGACGCTGGCCACGATGCAACGCATGCCGAAGTTCCGCGGCCATCTCTACAATTGGCACACCACGGATGATCTGCGCGTGCTGGAGCCGGAATATATCTCTTCGGTGGACAGCGGAAATCTCGCCGGACACCTGATCGCCGTCGCCCAGGCCTGCGCGGAATGGCAACGGGAACCTGCCGCGGAGGCGGACTGGCGCGCCGGCCTGTCCGATAACCTGCTCCTGGCCGAATGTGCGTTCAGCGCCGAGGCCGCGCCCGAAGACGAAGTCCTGGCCAATCTGCTTGGAGAACTCGTGGAAGCGGCCGCCCAGCAGGCGCCGCTCGACAGGCTCCTTTCCCTGAGTCTTGCCGCGGCCACCCGGGCCCGGTCGATCGTTCCGCCGGACTCAGAGGCAGGCTTCTGGTTCGAGGCCGTGCACGGCTGCCTGGCCGGCCACGCCGCCGACCGCGAGATGGCGCTTGCGCCGCGCCTGGCTGCTGTCGAAAAGCTTGCCCGCGACCTGGCGATGGACATGGATTTCGCGTTTCTGGTCGACCGGGACAAGAAGCTTCTGTCCATCGGGTTCTCGGTGGCGACCAACCAGCTCGATCCGAGCTGCTACGATCTTCTGGCTTCCGAAGCGCGGCTGGCGAGCCTGTTCGCGATCGCCAAGGGCGACGTCGAAACCCGCCACTGGTTCCGCCTCGGCCGTGCGGCGACGCCCTTGGGCGCCGGCTCGGCGCTGATCTCCTGGTCGGGCAGCATGTTCGAGTACCTGATGCCGTCCCTGGTGATGCGCGCGCCGGAAGGCTCGGTGCTGGCGGAAACCAACCGCCGGATCGTCGATCGCCAGCGCTCCTACGGGTCAACGCTCGATATTCCGTGGGGGATTTCGGAATCGTCCTACAATGCCCGCGATCTGGAAATGACCTACCAGTACTCCAATTTCGGGGTGCCGGGCCTCGGCCTGAAGCGAGGCCTGAGCGAGAACCGCGTTGTCGCCCCCTATGCCACCGGACTGGCTGCGATGGTTGCGCCTGTCGAAGCGCTGCGCAACTACAAACGGCTGAGCACGCTTGGAGCCGAGGGGCGGTACGGGTTCTACGAGGCCGTGGATTTCACCGCCTCCCGCCTTCCCGCGGGGACAGATTTCGCCGTCGTGCGCAGCTTCATGGCGCACCACCAGGGCATGACGATCACCGCCATCGCCAATTGCGTGCAGGGGGGCCGCCTCAGGGCCCGGTTCCATGCGGAACCCATGATCAAGGCGGTCGACCTGTTGCTGCAGGAGCGCGTGCCGCGCGATGCGAGCGATGCGCCGCCGCGTGCGGAGGAGATGCAGGTGGCTGCGCATGAGCCCGAACACGTGCCGGCGGTGCGGCCGTTCCCCTCACCCGCGACAGCGGCACCGACCGCGCATCTTTTGTCGAACGGAACCTATGGGGTGATGCTGACGCCCACCGGCGCGGGGTACAGCCGCTGGCGTGGCCTGGCCGTGACCCGCTGGCGCGACGACCCCACGACGGCCGGGTACGGATCGTACATCCTCTTGCGCGATCGGGTGTCGGGCGCCTGGTCGGCCGCGCTGCAGCCAAGCGGGGCAGACCCGGAGGGTCACCAGGCGGTGTTCAGCGAACATCAGGCGGCTTTCACGCACCAGCGCGGCAAACTGAAGACGCTCACCGAAGTGGTGGTCTCGGCTGAAGACGACGCCGAGGCCCGGCGCGTGACCCTGACCAACACAGGCCAGACCGCGCGCGAGATCGACCTGACCTCCTACGCGGAACTTGTACTTGCGCCGCTTGCCTCGGACATCGCCCACCAGGCTTTTTCCAAGATGTTTGTGGTGACCGACTTCCTGCCGGAACTCGGTGTTCTGATCGCCACCCGCCGCCGGCGCTCGCCGTCGGACCCCGAAGTCTGGGCCGCGCATATCGCCGTGGTCGAAGGCACCGAGGCTGCGCCCATCCAGTTCGAGACGGACCGGGCCCGCTTCATCGGGGCGGGACGCAGCATCGCCTCCGCCGCCATGGCACAGTCCGATTTGTCGCAGACGACGGGCACGGTGCTGGATCCGATCTTTGCGATCCGGCGCTCGGTCACGGTTCCCGCAGGTGGCATGGTGCGGGTGACGTTCTGGACCATCGTGGCGGATGATCCCGAAATCCTGCTCGATCTGGTCGACCGCCACCGCGATCCCTCGGCCTTTGACCGCGCGGTCACGCTGGCCTGGACGAAGGCGCAGGTTCAGTTGCGGCATCTCGGCATGACCCAGGCGACAGCCACCGATTTCCAGCGTCTTGGCGGCATGCTCGTTCGGGGCGATGCCGGCCTGCGGGCGCCTGCCGCCAGTGTCAGCGCCGGCGCCGCCCCGCAATCGAGCTTGTGGCCGCACGGCATTTCCGGCGACCTGCCGATCATTCTGTTCCGGATCGAGGATGCCGAGGACGCGCCGAGACTGCTTGAGGTCCTGGCTGCCCATGAATTCCTGCGCATGCGGCAGCTTGCCGTCGATCTGGTGATCCTCAACGATCGGTCCGCGTCCTATGTCCAGGATCTGCAGACCAGGGTCGAGCAGGCGGTGCGTTCGGCCGGCACGCGTCCGCGTGCGGGCGCGCCTTCGGGCAGAAACGACGGCGCGGTTCATGTGCTTCGCCGGGACCTGATCCCGGCCGATTCGCTCGCCTCGCTTCTGGCGCTCGCCAGCGTCGTGCTCGTGGCCCGACGCGGCAGCATCGGCCAGCAGATCGACGCGGCAGCGAGGCCCGTTGTCGCGGAACGGTCCCGGCTTGCTGTGTCCAGGCCGTCGTTCCGGATCACCTCCGATTCCTTCGACGCCTCCGCGCTGGAGTTCTTCAACGGCACCGGCGGCTTTGCCGAGGATGGACGGGAGTATGTCATCGCGATGCGTGGCGGGCAGACCACGCCGGCGCCGTGGATCAATGTGATCTCCAATCCAGGCTTCGGATTCCAGGTGTCCGCGCTTGGCAGCGGTCACGTCTGGGCCGAAAACAGCCGCGAGAACCAGCTGACCCCGTGGTCGAACGATCCTGTCACCGATCCGCCGGGCGAGGCGTTCTTCCTGCATGACCTCGACAGCGGCGATACGTGGACGCCGACCGCGCTGCCGATCCGCGATGGCGGACTGTATGTCGCTCGCCACGGTTTCGGCTACAGCCAGTTCGAACACTCCGCCCATGGGATCGATGCGACCATGGTGCAATTCGTGCCGATGGACGATCCGGTGCGGATCACCCGGCTGACGCTGAGCAATCGCTCGGAACGAGTAAGGTCGCTGTCGGTGACGGCCTATGCCGAATGGGTACTCGGGCCGTCGCGCGGCGCCACCGCGCGCCACATCATCACCAGTCTCGACAACGAGACCGGCGCGATCCTGGCCCGAAATCCGTTCTCGACCGCCTTTCCGGGGCAGTTCGCCTTTGCCGATCTCGGCGCTGAGACGAGCAGCCGCAGCGCCGATCGGGCTGAAGTGCTGGGAACGGGCGGCAGCATGGCCGCTCCAGCCGGCATCGGGGCGGAGCCGCTCTCGGGCCGTACCGGACCGCTGCTCGATCCCTGTGCGGCGCTGCAGCGGCGGGTGACGCTTCAACCCGGCGAGACAATCGAGATCGTCGCTCTCATGGGGCAGGCGGAGAGCCCCGATGCCGCCCGCGAGTTGATCCTGCGCCATCGCGCCGCCGACGCGGCGGCCACCCTCGAGGACGTCAAGCAGCACTGGCACGAGCTCCTGGGCGCCGTTCAGGTGACCTCGCCGGACCGGGCGATGGACATCATGCTCAACGGCTGGCTGCTCTACCAGACACTGGCCTGCCGGATCTGGGCGCGCGCGGGCTTCTATCAGGCCAGCGGCGCCTTCGGGTTTCGCGATCAGTTGCAGGACGGGATGGCGCTGACGGCGCTGCGGCCGGAAATGACGCGGTCGCATCTGTTGCGCGCGGCTTCGCGTCAGTTTCCCGAAGGCGATGTGCAGCACTGGTGGCTGCCGCATTCCGGGCAGGGCGTGCGCACCCGCATTTCGGATGATCGCGTCTGGCTGGGCTACGCCGTGGCGCAATATATCGCCGTGTCGGGCGATACGGCCGTGCTCGATGAACAGGTGCCGTTCCTCGAAGGTCCGGCGCTGCTGCCTGGCGCCCATGACGATTTCTTCCTGCCGTCCATCTCGCCGCTGGAGGCGAGCCTGTTCGAGCATTGCGCCCGCGGCCTCGACCAGGCGGTCGAGTTCACCGGCGCGAACGGAATGCCGCTGATCGGCACCGGCGACTGGAACGACGGCATGAACAGGGTTGGCGAACACGGGCAGGGGACCTCGGTCTGGCTGGGCTGGCTGCTGATCACCACGATCGACGCCATGGCGCCCTTTGCAGACAGCCGCGATCCGGCGCGCGCCCTGCGCTGGCGGCAGCATGCGACGGCGGTGCGCGAGGCGATCGAGCGCGACGGCTGGGACGGGCAATGGTACCGGCGCGGCACCTATGACGACGGCACGCTGCTGGGCTCGGCCACGTCGCAGGAATGCCGGATCGACAGTCTTGCCCAGACCTGGGCAGTGCTGTCGGGCGCGGCTGATCCCGAGCGCGCGACGATCGCCATGGCCTCCATGAGCGAGCACCTGATCCGGCCCGATCCGGGCCTGGCGCTGCTGTTCACGCCGCCCTTCGACGCCTCGCCGCAGGACCCCGGCTATATCAAGGGCTACCCGCCGGGCCTGCGCGAAAACGGCGGCCAGTACAGCCACGCGGCGATGTGGGCAATCCTTGCCCAGGCCAAGCTGGGCGACGGCGATGCCGCGGGCGCCCTGTTCTCGATGCTGAACCCGATCCATCATGCGCTTTCTCCAGAGGATGCGGCGCGCTACAAGGTCGAGCCCTATGTGGTTGCGGCCGACGTCTATTCCACCGCGCCGCATGAGGGGCGCGGCGGCTGGACCTGGTACACCGGCTCGGCCGGCTGGATGTATCGCGCCGGAATCGAAGGCCTTCTGGGGCTGACCCGCGCGGGTGCGACCATCCGTATCGATCCCTGCTTCCCGAAGGCCTGGCCAGAGATCAAGGCAGTCGTCCGGACCGGCGAAGCGAGCGTGTCGATCACGATCGACAATTCTGCGCGAACCGGCCGCGGCATCGTCTCAGCAGTGCTGGATGGCGTGGCCCTCCAACCCGAGAACGGGCAGATCGTGCTGCGCCCGTCTGCCTCCTCGCACACTCTCACAGTCCGGCTTGGCTGATTGAAATCGAGCAATTGGCGTGTGTTCGGCTGCTCCGGAAGCGGGCCATGGCGGCGCTTCAGCCAGGCCGTGGCCGGGTGCGCGCATCATTGAGGATCCGGCGCGAATAATCATCCAGAGGAACATCCGGATCAGGAACAAATGGGGAGCGGGGGTGTTGTCCCCACAGGCGGGCGAGACCGTGGCCACGCCTGCCTGTGTGATGATTTTTGCGGGTTCCTGACAGAACCGATGAGCCCTGAGCCCCTGCGGCCTTGTCCCGAAAGGACGTCTCCATGAAAGACCCTGTGAAAGACCCCAAACGACAGACCGCCGATTTCGATGCGCTTGTGTCCGACACCGGTGAGGGCGGCGAAATCCATCAGCACGCGCGCAAGGGCGAGGAGCGCCTGACCACCGCGCAGGGTGTCGTCATCAGTGACAACCAGAACTCCCTGCGCGCCGGGGCGCCGGGGCCGACGCTGATGGAAGATTTCGCGATGCGCGAAAAGATCTTCCATTTCGACCATGAGCGCATCCCCGAAAGGGTGGTGCATGCGCGCGGTTATGGCGCCCACGGCACCTTTACCTGCACCCGTGCCATTCCCGACGTGACCCGCGCCGCGCCTTTCGAAGCAGAGGGCAAGGAGACCGAAGTCTTCGTCCGCTTCTCGACCGTGGCCGGCAGCAAGGGGTCGCCCGACCTTCCGCGCGATATCCGCGGCTTTGCCGTCAAGTTCTACACCGACGCCGGCAACTGGGACCTGGTGGGCAACAATGCGCCGGTGTTCTTCATTCAGGATGCGATCAAGTTTCCCGACCTCATTCATGCGGTCAAGCCTGAGCCCGACCGGGATTTCCCGCAGGCGCAATCGGCCCATGACAATTTCTGGGACTTCATCTCGCTGACACCGGAATCGATGCACACGATCATGTGGGCCATGTCCGACCGCGCCATCCCGCGCTCCTTCACCACGATGGAGGGCTTTGGGGTCCACACGTTCCGCTTCGTCAACGCCGATGGCGTATCCACCTTCGTCAAATTCCACTGGAAGCCGAAAATGGGTCTGCAGTCGGTGCTCTGGGACGAGGCTCTCAAGAGCAACGGCGCCGATCCAGACCGGCACCGGAGGGACCTGTGGGACGCCATCGACCGGGGCGACTTCCCGGAATGGGATCTCGGCGTGCAGCTGTTCGATCAGGACTTTGCCGACAGCTTTGCCTTCGACGTGCTGGACCCGACCAAGATCATCCCCGAGGAAGATTGTCCGGTGGAGATCATCGGCACGATGCGGCTCGACCGGGCCGTGGACAATTTCTTTGCCGAGACCGAGCAGGTCGCCTTCTGCACCGCCAACGTGATCCCCGGCATTGATTTCACCGACGATCCGCTGCTGCAGGGACGCAACTTTTCCTATCTCGACACCCAGCTCAAGCGCCTGGGCGGGCCGAATTTCACCAAGCTTCCCATCAATGCGCCCAAGGGCTGTCCTGTCAGCAATTTCCAGCAGGACGGTCACATGCAGACTGCCGCCCGCAAGGGCCGCGTCAACTATGAGCCCAATGGCTGGGGAGAAGGCCCACGCGCGCATCCGCTCGAAGGCTATGTAAGCTACAAGGAGCCGGTCAGCGGCGAAAAGATGCGGATCCGGCCCGAGAGCTTCGCCGATCACTACTCCCAGGCGCGGCAGTTCTACATCTCCCAGACGCCGTCGGAGCAGGGCCACATCCTCTCGGCCCTGGTTTTCGAACTGTCGAAATGCGAGGAACCTGCCATTCGCGAGCGGATGGTGGCGCATCTGTTGAACATCGACGAGGACCTGGCGCAGAAGGCGGCCGACAGGCTGGGGCTTGCGACCCTGCCTAAGCCTGCGCCTGCCGCCCGACCCACCCGGATGGACCTTGCCGCGTCCCCTGCACTCAGCATCCAGGCCAATCCGCCCGGAAGCTTCAAGGGCCGGATCATGGGCGTGATGCTGAGCGACGGCTTTGACGGCCAGGTGCTGGCGGCAATCGAGAAAGCGGTCACAAAGGCCGGCGGCCTGTTGCGGTTCATCGCGCCGCGGATCGGCGGCGTTTCCTGCAGCAATGACAATCCGCACCCGGTCACCGACCAGATCGGCGGCGCGCCGTCGGTCCTGTTTGACGCCGTGGCCATCCTGCCGGGCAAGGACAGCCTCGCGGGCAATCCCGCCGCCAAGGACTTCCTGTCCGATGCATTTGCCCATTGCAAGTTCATCGGCTGGACCAAGGAGGCAGCCGAACTGGTGGGTGCCTGTGGTCTGGAAGGGAGTGGCGATGCGGGCCTGTGCCTCCTCGACGACGAGAACACGGTGACGCAGTTCGTGACCGCCTGCGAGGCACTCAGGCACTGGCCGCGCGAAGCAAGGTTCAAGGGCTGATCCGGTTGCGGCGTTCCGGACACGGGGTCCGGAACGCCGGTGCGCATTCGACAAACTCGGAATTGACCCTGCGCTGCCAAGCGTAGGGTCAAGCCGGTGCAGCCAAATGCGCCACGGGGATTGCATTGCCGCGAAATAACATCCATATACCATCCACACGGATGGTATATGGAGATGTGACGTGGCAAGGATACCGACGGACGCGATGCAGGCCAGAGTGCCCGATTCCGAAAAGATCACCATCAACCTCGGCTTTGTCGATCTGGGCCAGATCGAGCTCCTGGTGCGCGAGGGCTTCTATTCCAACCGAAGCGATTTCATCCGCACCGCCATCCGCAACCAGATCGAGCGTCACGCCGAGACGGTTCGCCAGATCGTCGTCCGCAAGAGCGTCGACCTGGGCCTCAGGCATATCTCGCGGCAAGACCTGCTTGCGGCGCAGGCGGCAGGTGAAATGCTGGACATCCGTGTTCTCGGCCTTGTGGTGATTGCTGCGGATGTATCGGCTGAGCTCGCCCGCGAGACCATTTCAGCCCTGTCCGTCCTGGGCACCTTGCAAGCCACCGACGCGCTCAAGTCCGCGCTGGCGGACCGAATCTCGTGACCCAAACACCGGAAAGGCCCTCCATGAACACCATCTTCGCGCGCGGCATGTCCCGAGCCACCGAACTGACGCGGTCCGGCAGGCTGGGCGAGGCCACAGCGCTGATCCAGTCGCTTCTCAAACCGACAGCCCAACCGGGGAGCAGAGACCCGGATCTCCGCAGCGAAGATGATGGGACTATCCTCATCGAGGGAAGCTTCACGCGCATGGGTGAGACGACCGCGCCGCAAGCGGCGACTCGCTCCGATCCGCCCGCCGCCGGGAGCTTCAGCCGGCCCCGGCGCACAGGGCTTCGCGAGACGCTGGACACCATTGCGGCGGGCGGGATGCCGCGTCGCGGCGAAGTCACGCCAAGGCCGGTCGATGTGCCCGAAGGAGCCCGGTTCCTGTCGCTTTCGCATCATGGCACGGGCAGGCGGGACTACCGGCTCTATGTGCCTGCCCGGCAGCCCGCCCGGCCGATGCCGCTGATCGTCATGCTGCACGGCTGCACCCAGTCGCCGGAGGATTTCGCCATCGGGACTGGCATGAACGCGCTTGCCGAAGAATTCGGCTGCCTGGTCGCCTGGCCGGCCCAGCCGCAGGGCGCCAATGCCCAGAAATGCTGGAACTGGTACCGGCCGGAGGATCAGGGGAAAGGCCGGGGCGAACCGGCCCTGATCGCCGGGATCGTGGCCGACATCCTGCGCGACCACCCCGCCGATCCGGACCGGGTCTATGCCGCCGGGCTGTCGGCGGGCGGCGCGGCGGCGGCGATCCTGGGGGCTTCCTATCCCGAGACGTTCGCGGCAGTCGGCATCCATTCCGGATTGCCCGCCGGCGGCGCGCGCGACGTGCCCTCGGCCTTCGCCGCAATGCGCGGCGGTTCAAGGGGCAATGCCCGCGCCGTGACCGTTCCGGCCATCGTCTTCCACGGGCTCGCCGACACGACCGTGCATCCCGGAAACGGCGAGGCCGTGGTGGCGCAGGCCCTGCGGGCTCGCTCCGATCTCAGCCGGGTCTGCACCTCCGGCGTGTCGGATGGCGGGCACACCTACCGGCAAACCCGCCACGAGGACGTGAGCGGCCGCAGCATCGCCGAGCATTGGGAGATTGACGGCGCCGGCCATGCCTGGGCTGGCGGTCAGGCCGGTGGCAGCTACACCGACCCGAAGGGGCCCGACGCATCGCGTGAGATGCTGCGGTTCTTCCTGCAGCACAGGCGGCTCTAGCACAGCGGCCGCGCCGCTTATTTCCCCCAACCCCGGCGCCGGACCGGCCAAGGAGAGGCCGGGCACCGAACAGGCATGGCAGACGGCTCTTCCGGCTTCAGCCGACGGTCTACGCAATCGGGGGAACGCATGTCGCTGCGGCGCGTTGACCGGGATCTGACCTGCGTTCCGGACTGCCTTTTTTTCGAGGCGAACGGTCGTCCCTTCAAAGGAAATATCCATGACACGCACGCTCGCGGCCAGCATGCGCCGGATGAACCGGCTGATGCGACCTGCAAGGCTGTCCAAGGCGACCCGATCCTTCCACAAGGCGATGACCGACATCCTGGTCAAGTCGGCGCTTGGGCCGGTCGCAGATTCCAAGGCCAGGACGGCCAAGCCGCGCAAGGCTAAGGCGCCCCAGACCGGCCGCGGACCTGCCGTGCGGAAGAAACCCGGCACGGCGCGCTCAGCGGCGCCGGGAGAGGGCCGGGCCACCCCCCGGGTTGCAGCGGCCGCGCAGTTTCTCGACCGCACGCACCGAAGTGCAGCCGGGGCGCGCAGCTACAAGCTCTATTTGCCCGCCGGGACGCCACGACCCACCGGCCTTGTGCTGATGCTGCATGGCTGCAAGCAATCGCCTGACGACTTTGCCACCGGCACAGGCATGAATGCGCTGGCGGAAAAGCACGGTCTCGCCATCGCTTATCCGGCGCAAACGCGCGGACACAACGCGGCGGCCTGCTGGAACTGGTTCAGGCCGGGCAACCAGCGGCGCGGGGCGGGCGAGCCCGCAATCCTGGCCTCGCTCACGAGGAAGCTGACGAGGGAATTCAACCTTGAGCGCGACCGCGTCTTCGTGGCCGGCCTGTCTGCCGGCGGCGCGATGGCGGTGATCCTGGCGGATGCCTATCCGGACGTCTTTTCGGCGGCCGGGGTTCACTCCGGTCTCGCCCGCGGTGCGGCGCGCAATGTGATCTCCGCCATGACGGCCATGCGCCGGGGCGGCGTTTCGGAAGGCGCCCGTCCGGCCTCCCCGCCGTCACCTTGCGTGCGGCGGATCATCTTTCAGGGGACTGCCGACAGCACCGTCCATCCGGCCAATGCATCCCAGATCGTCGCAAACGTCGTCGGAGGAGATGCCGCGCCGGCGCGAATCAGCACCCGTTCGGCAGGCGGGCGGGGATATGCCCGCAGCGATTTCACGGGTTCCGACGGGACGGTACTTGTCGAGCTCTGGATTGTCGAAGGGGCAGGGCACGCCTGGTCCGGCGGCCATGCGGCGGGATCCTACGCAGACAGCAAGGGGCCGAATGCCTCGGCCGAGATGATCCGCTTCTTTCTGACAAAGAACGCTTGAGGGCGGATACCGCTGGAACCACGCTTCACCAGGGGCGTTAGGCTTTCGTGACCGGCGTCTATCGCGATGCAAACCCGTTCCGCGCGCCCGCGGCAGCGGCTCAGCGAAGCGACCGGTGACCGAAACGACCCTGCAGGGGGCCCCTGTCACCAGTGAACCCCGGTTGCGGGGTCAAGGAGTATTCCATGACATTTCCAGTCGGTGCGACCGATCCATTGGGTATCAGAAACAACGAACAGGAAGGCGCCGCCTTCGGATTCGCTCGAGAAGGCTATGGACGGGCCGAGATCCACGACCTGAGCACGGCTGATCTCGAAGACGCGACGGTCTACGGCCGTGGAGACGAGACCATCGGATCGATCCGTTCGCTCAAGATCGACGCGGATGGCAGGATTTCCGGCGCCGTCATCGATGTCGGCGGGTTTCTCGGCCTGGGAGCGCATTCCGTCCTGGTGCCGTTCGACGGACTCACCGTCCTGCGCGAGACAGATGGTTCGGATGTGCGCGTCCATCTCGACACCACCAAGGACAAGCTCAAGGCGATGCGGCACCACACCGGCTGATGCGGATCCATCATCGGACGAAGCAGGCCATGCACCGCACGGCGTGGCCTGCTTCGCTCACCGGTGTCGTGCCTCGGCTGCGTGCCTGTCAATCCCATCATCCCAAAAGGCCCCGAACCTGTCCGCCTCGGCATGGTCCGGGCGGCCGCGGGAGCTCAGGCGCCAGGCGCATCGGATCCGGGCACGTAGAAGTCAGCGGTCCTCTGCCGGACAGCCAACCACCAGCCCGACTGCCGGGGCCAGGTTTCGAACAGGGCATCGTGGCCGAGATCGCGCGCCGCATGCAGCGCCCAGTTCGGATCGACAAGTGCCTCGCGACCGATGGCAATCAGATCCGCGCGCCCATCGGCCAGGATGGCCTCGGCCTGGTGCGGATGGGTGATCAGCCCCACCGCCATGGTTGTCATGCCGGCTTCGCTGCGAACCCGCTCGGCATAGCCCACCTGGAACCCCGGCTGCCACTTCCGGCCGCCGTCGGCGGCAGTCGCGGCCCCGGTGATGCCACCCGACGAACAGTCCATCACATCGACGCCGATGCGCTTGAGTTCCCCCGCGAGGACAATGGTATCGTCCAGCGACCAGCCCTCCGGCGTGCCGTCGACGGCGGAGGTGCGGAAGAACAGCGGCAGGTCGCCAGGCCAGACCGCGCGCACAGTCTCGGCAATTTCCAGCGCCAGCCGCATGCGTCCGCTGAGGCTGCCGCCATAGCTGTCGGTCCGCCTGTTGGAGAGAGGCGAGAGAAAGCTGTGAACCAGATAGCCATGGGCGCCGTGGATCTCGGCGATCTTGTAGCCCGCGGCAAGCGCCCGCCGCGCCGCGAATGCATAATCCTCGATGAGGTCGCCGATCTCGGCCTCGCTCAGGGCATGCGGCACCGGCCAGCCATCGGCCACGGGGAGGGCGGAAGGACCGACAGGCGTCCAGGGCATGTCGCCCCGCGCCAGGTCGGCTTCGTTGAGAGGCCCGTTTCCGAACCATGGCCGCTGCATGCTCGCCTTGCGGCCGGCATGACCCAGCTGGATGGCGGGCAGGGCGCCGTTGCGCAGCGCAAACTGGGCAATCCGGGCGTGGGCCGGTATCTGGCTGTCGGTCCACAGGCCGGGGCATCCATGGGTGATGCGGCCGCGCTTCTGCACCGCAGTGGCTTCCGAAAAGACAATCCCGGCGCCGCCGATGGCAAACCTGCCGAGATGGACCAGATGCCAGTCGTCCATATGTCCGTCGTGGGCAGAATACTGGCACATGGGGGAGATCACGATCCGGTTGCGGGTCTGGACCCCGCGCAGGGCGAGCGGCTGGAAGAGACGTGGGACTTTCATTGATGCTCCTTCGGCTATTGGGCTCAAGGCTAACCGGCGGTCGCGGCGGTGGCAATCGACCACCGTCAGGGGCCTGATGGCCGGACCCGGCCATCCGTCCGAGGGCTCTGGGATGGCTCTGGTGTGAGGCCGATTTCAGGCGCTGGAAGGCAGCCTGCCGCAAAATCGCCGGAAAAGCCGTTTATCTGGTTGAAATCGCGCCTAAATCAGGTCGGTTTTGGGGCTTGCGGCAGGTTGTTGTCCGATTGGACAAAAAAATGTCAGTTATGTGAAAAAGGCTGTTGACTCTTGGTGATGGTGGGACCTATAAACCGCCCACACAACGAGGGCGGCGCGCCGCTGGCGCCAAGAAGTTCGCCCTTGTGTTATCCAAGAGAGCCGCGCAAGCGACACTCGCCCGGCTGAAGCCAAGTGTGGAAAGCCGGTGATTTCGCGTTTTGCGGGATCTGTTCTTTGACAATTGAATATTGAAGAAAGAGAAACGTGGGCGGCGGTAGCCGGTGGTTTCGGAAGTCCTTTCGGGGGCTGAAGAGACCAAACCAGACTTTGGCGGTCACGTTTCAAGAGAAGTTACACTGTGTTTGTTAGCTTCAGCACCCCTTCGAGGCTTAGGCCGAGAAGGATCAGGTTTGCTGAAGCCAAGCGAATATAGGTGTGAAGTTCTCGTCAATTTGATGCGTGACCAAGAAGCCAAAATCAGATTACTCAACTTGAGAGTTTGATCCTGGCTCAGAACGAACGCTGGCGGCAGGCTTAACACATGCAAGTCGAGCGCCCCGCAAGGGGAGCGGCAGACGGGTGAGTAACGCGTGGGAATCTACCCATCTCTACGGAATAACTCAGGGAAACTTGTGCTAATACCGTATACGCCCTTCGGGGGAAAGATTTATCGGAGATGGATGAGCCCGCGTTGGATTAGCTAGTTGGTGGGGTAAAGGCCTACCAAGGCGACGATCCATAGCTGGTCTGAGAGGATGATCAGCCACACTGGGACTGAGACACGGCCCAGACTCCTACGGGAGGCAGCAGTGGGGAATATTGGACAATGGGCGCAAGCCTGATCCAGCCATGCCGCGTGAGTGATGAAGGCCCTAGGGTTGTAAAGCTCTTTCACCGGTGAAGATAATGACGGTAACCGGAGAAGAAGCCCCGGCTAACTTCGTGCCAGCAGCCGCGGTAATACGAAGGGGGCTAGCGTTGTTCGGAATTACTGGGCGTAAAGCGAGTGTAGGTGGTTGTTCAAGTTGGATGTGAAAGCCTTGAGCTCAACTCAAGAAATGCATTCAGGACTGAGCGACTAGAGGACCGGAGAGGATAGTGGAATTCCCAGTGTAGTGGTGA
>NZ_JAUXOD010000107.1 GCF_030682515.1 Hoeflea sp. | reverse complement strand
GTCGTGTAGTCGACATAGATGAGAACCGTGTTCTCCGGCGTCAGCCGCTCGGAGGGTCCGCGTTGGATGGCCATATCTGCCTGAACATCGGCCATGGCTGCGGCAGGCCAGAGAAAAAGCGCGCCTATCAGGATCAATCGCTTGAGCATCTTCATTTCCTCCCGTGGTTTGAATCCATGCTGGTCAGTCATCGCGGGGAGCGCTCATCGGCCTGAAAAGAACTCCAGGAGAACCTGGGCCAGCTCTTCCGGGTTCTCGTCGCCGAGCCAGTGACCGGCCTGCGGGATCACGGCGCCGGTCACATTGGTTGCGACGGGCTTGAACAATTGCTCGACATAAGGCCCGGCGCTCATCGCCCCGCCAATGCCCAGAACCGGGATCGTCAGCGGGTCTGCCGCAAGCGCCTTGTTGTCCTCGGCGTCCTGCCAGACTGCCGCGTAATAGAGAAAACCGGCGCGCAGCGCGCCCGGGCGCTGGATTGAGCGAACATAGGCCTCGAAATGCTCAGGACTGACCGCTTCGCCATCATGGGCGATGTGCCAGAAGAACCAGCTCAGCAGTTCGCGTTCCTTGCCGCCAAACGCCATTTCAGCGACATCGGGCAGGGTGAACAGGCCGAGATGCCAGTTCGCGCCATTGTCCCATTGCGGCGTCGGCGCCATCAGGCTTTCATATCCGAAGCCCGGCAGGCCGAACTCCATGACCGCAAGCCGCTCGACGCGGTCCCGGTGACCCGCCGCCAACGCATAGGCCACACCCGAACCCAGATCGTAGCCGGCCACATGCGCCGTCTCGATCTCAAGCGCATCCATCACCGCGATGATGTCGGCGGCCATGGTCACCTTGTCATAGCCGTCCTGCGGGATGGAGGAGTTGCCGGCGCCGCGCAGATCGGGGACGATGACGCGGAAATCCTTGGCCAGGGAAGGGGCGACCGTGTGCCACATCAGCCCGTGCTGTGGCCAGCCATGCAGCAGGATCAGCGCGGGGCCGCTGCCGCCGTCGCGGACGAACAGATTGACGCCGGGCGCGGTCTGCACCCTGTGGGTGGAGAAGTCGTCCAGTGTTTCCGGGCCTGCGGCCTGGGCAAATGCCGAAATCGGCAGCAAAGCAATAAAGGCAGCGACGAAAAGTCTGATCATGGTGCGGGTCTCCCTGAAGTCGAGGTGGCGGGGCGTGTCGCGGCCAGCAGGACCGCCACGAAAAGCGCAAGTGCGGAGGCTGTCAGAAACCCCGAGGCAAGCCCGGAGCGGCTGATCACCGGCGCAAGGATCAGCGGTGAGGCGAACTGGCCGGCAAAGATCGCGGTCGTCAGCGCCCCCATCACCCGGCCACGCGCGCGCGGCGGGGTCACCGAGAGCAGCCATCGCGACAGCGTGGGGATCAGCAGGCCCATGCCGAAACCGACTGCTGCAAGGCCGAGATAGCTTGGTCCGCTGCCAAGCCAGATCAGGCCAAGGCCGATGGCGAGCGACGCGCAGGCGCTCACCGCGAGCATGCGCAACGGCATCCTTGCGGCGAACCATCCGTAGCCGAGGCCGGTCAGGGCCGAAACCAGCGTCAGCCCGGCCATCATCGTGCCGCTGAATACCGGAGAGCCATTGCCGCGCTCGGCCAGCAGAAACGGCAACTGCACCGGCACGGCATAGAAGCCGATCATGCCGATGAAGGCGGCGGTGCATACCAGGGCAAGGGTGCCGAGCGGAAGCGGCGGCCCGGCCGGGGCCCGGCTGTCTCCACCGGCGCCGGCGGTCCTTGTCCCGCCCAGCGCCAACGGGATCAGAACGATCAGCACGAGCGGCAGCAGATAGATGGCGAAGGGGCCGCGCCAGCCAATGCCTGCAAGTATCCCCCCGAGACCCAGGAAGATCACGCCGCCGAACCCCATGGCGGCGCCTTGAAATCCCAGCATCCGGTCGCGCGCGGGGCCCTCGTAGAGATCGCCGATCAGGGCGCCGACCGAGGTCATTACCCCCGCCACGGCGAAGCCCAGAACCACACGCGATATCTGAAGCGCAAGGAGGTCGTCGAGCACCAGCCCGGCGCTACCGGCCAGCACGTAGACAGCCACCGAAGCAAACAGCACCCGCATCCGGCCCGCCCGGTCACCGAGAAGGCCTGAAAGCGGGGCAGCGACGGCAATGGCAAGCGCGGTGATGGTCACGAGCAGCCGCACGCCAAGTTCGGTTCCCTCGCCGAAATGCGCGGCCATGGCCGGCAGCGACGGCGCGATCGTCGCGCCTGCCATGATTGTCATGGTCGAGGCACCGAGCAGTGTCGCAGTGGCGAGCGGGCCGGCGCTTCTGGTTCCGGAGCGCGTCACCTCCCGGCCTCCGTGACCTGTGTCACGCCCGGATGAGCAACCGGGTCTGACAGCGCCGCGACAGTGAATGCGAAGGACGCAGCGGCAGCCACCGCGGCGGGATGGGCATGGGTCATGGGGGTCCTGCTCCGGTGGCCCTGCGTCGCAGGGGTTGGACTGTCAGACAATCTGCGACACGTCATCGAAGGCAAACCGCGGCAGGCGCGGGAACACCGTGCCCGCGTCGCCATAGCCGACATTCATCAGGAAGTTTGATTTGAAGGTGGTCCCGCCGAGGAACTCCACATCCACCGCCGGATTGTCAAAACCCGACATCCCGCCCACGTCGAGACCATGCGCGCGAAGTGCGATGATCAGATAGGCCGCCTGAAGCGTGGCGTTGCGGAAAGCGGTCACCTGGGCCAGTTCGGCATTGCCGGCAAAGAATCCGGCGGCTCCGGGGTTGATCGGAAAATTCCTGCCGAACTGCGTATAAAACGCCGTGTCATGCGCAACAATGGCGGTCACCGGCGCCTTTGCGGTCTTTTCACGGTTGCCCTCCATCATGTGCGGAATCAGGCGCGCCTTCGCCTCCGCAGAGCGCACCCAGACCAGGCGCATCGGCTGGCAGTTCATCGATGTCGGCCCCATGCGCGCAAGATCGAAGGCAGCGCGGAGCGTGGTCTCGTCGACCTTTCTGTCCGTCCATGCAAAATGCGTGTGCGCCTTGCCCAGGATCAGGTCGAGCGTCCGGGGATCGCCCTTGCTGATCGCCTGACGCAGATCGTTGACTTCGGCGATGGCTTCGGCCTGGCCGGGGAGGAGGTCGGTCATCATCTGTCCTTGTGATGGGGCTCAAACAGCGGTGCTGTTTCGTTGCCGCGGTGTGGTCGGGTGGAAGCCAGCCGGCGGGGGAGCGAAAGTCTACGCCCATGGCCGGCACCCGATCGGGGCGGGACACAGCAGGAGTTCCGAAAGTGCCTCTGGGCCGCGGCGGATGGGATCTCAACAACGAGGCCCATCCCGACAATGTCCGCCATCCCTGAAGCTGTCCCGGTCCTGTCCGCCAAGTTCATCTTCGCTTGCCCCTGCTTCCACACGAGGGTGAAGTTACAGCCTGGCGCGGAATTGATTAGATGGGCAAAATGGATATGATTAAGCCATGGATGAATTGATCGATCTTGGCCTCGACGACCTGGCGCTCTTTGCCCGTGTGGTCGAGGCGGGCGGATTTACCGCCGCCGCGCGCCGCACAGGCATGCCGCAGGCGACCATCAGCCGCCGCATCGCCCAGCTGGAACAGCGGCTGGGCCTGCCGCTGCTGATCCGGACAACCCGCCGGATCGCACTGACCGAGGTCGGCCGCCGGGTCCATGAACACGCGCATCTGATGCTGGGACAGGCGTCTGCGGCGCTCGGGGCTGCCGCCGAAATGGCGCGCGAACCGGCCGGACGCCTCAAGGTCTCCGCCCCGGTTATTCTCGGGCAGGCTTTCATCAGTTCGATCATGGCCGATTTCCTGCTCGAGCATCCCAAGGTGAATGCGTGCCTCGAATGGACGACACGCATCGTCGATCCCCTTGAGGAGGATGTCGATGTCGCCATAAGGGTTGCCCAACCGCCACATCCTGCCTTGAGCGTGGTGACCCTGGGGCGAACGCGCACCCGGGTCTATGCGTCACCGGGATGGTCCGGACCCGATCCGTCTTGCCCTGCCGACCTCGCCGGTCTGGAGGTGTTCGGAATCGGCCGTGCGCTCGAGGCGGACGAAGTCAGCTTCATGAGGGGCGGCGAAGTGACGACGGTGAAAATTCCCCGGCGGATGATGGCCAATGACGTGCAGCCGATCATTGCCGCTGCGGCGCGGACCGGCGGGGTCGCCTTCCTGCCCGATTTCGCAGCACCCGTGGGGTGGCGCGAACTGCTGACGGACTGGAGCACCTCCAATCACGAGATTACCGCCCTGTCGGCCGCCTCGCGCGGGGCCTTGCCCAAGGTGCGGTTGTTCCTGGATGCGCTGAAATCGGGCCTTGCCGGAGCGCAGCGTCGACACTCGGCCTGAACAACCCTTCACACCACCCGCAAACGCATGCGTCGCCCAAATGAAGCCATTCGAGCGACGCATCCATGCAATCAGAGCCCTGCAGCGGCGTTTGCGCGCCCGGCTTGGTGGCCAAGCTTGAGGCCGTCTACTCCCCCTCGACCTCCTCGGGTCCCGTCACCTTGATCTCGCCCGCATGCGCCCGGGCGAACTCGGTTTTCAGGAAGGCTTCGAGCAGCCGCGCGGGCAGGGTGACGGTGGCGCGGTCGGCGTCCGGCAGGGCGTCGAAGCGGCCGGATTTCGAGCGCTTGCCGTCGATCATGCCGCCCGCCACCGTGTTGAGGGTCTCCGGATCGATCAGGATGAAGGCGCCGGTGTCGCGGTTGGTCTCGTAGCTGTCGAAGACCGCCACATCCTCGAAATCGAGCTCGACCACGCCGATGCCGTTGACCGGCAGGAAATTCGCGTCGTCCCAGTTGCCGGTGGAAAGATCGAGCTGCGAGGTCGGGCGCAACAGCACCCGCTGGCGCCGCGAGCCGGCTTTCAGCCAGTAGCGCTTGCCCGGCACCACGCCGTCGGGCGACAGCGCCACCAGCCGGGCGGTGAAGGCGCGGCCGGTCATCGGCCGCTGGTCGATGGCTGCAATCATGTCGCCGCGCGCCACGTCGACCGGCCGGTCGAGCACGAGCGTGATGGCGTCGCCATGCACCGCCGCGTTGCGCACCAGGTCGTAGGTGACGATGGCTTTCACATTGGCTTCGACGCCTGAGGGCAGCACCACGACGCTGTCGCCGGGCTTGATCGAGCCGCCGGCCACCGTGCCTTGGTAGCCGCGGAAACCTTCGCCGGGGCGCGACACGCGCTGCACCGGCAGTCGGAAGCCGGTGGTCTGGCCGGTGCGCTGGGTGGCCTTCTCCAGCACCTCGACCAGCGTCGGTCCGCTGTACCACGGCATCAATTCGTCGCCGCGCATCACGATGTTCTCGCCCTTGAGCGCCGAGACCGGAATCGCGGTGACCTGGCGCACGCCGAGCGACAGCGCGATCTCGCGGAACGCCCGCGCGATCGTCTGGAAGCCGGCCTCGTCGTAGTTGCTCAGATCGATCTTGTTGACCGCGAGCACGAACTGGCGGATGCCCATCATCGCCGCGATCGTGGCATGCCTGCGGGTCTGCTCGAGAATGCCCGAGCGGGCGTCGACCAGGAGCACCGCGAGATCGGCGGTGGACGCCCCGGTCGCCATGTTGCGGGTGTACTGCACGTGGCCCGGCGTGTCGGCGACGATGAAGGAGCGGCGGTCGGTGGCGAAATAGCGGTAGGCGACATCGATGGTGATGCCCTGTTCGCGCTCGGCCTGGAGACCGTCGAGCAGCAGTGCGAAATCCGGAAGGCCCAACTCGTTCTGCTTGCCGGTGGAATCGCGCCGGAGCGCTGCGGCCTGGTCTTCCTTGACCGCCTTGGTATCCCACAAGAGCCGGCCGATCAGCGTCGACTTGCCGTCGTCGACCGAGCCGCAGGTGATGAACCTCAATGGGCGCGCCTGCCTTCCGGCGGTCTGCGGATTGGGGTCGATGTCGAGGAGGTCCTCGCCCGGCAGAAGGCTTTGCGAGAGAGTTTGCGCCGTCATCAGAAATATCCTTCGCGTTTTTTCTTTTCCATCGATCCGGCCTGGTCGCGGTCGATCGCGCGGCCCTGGCGTTCGGACACGGTGGCGATTTCAAGTTCGGCGATCACCTCGTCGAGCGTCGTGGCGGTCGAACGAACCCCGCCGGTCAGTGGAATGCAGCCGAGTGTGCGGAACCGCACCATCTCCTCGCGGACCTGTTCGCCCGGCAAAAGCGCGATACGCGGGTCTCCAGCCGCGATCAGCATGCCGTCGCGCTCGAGGACCTTGCGGCGCTCGGCGAAATAGAGCGGCACCAGCTCGATCTTCTCGGCCTGGATGTAGCGCCAGATGTCGACCTCGGTCCAGTTCGACAGCGGGAAGGCGCGCACGCTCTCGCCCGGGTGGATCATGCCGTTGTAGATCGACCAGAGCTCGGGGCGCTGGTTGCGCGGGTCCCAGGCATGGTCGGAGGTGCGGAACGAATAGATCCGCTCCTTGGCCCTCGATGCTTCCTCGTCGCGCCGCGCGCCGCCGAAGGCGGCGTCGTAGCGACCCATGTCGAGCGCCTGCTTGAGCGCCTGGGTCTTCATGATGTCGGTGTAGCGCGCCGAGCCGTGGCTGAACGGGGTGACGTTGTCGCGAAGCCCGTCCGGATTGGTGTGGGCGATCAGGTCGAGCCCGTGCCGGGCCACCACCTGGTCGCGAAAGGCGATCATCTCCGGGAACTTCCAGCCGGTGTCGATATGCACCAGCGGAAACGGCAGCTTGCCGGGATGGAATGCCTTGAGCGCCAGGTGCAGCAGCACCGAGGAATCCTTGCCGATCGAATAGAGCATCACCGGCCGCTCGAATTCCGCCGCCACCTCGCGGAAGATGTGGATCGCCTCGTTCTCGAGCGCCTTCAGGTGCGGGTCGAGCGGCGGCTTGCCGCGCCCGTGTTCAATTACGTTCATGCTGTGTCCTTCAGATATCTGCCGTGGCCGAAGCCGACGAGGTGACTTTTGGCTGGGCGCGCGAGCCCGACACGGAGGCCGACAAATGCAGCCCGCATTCGCGCCGCTCGTCCTGCTCCCACCACCAGCGGCCTGCGCGCTCGGGCTCGCCCGGCTTGATGGCGCGCGTGCAGGGCTCGCAGCCGATCGAGGGAAAGCCTTTCGCGTGCAGCGGATTGACCGGCACGTCGTCGGCCCTGGCGCGGGCCTGCAGCGCGTAGAGCGACTGGTCGGCAAGCGGGTTGACCTTGATCAGGCCGCGGTCGACGTCCCATTCGGCGAGCGGCGCATTGGCGCGGTTGCCGGACTGGCCGCGCCTGAGGCCCGTGACCCAGATCTCGGCGTCCGCCAGCGCCCGGCCCAGCGGCTGCAGCTTGCGGGCATGGCAGCAGGCATGCCGCGCCTCGACGCTGTCGTAGAACCCGTTCATGCCGTAGAGCGCGACAAAACCGTCGACCTCGTCCTTCCAGGGCTTGAACACTTCTATCGACACGCCGTAGCGCGCCTCGGTCTCGCCCATCAGCGCGAGCGTCTCGGCAAACAGCCGCCCGGTGTCGAGCGTGACCAGGCGCACATCGGCGCGGGTGTCGGCGATCAGCGCGGTCAGCACCTGGTCTTCGAGCCCCAGCGAGGTGGTGAACACCGCGCGACCGAGCGCCGCGATCCGGCGGATCCGCCCCGGCAGCGACATGGGCGCCAGCTCCAGGGCGAGCTCGGCCGCAAACCCCGGTCCGAAGTCCGGGCGTGCGGCGGCGTCGGTGTGGGGCAGGGGCTGGTGCAGGGTCATGGTGCTGGCTCCGATTGAAGCCGCAATCATCGTCGCGCGCGCCCGACAAGACGAGGCATCCCAGTTCCTTTGTGCGCCCCGATGAGGTCGGTTGTTCCGGTTAAGCGGGCACAACGACAAAAACCGTCCAAATACCGCCTTTGTTGCGCTGCACTGAACATTGACCGTGTCTGCCAATCATGCGACGCCAGATGTCACCAGGAACCTGATCATGGACCACTGCCGATGGGCGCCCTAGACCTTGCCGATCCTGATCCGCGCCCGCTGCCGGATCTGATCGAGACCTTCGAGCGCGCGGCGATCGCGGCAGGCAAGGAAATCCTGGCGGCCCGCGCCGCCGGCGCAAGGGTGTCGATCAAGTCGGACTCGACCCCTGTGACCCAGGCGGACCAGGCGGCGGAAGCCGTCATCATCGCGCAACTTCAGGCGCAGTTTCCGGGCGTCCCCGTGGTCGCCGAGGAGATGGCCGAGGACGGCAAGTGCCCGAGCTGCAAGGAAGCGTCCTATTTCCTCGTCGACGCCCTGGACGGGACGGGCGATTTCATCGCTGGCCGCAATGAATTCACCGTCAATGTGGCGCTGATCCGCGATCTGAAGCCGGTCGCGGGCGTGGTCTATGCGCCGGCCCTGGGGCGCATCTGGAGCGGCGCCGGCTTGAAGGCCCATGCCGCGGACGTCACCGCCGACGGCGAGATCCGGAACCGGCGGGAGATCCGCACCCGGGCGCTGCCCAAGACGCCGGTAGCGCTCGTCAGCCTCAGCCACCGGGAGCCCGAGACCCAGGCCTGGCTCGACACCCTGCCGCCGCACGAGACGACCCATATCGGCTCGTCGCTCAAATTCTGCCTCGTCGCCGAAGGCAAGGCCGATGTCTATCCGCGGCTCGTGAACCTTCATCAGTGGGACATCGCCGCAGGCGACGCCGTGCTGCGCGCCGCGGGCGGCGTGACGCTCGGTCTTGACGGCAAGCCGCTCGAATACGGCGTCGACAATTCGAACTTCGATTGCGGCCGGTTCATCTGCTGGGGGCGGCATCCCGGCTGAGCCGAGCCCGCGTAGCGTCCGGAAAGGCCCGAGGTCACGCTGTCGTCATGCAGATCTGGCCCCGCGAAGGCCAGACGGGTTTCGCGGGACCGGGGCAAGGCGTGGCCTGAGGCCTATTGCGGATTGATCAGGTTGATATTGGCGCCCATGATCAGCGCGGTTTCGGCGGTGGATTCGCCGGTGAACGTCTTGGTCGCCGAATCCGCCTTCCAGCCCGAGGAGGAACTTCCCCCGCCGCCCGAGAAGCTGAACGGACCGATGCGCAGGCCCGCCGAGACGCTCCATTTCTCCGAGAAGGACTTGAAGGTCGAATCGCTGACCGTGATCGAGAAGGATGGCTTGTAGCAGACCAGCATGCCGACCTTCTGCACCGACATGATGCCCGAGGGGCCCCACACCGCCTTGGTGCTGCTGTCGCCATAGGGCGAGTAGCCGCGGATGAAGGGGCCGCTCTGGATGCCGGTGACGAAGGCGCCATTGTACCAGCGCGAGGCCTGGATGGAGATCTGGTCCCATGCCTTGAAGCTGACATCGACCTTGAGCGAGGAGTCCGAGGCGAATTCGTCGATCCGTTCCCACGAGCCGCCGACATTGACGCTCCAGAAGAACTTGTTGATCGAGGCGCTGCCGCCGGCCCAGGTCTTCTTGTAGTCATATTCGGACTGCGAGTTCGCAAACCCGATCGAGCCGCTGGAGCCGCCGGTGCCGGCCTTGACCTTGTTGAGCCAGGTGGTCGCGTCCATCCCCAGCGAGTATCCGGGAACGGCGGGGAAGCTTGCGAGCGCGGGGTCCTGCAGCTTGGTGTAGTAGTCCTGGTTCCGCAGCCGGTCCTGGGCGTCCTTCAGCCCCGGCGTGGTCACTTCCGAGAGCAGTTGATTGTAGACGTCCTGCTGCGCCTGGACATTCTTGTCGGCCGACTCGAGCTGCGCCCGCCAGGAGCGCCCACCGAAGGTTCCGAGCCACTCCGTGAAGGGCGGCGTGTTGCTGCCGCCGGTCTCGCTATGATAGGCGTCCGTCGCCTGCCTGTAGATCGTGTCGTAATTGTTGACCGCAAGCTGGAGCATGTTGCGCGCCTGCTCGATGTCGGCCTTCAGCTTCGGATCGGATGTTGCCGCGCTCACCACATTGAGCATCTGGCCATAGGCATCGTTGAAGGCGGTGCCGGCGGAGGTGTATTCCCCGGTGGCGCTGAACTGCGGCACGGTGGAGCAGAAGTCCCATTGCGCAGCACCTGTGTAGCCCACCGGCACGACCGGCCAGTCCCAGGTGGTGAAGGGATAGATCAGCTGGAAATTCTTGGGCGAGATGCCAAGGCCATCGATCATGGCGCCGTAGAGGTGGTTCCAGGACTTGTCGTTGACATCGACAAGCGCCGATGTGGTCAGGGGGTGCTCGCTCGACAGGGCGAGGGGGTGGCTGGCCTGGAAGCTTTCCACGCTTGCCGCGTCGGAGTCAGGATGACTGGTCAGTACTTTGCGCATGATGGTTCCTCACCTGTTGATTGTGAACGTCCGCGCCGGAAACTCCGCTGTCGACAGATCATGAGCCGTTGCCCGCCGGTCGGCCTTTTCAGGCCGCCGGTCCCCTGTGCCGGACACGGATGGTCATGCCGGCTCCCCGCCCGCCATCACGTGACGTGCGCCCGGGGGGACGAAATGAGATCGATGGGCTCCGGCGGCTGAAAGAAACTCTCAGGAATTCGGGCAATGCAGAGCGATGACACACCTCACATTTTGAAGGAGTGACGTTTGGCCAGATAGGATCGAGCCAAAACTGTTCATGTCTCACGATGATGTCAAATCGTAATCAGGAGACTGTACAGGGTCTGATTACTTGGTTTCCGACGGGATCAGTAAAGCACAGTGATCCAATTTGAGTCAAATAATATTAATCAATTCAAGCGTGTAGGCGAGTGTCGGTACGAAAAAACGCAGAGAAAATGGTTTTATATTTGAACGTAAGTGGGTTGATTGCATTCGCAAAATTCACTTTTAAAGTGCATAATAAAAAAATGCAACCCATGAGGGATTGTTGCGGGAATCCGGCCTTGACTGACTGTGCCGACGGGTAATCGACCTGGCGCCCTGCCCAGCCGCGGCACCGCGGGTGTCCGAGGAAGAGGGGGCGGCGGGATCGCCAGGCAGGCTCAGGCGAGCCGGTCGCTCTCGCGCCAGTCGGGGTTCATCCAGGGCTCGAGATTGCTCGGCGCCAGCGGCGTCCGGCCCAGGATGTGATCGGCGGCCTTCTCGCCGGTCATGATCGACGGGCCGTTGAGATTGCCGTTGGTCACGCGCGGGAAGATCGAGCTGTCGGCCACGCGCAAGCCGTCCACACCGATGACGCGGGTTTCCGGATCCACCACCGCGTCCGCGTCGCCCGCCCGGCCCATCCGGCAGGTGCCGCAGGGATGGTAGGCGCTTTCGGCGTGGTCGCGGATGAAGCCGTCCAGTTCGTCGTCGCTTTGCACATGCGCGCCGGGCTGGATCTCCATGCCGCGATAGGGGTCGAAGGCGGCCTGGCCGAAGACCTCGCGGGTGATCCGCACGGCGCGGCGGAAATCGCGCCAGTCCTCGTCGTGGCTCATGTAGTTGAACCGGATCATCGGCGCGGCCTTCGCGTCATTCGAACGCAGCCGCACATGCCCGCGCGAGGGCGAGCGCATCGGCCCGACATGGGCCTGGAAGCCGTGCATCGGGGCTGCCGCCTTGCCGTCGTAGCGGATCGCGCCGGGCAGGAAATGGAACTGGATGTCGGGGTAGGGCACGCCAGCCGCCGAGCGGACGAAGGCGCAGGCCTCGAACTGGTTCGAAGTGCCGAGCCCCTTTCTCAGGAACAGCCACTGCGCCCCGATCAGCGCCTTGGAGACGAGGTTGAGCTTGGAGTAGAGCGTGATCGGCTGGATGCATTCCTGCTGGATGTAGAGTTCCAGGTGATCCTGCAGATTGGCGCCGACGCCGGGCCGGTCGGCCACGACCGCGATGCCGTGCTCGGCAAGATGCGCGGCCGGGCCGATGCCCGACAGCATCAGCAGCTTGGGCGAGTTGAAGGCGGAGGCGGCAATGATGACTTCACGCCGTGCGTGAACAACCTGAATCTTTCCATGAGCTTCGATCTCGACGCCGGTGGCGCGGTGATTCTCGATCGTAACGCGACGAGCCAAACCTCTGACGAGACTCACATTCTGGCGCTTGAGCGCGGGTTTCAGATAGGCTTCCGCCGCCGACCAGCGCTGGCCCTTGTGGATGGTCTGCTCCATCAGGCCGAAGCCCTCCTGGCGCGATCCGTTGTAATCCTCTGTCACCCCGTAGCCCGCCTGCCGGCCCGCCTCGATGAAGGCCTTGAACAGCGGATTGACCGCCGGACCGCGCTTCACATGCAGCGGCCCGTCGGTGCCGCGCCAGCCGTCCTCGCCGCCAATGCCGCCGCCCTGATGCGAGGTTTCCATGCGCTTAAAATAGGGCAGCACATCGGCAAACGACCAGCCCGTCGCGCCTTCTGCGGCCCAGTGGTTGAAGTCCTCGGCGTGGCCGCGCACGAACACCATGCCGTTGATCGAGGACGATCCGCCGATGACCTTGCCGCGCGGCGCCGCAAGCCTTCGATTGCCGAGATGGGGCTCGGGCTCGGTCGAGTAGCCCCAGTCGTAGAGCCCCATGTTCATCGGGTAGGAGAGTGCGGCGGGCATCTGGATGAACGGTCCGAAATCCGAGCCGCCGTGCTCGATGACGATCACCGAATGTTTCCCGTCCTCGCTCAGCCTTGAAGCCATGGCCGAGCCTGCCGAACCGGCCCCGATGATGACGAAATCTGCTTGCATGGTGGGATGTCCTTTAGCCAAACTCAATACGGGCTGTCGACAGGGCCGGTGGCCACGTAGACGCTCTTGAGATGGGTGTAGTGCTCGATCGCCGCGCGTGAATTCTCCCGCCCGATGCCCGATTGCTTGACGCCGCCGAAGGGCGCCTCGACCGGGGTCAGGTTGTAGGCGTTGATCCAGGTCGTGCCTGCCTCAAGCCTGGAGATCACCCGGTGTGCGCGCGCGAGATCGGCGGTGAAGACGCCTGCCGCCAGACCGAACTGGCTGTCGTTGGCGCGGCCCACCGCCTCGTCCTCGTCATCAAAGGCGAGCACGCTCATCACCGGCCCGAAGATCTCTTCCCGCGCGATCGTCATGTCGTCGGTGACGTCGGCGAAGACCGTCGGCTGGATCCAGGCGCCGGCCTCAAACCCCTGCAGCTCCGGCACGCCGCCGCCGGTCAGGAGCCGCGCGCCCTCGCGCCTGCCGGTCTCGATATAGCCCAGCACCTTGTCGCGCTGCGCGACGGACACCATCGGTCCCAGATGCGTGTCGGGATCGAGCGGATCGCCCAGCCGGATTGCCTCGGTGCGGGTCTTCAGCCGCGCGAGGAAACGGTCATGGACGCCGCGCTGCACGAACACCCGCGTCCCGTTCGAGCAGATCTGGCCGGTCGAATAGAAATTGCCGAGCATCGCCCCGCCGATGGCGCTTTCGAGGTCGGCATCGTCAAACACCAGGATCGGCGACTTGCCGCCGAGTTCCATGGTCACCGCCTTGATGGAGGGCGCGGCCGCCGCCAGAACCTTGGCGCCGGTCGGCACCGAGCCCGTGAGCGACACCTTGGCGATCTCGGGATGGGAGGCGAGCGCGGCCCCCACATCGCCATAGCCCTGGATGACAGAGAACAGGCCCGCCGGCAGACCCGCCTCCGCAAAAGCCTCGGCCAGCAGCAGCGCCGTCAGCGGCGTCATTTCCGACGGCTTGAAGATGAAGGCGTTGCCGCAGGCGAGCGCCGGCGCCGATTTCCAGGCGGCGATCTGGATCGGATAGTTCCACGCGCCGATGCCGGCGCAGACGCCCAGGGCCTCGCGCCGCGTGTAGACGAAGTTGCCGCCGCCCACATCGATGTGTTCGCCGGTGATGGCGCCGGCGAGCCCGCCGAAATATTCGAGCGCGTCGGCGGCCGAGGCCGCGTCCGCCACCAGTGTCTCCTGAATCGCCTTGCCGGTGTCGAGCGTCTCGATGCGGCTGATCGCTTCGTTGCGCGCGCGCAGGATCTCGGCCGTGCGCAGCAGGATCCGCCCGCGCTCCACGCCCTTCAAGGCCGCCCAGGCCGGCTGCGCGGCCTTTGCTGCCGCGACCGCCTGCTCGACGATCGCCGGTGTGGCCGAATGGAGCCGGGCGTTCACCTCGCCTGTGGCCGGATAGATGCTCTCGATCACCGCCCCCGCGCTGTCCTCGACATAGGTGCCGGCGATGTGGTGGGAGGCTTGGGGCTGAACGGTCATGTGGCTATCCTCAGGGTTTCATAGGAGACCATCGCGTGCTGGCGATAGGCCGGGCGCGCCGAGAGCCTCGCGTAATAGGCGTCAAGCGCGGGCGTGTCGGCGCGATCGAAGTCAAGCGTGTAGTAACGGTAGAGCTGGGCACCGATGATCATGTCGGCGAAGCTCAGTTTCTCGCCCGCCAGGTATGGACCTGCGCCGATCCGTTCGCTCAGCATCCTGGCCAGCGGCTTCAATCCCTCGACCGCGGCAGGGAAGGCGTCGGGTCCGCCCGCTGGCCGGCCCATCAGCGGCCAGAACACCCGGCCGCCGAAATGCGGCGCGAAGGTCGTCTTGATCCATTCGGCCCACATGTCGAGTTGCACCCGCGCCGCCGGGTCGCGCGGCCAGAAGCCCTCGTCGCCATAGGTCGCGGCGAGATAGCGGACGATCGCCGCACTTTCCCACATCGGCGGACCCTCGCCATCCTGCACCGTCGGCACCAGGCCGTTCGGATTCATCGAGCGATACTCGGGGGTATCAAGGCCGCCGTAAGCAAGGCCCAGATCATGGCGCGTGTGGGCAAGGCCAAGTTCGGCGATGGTCCACATCACGGCCTGCACATTCGACGAGGTGGCTCGTCCCCAGACTGTCAGCATCTCATTCTCCCCGCGGAAACCGCTGCGATTCCTCAAGAATGTTGAGGTCCATGTGGTTGCGCATGTAGCGCTCCGAGGCCTTCTGCAGCGGCTGGAAATCCCAGGGGTAGTAATTGCCGTTTCGGAGCGCCTCGTAGACCACCCAGCGCCGCGCCTGGCTCTCGCGCACTTCGCTGTCATAGCGTCCCATGTCCCATTTCGCCCGAACCCGGGCCATGAAACCGGCCACATGCTCGGCATGCGCCGGATCGGCGGCGAGATTGGTGAGTTCCTCGGGATCGGCCTCGAGATCGAACAGCAGCGGCGGATCGAGTTCGCAATGGCTGAACTTGTACTTGCCGTCGCGGATCGCCACGAGCGGCGCCTGCGAGCCTTCGGCCGCATATTCCATCAGCACCGGCGCCGTGCGCGTCTCGCCGCCCATCACCGCGACCAGGCTTTCGCCGTCGGTCCAGGGCGCGACCTCGGCAAGCGAGACGCCGGCGAGCTCGGCCAGCGTCGGCGTGATGTCGAGATTGGAGGTGGGCTCGGCCACAAGCCGGCCGTCTCGCCCCGGCACCGCGATCATCAGCGGCACGCGTGCGGATCCGTCGAAGAAGCACATCTTGAACCACATGCCGCGTTCGCCCAGCATGTCGCCATGGTCGGAGCAGAACACGACGATGGTGTTGTCCGCCATGCGGGTGGCCTCGAGCGTGTCGAGAATGCCGCCGATCTTGTCGTCGAGATAGGAGATGTTGGCGAAATAGGCCTGGCGCGAGCGGCGGACATTGTCCTCCGTGATATCGAAACGCTCGCTGTCATTGGCCTTGTAGAGCCGCTGCGAATGCTGGTCCATCGCCTCATAGGGGATCGGCGCCACGCGCGGGTCGAGTTCGGCGCAGTCCTCGTAGAGATCCCAGTACTTCTTGCGCGCCACATAGGGGTCATGCGGATGGGTGAACGACACCGTCAGCGCCCAGGGCCTTGCATCGGCATCGTCGCTGGTGCGCGACAGCTGATGCAGCTTCTGGGTGGCGAAGAACGCCACCTCGTCGTCATATTCCATCTGGTTGGAGATCTCGGCCACGCCGGCGCCGGTGACGGAGCCCAGATTGTGATACCACCAGTCGATCCGCTCGCCGGGCTTGCGGTAGTCCGGCGTCCAGCCGAAATCGGCCGGATAGATGTCGGTGGTCAATCGCTCCTCGAAGCCGTGCATCTGGTCGGGGCCGACAAAATGCATCTTGCCCGACAGGCAGGTGTAGTAGCCGGCGCGGCGCAAGTGATGCGCATAGGTCGGAATGTCGGAGGCGAATTCCGCCGCATTGTCATAGACCCGCGTCCGCCGCGGCAGCTGTCCCGACATGAACGAGGCGCGGGCGGGCGCGCAGAGCGGCGAGGCGGTGTAGTTGGCGGAAAATCGGGCCGAGCGCGCGGCAAGCTTCTTCAGGTTCGGCGCATGCAGGAACCCGGCCGGCCCGTCGGGGAAGAACGTCCCGTTGAGCTGGTCGACCATGATGATGAGAATGTTGGGGCGGGCGCCTGCCCGCTCGGTCGTGCTCATACTGTCCTCCTGCGGATTTCCGACAATTGCGTCTCGATATGGTCCTCGACCAGCGCCACCGCGTCGTGGCGCGCCGGCCCCGTGCCGAGCGCCTTGCGGATGTAGAGCCCGTCGATCATCGCCGCGGCGCCCTCGGAGATGCGCTCGGCGTCGCTCTCGCCGGCGATCGGACCCAGGCCGCTCATCAGGTTGGAATGCAGCCGCCGTGCATAGATCGACAACAGCCGCCTGATGTCGGGCGACCGATGCGCGTCGACATAGAAGGCGAGCCAGGCCGCGACCACCTCGTCGGAAAACTGCTTGTCGGAAAAGCTCACGGCGATGACCGCCGACACGCGCGCCCGGTGGCTGCCGGCGGCTTTCAGCGCCTGTTCGGCATCGCCCCTCAGCTCGCGCAGCAGCGCGCGCACGGATTCGGTGATCAACTGTTCCTTGGATCCGAAGTAATGATGCGCCAGCGCCGCCGAGACCCCGGCGCGGCCGGCGATGTCCGACATCGTCACATCCATCGAGCCGCGCGCGCCGATGGCCTCGATGGCGGCGTCGGTCAAAGCCTTGCGGCGGATCGGCTCCATTCCAATTTTCGGCATCGGCGAATCTCCCGGGTCAGGATCGCGTGTCGCAAGCAGGCGCAACGAAGTGACAGTCTATTTTTGATTGATCGGTCAATCAATGAAAAATTGCTGAAAACAAGAGATGCCGATCCGGGCGCAGATGAGCTGTGCCTCGCAAGGCGATGCGTTGCCGGAAGTGTCGAACAAAAATGTGCGAGAACGGATTGCTTATCGAACAAAAATGTGCGAAATTTGGGTCAAGAGATGGAGATGGGCAGTTGAAGCGCGAGGCGTTGCTCCGGGAGTTGAGGGCATATGCCCGAAAACGGGAAAAGCCCATTGAAGTCTTTACCGACAAGGGAAGGGCTCCCATTACCGGGTCAGCTTCGATGGAAGGATGACCACCATCAAGTCCGGCGAATTGACCCCTGGCTATGTGAAGCTGATCAAGAAACAACTCGGGATCGAATGATCCAGGGGAGAGAAGAGCAGAAAGAGAGCGCAAGAGCATGCAATATGTCTACAGGGCGGTCTTCGAACCTGACCCGGATGGCGGGGTCCTGGTTACCTTTCCCGATGTTCCCGGCGCCATTACCCATGGCGCGGATCGGGCCGACGCCATAGCAAGCGCCCGCGAGGCGCTGGGTCTTGCCCTGCGCGGCATGATCGCTGAGGACGGCGTCTTGCCGCCGTCGAGGGAGGAGGAGACCGGGTTGGTCGAAATCGCCGTCGATCCCGCGACCGCTCTGAAACTCGCGGTGATCGAGGCCTTTGCGGCAAGCGGCCTGTCGAAATCCGAACTGGCACGGCGGCTGGGTAGGCGGGAGACCGAGGCCCGCCGTATTCTGGATCCCGATCACCCCACCAAACTTGCCCTCATCGAGGCGGCGCTGGCGGTTCTGGGCCGCGAGATCGTGGTGTCGGTGCGCGACGCGGCCTGAACGTCGTCAGGGCCTTCCAGGCCTCCGGTAAACCCTCACATCGTGCTGTCTGGCGGCTCTGCACTGTCCTCCGTCACGGCGGGGACGCCGGTGGCGATCACCGTCTCGCCCACCGGCGCGGGCGAGACGGCGCGGGCAGGCGCCCGGAGTTCGCGGTAGCCGATATAGAGGCCGGCGCCGATGATCAGCGCCATGCCGGAAAGCGTGTTCAGGCTCGGAACCTCGCCCCAGAAGAACCAGGCCGCCGTGGCGGCGAACGGAAGATAGGCATAGTCGAACGGTGCGATCAGGCTGGCATTGGCCACCTGGTAGGCGCGGCTCAAGAGAATGTACCCGGTCATGCCCACCACGCCCAGCAGCGCCAGATTGGCCATTTGCTCGACGCCCGGCACGATGAACTCCAGCCTGAGGTGATGGAACTCGGGCCCCATCGGCACCAGCGTGGTGACCAGCCAGCCCAGCGGCCAGATCATCACCCCGGACCCGCCGATGGTCCAAAGGCCCATGGTCAGGCTGCTTTCGCCGTCTCCCACCCGCCGCGTCAGGATCATCGAGGCGGCATAGGACAGCGCGCAGAACAAGGGCAGCAGCGCCACCCACTGAAAGCTCTCCTGGCCGGGGGCCATCGCCAGCACCACGCCCGAGAAGCCCACCATCAGCGCCACGATCCGGTGAATGCCCATCCGCTCTCCCAGGAACAGCGCCGCCAGGATGCCGATGAACAGCGGTGCGGAGAAGAAGATGGTGGAGACTTCGGCCAGCGGCATGAACGGAAACGCCGCGTAGAACATCGCAAATCCCGCGGTCAGCAGAAACGCCCGCACCAGATGGATGGGCCACAACGGCGTGTAGAGCCGGTGATTGCCGCCAAGCCAGAGGATCAGCGGCGCGAGCACCAGGATCGAGATGCAGGCGCGCACGAAGATCAGCATCCACAGCGGCTGCGCCCCGAGCAGGTCCTTGATCAGGAGGTCCTGCCCGACAAAGCACCAGGCGCCGCCCAGCACGCAGGCAATGCCCTCGAGCGGACGGGAGGACTGGGCAGGCGCGTCGGCGGACACTGCGGTCATTCTGAATCCCCCGGTTTCATCTGGTTGACCGCCAACGGCGCCGCAGACGCGCGGCTGGTGCAAACCTTCAAAACCCCATGCAAGATTTTGAGCCATCGTGCGCGTCTGTCCGCGACACCGGATCCGAAATGTGCTGGCCGAAGACAGCCTCAAGCCAGCCTCCTGCCGTCGACCGGTCAGGCGGCTCGGCGCCGGATCCGGCGCGCCATCCAGGAATGCACTGGCCGCATGCATGCTGACAAAAACTGACAGCATTAGGCTGCTACGCTGCGGCCTCGATCAACCCCTGTCAGGATACATCTCATGCTCACCCTCTATCATGCGCCGCAGTCCCGCTCGTCCCGCATCGTCCGCCTGCTCGATGAGTTGGGCGTTCTCGACCAGGTCGAGATCCGGAACGTCACGATCTCCCGCTTCGACGGCTCCGGCGGCGCCGATCCGGCCAATCCGCATCCCGAGGGCAAGGTGCCGCTGCTGGTCCATGACGGCGTCGAGATCTGGGAATCGAGCGCCATCATTCTCTACCTCACCGAGCTTTTCCCCGAGGCCGGTCTCGGCCGGCCGATCGGACATCGCGAGCGCGGACCCTTTCTGAGCTGGCTTGCCTGGTATGGCGACGTGATGGAGCCGGTGATGGTGTTCAAGATCTCTGGCCTGTCGCACCGCAGTCTCGACGCCACGTTTCGCGGTGTGGCCGAGATGACCGCGCGGCTTGCCGGGCAACTGTCCCGAACGCCCTACATTCTGGGCGACAGCTTTTCCGCAGCCGACCTGCTGCTGGGATCGACCTTTGTCTGGCTTCCGGATGCCACGCCGGACGTGCCCGCGATCAGGGACTGGATGGAACGCTGCGAGGCGCGGCCTTCGGCAGCGCGGCTGGCGGCCTATGACACGGCGCATTCGGCGGCCTGAACCACCACCGTTGCTGCCGGACGGCGCCTGCCCGACCCGTCGATCGGGTCCTGCGGGCGCCGTCCCGGCGTGGCTCAGCTGAGGCCCACCGACAGCGCGGGGTTGGGCTGCAGCACGATCACCTTGGCGCGGTTGCGCACACGTTCATAGAGGTCGATGATGTCCTGGTTCAAAAGCCGGATGCAGCCCGAGGAGACAGCCTGGCCGATCGAATGGGCTTCAGGGTTGCCGTGGATCCGGTAGAGCGTGTCCTCGCCATTGTCGAACAGGTAGAGCGCCCGGGCGCCGAGCGGGTTCATCAGCCCCGGCTCCATGCCGCCATTGGCGACCGAGTAGGGCTCGAGTTCCGGGTTGCGCGCCACCATCTCGTCGGGCGCCCTCCAGACCGGCCATTTGCGCTTGTACTGCACCACCGCGGCGCCGCCCCAGGAGAAGCCCTGCTGGCCGACGCCCACGCCGTAGCGCATGGCGGTTCCGCCGTCCTCGACCAGGTGCAGATAGAACGTGCTCGTGTCGATGATGATGGTGCCTGGCACCTCCTGGGGGAACGGATTGGCTACCTGCTGGCGCCAGAACTGTTCGGGCACCACGCCCGCCGGCACCGCGGGGATGGAGTATCCCTCGTCGAACACCGGGCCGTAATGGGCGGGCATCACCGGGGGCTGCGGCTTGACCTCGGGGAGGGCGAGTTCGCGGCTGCCGATCGAGGTGCAGCCGGAGAGGGCGGCGGCGGAGGCCGCACTGAGAAAAATACGTCGGGTAATCATGTATGAAGTCCTTTGTGGCTGAAGGGAACAGGGCCATCGAAGGCCCGGATTCGGTTCAGCCCATACGCGGAGGCCTGAAAAGTCTTGAACGCGCCAGGTCGCCCGAGGTTCCATCCAGCACGTGATCGATGATCTTGCCTGTGACGATCGCGACGGGATCTCCCCGTTCCGGCATATCAAGGTCGAGGGTGCAGGCTGACCAGGCCACCGCGCCGCGCTGGCAGCGCTTGGAGGATGTGGCGCCGGGTGTGAGAGGGATCGCCGCGGCCGACCAGGTCAGGTTCGCCGGCTGGAGCAGCTGAGCGGCCTGCGCCGACAATCCGCGCGCAAACGGCCCGGTCACCCCGAGCGTGACGGTCAGAAGACAGAGAAGGAGAAGGCGGCGAATGGTCATGACCGGCTTCTGGCGGGCAAGTGTGGCCATTTCCAGCCGCAATCGCTGGATCGTGATCAAGTTTTGGTGAGACGCGCCGGATCCGCCTTTCCAGCGCCGGCGCCCTAGGGCTGCCCTTCCGCTTCGGCCCCGGCGGTCGCTCACCGCATGCGGGTCTCCGCCTGGTCCTGCCCTCAAACCACCTATCCTTGCCATGGCTCTTTACAAAGCCGCCCGCGCGCTCAAAATGCGCGCCAACACGGACAAGATTCACGGAGACGCATTTTATGACCGCCTGCATTATCGGCTGGGCCCACACGCCCTTTGGAAAACTGGCCGACGAGACCGTCGAAAGCCTGATCACAAAAGTGGCGCGCGAAGCGATTGCCCATGCCGGGCTCGAGGCCTCCGACATCGACGAGATCTATCTGGGCCATTTCAACGCCGGCTTCTCGGCGCAGGATTTCACCGCGAGCCTGGTGCTGCAGGCCGATGACGCCTTCCGCTTCAAGCCGGCGACGCGGGTGGAGAACGCCTGCGCCACGGGCTCCGCCGCAGTCCACCAGGGCATCAAGGCCATCCGCGCCGGCGCCGCGCGCCGGGTGCTGGTGGTGGGCGTCGAGCAGATGACGACGACGCCGGGACCCGAGATCGGCGCCAACCTCCTGAAGGCCTCCTACCTGCCCGAGGACGGCGACACGCCCGCCGGCTTCGCCGGCGTCTTCGGCAAGATCGCCCAGGGCTACTTCCAGAAATATGGCGACCAGGCCGACGGGTTGGCCGCCATCGCCGCCAAGAACCACAAGAACGGCGTCGACAATCCCTGGGCGCAGATGCGCAAGGATCTGGGCTTCGACTTCTGCCGCGCCGAGAGCGACAAGAATCCTTACGTCGCCGGGCCCTTGAAGCGCACCGACTGCTCGCTCGTCTCCGATGGCGCGGCGGCCATCGTGCTCGCCGATGTCGCCACCGCCATGCAGGCGCCGCGCGCCATCCTGTTCCGCGCCGCCGAACACGTGCAGGATTTCCTGCCCATGTCCAAGCGCGACATCCTGGCTTTCGAAGGCTGCGCCGAGGGCTGGAAGCGGGCCTTCGCGAACTCGAAGACCTCGCTCGACGATCTCTCCTTTGTCGAGACCCATGACTGCTTCACCATCGCCGAACTGATCGAGTACGAGGCGATGGGCCTCGCCAAGCCCGGCCAGGGCGGCGCGCTGGCGATGAGCGGCGAGACCGCGAAGGATGGCCGCCTGCCGGTCAATCCCTCGGGCGGTTTGAAAGCCAAGGGCCACCCGATCGGCGCCACCGGCGTGTCGATGCATGTGCTCTCGGCCATGCAACTGGCCGGCGAGGCCGGCGGCATCCAGGTCAAGGACGCGCGTCTCGGCGGCATCTTCAACATGGGCGGCGCCGCGGTCGCCAACTACGTCTCCATCCTCGAGCGGATCCGGTGAGCCAGGGCCTCGCCGCCCACCGCCTCGCCGGCCACGTCGTGGTCACCGGCGGCGCGTCGGGCATCGGCGAGGCAACCGTGCTGATGCTGATCGACGAGGGCGTCACGGTCACCATTCTCGACGCGAGCGAGGAGGGTGTGGCGCGCTGCGAGGACCGGCTCGAGGGCGAGGACGTGCTGGCGCTGGTCTGCGACGTGACCGACGAGGAGGAGGTGGCCGAATGCCTCTCGCAGGCAGTCAGCCAGTTCGGCCCGGTCACGGGGCTCGTCAATTGCGCCAGCATCGCCCGCAACATGGCCGCCGAAAAGACCAGCGCCGAGATCTTCCGCCAGGTGCTCGACGTTAACCTGACCGGCAGCTTCATCACCTGCCGCGCCTGCCTCGACCAGATGGGCGACACGCTCGCGATCGTCAATCTCGCCTCGGTCTCGGGCCAGCGCGCCAATTGGGGCCAGGTCGCCACCGGCGCGTCCAAGGCCGGCATCATCCTGATGAGCCAGGTGCTGGCCAATGAATGGGGCGCTTCCGGCGTCCGCGTCAACGTGGTGGCGCCGGGCGCCATCGACGCGCACCCGTCTGCTGCCCAGCACGCCCTCGACGAGCGCAGGCTCTGGACCGCGCACACGCCGCTCAAGCGCTACGGCCGCACCGAGGAGGTGGCCAACGCCATCCTCTTCCTGCTTTCGTCAGCCGCGAGCTACATCAACGGCCAGGTGCTCGCCGTCGACGGCGGTTTTGCGTCCTCGGGGATCGTCGCGGGACGTTAAGGGCGGTTCAGCCACGCCGCCCGACCGAAACCCCCACCGCGGTGGCGCCGATCACCAGCGCCATCCCGGCCCATTGCCAGGGGCTGAACCATTCGCCGAGCCCGATCGCGCCGATGGCGGTCGCCACCACCGGGCTTGCGAGCGCCAGATAGACGGCGCTCGGCCCGAGCCGGCCGATGCCGCGGATCCAGACGAAATAGGCAAATGCGGTGCCGAGCAGCATCAGCCAGGAATAGCCGAGCGTCTCCCGGAGTCCTGGTGAGGGCGGCAGGCCCTCGACGAGGAGCGCCACCGGCAGCAGCATCGCCCCGCCCAGGATCAGCTGCCAGGTGGTGGTCTCGAGCGGCGTGCCCCTCCGGCCCCAGCGGTCGATCAGCACGGTGCCCGCCGCCATCGACAGCGTCCCGCCGATGGCGGCAGCCACGCCTATCGGATCGGGATGGGCGTCGGGCGACAGCACCAGCAACCCCACCCCCAGCACCCCGGCGATGCCCGCCAGAATCTGCACCGGATGCGGCGCCCGGCCGATGAGCCAGCCCGAAGCCAGGATCACCACCAGCGGCTGGATCGCGCCCAGCGTGGCGGCGAGCCCGCCGGGCATCCGCGCTGCCGCGATGAACAGGAGCGCGAAGAACAGGCCGATGTTGCAGAATCCCAGCACCGCATGCCGCTTGAGCGCCTCGAGCGGCGGAATCCGCGGGTTGAGCATCAGCAGGATCAGCCCTGCAGGCAGCGCCCGCATCGCCCCCACGAGCAGCGGATGGTCGACCGGCAGCGTCTCGGTGAACACCGCATAGGTGGAACCCCAGAGCATCGGCCCCAGAAGGGTGATCAGGATTGTGCGCAGCATGGGGAATTCCCGGTCCGTGAGGGACGGTTGGCGGTCAGGTCTGGCGTGCGGAGACGAACAATGGACCGAGGGCCAGATTTTGTCCAGAAGGTAAAAAATTGGCTGGCGCGGGCAGAGAGACAGCGCCGTTTGGCTAACCGGGCTTCGCCTGGCCCCCCAGTCACGCCGTCTGTCGCGCCGCCTGGCCACTCAGCCCTTGAGCCGCAGGCCCTCGATGAGCAGGGCCTCCACCTTCGCCGCCGCTTCCGTCTTGGTCACGGCGCCGTCGCCGTTCGTGTCCAGTCCGCGGTTGAGCCTGTAGGCGACTGAGCCCTTGCGGAACAGCACGTAGCCCGGCTCCTTGCCGACGGCGCGCGGATAGAGCACTGCCATGTAGGCGCTCGCCAGATCCCCCATCTTTCCCTTGTAGGGCGCGAGGTATGTCTCGACATAGTCGAGCTGGTCGACGGCGCTCATCACGGCCAGCCGCGCGGTTGTCGTCCCCAAGGCCTTGGCAGTGGCGGGCATGAACTGAATGAGCCCGGTGGCGCCCGATCCCGCGCGGTTGGTGATAGCGGGATCGAATGTGCGGCCGGTCTCGAAGGCCATGATCGCCATCAGATGATTGGGATCCATGCCGAGCCTGCGGGCGATGGCGATCGTCTTGCGCTTGAAATCGCCTGTCACCCTGGCGCCCCAGGCCACCATCGGCTCGGGCCGAAACGCGCTCCGAGAGGGGATCGGAACCGGCAGCGAGGGGGCAGGGGCGGACGCGGGCGAGGGGGCCGCAAAGCGCGGCAGCCATAAAAACAGCGAGGAAAGGAGGGAATGCAGGGCCATGGAAGGGTCTCCGGTGGGGGCTGATGGATCAGGTTGTGTGCCGGACCAAGTCTAGGCTCGCGCAAATTCGTGGGGACGCCGTGCACTGTTGATTGGGATGGCGAGGCAGGCGGCGCCGGCGCCGGTGCTGTGCAGATGCGCCGGGGTCCGTCCGCTCCCCGAAGCCCGGGAAAAAGATGTTTCAACGTTTTAGCCGGAGCCGACACGGCTGCGCGCGCCGTGTCGTGGCGGCGCGAATTAGTCGATCGAAGCGCCGCCGTTGATGCGTCCGGCACCGATTTCATCCCCGCCACTTGCCCGAAACGCCCGCTTCTGCGATCACACGGTCACAAGGTCCGGCCGCTGCAGCCGGATAGAATTCAAGCCGATGCCAGGAAGCGCCCATGCAAAATCCCGTTCTCGTCGAAGTCACCCGCGGCCCTGTGGTCGAAAGCCGCCATCGCGGCATGGCCGTCGTCGTCGACGGCGACGGCAAGGTGGTGATGCGCCTGGGCGAGGTCGAGACCCCGGTATTCCCGCGCTCGGCGGTCAAGTCCATGCAGGCGCTACCGCTGGTCGAGACCGGCGCGGCGGATGCCTACGGCTTTGGCGCGCGCGAACTGGCGCTCGCCTGCGCGTCGCACTCCGGCGAGCCCGAGCACATGCGATTGGCCGGCGCCATGGTGGCCCGCGCGGGGCTGTCCGAAGCCGATTTCGAATGCGGCCGCCACTGGAGCTCCGAGCAGACCGTGCTGATCGCCCAGGCCCGCGCCGGCGACAAGCCCGACCAGCTCGGCAACAACTGCTCGGGCAAGCACGCGGGCTTCCTCTGCCTGTCGTGCCATGCCGGCGTCGATCACCACGGCTATGTCGGCTACGACCATTTCGTCCAGGCTTCCGTGCGCGACGTGATGTCGGAGCTGACCGGCGCGGCGCTCGGCCACGACACTTGCGGCACCGACGGCTGCTCGATCCCCACCTATGCCGCGCCGCTCGACAAGATCGCCCACGGCTTTGCCCGCATGGCCTCGGGCGCGGGCCTCGGGCCGGAACGCGCCAGGGCCGCGCAACGGCTGATGGCGGCCTGCATGGCCGAGCCCTTCTATGTCGCCGGTACCGGCCGCGCCTGCACCGCGCTGATGGAGCTCGCGCCCGGCCGGATCTTCGCCAAGACCGGCGCCGAGGGCGTGTTCTGCGCCGCCATCCCCGAGAAGGGCTATGGCATCGCGCTCAAATGCGAGGACGGTTCCACCCGGGGCGCCGAAGCCATGATCGGCGCGCTGCTGGCAAAACTCTTCGCGGACGACGCCGAGCTCTCGGCCAGGCTAGCCGACTGGTCGAACAAGACGCTCAGGAACTGGAACGGGGTCGAGGTCGGCCAGATCCGGCCTGTGGGCGATCTGGCCTGACCTGACCGGGCAGGGAGGGCGGCGAAAGCCGCCCCGACGAGGCCTTCGAGCGCCGTCCAGGCAGCCGGTCGAGGGCAGGATTCACGGCGCCCTTGCTCGGGGCGCGAAATCAAGCGATCCTGCCGTTGACGGCAGGCCGTTTCGGCAGTGCCGGTGTCAACTCGCGCGGCGGGTGCGGCGGGGTGTCGGCAATGACGGCGACGGAGATCCAGGCCAATCTGCAGGAAGCGACCGGCGATCCCGGGCGCGTCGTCGAATACCGCACCGGCGGCACGGTGTTCAACGCCCTGCCGGTCTACCTGATCCTGTTTGCGGTGGCGCTGGCAATGGTGATCTTCGGCACCCGGTCCAGTGACGGAACCCTCGCGGCCTGGATTCTCGTGGCGATCCTGCCCCTGGGTCTGGCTCTGGGCGTCTGGCGCAGCCGCATCCATGCCGGCCCGGTCCTGACGCTCACGCCGGAGGGTCTGGACCTGCGCACTGGCGGCTGGGGTATCTTGTCGGTGCCCTGGGCCGAGATCCGCGCCGTCGACACGCGCAGCTTCGAGGGCTTCGCGCTGCGCTACCGGGGTCGGCAGGCGATCGCCTTCAAGGATGTGACCATGATCGAACTGGCCCCCGGTCTTCTGGAGGACGAGCGCGAGGCGGGGCGGTTCGTGCCGCGCGGACCCTCGGTCGATTGGGTCGTGCGGCCGGGTCCGGACGGCGACTGGATCGCGCTGCACCACGAATTCGTGGGCCTCACCGCAGCCGAGATCCGCGCGCCTGTGGAAGCGCGCTGGCAGGCCTTCCGCGCCTCTACCGCGGATCCCGACGTCAGCCCTCATCCGCCCCTGCGCCTGGGCGGGTTCCGGCCCCGCCACCCGACACTGTTCAAGCTCGGCACAGCGACGGGCGCGATCGCCATCCTCATCCTTCTGGCCAATCTGGCCGGGATCTGGGAGACCCGGTCGCAGTCCAGCGCCCGCCTCTCGGCCGAGCGCTGGGCCGCCGAGGCGGAAGCCTCGCGCGCCGATGCCGAGCAACGGCGGGCGCGCCAGGAGGCGTTCGATCGCCTGTTCGACCAGCCGTTTTTCAGGAACTGACGCCTCGGGATGGTCCCGCAGTCTGCGAACAATCCCGCGTCAGGACCTCGACATGAGAGACCTGACAGGCCCTATTCCGCGGCTTGCGGGGCGGAGTAGATCGGGCTCGCGCGGCCTGGCTCGGCCCTGCGCACGCTGCCCGGCGGCACGCCGAAGACGCGCTTGAACGCCCGGCAGAAGGCGGCCTCCGACTGGTAGCCGAGATCGAGCGAAATCGCCGACAGCGGGTCGGCGGTGTCGATCAGGCGGCTGCGCGCCACCCGCATGCGCCACCCGGTCAGGTATTTGAGCGGCGATTGCCCGACAAGCCCGCCGAACCGCGCGGCGAAGGCCGAGCGCGACATGCCCACGCTGTCCGCCAGGGACTCCACGCTCCAGTCTTCCCCGGGACGGCGATGCATCAGCGCCAGCGCCTTGCCGATCTGCGGATCGCGCAGCGCCTTGAGCCATCCGGTGTCCGCAGCCGGTGAAGTCTCCAGCCAGGAGCGAATGGCCTGGATCACCACCACATCCGACAGCCGCGTGATCACGGTTTCGCCGCCGGGCTTGAGCGATGCCGCCTCGTTGGCGATGAAGCGAAGCGTGCTTTGCAGCCAGCCGCCGGTCTGGTCGTCCCAGGCGTCGATGCCGATGATGTCCGGCAGGAGTTCAAGCAGATGTTCCGCCGCGACATCGTCAAACCGCACCACGCCATACATGGTGCGCGTCAACTCGCCGCCGCCGCCATGGGTCACGATCTCGTAGCGCTCGCTGACCTTCTCGACAGGCAGGTCGAACAGCGGAACGCCCGCAAGCCCCGGCGCGCTCGACAGCACATGCGGTGTTCCATGCGGGATCAGCGCAAGGCTGCCCTGTTGCAGCAGTCGCGGTTCCAGTCCCTCAAGCTGCAGCCAGCACGCGCCGGAGGTCACCACCATGAAGGTCATCACCCCTTCGAGCCTGGGAATGGCGATGGCCCAGGGCGCGGTCAGCACGCCGCGGCAATAGAGCGTTCCCGTCAGCCGCAGCATGTGCAGCGTTTCGGCGAGGGGATCGGTGGTTTCGGGGAGGCACGGGTCGGGTTTTGACATCGGCACAGTCTACAGGCTTCTCTGCTGAAAGTCCACATTCTTGGACGAACGGCAAAGAAGGAAGGAGATATTGTCATTGTTTGTCTGAGAATTGCCGCTTATTTCTGGCTCAACATCAACCGAACCAGGGAGTTCGCCATGCAAGACGCCCACATTCTCGTCATCGGATCGACCGGCAAGACCGGCAGCCGTGTTCTCAAGACCCTGACCGGAAAGGGCTACAAGGTGCGCGCCGGCTCGCGCAATTCGGCCATCCCGTTTGACTGGGACCGCCCCGGGACCTGGGCGCCCGCGCTCGCCGGGATCAAGGCGGCCTACGTGTCCTATTTCCCCGATCTCGCCTTCCCGGGCGCCGCGGACAAGATCGAGGCCCTGACCAGGGCCGCCGGGACTTCGGGCGTCAAGAAGCTCGTGCTGCTCTCGGGCCGGGGGGAGGCGCATGCCCGCCATTGCGAGGACATCGTGCGCCATTCCGGCCTCGATTTCATCCTGGTCCGCGCCGCCTGGTTCGCCCAGAATTTTTCCGAAGGCTACCTGCAGCCTGCCGTGCTGGAAGGCATGGTGGCGCTTCCCGCGGGCCAGATCAAGGAGCCCCTGGTGGATGTCGACGACATCGCCGATGTCGCGGTCGCGGCCTTGACGGAGGATCGTCACAACGGTGAACTCTACGAGGTCACCGGGCCGCGGCTGCTGAGCTTCGCTGAAGCCGCGGCCGAAATCTCCGCCGCCGCCGGCATTCCGGTCCGCTATCAGCCGATCACGCTCGACCAGTTCCATGCGGGCATGCTGGCCATCGCCGGCGCGGACATGGCCGGCCTCTTCACCGAGATCTGCCGCGAAACGCTCGATGGCCGCAATGCCTGGCTCGCCGATGGCGTCCAGCGCGCGCTGGGCCGCGAACCGCGCGATTTCGCCGATTTCTGCCGCAATGCCGCGGTGGGCGGCGTGTGGCGGAAGGCGGCCTGAACTTCAACCCTGCGGCCGGCTCTGCGGAGCCGGCCGTTCCTCATCCGCCCGGGCCCGCGGGCCGCTCTGGAGCCAAGAAACATGTCCCTCTGGTTCATCCTGCTCTCATCAGCATCCGTCATCGCCTATGCCGCTGTCGGCGGCGTGCTGCTGGCCTTCTCCGATTTCCTGATGCGATCCTTTGACCGGATCAGGGACCGGGGAGGAATCGAGGTGATGCAGGTGATCAATGTGGAAATCCTCCGATCGGTGTTCATGGTCCTGTCCATGGCAATGGTGCCGGTTTCGGCCATCATCCTCGTCCACGCGGCATTCCATGGTGATGGCCTCCCGCGAATCCTGCTGATGCTTGCCGGCGGGGCCTACCTCATCGGTGTCGTCGCCGTCACCGGGATCGGCAATGTGCCACTCAACAACCGGCTGGCTGCCCTGGAGGCCTCGGCGGCGGCGCCGTTCTGGAAAGAGACCTACATGACCACCTGGGTGGCCCTGAACGGCCTTCGGACAGTGGCCTGCATGTTGGCGTCCGGATTGACGCTCGCGGCCCTTATAATCCGCTAGGCAGGGATCTGCCCCGGGAGACTATCCGCATCCGCCGCCTTGATCCCGCCTGCCGCGGCCTCTATGTCGTGGAGGACATTTCGTCCGCCCATGGAGTTCTCCTTGCCCGCATTTGAAAACCTGCCCGCTGCCCCGGTCGCACCGAAGCGCCCGGTCACCGACACCCGCCACGGCATCACCCGCTCCGACGACTATGCCTGGATGCGCGACGGCAACTGGCAGGCGATGTTCAAGGATCCCGCGATCCTCGATCCGGCGATCCGGGCCCATCTCGAGGCCGAGAACGCCTACCAGAAGGCGGCGATGGCCGACACGGAAGGCCTGCAGAAGACGCTGTTCGCCGAGATGCGCGGCCGCATCAAGGAAGACGACAGCTCGGTGCCGTCCCCTGATGGCCCGTGGCTCTATGGCGTGCGCTACGTCACCGGCGGCGAGCAGCCCAAGCATTTTCGCATCCCGCGCGAGGGCGGCGCCGAGCAGATGATGCTCGACGGCGACCACGAGGCCGAAGGCAAGCCCTATTTCCGCCTGGCCGGCGCCGGCCACTCGCCCGATCATTCCAAAATGATATGGGGCTATGACGACAAGGGCTCGGAATTCTTCACCCTCAAGGTCCGCGATCTTGAAACCGGCGCGGATGGCGCCGATCTGGTCGAGAACACCGGTGGCGGCGGCGCCTGGGCGGCCGATTGCGCGGGCTTCTTCTACACAGCCGTCGATGACAACCACCGCCCCAGCAAGATCTTCTACCATCGCCTCGGCACCGCCCAGGGCGACGACGCGCTGATCCATGAGGAAACCGACTCGGGCTTCTTCATGGGCGTCCACGGCTCGAGCCTGAATGATTTCATCCTGATCGGCATCAACGATCACGAGACCTCGGAATGCTGGGTGATGCCGGCGAATGATCCCGCGGCCAAACCGCAGCTGGTGGCCGCGCGCCAGACCGGCGTCGAGTATTCGCTGAGCGAAGGCGGCGACGTCTTCTTCATCCTCACCAACGCCGACGGCGCCAAGGATTTCAAGATCTGCCAGGCGCCGGTCACCGCTCCGGGCCGCGACAACTGGAGCGACGTCGTGCCGCACAAGCCCGGCCGCCTGATCCTCTCGGTCAGCGCCTATGAGAATCATCTGGTCTGGATGGAGCGCGAGAACGGCCTGCCGCGCATCGTCATCAAGGACCGCACGAGCGGCGAGCAACACGCCATCGCCTTTGACGAGGAGGCCTATGCGCTGGGCTTCCACGGCTCGATGGAATATCACACCGACACCGTCCGCTTCGCCTATTCCTCGATGACGACGCCGTCCGAGCTCTATGACTACAATATGGCGACCCGGGAGCGCACGCTCCTCAAGCGCGAGGAGGTGCCCTCGGGCCACACGCCGGCCGACTACGTCACCCGCCGCGTCATGGCGCCCGCCGAGGATGGCGAACTGGTGCCGGTGACGCTGCTCTACCGGGCCGACACGCCGCTCGACGGCACCGCGCCCTGCCTGCTCTATGGCTACGGCTCCTACGGCATTGCCATTCCAGCAGGCTTCAACACCAACTGCCTGTCGCTGGTCGATCGCGGCTTCGTCTACGCCATCGCCCATATACGCGGCGGCAAGGAAAAGGGCTTTGCCTGGTACGAGGACGGCAAGCGCGACCGGAAGGCCAATACCTTCACCGATTTCATCGCCGCCGCCCGCTATCTCGACCGCGAGCACTTCACCTCGCACGACCGCATCGTCGCCCAGGGCGGCTCCGCCGGCGGCATGCTGATGGGCGCCGTGGCCAACATGGCGCCCGACGCCTTTGGCGGCATCATCGCCGCGGTTCCCTTCGTCGACGTGCTCAACACCATGCTCGACGACACTCTGCCGCTGACCCCGCCGGAATGGCCGGAATGGGGCAATCCGGTGGCCTCGCTCGAGGATTACCACACCATCGCCGCCTATTCGCCCTACGACAATGTGCGTGCGCAGGCCTATCCGCCGATCCTGGCGGTGGCGGGGCTGACCGACCCGCGCGTGACCTATTGGGAGCCCGCCAAATGGGTAGCGCGGGTGCGCGAGCTGTCCACAGGCGACCAGCCGGTGCTGTTCAAGATCAACATGGCGGCCGGCCACGCCGGCGCCTCCGGCCGGTTCCAGCGGCTCGAGGAAATCGCCTATGAATACGCCTTCGCGCTCAAGGTGACGGGTCATCTTTAGGATCTTGTTGACCATGTGCGTGTGTATTCCACACAGGTCCGGGACGGCGTGAAGACCTGACAGATCATGGCAAATGCTTGGAAAACCGGGAAACCTGCGCAAATTATCTAAACTTTAAGCAATTGTGTTAAGCCGGTGCTCACGGATCCCGGTGTATCTGTTGGGATGAGTTAATCCAACGGATATGAGGTCCTGTGATGACCATCACACCGATGCTGAAGAAAATACCGGAGATGCTCCGGAACAGGGACGGCAACTTCGCCATGATGGCGGGGATCCTGGTGCCGGTTATCTTCGTCGCCGGCAGCCTGGTGCTCGACACCACCAATGCGTTTTCGATGAAGACCAGTCTTCAGAATGCCGCCGACAGCGCCGCGCTGGCCACCACGAGCCAGCTCGCTGCAGGCGCGATCACCGAAGCCGAGGCGGTTGCGTATGCCACCAAGTTCTTCAAGGGCCAGGTCTCCGACGACGCCAACGCGTTTGACGGGTTTTCGGCCACGCCGACCGTCACGTTGACCAAATCGGGCACCGGCGCCAAAACCATCTGGAAGGTCGAGATCGCGGTTCTGGGATCGCAGAAGACCACCGGGCTTGGAAAATTCGTCGGCAAGGACAAGATCGACATCGCCATCAACGCGGCTTCCGAATCCGCCCACGACGGCTCCAATCCGATCTCGATGATGCTGGTGCTCGACCGGTCGGGATCCATGCAATGGGCCTCGGGCCGGACGACGACCACGACCGTGCCGAAATATTGCGGATCCGGCTGGTGGCAGTATCAATGCGGCACCACCACCGTGGTGAGCGACGTTCCCAAGATGGACGTGCTCAAGGAAGCCGTCGGCAATCTGGTGAACCACATCGTCGCGTCTGACCCGACCAATGAATATGCCCGGATGGGCGCCGTGGCCTACAACATCCAGACGGTCGCCGCCGACAAGTTCGACCTCACCTGGAACAAGACGCAGGTCACCACCTTCACCAATGCCCTGGTGGCGACAGGCGGCACCTATTCGGTCGACGCGATGGAGTATGCTGTCGCCCGCGTCACCGGCTCGGGCGAGGTCAACGCGCATTTTTCCATGAACGGCTCGAAGGATCCGCTGAAGTTCATCGTCTTCATGACTGATGGCGAGCACGACACCGGTCAGGCTTGGAAGGACGACTACGCCGACAAGACCACCAAGGAACATTGCCAGGCGGCCAAGGACAAGAAGGTGACCATCTTCTCGGTGGCCTTCCAGGCGCCGCAGCGCGGCAAGGCGCTGCTTGAAGCCTGCGCCTCGGGCATCGACAAATACTATGACGCCCAGAGCGCCGATGACCTGCTGAAGGCCTTCACGGCCATCGGCAAGGAAGCCGCCAAGTCCGTCACGCGCCTGACCAACTGATGAATGTCGCGCTCAGACGGATCTGAGCGACACTGCCCCTGAATGACTTTTCAAGCTGCCGAAGCGCCGCGCATCCGATGGATGGGCGGCGCGCAAGGCTCTAGTTGTGAGCTCTCAATAGGTTGTCCATTCGGAGCAGATTTAGGAGACTGGAGTTACCACACAACAGTTTTCCAGGATCGCTCCGAATGAACATCCACAAGAATGCCCGACTGACCC
>NZ_JAUXOD010000094.1 GCF_030682515.1 Hoeflea sp. | reverse complement strand
TAACTGGCTCTCCAATCGTGTGTTCAAGTCCTACGACGACATTGTCGACCACTGCTCTTATTCCTGGAAAAAACTCCAGAACCAGCCTTGGAAGATCATGTCTATCGGCCGCAGAAAATGGGCCTATGGGTTCTGATCAATTAGGCTTGGTATTATTACACAGGATTTCTCACTACAACGTTCGGAGGTATATTTGTCGGATTATACAGCGCAACCTTGGATGTGCACTATGTATTTATCTCTATATTCTCAATTGTAATGATATATATATCTTTCAACGCTTCAAAGGCGATACGCCGTATGTATAATCGCTACCTTGAAGCAATTAGCATACGTGCAAAGATCGAGCAAATAATGTGTCTCCACAATCTACGCGCTGAATCACCAATATACTGGAGTGAAGAAGGTCTTGTGCCGAAACGCTATATTGATGCACGCGCGGCGCACAAAAATTCTTCCGAATTCATAGAAAAAAACTTACGTCTGGGATATCAGGGTATAGCGGAAAATGTTTTCAATACTTTTGCCGTCTTGTTTGCGCTCGCAGCTGCGGGATCGGCAGCATTTATAATCCGGAGCTAGATATTTGTTTGCTTGCTCAACCACAGCTTCTCAATAATCGGTATAGCGCCTTCAGGGACCATGCTCCTCCACTCGGGTCTTCCCTCGGTTATCAACCGACGGACCTGCTTACCCTCGAAGTCCTTGCTACTTCTCTTCCATAGAATTTCTACGTTGTACCCCTCACGACGTAGTAAATTTATTTTCGATTCGTTCCATTCGTCGTAAACTGTTGTATATACGATCACATCACGGTGGAGATACTGTGAAAGCTCATTCGGAGTTTCGATGGGAAACGGGATAAAGGAGAATCTACTTTTATCGATACCTTCAGATGTCAACGCCGCCTCGATGATTTCAATCCGTTCGACATAACTGAATGGGTTTGCCTCAGGTTCACTGCGATGCTTCGCGACGTCTAGGGCCGACCAACGTAAAGATTCATTATTATGTTGAGTGATGCCGATAATAATGCGATCCGAGCGGTCGAGCGCCGCCAAGGCATACTCCAAATGTCCCCTATGGAAGGGTTGAAACCGCCCATGGATAGAAGATACTTCCATTCTCATTTATTCGATCCGAATTAAATTGATAGGGTCAAATCCCTCGGCAGTGTACCCGATCCTAAACAGTTCAATACCGCATTCTAAAGAAATTCGCTCTGCCGCTTCTTCGCTCGCAATGAGAACCAACGGGCCGCAAAACTCTTGGCCGTAGATGCTCAGCATCTCATATTCAACAATGGGCGTTATATATCGCGCAAAATCAGACGCATTTCGCTGATACTCGCATATAATATCAACTTTGGCATAGTCGTGATCGATACGAGGAATATTGGACGACAAAATGTAGCTAAAACTATATCGGCGTGAAAGTCCAATCAGCGCGCCTGCCAGCCCAAAGCCGGAAACATCTGATGCAATGACCTGCTCTCTTGCCAGACTCGCGACCAGTCCTCGATGAGAATACCTCATAACCTGCAATGCATGAGCCACGAGATCGGTTCGGCCATGGACAGTTGCAATCTTGAGTAGACGACTGGCGCCCATAGGCTTGGTAAGGTAAACGAAACCACCGCGCGCTGCTGGATAGGAACCCATTCGGGCTCCAACGATCGCGCAGGTCACAGTCTGCTCTTGTTCACCCGTTGTTGTGTGGCCTTTTGCGATGTCCATGCCCTCTTTATGACAAGCAAAGAGGGCGCCCTCCATAATCGAGCCAAGTTCCTCAACTGTGCCATCACACAAGCCTATCGATACCGCACAATTGGTACCCACCGCTTGGGAAGCATGGATATCCCCGAGAGCATGCATAATCGCCAGTTCGCCAAATACAGTGAGATCGGCACCGATTTTACGGCTTGTGTCGATAGACATCACATAACCTTCTCCCCCGGCAATGAGCCCGGCATCAGCGCCGAAATCAGGAAGGGAGCTGAGTTCAGTTAATGCCTCTTCCAATACACTGTACGATAGCTTTCTTCCACAGCCGGCGCTCTCCATATTCATCGTTTCTTCTTCCCCAAAAAATCGTCAATGTTCCATGGCTTAGCCGTGGCCCATCGACGGTCAAAATAGCGTCGCAGCCCGTAGTAAAGTGCCCTCTCAACCTCAGGCCGCGACCTCGATTGAACGATCAGTTGGGGCAAGGCGCTCCCGTCGCCCCTGCCATATGCATTGAAGCTAAACAAACAAACACTGTCGTCGATGAACATTAGTCGAAAGGATTCAAGATCATCTTCGCGCTCGGCGTCTTGAAATCGCACCTCGATCTTAAATCCGCGACTTGAAGCTAGGCGAGCTAGCTTTTCAATTGAAGTTTGCACTTTTAACGAGTAGTCATCATCAGATACGCCATACTGTCGGGCTGCCGCACGAAGTACTGGACTATTGGGATGAATTAGCAAAAAGCGATTTGGAACTCCCGCTTGACAGCGCTCTATAGCAGCCTCAAATTCTTCCGAGGAAGTAAGTTTCGATGCGCCTGTTCCAAGAAAGGCGATATCACGCCTGGCGGCTTTGAGTGCAGACTTGTAATTGAAGCCTGTCCTAACGGACACATCAAAATCATATACGCCAATTCGAGAGAGTTTAAATAGCTTGAAAAGGCACGCAACAAGCCCAACAAAACACACGCCGGCTGCTGCCTCGATCCATTGGCCAGGAAACAGTAAGCACGCAACGCCAAAGGACGCGGCTATTACTAGAGTTAGCCGCAACCACCAAGGGATATAGGCACGGTACCGTTGTTCCGAAAAGTATTTTTGTCCGAAACCAAATAAAATATTTAATGAGGCAATTAGTGCTGCCGCTACAACTGAAGATATAACAGCAGCGGCGAACGGATCAATCTTGCCAAATATTGAATCAAACACGCCCGGATCTCATCAAAAATTCGGACCAGTTTTCAAAATCGCTAATTCTAGACATGACCTCAGTTCTTGTCTCTAAACGGAGATCTGTCAGGAAGCCCCGCTCTCCTACCTCTACAGACTCATTAGCGGCAAATACACTGAAAACTATCCCTACGTGCTGAAGGCTGACCTCTGAGCGTGGATCATACAGCAATCCGACAAATTCCATGCGCTCCGGCTTCATTCCTAACCGCAGTTCTTCATTTAATTCCCGATCAATCAAGCTGATTGCCTGATCTGGATCAGAAAAACGAAACAATGGCATTATGTCATCGGGGTTTAGATGGCCACCGAACGCTACCGAATAAGTGTGATGGAGTCGCGCTTCCGGCAGTCTCTTGGATCGCTTATAGGTGTAGTATCGGTCGCGATATCGTACTACATATAAAGATACCAATTGAATTACGTTCGTGTTTTCCTCCGCTAATCGTCGTCGCATACTATAGCAAGAAGAAATAAGTCCGTGATGGTCGACTGAAGATGATGTCAGTCCATCACTCGGAACAAAATCTCGAAGTAAGCTTCTATTAAAAACTAAAATGTCCTCGTCAAAAAGAGCGATTTGGCGCCGTGGTGCAATATATTCTGTTTGGCTTTCCGACCATTCGCGCAGTGCGAATAGGCCTGAATCCAGTCGGAGGAAAGGGGAATTTAGCTTACGCCGTAAGATATCAGTAGCCAAACGGGCGTTCATGGTTTTCGTCGGGGTCTTTCCTGCGGTTCGCAGCACTCCCTCTGCTATAGCATTTGACACTAATTCAGAGGCGGTCATCGGTCTCTTTGAATACCTCAAAATCTGCTCGGCAGCTTGCAGAAATGTCAGACCGTGAGTGTCTTTTCGAGGAACTCGACGTTTATCCATCATCGCCTAGTATCTATCTGTTCTGGTTCGATCAGAACCTCGTAAAGGTTGGTCCCGACGCAGAGTAATGTCTGATACGTCAGTTTACAATGCTCGTGTCCGGTAGGCTACAATTCTTCACTTTGGAGATTTGCTCAGTTGGCTGGGCAAGCGGGCGCGAGTGGTCTCCTTTCGGGGGTACTTGGGAGCAGCTTCGATGACGAGAAGGCGCGCAAAACTGCCACAAATCCTTACCTTCCCCAAATGAAGATTGGTCCCCACGCCAATCACCCCCGCCGCTCCGCCAACCAAATCCCCCCCAGCACCAGCCCCAGCGCCACCACATGATACACGTGCAGCACCTCCCCCAGGATCATCACCGAGAGGATCGTGCCGAAGATCGGCACCAGGTTGATGAAGATGCCGGCGCGGTTGGAGCCGATCAGCTCGTTGCCCTTGATGAACAGCACCTGGGAGATGAGCGAGGGGAAGATGGCGGTGAAGGCTGCGACCAGCCAGCCGCGCGTGTCGGGCCAGATCACGCTGTCGCGGGCGATCTCGAAGGCGGTGAAGGGCAGCGAGGTCGCGAAGGCCGCGGCGGCCATCACCGTGATCATGCTCTGCCAGTGCAGCACCGGCTTGTAGCGCAGCGCCACGCTGTAGCCGCCATAGCAGAACACGGCCAGCAGCATCAGCGCGTCGCCCTGGTTGAGCTCGAGCCCGATCAGGCGGGCGAGGCTACCGCCTGAAGCGGTGATGGCGACGCCCGCCACCGTCAGCGCGAAGCCCGCGATCTGGGCCGGCGTGGTGCGGATGCGGAACAAGAGGAAATTGGCGAGAAAGATCACCATCGGCATGCCCGCCTGCTCGATGGCGACGTTGATCGCGGTGGTGTATTCCAAGGCTGAGTAGAGCAGGATGTTGAAGAAGGCGAAGCCGAACATGCCGTAGCAGATGAGGAGAGGCAGGTTGGCGCGGATCGTCTCCCGGTCGCGGCGGAGCTGGGGCAGGGTGAAGGTCAAGAGAATCAGCAGCGCCAGCCCCCAGCGCACCGAAGTGAGCAGCATCGGCGAGATGTGGCCCACCGCCATCTTGCCCGCCACCGCATTGGCGCCCCAGGACAGCGCGGTGATCGTCAGGAACAGATAGGCGCGAAGGGCGGGGGCGCGAAGGATCAAGGCGGAAAGTCCGGAGTTCGGGGTGTCGTGCGGCGGGTTCTGGGGGCGCTTGGGCGCCGGTGCGGCCCCGCACCCGGCCGCTTCACCCCCTGTTTGGCCAGAAGACACAGGATTGTCACGTAAAAAAGCCGCGTCGGCCCGCTGAAGGGTCGATTTTGATAACCCGAGTCTGTATGCATGCGCGGGTTTTGTTTTGCGGGCCGGCTCACGCGCGGTCCTAGCCAAGGGGAAGTCATGGCCAACGTAGTCGTCATCGGGTCGCAGTGGGGCGACGAGGGGAAGGGCAAGATCGTCGACTGGCTGTCCGAGCGCGCCGACGTGGTCGTGCGTTTCCAGGGCGGCCACAATGCCGGCCACACGCTGGTCATCGACGGCGTGAGCTACAAGCTCTCGCTGCTGCCCTCCGGCGTCGTGCGCCCCGGCAAGCTCGCCGTCATCGGCAACGGCGTCGTCATCGACCCGCATGCGCTGGTGAGCGAGATCGACCGGCTCGCCACGCAAGGCGTCGTCGTCAATGCCGAGAATCTGCGCATCGCCGACAACGCCACGCTGATTCTGTCGCTCCACCGCGAACTCGACGGGCTGCGCGAGGACGCGGCGTCCAATTCCGGCACCAAGATCGGCACCACCCGCCGCGGCATCGGCCCCGCCTACGAGGACAAGGTCGGCCGCCGCGCCATCCGCATCATGGATCTCGCCAATCTCGAGACGCTGCCCGCCAAGGTCGACCGGCTTTTGACCCACCACAATGCGCTGCGCCGCGGCCTCGGCCAGCCGGAAATCTCGGTCGAGACGATCCTTGAGGAGCTGACCTCGGTCGCGGACCGCATCTTGCCGTTCCGCGAGACCGTGTGGCTGCTTCTGGACAAGCACCGCCGCGCCGGCGCGCGGATCCTGTTCGAGGGCGCGCAGGGCACGCTGCTCGATGTCGACCACGGCACCTATCCCTTCGTGACCTCGTCCAACACGGTGGCCGGCCAGGCCGCCGCCGGCTCGGGGCTGGGGCCGGGGTCCTTGAGCTACGTGCTCGGCATCACCAAGGCCTACACCACGCGCGTCGGCGAGGGCCCGTTCCCGACCGAGCTGTTCGACGAGATCGGCCAGTTCCTGGGCGAGCGCGGCCATGAATTCGGCACCGTGACCGGCCGCAAGCGCCGCTGCGGCTGGTTCGACGCGGCGCTGGTCAGGCAGGCCGTCGCCGTCAACGGCATCACCGGCATCGCGCTCACCAAGCTCGACGTGCTCGACGGGCTCGACGAGCTCAAGATCTGCGTCGGCTACGAGCTAGACGGCGCGCGCATCGATCATCTGCCCGCAAGCCAGGGCGCGCAGGCCCGCGTCACGCCGGTCTACGAGAGCATCGAGGGCTGGAAGGGCACGTCGGTCGGCGCCCGCAGCTGGGCCGATCTTCCCGCCCAGGCGATCAAATATGTCCGCCGCATCGAGGAGCTGATCGGCGCGCCGGTGGCGCTTCTGTCGACCAGCCCCGAGCGCGACGACACGATCCTGGTGACCGACCCGTTCGAGGACTGATGCAGGTCGCGTGCACAGGACTTGATTTGAACAAAACCATGCCTGCATCCTGTCAGGGGACGCTGCAGCGCGTTTTGTCGTCAAGGAAATGAACGATACCGGGCCTCCGGGCGTTCTATGGGGACAGCCCCTCCTGCGCCCCCTGCATATCGCGGGCGGGATCGGCGGCATTGCCGGGCGCCGTGCGTGTGTTAAAGCACGCAACGGCGCTTTCCTGCTTTGAAGTGCTGTGCAATTTGTGCCTAAATCGATTCCGATTTGGGGAATAATGCAGTAGGTTGGCGCAACGCGGCGATGCTGCGCTCAACGGGATTGAACCAGGACGAAACATGGCGGATTTTGTAGCAGTCATCCGGAAGGCAGTGGACAACCTTTCGGAGAATACTCCGGAGAACCGGAGCAAGGTCTATTCCAAGGCCCGCGCCGCCATCCGCCGGCAGCTTGAGGCGATCAATCCGCAACCCTCCGACGAGGTGATCGCGCGCCAGCTCGACAAGCTCGACCTTGCCATCCAGGACGTCGAGAGCGAGCACGCAGAGGCGCTTCCCGCCGATGCCGACGAGACCGACGCGCTGATGGCCGAGCTCGAATCCATGGTTGAGAAGAGCCCGGTTCTGGCCGCGCCTGTCGTGCCGCCCTCTGCGCCGCCGCCGGCTCCCGCCCGCGACCCCGCGCCGTTTCCCGCCACAGGGGCCGCCGCAGCCCCCGTTCCATCGTGGCGCGACAGGATCGTCCCCCGGCCCGCGGACACCGTTCCGGCCGAGCCGCGGCTCGAGCCCCAGCCCCGGTTCCAGCCCCAGGCCCCGGCGGAAGCCCCGCTGTCCCCCGAACCCGCGGCGCGCCCGTTCGATCTCGTCGGCGACGCCCATGACGAGGCCTTCGGCCTCAGCCAGGCACCCCCACGGCCGGAAAAGGCGTCCCGGACCCGCGCGCCGGCGGCTTCAGGGCGCGGCGCCGGCAAGGGCGCCATCGCGGCACTCGTCGTCGTGCTGCTGCTCCTGGGCGTCGCCGCCTTCGCCGGATGGAGTTACAAGGACAGCATCAGCGCCATGTTCAGCCCGGGCGCGGTCGATACGCCGGTGGCCCAGGAGGATGCGCCCGCGGCGACGGAAACCGCTTCTGTCGCTCCCGAGCCGGCTGGCGAAGAGCCCGGCTCCCTGGAGCCTTCCGCCGCCGTCGCGCCGGCCGGGGATGACGCCAAGTTCACCCAGCGGCTCAATCCCGACGGCAGCGAGATCGATGCCGGACCGGCCCCAGGTCCGGCCGTCGACGACACGGTGGAGGGCCGCTCGGTGGCCGAACTCACCGATGAAGGCGCGGCCGAGGACCCTGCTGCCGATGATGCCGCCACCGATGCTCCGGTCGCCCCCGAAGGCGCCACGGCCCCCGCCGCGCAGCCGCTCGGGGTGACCCAGAAGATGATCCTCTACGAGGAACGCCTGGGCCAGCAGTCGCTCGAGGTCAAGGAAGGCACGGTGGTCTGGACGCTGGTCAGCGAGCCCTCCGGCGACGGTCCCGACGAGCAGGTGATTCGCGGCGAGATCAACAATCCCGACAAGGGCCTTTCGGCGCTGATCACCATCAAGCGCAACACCGACCCGTCTCTGCCCGCCAGCCACATCATCGAGATGGTGTTCGCGCTGCCGCCCGATTTCGAAGGCGGCTCGATCGACCAGCTGCAGCGCATCGCCATGAAGCAGACCGAGGCCGACCAGGGCAATCCGCTGATCGCGGTGCCCGCCAAGATCACCCAGGACTTCTACATGGTGGCGCTCAACGATCTGGCCGAGGCCCGCAACGCCAACAACGACCTGATGCGCCAGCGCAACTGGATCGACATCCCGGTGGTCTACGCCAACGGCCGCCAGGCCCTGATCACGCTGGAAAAGGGCGCGAGCGGCACCGAGGTCTTCAACCAGGCGCTGGATGCGTGGGCAAGGGCCGAGCCCGGGCAGTGAGGGACCCGGGGCGCGCATCGCCCCAAGGCGTCAAGGACGAAACGGCCGGCCCGGAACAACCTGTGCTTCAGTTCGCCGTCATTTCCCGAATGGACCGGATGATGGCCATCGGGTCGTAGGGCTTGATCACGAACCGGGCTTCCACGGGTAGGGCCTTGACGTCGATCTGGCGATGGCCCGACGTCACGATGATCTTGATCGGAGGCCACCGGTCCCGAACCGAGGCGGCGAGCTTGAGGCCATCGATGCCGCCCGGCATGTCGACATCGGTGAACATCACTTCGATCGCGCTGTTGGCGATCAGCATCTCGATCGCCTGGTCGGCGTTCGAGGCCACGAACACCGTAAATCCGGCATCCTCCAGTTCGTCGACCATGCTCATCCTGATCAGGACCTCATCCTCGACAACAAGGACGGAAATACGTTGATTGTCCATGGAGTGTCTACTCGCTCTTAGGCCCGTAACCGAGTTTCGTGTCTTTGCCTACCGTGGAGCCTTAATCCACTCAACTTGCAGGACGGTGAATGGTTCCCCAGTCCCAGGATCAAGCGGTGCGGGCAAGTCTGGATGTGTGCCATGCGCGAGGTCATGCCGCTTCCAGAGTGTCGTCGATCTCCGCATCGTCCCGGTGGCAAATCGTGATCCTGGTTCCCGGCTTCGCATCCGACACCGCGATGACCGCCTGCAGGTTCCGGCTCAGGGCCTCGACAATGCCCGTCCCCAGGCCGGGTATGGCGGCATTGGCATCCTCGGGCATGCCCACGCCGTCGTCACTCACCACAAGGGTCCAGTCGTTCTTGTCGGAGTGATAGTCGACGGTGATCGTCCCGCTGCGTTCATTGGGGAAGGCATGCTTGAGTGCATTGATGACAAGTTCCGTCACGACCAGGCCGAGGCTGATGGAAATGTTGGCATTGGTCACGGTCTTGTCCACATTGACCGAGATCGAGAGCTTGTCGGGATCGCTGATCATGGACGCGCCGAGGCTCTTGCACAGCTGTTCGAAATAGCTGCGCAGTTCCACGTCATGGTCGCTGCTGGCGGCAAGTTGCTGCTGGACGGCGGCGATGGACATCACCCGGCTGTGCGCGGATCTCAGATGCGTGCGTGTTTCCTCGGACTGCACCTTTCGAGCGCTCTGCAACAGGATGCTGGCGATGATCTGCAGGCTGTTGGCGACACGGTGCTGCACTTCCTGAAGCAGGATCGCGTTGTCCTGCAGCAGGCCGGCTTTCACCTTGTCGGCGATGCGCGCATCCGTCACGTCGGCGATCGTCAGGAGCAGCCGGACATCCGATGCGTCCGAGTAGTCAAGCTTTTGCGCCGAGATGACGACCCGCCGTGTCGGCTGACCGCTCCGCTTCAGATCCATTTCGTAGCCCTGCACATCGGCCATGCCTGCCGCCGTCGCTTCCAGCAAGGCAGATAGCTGCGCGCCGCTCCATTCGCCGTCGCCGAGTTCGGAGAATGTCTTGGTCGCGATGGCGGTGGCGTCGATCATGAAGGCATCGGAGAATGAGGCGCTGGCCGCGATGACCGACAGTTTGCCGTCGAGGAGCAGGACTGGCGCGGTGGAGGAGGCAATGATCGCTTTGGTCAGGCCGAGCGAGTCTTGAAGCTGCGATTGATTCATTATGTGCCCTTTCGACCAGAGGCTCGCGTTGCGAAAGCCATCCCTGGCACGGACGAGATCGTGATGGCGTCTGCACCAGACCGATCCATTGCTTTTGTAGCACGTATCCGGGATCACGGGGAAATAAAGCGGCGAGGTCGATTCCCCGGCACGTCCAAAGAGCACCTGTTGGCGCCGATTGCGACGTCGCGGAAGGGGGAAAGCTGATCCCTCGCCAGGAAAGGCGGCCTTTCAAAAGGTTGAATTTTCGAGCCGGGAGAAGGGGTTGACGGCCAGTCGTGCGCATTCCCTTGCGGGGGTCAGAAGGACATCCCCGCCGCGCCCGATCGCGCGGGGCTAGATCCGCATCCCGTCCATGTCCACCCGGATCGTGCACCGGGCGCCCGTGGGCTCGTAGGACAGTTCGACCTGGCAGAACCGGGCGCTCGACACGCCTGCCTGGAGAAGCCTGGTTCCCGAGCCGGTATGGGTCGGGACCGAGACGCTGGGGCCGCCCGACTCGTCCCATTGGAGAACGAACTTTTCGCCCTCGGCGGTCTGGTCCACCCGCCAGGCGACGCTCACAAGGCCCGTCTCCCCCGACAGCGCGCCGTATTTGGCGGCGTTCGTCGACAGTTCGTGCAGCATCAGCGACAGCGACAGGGTTGCGCGCGGTCCGACCAGCAGCTCGGGTCCGCTGATGCGAAATCTCCCGTCGATGGTGCTGTCATGCAGCGAGACCACTTCCTTGACGATGGCCTCCACGGTCGCGGGGTCGGCCGTTCCGGAGAACAGCACCTCCTGGGCACGGGCGAGGACGGAAATCCTCTGGATCAGGGACTCCTTGGCCTCGTGGATGTCCCTGGCGGACCGAAATGTCTGGTTGGCGACCGCCTGGATCACCGAGAGCTGGTTCTTCATCCGGTGCGCGAGCTCGATATTGAGCACCTGCTGCTGGCGCTCGGCGTCGGCGCGTTCTGTGATGTCGAGCGCCTGAACGAAGATACCGTCCGCCTTCCCGTCCGGTCCCCTGATCGCGTGATAGGCGAAATCGACAATGCGCGTGTCAACCGGGCCGCCCGGGGTGCGTTGAAGGCCGATCTCCACGCCGCGGCCGATATAGGTCTCCCCTGTGGCGAGCACGGTGTCGAGCAGCGTCACGAAGCCCTGATCAACCACCTCCGCCAGCGCCTCGGCAACGCTCTGCCCGACCACGGCACGGTGTCCGACCAGCATCTGGTACTCGTTGTTGGCGAAGGTGAAGACGTGCTGCGGCCCGCTCAGGATCGCAACGGCCCCGAGGGCCATCTCGAAGACGTGGCGCATGTGGCCCCGTTCCCGTTCGAGCCGGCGCTGCAGCATCACCTGGTTCGTTGTCTCGACGCAGGGGCAGAACATGCCCAGTACCTCGCCCGAACTGCCGCGGATCGGCGAGTAGGAAAACGCGAAGTGCGTTTCCTCGGGATATCCGTTGCGATGCATGATCAGCTCTATGTCGTCCATCGAGGTGCTGATGCCGTTGTAGGCGTCGGTCACGATCGGATCGATCTGGTCCCAGATGTCGAACCACAATTCGTGGAAGGGCTGTCCCATGCCCGCGGGATGCCGGCTTCCGCAGATCCTGGCGTAGCTGTCATTGTAGAGCGTGATCCGCTCCGGTCCCCAGACGATGAACATGGGCTGGGTTGAACCGAGCGCGATCCCGACGATCACGCGCAGTTCCGGCGGCCAGTTGGACGGCTCTCCAAGCGGGTTCGATGACCAGTCCATGGCGCGCATCAGCGCGCCACATTCGCCGCCCTCCTGAAGGATGGGGTCGGGTTCAGCCAGAGGTTGAACAAGCGTGGACATTTGTTGACGAAGCCTTCCATGGTGGCAAGCGGTTCGCGAGCCTCTCGACGCCAGTTCTAGCAGAACGTCAGAATGGCTCTATTAAATTTGTTAATGAAGTTACGGGAGAGCAAACGCGTCCCAACCCGCCTGGATCTGACCCTGTGTGCAAACCTTTACCGTTGACCTGCCCGCTATCACCAGTTTCGAAGCTCGGCCCGCTCCCCGAGCCTTTTCAGGCCGGGCGAAGGGTCTTGTGCCGTTCCCGGGGACTGCTGTGCGTGAATTGAATCTCTTTCATCTTCTGTAGTTAAAATTGCGCAACAAGGTTCATAGCGGTCCCGGCACAAACCCCCAAGCCCCAAAAAATTCCCCTCATTATTTTCCCCATCCTTTCACCCCATGCGATACTCGTCTCACCTTCCGCTCCAACGGATGGCCGGGGCCTACGGAGCCCGGGCCGGCGGGAGGCGGTGAGTTCTGGCGCGCGGGGGCCGTACCCGTGGGCCGGCAGCTTGCGAAGCGAACACCCCGGCCGACGTGCGGGGGCCTGCCGGATCGAGGTGGATTGCGGCAAGGGCCTCCGGCGAGAAAGCTGGAACCGGTTCGAGGGTCGCGCAGCGAAACCCGTTGCAGAGCCTGGAGCCGGAGGCGTTTGATCCGCAGTCGTGGCGTGGCCGGCCGGCCTTCCACGGAGGCAGCGTCACCGCAAACGCCTGCCTGACACGTCCCTGCCGCGTCCCATGGGTTTCCCGCGGGCGCGGGTGGGAGAGGGCGGGTTCGGACTCCGAAGGGCCGAACATGACGAAACCGCCCAGGGCTCGAGTCGAGCTTCGCGGGAAGGAGAGCCAATCCGCGCCCGGAAGGCGCGGGTGTCCCTCATCGGGGGGGCGCGGGTGAGACGCGCCAAACCCAACTCTCGCATGCCACCACCGGGCCTTTCGCCCGCGCCCCACAGTCCGGCTGTTCCGGACGAGACGACTGCCCCAAACCGACGGCGAAGTTTTTCGCGCGCGGGGTTTTGGTGTGGGGTGTGTGACCGGCCAAACGCCCACCGTCGTCATCCTAGGGCCCCGACCCTAGGATCCATTCCGTGATCCATCCGCGCATTGCAGGGGGGGAGAGATCACGGAATGGATCCCCGGCTCGGGGGCCGGGGATGACGAAGGCGGAGGGATTTGGGATGAAGCTGGGGGATTTGGGATGACGAAAGCGGAGAGGCTCTGCGGAGCACGAGAAACCAGGGCGTGGTGCATATGCCCCACCAGACCCCGCCCACAAAAACCCCGCCCCCAAAAAAAACCCGGAAGCGTCGCCGCCTCCGGGGTCCGGATTGTTCCGCTGACCGGCGCTCAGTCGCCGACGGTGACCAGCGCCTTGTCGCGGGCGGCTGCTGCTTTCTGCACCGCGTCCTGGACCTTCTCGAAGGCGCGCACCTCGATCTGGCGCACGCGCTCGCGGCTGATGTCGAATTCGCTGGAGAGATCCTCGAGCGTGATCGGGTCGTCGCGCAGGCGCCTGGCTTCGAAGATGCGGCGTTCGCGCTCGTTGAGCACGGCCAGCGCACCCTGCAGCATGGAGCGCCGGGTCTCGAGCTCGTCCTGTTCGACCAGCATGTCTTCCTGGCTGTCGGAATCATCGACCAGCCAGTCCTGCCACTGGCCGGATTCGCCTTCACCGGCCTTGATCGGCGCGTTGAGCGAGGCGTCGCCGGCAAGCCGCCGGTTCATCGAGATCACTTCTTCTTCCGACACGTTGAGCTTTGTGGCGATCTCGGCCACCTGGTCGGGGCGCAGGTCGCCGTCGTCGACGGCCTGGATGCGGCTCTTGACCTTGCGCAGGTTGAAGAACAGCCGCTTCTGGTTTGCGGTGGTGCCCATCTTGACCAGGCTCCACGAGCGCAGGATGTATTCCTGGATCGAGGCCTTGATCCACCACATGGCGTAGGTGGCGAGCCGGAAACCGCGCTCGGGGTCGAATTTCTTGACCGCCTGCATCAGGCCGACATTTCCTTCGGAAATGACTTCGCCGATCGGCAGGCCGTAGCCGCGATAGCCCATGGCGATCTTGGCGACCAGTCGGAGATGGCTTGTGACGAGCTTGTGGGCGGCCTTGGTGTCCTCGTGCTCGAGGAACCGCTTGGCCAGCATGTATTCTTCCTGCGGCTCCAGCATCGGGAACCGGCGGATTTCGGCGAGATAGCGGTTGAGACCGTTCTCGCCGGCTGAAATGGACGGCAGACTTGTTTGGGCCATGATAGCACCCCCTGATCCCGAATTCCGGCTTCCTTGCGGCAAGCCTTGAGGCCCGGACCGATCATCGCATCCGAGCCTAACGCGTATCCCATGTAATTGTGGCCAAACCCGGTATCAAGATGGACCCGCCATCACGCTCGCGTGATGGCGGGTCTTACAGTCTTGCGAGCGCGGCGCGCAGCTCTTCCATGTCGGCGGGAAGGGGCGCTTCAAAGCGCAGCGTCTCGCCGGTCGAGGGGTGCTCGAACACCAGCAGAAACGCATGCAGCGCCTGGCGCGGGAAGGCGTTGACGAGGTCGCGCAGCCCGTCGGGCAGGCGGTTGGCCTTGGTGCGGAAGGCGCCGCCATAATCGGCGTCGCCGATCAGCGGATGGCCGATATGGGCCATGTGAACCCTGATCTGGTGGGTGCGGCCGGTCTCCAGCCGGCATTCGACCAGCGAGGCGGCGCAGCTGCCGTCGGGCTTTTCCTCATAGCGCTCCACCACGAGATAGTGGGTGACCGCGTGCCGCACATCGTCGCCGCCGTCGGTGCGCACGGCGCGGCGGATGCGGTCGCGGGCGCGGCCCAGGCTCGCATTGATGGTGCCCTTGAGGCCGTCCGGCTTGCCCCAGACGATGGCCTGGTAGGCGCGCTCCAGCGGTCCGGTCAGGCCGTGGTCGGCGAATTGTTCGGAGAGATGGCGATGGGCATGGTCGTTCTTGGCCACCACCATCACCCCGGTGGTGTCGCGGTCGAGCCGGTGGACGATGCCCGGTCGCTTGACCCCGCCGATGCCCGACAGGCTGTCGCCGCAATGGTGGATCAGCGCGTTGACGAGCGTCCCGGTCCAGTTGCCGGCGCCCGGATGGACGACGAGTCCGGCCTGCTTGTTGAGCACGATCAGGTCGTCATCCTCGTAGAGGATCTCGAGCGGGATATCCTCGCCCTCGGGCTCGGCATCCTCGGGCTCGGGGATGGTCAGCTCCACCCGGTCGCCGGGATGGATCTTGTGCTTGGCCTGTTTGGCCGCCACGCCGTTGACCGTGACCGCGCCCGCCTCGATCAGCGCCTTGAGGCGGCTGCGCGACACGTCGGGCTCGAGTTCGGCGGCCAGCCAGGCGTCGAGCCTGCCGCCCGCGTCCTCGCCCGCGATCAGGATCTCCCGGTCCAGGTCGTCTGATCCTGCCGAGTGGGCTTCCCTCTGCGGCTCGGCTTCGGTAAACGGGGTCGAATTCTTCAATTTAAGGGTCCGCCCGGCAAGGAATGGAAATGACGAAAGTCAGTGACGACGATCTCGACGAGAAGCCGCTTGATCCCGAAATGGAAAAGGTCCGGCGCAAGATGGTGCGGCTTCTGGCCGTGTCGATCGGCGTCATGTTCATCGGTCTTATGGCCGTGCTTGGGGCAATTGTCTATAAATTCACGCAGCGCGATGTGGCGCCGGCCGATGGCGGCCTCGTCGCCGGGTCAGCGATGACCGTGCCGTCGGACGCGCCACTCGAAGCCGTGGCGGCACTTCCGGCGGGATTCGTCATCGAAAGCGTGTCGCTCGACGGCGCCCGCGTCGGCTTCTTCGGCCGCGCGGAAGATGGCTCAAGGCGGCTCATCATTCACGATGTGTCGCTCGGCCGCATCGTTGCCGATGTCGTCGTGATCAGCCGCTGATCATGGCGGGGCGCCTGATCCGGATCGAGGACCCCGCTGACGTCCGCATCGCCGAGTTCACCTCGATGCGCGACAGGGACCTTGCCGGGCGCGGCGACCGGTTCATCGCCGAGGGCCGGGTGGTGCTTCAGGCGCTCATGGATGCGGAAGCGGGCCAAGGCCGGTTCGTGCTCGAAAAGGCGCTGATCCTCGAGAACCGGGTCGAGGGCGTGGGCGACCTGCTCGCCCGGATGGGCGGGGCCTGCCCGGTCTATGTGGCGGGACGCGAGGTGCTCGACGCCGCGGTGGGGTTCGCGATGCATCGCGGCATCCTGGCCGTCGGACGGCACGTGCCCGCCCCTTCGCTCCCGGATTTCCTGGGGCACATGCCCGAGCGGGCGCTGCTGGTCGTGGCCTGCAGCATCGCCAATCACGACAATATCGGCGGCATCTTTCGCAATGCCGGCGTCTTCGGCGCCGATGGCGTCGTGCTCGACGCTTCCTGCTGCGACCCGCTCTACCGCAAGGCGATAAGGGTCTCGGTGGGCGCGGCGCTGAGGGTCCCGTTCTGCCGCGGCGGCGGCATCGCGGAGCTCGTGGGCACGCTTGCGTCAGCGGGCTTCGATATTGCCGGCCTGTCGCCGCAAGGTGCCCAGGCGCTGTCGGCGTTCCAGCCCGGCGGTCGCCTGGCGCTGCTCATGGGAACCGAAGGCGAGGGGCTGCCGGACGACATCCTCAAGGCGGTCAAGACGCTCCGGATCGAGCAGGCGCCGGGCATGGACAGCCTCAATGTGGCCACAGCCAGCGGCATCGCGCTGTGGCATGTGGCGGGCCGGATGGGACGCACCGGCGGGGTTTGACCTGGCCTGCAGGCTGTGACGCGGGGGATCAGGGACCCGTGGCGAGCATTTCGCGGGCGCGGGCGGCAAGGCTCGGCTCGGTGGTTCCCGGCAGCACCGGGTCCTCGATGCCCTTGAGGACGGCGTGGACACGCGAGGCCTTGCCTTCGCGGCTCGCCGTCAGTTCCACCATCATGGCGGCGACCGTGGCGATCTCGCGGCGCAAGGCGGCGTCGTTCTTGGATTTGTCGGCCTTCAGCAGCCTCTCGACCAGGGCTGCCTGACGGGCGCGGAGGCGGTCGATCTTCTCGTCTTCCGAGATCCCGTCGTCGTCGGCCGCCTCGGCGACCGGGAGCTGCTGCGCCACGGGGGCGGCCGCTCGGGCGGGAACTGCGGGGACAGGCTGAGGGATTGCCTGGGCAGGTGCGGGGGCAAGGGGAACGGGCGCGGCGGCCACGGGGACGGGCGCAGGGGCCGCCGCCTTGGCCGGGAGGAGCGCTGCCTCCCTGCTTCCGGGCAAGGAAGGGGCGCCATTGGCGGTATCGGCCGGAGCCGGCCGCTCTTCCGCCGGGCTGTCCACCAGGCGCAAGTCGGGCTCCGGCTCTTGCTCATCATCGGCGCCCAGGGCGGGTTCGGCAGTCTTCCTGACGCCGCCCGCCGTGCTCTTGAGGGTGCTTCTGACCGCCCGCAGGTCCTCGGCCAGTTCCTTGTTTTTCTGACGGAACCGTTCCACCTCGGCAATCCGGCGGTCCAGCGCGTTTTCCCGGTCGCTCAGCGCGGCGATGGTCGAGACAAGCTTTTCCTCGGTCTGGGCCAGCCGCTCGTCATTGTTCTTCAACCGGAGTTCCAGATCCCGGTTGGCGGCTTCGGTCACCTTGAGCGACTCGCGCAGGGCGTTGCGTTCGTCGCGAAGCTCCCTGATCTGCGCCTTGAAATTCTCCGCCTCGGTATCGATCGTGGCGAGATCGATGCGCAGTTCCTCGATCTCCGTGCCAAGACGGTTGATCTGGTCATCGCGCTTGGCCACTTCCTGCTTGCGGGCCTCGGCCAGCCTGGTCGCGTCGTTGAAATGTCCGGTCAATGTGGTGATCCTGGCGTCGCGCTCGCTCAGTTCGGCGCCAAGATCGCGAATGCGGGCATCCCGCTCCTCGATCGCGCCTTCCGCGGACAGTTTTGCGGCGCGAAGCGCGACCAGTTCGGTGCTCAGCCGCTCGCCGCGGGCGACGCTGTTGGTGAGAAGGTCGCGATTGTGCTTGAGATCCACCGACAGGCGGGCGTTTTCAGCGGCGAAGGCGGCCCTTGCCATGTCCTTCTCGGCGCGGATTTCGGCGACCGACAGGGGAACGCTGGCGCGGATGCGCCGCTCGGTCAAGGTCACCACCCGGCGCTGAATGACCGGCGCGACGATCAGCGCGACCAGCGCGGCCGCGAGAAAACCCAGTGCAAATAGCAGGACAAACTCGATCACTTGGAATCCATCGTCTCAGGTGCGGGGTCCGCGCGTTGAACCCGGCGAAAGCTGGAAGAGCTTTAAGCATGGCCAAAAGGTATCGGCAAGCCAGAACGGGGAAGAGATCAGGCTCTGCGACAGTAAATCGGGCGACACTTCTTCGCCGCAAGCCGCAGGGGATGGACCTTTCGGGGCGGTTCGCGCCGACCGAATGGATCTCCTGTCAGGATCGCAGCGTCAGAACGGGTTCCAGGTCGGCGAAGGCGTCATCTTCAGATAGCCGATATTGACGCCCAGCCGCGCGCCGACGCCGGTGCGGATCGGCACCACCAGCACGCCTTCGCGCTTGAGCACGGTCATTCCGAGGCCTGCAATCACATAGGCCGAGCCGGAGACGCCGCCAAAGCGGCCATAGACGCCCTCGACGCTGGGAAGATTATAGACCAGCATCATGGTGCGGTTGCCATTGCCACCATAATCCCAGCCGAGCGACGGGCCCTGCCAGAAGACCTCGTGCTGCCCGGCGTTCTTGGTGAACAGTTCGCCTTCGCCGTAGGTCAGGCCGCCAATAAGCGCGCCGGAGGCCTCCTGGCCGAGGATGTAGCCGTTGGGCAGGCCATAGGACTGGAAGGCCTTCTCGACCACCTTGGCCAGTCCGCCCGAGGTCGAGCCGAAAAAGCCGTGGCCGGCATCGACGATTTCCTGGGCGGTGTATTGCGAGGAGTTCGCCGCCTGCGCGCGGGCTTCGGGCAGGGTTCCGGCCATGACAAGCAGGGCCAGGACGAACGAAGCAAAGGCATGAAGGTGAAAGCGGGACGCGATCATAGGGTCCACTCCTTTGATGGGACGGGTGATACCGCAGGGAACAGTGATCCCATTGTGGCGTGTCGATCTTAATAAGCAGTTTACCAAATGTGGTGTCTTTAGGGCGAAACGATCAAAGCGTTAACTGGCGCCGGGCCAGGAAGCGAACTTAAGGCCGACAGCGCTTGCGAATGCCGGCACCCGGTGCGATTTTTCTATCCAGCTGATTCGGCCCGCGGGCAAAGAGGAGAATTCGATGTCGAAGAACCATAATCTGACGCTGGCGGGGCCGGACCTTGCCGCACTTCTGTGCAGCCGGGTGTGCCACGATATCATTTCTCCGGTGGGCGCGATCAACAACGGGCTGGAACTGCTCGACGAAGGTGGCGCCGATGCCGATGCGATGGACCTCATTCGCACCAGCGCGCTCAATGCCTCGGTCAGGCTTAAATTCGCCCGTCTCGCCTTCGGCGCATCCGGATCGGTTGGCGCCTCCATCGATACCGGGGAGGCCGAGAAGGCCGTGATCGACTATGTGTCCGCCGACAAGAAGACCGAAGTCAGATGGAGCGGCCCGCGCGCCATCATCCCCAAGAACCAGGTCAAACTGCTGCTCAACCTGTTTCTCGTGGCCTACGGCGCCATCCCGCGCGGCGGCGAGATCGACGTGACGCTGGAAACGCCGGAAACCGATCCCCGCTTCCGACTGGTCTGCAAGGGCCGCATGGTGCGGGTGCCGCCCAAGTTCCTCGAGATCCATTCGGGAAAGCTCGACGAGGCGGTCGACGCCCATTCGATCCAGCCCTACTACACCGTGCTGCTGGCCGATGAGGCCGGAATGACCCTGTCGTGCTCGGCCAATGCCGACGAGGTGGTGTTTTCGGCGCAACGCACGGCTGCGGCCTGACGCGTCACTCGCCGGAAACGCTCCGTTAAGCCTGTCTGATTACGGTTTGTTCGCTCCCCTGATGTAAGCTTCTTTCAACAATGACGGATCCGCCTCCGGATTCGCCGGGAAGAAGCCAAAGGAGAGCCGCCATGCGCCGCTTCATGATCGCCGATGATTCAGCCGTGATCTGCAAGGTCGCCAAACGCATCCTGACCGGGCTCGACTATCTGGTCATCGAGGCATCCAATGCCGGCGAAGCCATGATCATGTGCGATGCGCAGCTGCCCGACGTCCTGTGCGTCGATGCCGGCATGACCGGCGCCCTCGACCTGATTTCCTCGGTGCGGCAGATGAACGGCGGCAAGAATGTGCGCATCCATTATCTGATGATCGAAAAGGAATTCAAGCAGATGATGGCGGGCAAGCGCGCCGGCGCCGACGATTTCCTGCTCAAGCCGTTCGACCGTCGCAGCCTGACCGACGCCTTCGCCCCGCACGCGGTCGCGGCCTGACGCGACGCCTTCGCCCTGATCCATCCGGACAGCAAAAACCCGCCGATCATGGCGGGTTTTTCATGGGTTTAGCGGAAGAGGGGGGAGGCTCAGGCGCTTTCGAGAATGTCTCTCTCGTCCGGTTCGCGCAGCACATAGCCGCGGCCCCAGACCGTTTCGATGTAGTTCTTTCCGCCGGCCGAGGTCGCGAGCTTCTTCCTGAGCTTGCAGATGAAGACGTCGATGATCTTGAGTTCCGGTTCGTCCATCCCGCCATAGAGATGGTTGAGGAACATTTCCTTGGTCAGCGTCGTGCCCTTGCGGAGCGAAAGCAGTTCCAGCATCTGGTATTCCTTGCCGGTCAGGTGAACGCGCTGCGATCCGACTTCGACGGTCTTGGCGTCGAGATTGACCACCAGGTCGCCGGTGGTGATGACCGACTGGGCGTGACCCTTGGAGCGCCGGACGATGGCGTGAATGCGCGCCACCAGTTCGTCCTTGTGGAACGGCTTGGTCATGTAGTCGTCGGCGCCAAATCCGAGACCGCGAACCTTGTCCTCGATGCCGGCCATGCCGGAGAGGATCAGGATCGGTGTCTTGACCTTGGACAGCCGCAAAGTCCGCAGGACCTCGTATCCGGACATGTCCGGCAGATTGAGATCGAGCAGAATGATGTCGTAGTCGTAAAGTTTGCCGAGATCGACGCCCTCTTCACCCAGATCCGTGGTGTACACGTTGAAGCTTTCGGACTTCAGCATCAATTCGATGCTCTGCGCTGTGGCGCTGTCATCCTCGATCAGTAGAACCCGCATATTTATCCCCTTTTCCGCCGCCGCAAGGTCATTGAGATCCAGTTACGCGATACGGATCCAGTCGTTGCCTGATTTGGAGGCTGCCATGGAATGGTTAACAAATTCTGATCGGGTTACGCAACCACTATCACAATGTTAATTATCACTGGCATACTCCTGATTTCATTCCCAAAAATTAACCTGGTTTTGTTGATGTACCACATCAAGAAACAACCCCAAGTGATTCAAAGGACTCCGGAATGACGGTGGAAAAATCATGCTTCCTGTTTACCCCGCCTTAAACCATGACCCGTATTATTAACGATGCCCGTAAACGAAAGGTTACCACGCTCGGCAAAAAGTTAACGTCGTGGTCATTTTTCTAAAATCGGGACTGGCGAATGTGCCGGAGCAACGAGTTTCAGTAGCCGGGATCTCGCATCACGGGAGTATTGCGTATGAAGTCGCGTGAGAGCCATGTTCGCCTGAAGCAATTTCAGGTCAACGAAAAAACCCGTCAGCTTGGGCAGATCCAGCTGATGATGGCGGAAATGGAAAAGATGGCGGCCGAGCTGGAGTACCAGATCGCCGCCGAAGAGAAAAAGGCCGGCAACACCGACCCTTCCCATTTCGCCTATCCAACCTTCGCCAAGGCCGCGCGCCAGCGATCCGACAATCTGCAGACTTCGATTCGCGAATTGAAGGTGCAGCTTGATGCGGCCGAGCTGGCGCTCGAAGAGGCGCAGGCCGAATTCGAAAAAGCCACTGCGCTCGAGGAGCGCGACGCCGGGCACAGGTCGAGCCGGGCGGTCTGAGCAAAATCCTGGCCGGAGGGCCGGGAGCCGTTTTTCAGACCGGGTGCGGGCCAATCCCCGCGCCCGCTGCCTGTTGAGCATTGATGGCCAAAGGGCGCGCGATTGGAGACAATCGGGCGCCTTTCGCCGTCAGATGACGACATCGCGCCAGTCCTGATGGCGCTGCGCCTGGGCCTTGAAGAACGGACAGAGCGGGATGATCTTCCAGGCTCCCGCCCGCGCGGCTTGCACGGCATGCAGCGCCAGCGCCTGACCGACTCCCTTGCCGCGCAGGCTGTCGGGCACGCCGGTGTGATCGATGATGACGAGTTGCGGCGAGGCGCGCGAATAGGTCATCTCCGCGTCGATGCCGTCCAGCCGGGCGATGTAGCGTCCGCCCGATGCTCCGGTTTCCTCGATGATCTGCATGGCTATCCCCCTGTTTGCCAAGGGCAGTGTATCCCGGATATGGAGACAACGGAACGTCGGATCATCCGATGCATGCGCCACGGGTCCGGACCGGACACCCTCAGGCGGCGCGAAAGCCCGGGAGAATGAGAATGCGGATCCTGCTTGCCGCAGCGCTGGTGCTGGCGCCCCTGTTCTTCGGGCTCGGGATCATCCTGCCGCTGGTTCGGTTCGAGACCATGTATGTCTTCAACCAGTCGCCCTCGCTCCTGGGCGTGATCGCCGCGTTGTGGACAGGCGGCGATCCGGTGCTGGCGATCGTGGTCGGGCTGGTTTCGGTGGTGTTTCCGGTGGTCAAGCTGATTGCCATCGCCGCCGAGGCGGTGGGCGCCGGGCACCGTTCGGGCCTGGCCATGCGGGTTTTGCCGCATTTGAGCCGCTGGTCGCTGATGGACGTGGTCCTGGTGGCGCTGGTGATCGTGGCGGCGAAGACCGGCGGAATCGCCCAGGCCTTCTCGCAGCCCGGCCTGTGGTTCTATCTGGGTTCCGCGCTCACGGCGGCGGCGGCCCACGCAATCGCCGGACGGCTCGGCAAGGCCGGCTGAACGTCGATCGTCGACGCGTCGCGCTGGCGGAGACCGGACCGGGGTTCAGGCCGATGCGATGTCAGGCAGGGACCAGAGGGCCGGGATCCGCGCAATCGGCTGGATGCAATGCATCCTGCGATGAGGCCACCTCGCCTGATCGCAGGATGTATTAGTGCCGGTATTGCTGAATGCGGGTGGTGCGCAGGCCTGCGAGCCCGTGATCGCTGATGGACGACTGCCAGGAGAGGAATTCCTCCACTGTCAGCGTGTAGCGGTCACACGCTTCTTCAAGGCTGAGCAGGCCGCCGCGCACAGCGGCCACCACTTCAGCCTTTCGCCTGATCACCCATCTGCGGGTGTTGGCGGGGGGCAAATCTGCGATGGTCAACGGACTTCCGTCGGGGCCGATCACATATTTGACACGGGGTCGTACCATATCGGTCATTGGACTCTCTTACACACTCAAGACCTAAGACCTCACCCTACAGGCGCGAGTTTAAAATTTGCCTAAGGGCCCCTCAATGTTTTGGTAAGTTTTGGCACAGGTGACGGTGCGTGCTGCGGCCTGTTGACCGGCCCGATCGGGGCATCTTGTTGCGCAGGCCCGCAGGCCCTATAAAGAAGCCGATCCCGAACGGATATTTCGCAACCGCTTGATCAGCGCCTTGAACGCTTTTGAATGCCGGGGAAGCCAGTGAACAGTCTCGATTTCAACAAGGACCCGCGCGACACGCGGGTGGTGGTCGCCATGTCGGGCGGCGTGGACAGCTCTGTCGTGGCGGGTCTGCTCGCCCGCCAGGGCTATGATGTGCTGGGCGTGACGCTTCAGCTCTACGATCACGGCGCCGCCGTGCACCGGGCGGGCTCGTGCTGCGCCGGCCAGGACATCGACGATGCCCGCCGGGTCTGCGAGACGCTGGGGATCGCGCATTACGTGCTCGACTACGAGCAGCGCTTCCGCGAGGCGGTGATCAATCCCTTCGCCGAAAGCTATGTGCTGGGTGAAACCCCGATCCCCTGCGTGGCCTGCAACCAGACCGTCAAGTTCGCCGATCTGCTGGCCACGGCGCGCGATCTCGGGGCCGATGCGCTGGCGACCGGGCACTATATCCGCTCGCGCGCCAACCCTTCGCCCGACAATCCCGGACGGCGGGCGCTGTTCCGTCCGGTGGATGCGGAGCGCGACCAGAGCTATTTCCTGTTCGCCACCACGCAGGACCAGCTCGACTATCTCAGGTTTCCGCTGGGCGACCTGCCCAAGGCGCGCACCCGCGAACTGGCCGAGGAAATGGGCCTTGGCGTCGCCAAGAAAGCCGACAGCCAGGACATCTGCTTCGTGCCCATGGGCAAATATGCCCATGTGATCGAGAAGCTCAGGCCCAATTCGGCGCTGGCGGGTGAGATCGTCCATATCGACGGCCGCGTGCTGGGCGAGCATGCGGGCATCGTCCACTACACGATCGGCCAGCGCCGCGGCATTGGCGTGGCCACCGGCGATCCGCTTTACGTCGTGCATCTCGACGCCCGCTCGCGCCGCGTCATCGTCGGGCCGCGCGAGGCGCTGGAAACGCGCCGCCTGATCCTGCGCGACGTCAACTGGCTGGGCGACGCGGCGCTTGACGCCATCGGTCCGGAAGGGCTCGACTGCTTCGCCAAGGTGCGCTCCACCCGGCCGCCGCGGCCGGCGATCCTGCGCGCAGAGGGCGGGGTCATCTCGGTGGAACTCGTCGAGGGCGAGGCCGGCGTGGCGCCGGGCCAGGCCTGCGTGCTCTATTCGGCGCCCGGCGACGAGGCGCGGGTGCTGGGCGGCGGCTTCATCGACCGCTCGGAGCGGTCGCCCGCGGCCGAGGCGATGCTGACAAGCCTGCTGCAGCCGGCCGCCTGAGCCGCGCTTGCCAAGAGCTCAGGCCGGGGAGACGCGCACGGATTTCGGGCGTGCGCGGCCGTGGCTGCCGCGTCAGGCGAAGGGCCTTGCCCTCAATCGTGGCGGACGGTGCCTTCCGACAGGATCTCGATCACGGCCAAGCCGTCCGACACCGGCGTGCGCGGTGCGGCACCAGTTCTGATGCAGTCGAGGAAATGGGCGCATTCGCGCGTCAGCGGCAGGCCGTCGGGGATCTCGATGTACTCGGGATCGACCATTTCCGACTGCCAGCCGGCGTCGTCCTCCCAGAGCTTGTGGCGGTAGACCGCGAGCTTCTGGTGCCACGGCGCGACATCGTCGAACACCGCCATCGCCTTCGAGCCGATCACCGTGAGCTTGCGCTCGCGGTAGGGGTTGAGCCGCGAGGCGAAGACATGGCTGCGGATGCCGCCCGGAAACTCCAGATGCAGGTGGGCGAAATCCGACAGGCGGTTGAGCATGGCGGAGCCGACGCCAAAGACATTGACCGGCTTTTCGCCGGTGATCGCCAGAATCAGCGACAGGTCATGGGGCGCGATGTCCCACAGCGCGTCGTTCTCGGCGTGAAACTTGCCGAGGCCGACCCGGTGCGAATGGATGTAGCGCACGGCGCCCAGCGCTCCGGCAGCGATCATCGCCTCCAGCGCCTCGAAGGCGGGATGGAACCTGAGCACATGGCCGGTCATGGCGACGAGGCCGCTGCGCTTGGCGGCATCGGTCACCCGCCGGGCATCGGCCACCGACAGCGCGATCGGCTTTTCGACCAGGAGATGCTTGCCCGCCTCGAGCACGGCCACCGCCTGGTCGGCATGATGATGCGGCGGCAGCGCCAGAACCACGCCGTCCACGGCGGGATCGGCCAGCAGAGCCTCGATGGTGAGCGCCTTGACGCCATGCTTGGCCGCCAGCGCCGCCGCGCGTTCGGGATGCCGGTCGGACACTGCATAGAGCGCCCCGAGCTCGGAGAAGGTGCGGGCGTGGTTTGATCCCCAGTAGCCGCAGCCGACAACCGCGACTTTGGGGGCGGCGATCTTGGGGGGGAGGGCGCTGTCCATGGCCGGGTCGGTCCTGTTGGTCTTCTTCTGGTCTTTGGAGGAGGGGATTAGACCTGATGGAAAGCCAAGGCAAGGCGGCGCTGAAGCGCGCGGGGCTCAACTGCCGCGACATGGTGTCGTGCCCGGTGCCTTCACGCCGCCGCCCGGCCGCCGCACAGCCGGATTTGGCAGGCCCCCGCGCCGTCCGGGGCACGCGGATCATTCCGGCCGTTCATGTGCGAAAGATCTTTCCTGCACGGCACTCCGGCAGCAATCCGGCGCTGCGTTCCCGGGGCAGTCCGGCGAAAGCCGGGCGAGCTCTGCGCGCCTGGCTGGACGCGCGACGCCGATGGCAAATCCGCGCCGGGAAAAGCCCAGAGCAAGCTTGACACCGGCCCAAGGCGCACCTTATATGCCGCCCGTCCGGCCCGATTTGATCGGCGGCTGGCGGCGGGGTAGCTCAGCTGGTTAGAGCAGCGGAATCATAATCCGCGTGTCGGGGGTTCGAGTCCCTCTCCCGCTACCAAAATTTTCCAGATTTTGCAGTGGTCCAGGTGCTTAGGGGGTGTAGCCGGTCGCGCGGTTTTGCCTTATTTGTCAGCCGGTTTTGCCACATGCGATTCTATGCGCACTGGTTATTCGCACCAGTTCTCGCGTCGGCCGCGCCATTTGCGGACCAGTCCCTCGGACAGCATGATCTCGCCGGCTGAGCGATTGTCGATCATGATTCTGGCCAGGGTCCGGCCGTAACGGTCCTTGCCGTTGCGCTCGATGGTGAAGCGGTTGGTGGTCAGCAACACGCGCAGCCGCTCGGTGGCCATGGCGGCGGCGATGAGTTCTTCATAGCAGCGGCCGCGGGGCTCCGGCGCGTCGATGTCGAGGAGGCGGATCTTCTCGCCCTCGATCCAGACAGTGTCGCCATCGACGACGCAGGTCACTCTGTTGGCGCCGGAACACAGCTCCATTGCGGCCGTCGGAGCGGCTTCGGCCAGAAGGCATGTCAAAAGCAAACAAGCGAATAGACGTGAGTTGAGCATGATTAGCCGCTACACTCTCTCAGGAGGAAGGAGATCGCAATGTCCGGCTATGACAATTCTCCCGATTATGGTGGTCCTGAGCCTTCCAAGGCAGGTTTCTGGATCTGGCTCTTTTGCGTGCTGATCCTGTCCGGCTTGATCCTGTGGTGGCGGTTGCCGTGAATATGTGCTGAGTCATGCATGTTTGTAGCCCGACGCTGCCACCTCTGGGTGAAGTCATTGCCATAGCACGACCCTTTCGCACATAATGGACTCCTAAAGAATTGGGGTTTCTTGGGGCTCATGGCAAAAAGGCAATCAACGCCGAATCCAGCGTTCGATTCCGTCCGGTCCTGCCAGACGGTGGAGCAGGCTGTTTTTGCGTTTCGGGCCGAGTACAAGGTCGCACACGCCACCTATCATCTTGCGCAAACAGCTATCTCGCGCTTCGATTCTATGTATGTGCGGACAACCTATTCGGCCGAATGGGTCTCGCGATATCTCCAGCGCAACTATGTCAACATCGATCCGGTGCTCAAGGAAGGCGTGCAGCGGCAGTTTCCCTTCGACTGGTCGGAGCTCGAGTTGACTGCTGCGGTCTTGCCACTGTTTGAAGACGCGATGGCTCATGGCTTGGGTCCCAGCGGCTATTCGATCCCGATTGTCGACAAGAATTTCCGCCGCGCCCTTTTCACGATCAACACCTTTGAGACAGGCGAGGCCTGGATCGATCTGGTCAATAGCCACAAGACAGCATGGGTGAACGCCGCCTTCCTCATTCACGACATGGCGATGAAGGAAATCCATGGCAGCAACGATCAGGCGCTGCATCTAAGCCCTCGCGAAATCGAGTGCCTCACCCTGGCCGCCCGGGGGAAGGATCACAAGGACATCGCCCTCATTCTAAGGCTTTCAGCTTATACGGTTCAAGGCTACCTCAAATCCGCGCGCCACAAGCTCGGCAGCGTCAACATCCCCCAGGCGATCGCCGAGGCGATCCGGTCCAGGATCATCAATCCCTGATCCCCCCAAAATGGGTGACCACCTTTCGGGAATACCTTCGCACGTAAAAACAACCGATCCTTGTAAGGCAAACAAATCTGCTGGGAGGCTCGATATGTTCTTGACGATTCAAGCCCATCAATATGACACGCACAGGCACCTGCTCGATGACATGTACCGGTTGCGCAAGAGGGTGTTCGTGGATGAAGCCAAATGGACCATTCCGCACGAGAACGGCCGGGAGATAGACCGCTACGACACGCTCGGCCCGGCCTATCTGGTCTGGTGCAATCCGGAACGCACGCGGCTTTACGGCTCTCTGCGGCTGCTGCCCACAACCGGCCCGACCCTGCTCTACGACACCTTCCGGGCGACCTTTCCGGGCGATGCCTGTCTAGCGGCTCCGGGCATATGGGAAGGCACTCGTCTGTGCATCGACAAGGCGAACCTCACTGCTGATCACCCGGAGATTTTGCCCGTCAGGGCGTTCGGCTTGCTGCTTCTCGCTGCGACAGAGTGTGCTCTAGCCCACGGCATCGACACGATCATTACAAATTATGAACCCCATCTCGCCAGGATCTATGCGCGGGCAGGTCTGCCAGTCGATGAGCTTGGACGTGCGGACGGCTATGGCCGCTTTCCGGTGTGCTGCGGTGTCTTTGAACTGAGTGAAGCCGTGGCAGCCACAATGAGGCGCAAACTCGGGATCGGGCTTCCACTTTACCGCCACGCCCATTTGCCTTCGGGATATCGGGCCGTATCCGCGCCCAAAACCCCCGAGACGAGAAAGGTGGCCGCCCATGCATGACCGGCAAACGCGCTATGAAACGATCGAGGTGCATCTGCGCCATGCCATGGAGGACGCCAGGCAGATGGGGGATGATTTCCTCGTCTATCTGGTCGAAATCGCCCTGCTGGAGACCTGCACGAAAACGCTGCGGGACCCGAAAACCGGTGGAGAAGCCCGCGCGCGTGGCGATTGTTGATTGCAATCTGGAGCGTCGCACCTAGTCTCCCGTGCAACCTTTTTGTGAAATTGCACGGGAGACACACCCTGATGTCGGGGGAGCGCGAAGCCAAGCTGAGACTGACCCTAGAGCGCATGCGGAGCGAATTCGCCCGAGGTACCCCGGCCGCGCAGGCGCATCAGATGGCCCGGTCGGTTTTTGCGCACAATATGGGTGACGCAGCGGATGGTGAGGAGCGGTTGGCGGCTGACAGGGAGGCCAAGCCGCCGGCGTGATTTTGGGTGGGCTTAGTGGCCGGTTTTTCGCCCCTTGTCCGTCATTTTCATGAGCGGTGATATACAGCGCGACCACACATTTACACCCCTGCGCTGCATGTTTTCTTTCGTCAGCAACTAGGGGGCATGGCAGCATCAATTGCATACCATTACTTGGCTGCCTAGGTGGCCCTGACAGTCTGGTGCTACATCGAGGAAACGACATTATGAGTGGGCGTGGAACAGCAGCCGGCGTTGTATTTCAAGCGGAAGTGGGTGCCTATGCCGCTGCTTTCATCCTCGGTGAAAGGCCGATTTCCCGATTGAGCACGGGGCTTCCGGGCGACCCCATCAAAGTAAACTTCGAAACACCGACTGCGGTCGACGATGTTGTGGTTCGGACGGACGTCGGGGAAATATATGTGCAAGCGAAACGCACTATCTCGTTGTCGCCGAAGGCAGGTAGCGAGTTGGCTTCGGTTGCGGATCAATTCGTACGCCAGTTCCGTGCCGGCGTGCTCGATAGCGGAATTCGCCGTGATCTCGACGTTACGCGCGACCGGCTCCTCCTCGTTGTCGAAGAAGACACCGGCGATCCCATCGCCATTCACCTGAAGGAAGTTTTCGATCGGCAAAGAACATTGGCTGCGACGGCACTTCCCGCAAAACTACAAAATGCGCTTTCAACGTTTTCGGCACATGTGGAAGCTGCATGGGTGACTGCCGCTGGAACGGCGATCACAGATGCGGAGAGAACCGCGCTGCTTCGCGTATGTGCCGTTGCATCGATAACGGACGCATCGCGACAACTCGCTGAAGAAGCGCTGCGTGATGTCGTCGAAACGCCCGGCAGCGAAACTGCCGCGATGGACCTTCTCGTCACGTGGGCAGCAAATGCATCCGCGGACGGAACGGGAGGCGACACCGCCGCTATCAGGCTTGCCTTGTCGGCGAAAGTTTCGTTCGCTGAGCCGCCGAGCTACCGCAACGATGTGGCAAAGCTCCTTGCCTACAGCGCGGCGACAATGAGCCGGCTCGAACGGTTTGTCTCGCTCCAAACGCCCGAGGGCATTGTCACGATCCCGAGGCCCATTATAGCGGCCATTACATCGGCCGCAGCCACAGCCAGTCTTGCTATCTCCGGCGAACCCGGCGCCGGCAAATCGGCAGTGATGTACGAAACAGCGAAGCAGCTACCAGTAAGATCGGTAATCGTTCTCGCCGTTGAGGCGACAGGAACTTCACTCGACGCATTGCGCGGGGAAATCGGCCTCCAGCATCCCCTCATTGAGGTACTTGCAAACCTGCCGGGAGTGAGGCCCTGCTACTTGTTTCTCGACGCGCTCGATGCAGTGCGCGGCGGAGCGGCAGAGGTCACCTATCGAAAGCTCGTCGAGGCAGTCTCGGCAATGCCTGGATGGCGAGTGGTCGCTTCGGTGCGCACCTTTGACCTGCGCCTTGGCAGAGAGTGGCAACGAGTATTCCGCGGGAGCCCACCTGACGTGAACTGTGCGCACGCAGGATTTCCAACCGTAAGGCATGTGCATGTCGACGTACTTAGCGCCGCCGAGATCAAGCACGTCACTGGTGTCTCGCCCTCCATCGGAACTGCGATTGCGGCGGGCGGTTCGAAAATGGCTACTCTCGCGACCAATCCGTTCAACCTCGCTCTGCTTGGCGACCTCCTTACTGGTGGAGTAACTGCCGCAGCACTTTCGAGCGTCGGGACGCGTGGCGAGCTTCTCGCACGCTACTGGGACGAGCGAATCACTGGGCTTGGCACCCCTGCGACCGTGACGCTCGGCAGCCTGGTCGATTTGATGGTGCAGGCTCGCTCCGTCGACCTTCCCGTTACCGACGTGCCGATTCCGGCAGCCGCGACCGTCGACGATCTGCAGCACGCCGGTGTCTTAACCGAAGAGCGGTCACACCGCCTATCTTTCAGGCACCACGTCTTGTTCGACTATGCAGTCGCACGGCTCCTGTTGATGCCAGACAGGAATGCAGCCCGTTCGTATGTCGGCCGTTCATCGGGCGCGGGGCTCCTGATCTCTGCCTCCGTCGGCTACTGGATCGAGGGTCTTAAAGCCACGACCTCTCCTGACGATTTTTGGAAGTACGCTGTCTCGCTGATCGGCGACGACGCGGTCGATCCAATCATCAAGATTGAATTCTCTCGGCTTGTCGTCGAGTCAGTCAAAGAGGGAGACGATTTAGGTCCGCTGCTAAAGGCCTTACCAGCAGACGACACAGCAGGTGGGCGTCCCTTCCAGCATCTTGTTGGATCGTTACTGATCAAACCTCATCACAGCAAATCGGATGTCGTGGGGCCATGGGCGGGGCTGCTTCGTTCAATGGTGTCGCCGGGCGATTCCCAGATCGGCAGTATGTCCGCTCTTATAGGGAAGCTTATTGAAAGTAATCCCGACGCCCCCTCCCTCGTGGCGCTCGGTAAAGCAAGCCGCGTCGTCTTCGATTGGATGTCTCAAACTGATGGGCGCATTAACTGGTTGGCGCCACGCGTGATCACCTTCGTCACGCAGACATTCGG
>NZ_JAUXOD010000039.1 GCF_030682515.1 Hoeflea sp. | reverse complement strand
CTTGCATAGCGCAGGTCCCTCCGGTCATATTGCTCCCGAGTGATTTCAGTCCAGGCCATCCTATCCTCCGTCGTCTTCGCAAACCACAGAGAATCACAAGCCGCTGAAATCACACAATATAATTTTCGGTTGGGCTCTTAGATCGCGCTGCCTCTTAACGTCCCTTGCTGTCGCCCTTGGTACAGCTTCATCAAATCCGTCAATTATAAGTATTGTATAATCCGCCTTCCATGCCCTTACTAAATTATCACCCAAATCGCTATGTCCTATCCTTCGCGCGTGTCGTCTGAATACCTCATCTGGACTCTCCAATTCTGCAAACTCTCTAAGATTAAGATATATTGGAAATCTAACGACTTCAGATCGAAGGTGAGCCTTGGCTAGGCGATTCGTAAATAGCTTTCAGAAAGGTACTTTTTCCTGAGCCAAAATCACCTAATACGATAAAATGCTTCTTTGCTCCAGTTCGAATCCAATTGTATACCTGACTATGATCTACGCTTTTCTTTTTACCAAGAGATCGTTTAAATGGGGCATCAATATAGATTACATTCTCGTTCGAATCCTTTAGAGGCTCAAAACTGCCAAAAGGATGATTTTCACGGGAATTCAGAAAGGCGTTGCTATCAATAATTTTTGACCTCAACTCCGTATAATCCATGTGCTGAATAGAAGATCTGTACCGTTTCAACACTTCTAGTTGCTCATGCGTAAGCGGATCTAATGTAATAAACCAACCACGAACTGGTTTTCTACCAGAAAACTCTTTACTATAGAAATTCACTATTTTATCAAGCTTGCCTATGTCATGAACAGCCTTATCTTTTCTTGAAGATACTGTAATTTCGATACAGTGGGAAATCAAATCAGAATCATAAAACGCATCATATTCTACATCACCTTCTAGCTTATAGTTAATCCGCCTATAGCTGTAAGGTTGAAAAACTTGATCGAGTATTTTTATTGCTTCTCTCTCGAATGTTTTTTCATCAAATACTGTAGCCATAACAATCCCTAATAACAGCATCATTTTGATTCGTTTGATTGGGAGCAGAGTATCATTCCTGCCCCTGGAAAGAGCAATAGCTTTTCCCTGTAACGTGTAGTGGCAACGTTTGGTGATCCAAGGCTCAAGCCAAGGAAGACCATGACACGGACGAGGAGCGCGTGCCCCCTCTTTCCCGGTGGGAGAGGATACTGGAGGGAATGCCCGGGGCCGGGCGCGCTGACGTGGCGCAGCAACTACCCCCTCTCTTGCGATTTCTAGCACTTGGCTGAGGCCAAGGCTCTGAAACAGCCTTCGCGCGGCGTCGTACTCAGACCTTTGTTCGCAGAAATCGGATTCTCCGATTTCTGGCCTCTGGCCACCGCTCCGAAGTCTCCCCCACCGGGGGGAGAGTGACAGCACCCTACCCTACCCTACCCTACCCTACCCTACCGGCCCGGCCTTGGGTTTCTGGCGTAGAGGTCCTGCATGCTGCACGGGCCTTGCGTAGCTTGCAGGGCTCGACTGGCCAGAGCTCTGACGGCAATCTTGGCGGGGTTGTTTCTGCGCCTACCTCCCACTTGAGGGGAGGGGTCGGGGGTGGGATATCGAGCGAAGCGATCCACGGGGCCTATCCCACTACCCGCTCTATCCCGGCGCGCCGGGTCGATCGCGCGCCTCGCCACGAGGGGGGGGCGGAGAAGCGGCATCCCGCTCCTTCTACCTCCCCGGCCGCCCCGTCTTGCCGGGCCTGCGTTTGCTGCGCGCCGCCTCCGCCGGGTCCTCGTAACTCCCGGCGCCGGGCTTGGCGCGCTTGAGGATGGGATCGGTCGGCTTCTGCGGCTCCTTGCCGGGCATGGGTTTCTCGGTGCGGCCGACGGTCATTTCGTCGAGGTCGTTCTTCCTGAAATAACTCTCAGTCCCTGACGGCGCGGCGTCGCGGCCAGTCGGGACGGCATGATCGCCCGATGTGCCCATCTCGTCGAGACCGGGCTTGCGGAAATAGCTGGATTCGCGGTTGCGCAGGATGTCCGGATTGGGCTCCTTGCTCGGACCCCGCTGGGGCTTGCCCGTCGCCGCGGCTTTGCGCGAGGCCCTGGTGTTCTCGATGCCGGAATCGCGGGACATCGGGTCGTCCATAAGGTCGAGCTCGACGGCCTTGAGCCGCTTGATCTCGTCGCGCAGGCGCGCGGCGGTCTCGAAGTCGAGGTTGGCGGCGGAATCGCGCATCTGCTTTTCCAGCGCCTCCAGATGCGCCTTGAGATTGGAGCCGACCAGGGCGCCCTCGCCGCCGGCATGGGCCTTGCCGCCGGGGATGGCGATCGAGGCGCGGACATGGTCGCGCTCGTAGACGGAATCGAGAATGTCGGAGATGTGCGCCTTGACCGATTCCGGCGTGATGCCGTGGGCGGTGTTGTACTCGGCCTGCTTGGCGCGGCGGCGCGAGGTCTCCTCCATGGCGCGCTCCATCGAGCCGGTGATCTTGTCTGCATAGAGGATGACCTTGCCGTCGACGTTGCGCGCGGCGCGGCCGATGGTCTGGATCAGCGAAGTCTCGGAGCGCAGGAACCCTTCCTTGTCGGCGTCGAGGATGGCGACCAGCGCGCATTCCGGGATGTCGAGCCCCTCGCGCAAGAGGTTGATGCCGACCAGCACGTCGAACGCGCCGAGCCTGAGGTCGCGGATGATCTCGATGCGCTCCAGCGTGTCGATGTCGGAATGCATGTAACGCACCCGCACCCCCTGCTCGTGCAGATATTCGGTCAGGTCCTCGGCCATTCGCTTGGTCAGCACCGTGCAGAGCGTGCGGTAGCCGGCCTCGGCCGTGGCGCGGATCTCGCCGAGCACATCATCGACCTGGGCGCGTGCCGGCCTGACCTCGACCGGCGGGTCGATCAGGCCGGTCGGGCGGATCACCTGTTCGGCGAAGACGCCACCCGCCTGTTCCATCTCCCAGTTGCCGGGCGTCGCCGACACGGCGATGGTCGAGGGCCGCATCGCGTCCCATTCCTCGAAGCGAAGCGGCCGGTTGTCCAGGCACGAAGGCAGCCGGAAGCCATATTCGGCCAGCGTCGCCTTGCGGCGGAAGTCGCCCCGGTACATGCCGCCGATCTGCGGGATCGAGACATGGCTCTCGTCGATGAACAGCAGCGCATTGTCGGGGATGTATTCGAACAGCGTCGGCGGCGGTTCGCCCGGCGCGCGCCCGGTCAGGTAACGCGAGTAGTTCTCGATGCCCTGGCAGACGCCGGTGGCCTCGAGCATCTCGAGATCGAAGCGGGTGCGCTGCTCCAGCCGCTGCGCCTCGAGCAGGCGGCCGGAGGATTCAAGCTCGGCCAGGCGGTGCTTGAGTTCCTCGCGGATGTGCTTGGTGGCCTGGTTCAGCGTCGGCCGCGGCGTCACATAGTGTGAATTGGCGTAGATCTTGACGCTCTTCAGCTCGCCGGTCTTCTGGCCGGTGAGCGGGTCGAACTCGGAAATGCTCTCGATCTCGTCACCGAACAGCGTGATCCGCCAGGCCATGTCCTCGAGGTGGGCCGGGAACAGCTCGATCGTGTCGCCGCGGACCCGGAACGAGCCGCGCTGGAAATCCATGTCGCGGCGCTTATATTGCTGCGCCACCAGGTCGGCCAGAAGCTGGCGCTGGTCGATGCGGTCGCCGACAGCCATCTGGAAGGTCATGGCGGTGTAGGTTTCCACCGAGCCGATACCGTAGATGCAAGAGACGGAGGCGACGATGATGACGTCGTCGCGCTCCATCAGCGCCCGCGTCGCCGAATGCCGCATCCGGTCGATCTGCTCGTTGATGGTCGATTCCTTCTCGATGAAGGTGTCGGTGCGCGGGACATAGGCCTCGGGCTGGTAGTAGTCGTAGTAGGAGACGAAATACTCGACCGCATTGTCGGGGAAGAAATTCTTGAACTCGGAATAGAGCTGCGCGGCAAGCGTCTTGTTGGGCGCGAGAATCACGGCGGGGCGCTGGGTCTCCTCGATCACCTTGGCCATGGTGAAGGTCTTGCCCGAGCCGGTGACGCCGAGCAGCACCTGGTTGCGCTCGTTCTCGTTGGCGCCGGCCACCAGGTCGGCGATGGCGGTGGGCTGGTCGCCGGCGGGCTTGTAGCCGGTCACCATCCTGAGCGGCACGCCGCCCTCGGATTTGTCGGGCCGCGCCGGCCGGTGCGGTGTCCACATCTTGCCGTTCTTGAACAGAGGGTTGCCGCTCTCGATCAGGTCCGACAGTGCCTGCACGGTGGCGGTGTTGGCCGACGTGGCGCCCGAGGCCTCCGCCTCCTCCACCGACATGTCGAGCCCGGCCACGGCGTTCAGGCCCGCAGCGGCGCGGGCGCGCGGATCGTTGCTCGACCCGATCGAGGTGCCGCGCGAGGTTTTCTTGGCGGACGCAGGCTCGGCGCCGGGCCGCGACTTGTCCTCGGTCTTACCCGCCTTCAGGCGGTGCTTGCCTGCGGCGGAGCGCATCTCGCGGTTCTCCGCCTGACGCCGCGCCTTGACGGCGTCGAGCTCGGCCTCCTTTGCCAGATCGGCGGCCCAGTCGGCAATCGAGCCGGACGCGCCGAGCGGCGCGCCGGATAGCGCCGGCTGCGGCGCTTCCTCGAAGCCTTCGACATCGGTCTTATCGAACTCGGACACGTCCGGACGGGAGATTTTTGCAGGGGATTTGGCCATGGCTGCAATATGGGCAGAGTCGATGGCGAAAGAAAGAGCAGGCAGGGCAAATGGAGCAGGGGATCCGCGCCATGCTGACATCAGGTGTCAGCATGCGTGGCATGTCCAGGGTGAACCGTCCACAGGCGGATCGCCCCTGCCTGCCCTCGAAATTCTGTATCTAGGCATCGGGGCTGAATATGGTACACAAAGCGGCATTCTGAACGTGTGTTTCGATCCACACAGACGCCCGGCGCAAGCCCCTAGCCAAGTGAAAAGACCGAATGGACACGACACTCTCCGCGCCTCTCATCTTTCTTGATTCGGATGATCGGATCACCGGCTGGAGCGAGGGCGCCAAGCGCCTGCTGGGATGGGACGCCGGCAAGGTCGTCGGCCAGAAGTTTTCGGAGATCTATGACGACCGCGGCTTCTTCATCGGCGTGGACGGGGCCATGGATCTCGATTCGGTCTCGGTCCCGACCCCGGACCAGGGCCGCGTCGTGGCGCTGAGAAATGCGCGCACCACCCATCTTCTCGAGCGGCTCGACCTGACCATGACCAATGCCGATGTCATCGGCGCCTGGAACTGGGACGTGGCCGGCGAGACGATCTTCACCGACAGCCGCTTCGCCAGCACCTTCGGGCTTGACGCGCACCAGGCCGACAATGGCTTGCCGCTTGAGGACTTCATCAACAGGATCCATGAGGATGACCGCGCCCGGGTCGCAGCCGAGATGGTCCGCACCATCGAATCGGGCGGCGCCTACACCGCCGAGTACCGGATGCTGCGTCCCGGCGGCAAGGTCTGCCATGTCCTGGCGCAGGGCAAGCTGGTCGAGGGCGAGGACGGCAAGCCGGTGCGGTTTCCCGGCGTGCTGTTCGACGTCACCGCCCGCAGACAGGCGGAGATGGAGGCGCGGGCCCAGAAGGAACGCTTCCGCACCCTGTTCGAGAACCTGGAGTCGGGCTTCTGCATCATCCGCATGATCTGGGACGAGGCCGGCACTCCGGTCGACTACGAATTCCTCGAGGTCAACCGGGCGTTTGCCCGGCAATCAGGCATCGAGGATGCCGTGGGCAAGTGGATCCGCCGCGACATTGCCCAGGGCCATGAACAGTACTGGTTCGATCTCTACGGCAAGGTGGCGCGCACGGGGGAAGCGGTCAGCGTCGAGTTTCCGGCCGAGGCGCTCCATCGCTGGTACCAGGCCCAGGCCTTTTCCATCGACAGTCCCGGATCGGACACGGTCGCCGTGCTGTTCAGCGACATCACCGCCAACAAGCAGGCCGAGCTGATGCTCAAGGCCAGCGAGGAAGAGTTCCGCACCCTGGCGCAGTCGATGCTCAACCATGTCTGGACGGCCACGCCGGACGGCATGATCGACTGGCTCAACGACCAGGTGGTGGCCTTCAGCGGCGAGTCGCGCGAGAACCTGCATGGAGAGGGCTGGGCGACGATCGTCCATCCCGACGATTTGCCCGCCGCTGCATCGTCCTGGACCGAGTCCATCGCCAGCGGCGCGGACTACCAGGCCGAGTTCCGCATCCGCCGTCATGACGGCGAGTATCGCTGGCATGTCGTCCGCGCGACGCCGGTCAAGACCACGGAGGGCGTCATTCGCCGCTGGGTGGGAACCAACACCGACATCGAGCACGCCAAGCTCAACGAGGCGGCGCTGGCGGAACTCAACGCGACGCTGGAAGACAGGATCGCCGAGCGCACCGAGCAGCTGCTGCAATCGGAAAAGGCCCTGCAGCAATCCCAGAAGATGGAAACCATCGGCAAGCTGACCGGCGGCATCGCCCACGACTTCAACAACCTGCTGCAGGTGGTGGCCGGAAACCTGCAGCTGCTGGCCAAGGACGTGGCCGGCAACGAACGCGCCGAGGCCCGCGTCACCAACGCGCTGGCGGGCGTCGAGCGCGGCGCCAAGCTCGCCAGCCAGCTGCTGGCCTTCGGCCGCCGCCAGCCGCTGGAGCCGAAAGTGATCAATGTCGGCCGCTTCGTCACCGGCATGGAGGAACTACTGCGCCGCTCCATCGGCGAAACCGTGGACTGCGAGATCATTGTCTCCAAGGGGCTGTGGAACACCTCGGCCGACCCGACCCAGGTGGAGACCACCATCCTCAACCTCGCCATCAACGCCCGCGACGCCATGAACGGCGCCGGCAAGCTGACCATCGAGGCCGGCAATGCGCGCCTCGACGACAGCTACACCGCCCACCATGACGACGTGAGCAGCGGCGAATATGTGCTGATCGCGGTCTCCGACACCGGCTCCGGCATGGACCGCGCCACGCTCGAACGGGTCTTCGAGCCGTTCTATTCGACCAAGCCCGAGGGCAAGGGCACCGGGCTCGGCCTGTCAATGGTCTATGGCTTCGTCAAGCAGTCGGGCGGCCACATCAAGATCTACAGCGAACCGGGCCACGGCACCACGGTGAAGCTCTATCTGCCCCGGTCGCTGGACGAGGAACATCTGGAGCCGCAGCCGGTTCATGTGGGCCCGGCAACCGGCGGCTCGGAGACGATCCTGGTGGTGGAGGACGACGACGACGTCCGCGCCACGGTGGTGGCGACGCTGAGCGATCTGGGCTACCACGTGCTGACGGCGCGCGATGCCCAGAGCGGCCTCGCGGTCATCGAAAGCGGCATCAACGTAGACGTTCTGTTCACCGACGTGGTCATGCCGGGCACGCTGAAAAGCCCCGAGATGGCCAAGATCGCCAAGGCGCTGCGGCCCGGCCTGGTGGTGCTGTTCACCTCCGGCTACACCGAGAACTCGATCGTCCACGGCGGCAAGCTCGACGCCGGCGTGGAACTCCTGTCCAAGCCCTACACGCGCGAGGCGCTGGACGCCCGCATCCGCCATCTGCTGGCCAACAAGAAGCAGCGCAGCGCTGCCGGCACCGCCCCGCAGGCCCGCCCCGCCCCTGCAGTTCAGGCCGCGCCTGCGGTGCAGGCCGCGCCGCAGGCCTCCGACACCCTGATCATCATCCTGGTCGAGGACGAGGCCCTGATCCGCATCAACACCGCCGACATCCTCTCCGACATGGGCCACACGGTGATCGAGGCCGGCACCGCCGCCCAGGCGCTGGAGGCGGCGGGAGCCCACGACTTCGACGTGCTGGTCACCGATGTCGGGCTGCCTGATATGAAGGGCGGCGAACTGGCCAAGCAGGTGCGGCAGCTCAAGCCGGAGGCCGGGATCATCTTCGCCACCGGCCAGAACGAGATGCCCGATGGCGCCGACGCCGACGCGGTGCTGCTCAAGAAGCCCTATTCCGACGACGAGCTGAAGCGGGCGCTGGCCCAGGTGCGCTGAAGGCCCCGCGCTCGGGCGCGGCCGCCGGACAAAGGCTCGACGTTCCGGTCGCGGACGGGGATGCCGACACGCTGACACCCGGAGGCCGACGCTCAGGTGTCACTGCGCGAGCAGCCCTTCCAGGTAATGCTGCCCGATGCCGAACATCGTCTTGATTTCGGCGATCTGGTTGAGCACCGCCTCACGGTCGCGCCCGGCCCGGCCGTCCTTTTCGGCGACAATCAGGTTGTTCTTGGGCGTGTGCGCGTCGGAAACGAACTCGAACACGCGGGTGCGGTAGCCGTGGAGTTCGAGCAGTAGCGCCCTGAGCGTGTCGGTCGCCATCTCGGCCTGGCGCTCGAGGAAGATGCCGTGGCGAAGCAGCGGCTCGAGCCGGAGGTCCGCCTGCCCCGCCTCCATCTGCCGGCGGATCTGCTTGTGGCAGCAGGGGGCGACGGCGATCAGCGCAGCGCCGGCGCGGATGCCCTGGAAGATGGCATCGTCGGTGGCCGTGTCGCAGGCATGCAGCGCCACCACCGCATCCGCGCCCGTGGCGTCGAAATCCATGATCGTGCCGGCCTGAAAGCTCAGGCCCGAAAACCCCGAGGCCCGCGCCGTGGCGTTGCCGTCGTCAACCAGGGGCGCGCGCATCTCGACGCCGACGATGCGGACGGGGCGTTTGACCACGGTGGCGAGATAGTCGTAGAGCGCGAAATCGAGATAGCCCTTGCCCGCGCCCATGTCGACGATCAGCGGTCGCTCGGCCTTGAGCGCCGCGATCAGCGGGGCGAAGATCTCGACCATCTTGTTGATCTGGCGGAACTTGTCCTGCGCGTCATGGCGGACCTGGCCGTTCTTGCCCGAAATGCCGAGTGCCACGAGCCAGGGCTTGCCGGTCTCGGTCAATGGCCGGTTCTTGGCGCGGTTGTGCTCGATCGGGGGCGCCTCGCGGCCACTGACTTCCGTGCGCTTGAGCCTGAGCTTCTCGCCATTGCGCTCGAACATCATGTCGAAGTCTGTGGTCGCCAGCTGCGCACTGCGAAACTCGCTCGCAAGGCCCGCGCGCAGCAGCATAAGCGCCTCGGGCTCCTCGTAGTTCTTGATCGTGTCGCGGGTCTTGTACTTGGAGGTGAAGGAGTATTTTTCGCCGGTCTTGGTCGCGATCTTCTTCACCTCGATCCCTTTCAGCTCCGGCTCCGGCCCGTGATAGCCGCCAAGCTTGAGCCGGACCAGCGTCCCGCTGGCGAAGGCGGCGGCGGTGGCGTCGAGCAGCTCTGCGATGCGGTCAGGCGGGGTCACGGGCGGTCCTTCGGGGTCAGATGGGAATCCGGGTAGGTCCGGTCTCACCGGCTTCTTCTACCCGCCTGCCCTCAGGAATCCTATCGGGTTTTGCCAATTCTGGTCTCGGAACGGACGGCGTCAGGTCCGCTGCCCCCAATAGGTGATCTTTCGCAGGACCCACTCGAAGGGTCCGAGCGCAACGCGCTGGTGCCAGATTGCGAGCGCCATCATCAGCCCCGCCGTCACGGCGATGGCGATGGCGGTGGCTGTCAGCCGGTCGACTGCGCCCCAAAGGCCGAAGCCATAGGCCGAGAAGAGGGTCGTCAGGATGATCGACTGGCCGAGATAGATAGTGAGACTCGAGCCGCCAGCGGCCAGAGCGCGGGCCATCATCGGCCCCGGAGGCCGTGCAATGGCGGCGATCAGGCCGAGATAGCCAAGGGTGGCGACCGGAGCTATGGCGGTGGTCAGGACTATGCCGGGAACCACCGCGCCCCATTGCCAGATCGCGGCCCCCACCAGGCTGAGCGCGACACCAGGCACCAGGCACCATCGCCGGGCGCGCCGCCAGAGCGGGTGGGCCGCATCGTCGATCATGCCTGACTTGACCGCCGCCAGCCCCAGGCAGAACCATCCCAGCGCCGACATCCCCTGGACCAGCAGGAAGAGGGGCATGGTGAAAGCGTAGCCGATGCTGCGCAACACGACCGCGTCGAGGAATCCGCCCTGGGTCAGGATCTCGCGTTCAAGGGCGACAATATCGGCGGGCGTCTCGGGGATCGACAGAAGCAGCACCGGCGCTATGACAGCCTGCAGCACCAGAAGCGCCACACCGGCTCGGACAAGGCGCGCGACCGGCCAGTCCCGCAACAGGTAGAGGATCCCTCCCGTCACCGCGTAGATTGTCAGGATATCTCCGGGAAAGAACAGGCAGCCATGGGCGATGCCGAGAACCAGCAGGCCGATCATGCGGTTGCGATAGATGCGGCCGAACGGCAGGCCCCGCCGCGCCGCCGATCCCATCAGCAGACCGAGGCCGACCCCGAACATGAAGGAAAACAGCCCGTAGGTCTTGAGCAGCGCAAGACCGTTGACAAGCCAGACGGTGACCGTGTCAAGCGTCGTCTCCCCCGCGGGTTCGGCCAGTCCGCCCATCGCCGAAAACGCGATGAACTGGACATTGACCATGACAATGCCGAAGAGCGCGATCAGCCGCAGATAATCGGGCATCAGGGCGCGCGCGGAGCCGGTCATGGCAACGCTCGGAAGGTTTTCAATGCGATCGGGCGTGGTCACGGGGGCTCCGTCCAGGTTGGCGGGCGGAGTGGCAGTCGTTCAGAGCTGGCGGTCTGGGTAGCGGACCCTTCTGCCTGTGCGGAGTTCAGATGCAAACCGACCCTGCGCACCCCTGCGACCCCCTCACCGCAATATCCGGAACCACCGCGCCAGGTTCAGCAGGCTCATCAGCGCGGCGGCGACATAGGTCAGCGCCGCGGCCTTGAGCACGCTGCTTGCGCCCGCGAGATCCTCGTCGCTCAGATAGCCGCCCTCGCGCAGGATCGGCAGCGCCTTGTTGAAGCTCGCGTCATATTCGACCGGCAGCGTGACGAGATGCACCAGGATGCGGACGGCGAGCAGGCCGAGGCCGATGATCGCCATGCCGAGCATGGCCAGCGGCGAGCGCAGCATGATGGCCAGGATGGGCGCGGCGATGAAGAACACCGAGGCGATGCGATCGGTGGCCATGGCCACGCCGACCAGCTTCTGCCTGAGCGCCAGCCCGCGCTCGCCGCGATGGTGCTGCAGCGCGTGGCCGACCTCGTGGGCGGCCACCGCCACGGCGGTGAGGCTCGCCCCGTCATGATTGGCCTTGGACAGGCGCACCATGCGGCTCTCGGGATCATAGTGGTCGCCCTGGTCGGTCATCTCCACGCCGACGCCGTCAAGCTCCAGCCGCTCGACCAGATGCTGCGCCATCTCAGCCCCGGTGCCCGGGAAATCCGGCCGTTCGGCGCTGTGGCGGCGCATGACGTGGCCGATCCAGAACTGCGGCGCATAGATGGCCGCCAGCACGGCGAGGAACGCGAGGATGCCGAGGAGGGCCATGTCAGTCTCTGAAGGTTCGGGCTGTCGTCATGCTCCATAGATAGGGTGCGGCCCGCGCCTGGCAAAGGGGCGGATGCGCGGATGGACGCCGCGGCACGGTGGCAGCCGCCGCCAGCCCCGGGGGCCGGCACGCCCTTCCGGGTTGACGGCGCGGCCGATGTGGCTTTCGATGGCGCTTGAAGTCGCCAGGGCCTGGCGTCGGACCGTCCCGAAAGGAACCCATGCGATGACCGCCCCGATAACCGCCTTGACGCCCGCCCCGAGGCTCAACCGGATGCTCCGCCCGCTCACCGCCGTCGCCTCCGCCCTGATCGGCTTTGCGCCTTTCGCCACTGCCCAGGAGGCGGCGATCTACAGCTCGATGGACGCGGTTCATCCGGTCTGGGCGAAATCCGCCATGGTCTCGGCGCAGGAGGCGGTGGCGGCCGATGTCGGCCTGCAGGTGCTCAAAGACGGCGGCAATGCGATTGACGCCGGCGTCGCGGTGGCGCTGGCACTCGCCGTCACCCTGCCGCGCGCCGGAAACCTCGGCGGCGGCGGCTTCATGCTGGTGCATGACGCCAGGAACGGCGAGACGAAAGCCATCGACTACCGCGAGATGGCGCCCGCGAGCGCCACCCGCGACATGTATCTCGACGCGGACGGCAATGCCGACAGCAATCTGTCGCGCTTTCACGGCCTCGCCGTCGGCGTGCCCGGCACCGTGGCGGGCATGCAGCTGGCGCTCGAAACCTATGGCACCCTGACGTTGGCAGAGGCCGCGGCGCCCGCGATCCGGCTTGCGGAAGACGGCATCGTGGTGACCGCCGATCTCGCCGACAGTTTGAAGGCGCTGGACAAGCGGCTCAAGGCATGGCCTGCCTCGGCCGCGATCTTCTTCAAGCCGGACGGCTCCTTCTACGAGCCGGGCGATCTGTTCAGGCAGCCCGATCTGGCGGCAACCTTGAAAAAGATCGCGGCGGAAGGCCCGGAAGGGTTCTACAAGGGTGAGGTTGCGGAGAAGATCGCGGCGTCGGTGAAGGAGGCCGGCGGGGCGATGAGCCTGGAGGATCTGGCGGGCTACACCGCGGTGATCCGCGAGCCTGTCACCGGCAGCTATCGCGACCACGAGATCGTCTCGATGCCGCCGCCAAGCTCCGGCGGCACCCATATCATCCAGATCCTCAATGTGCTCGAGGACTATCCGCTCGGCTTCCTCGGGCACAATTCATCCGACACGATCCACCTGATGGCGGAGGCGATGAAGCGCGCCTATGCCGACCGCTCGGAATATCTGGGCGACCCGGATTTCGTCGACGTGCCGGTCAAGGCCCTGACCTCGAAGCAGTACGCGGCCAAGCTCCGCGAGCGCATCAGCCTAAACCGCGCCACGCCGTCGGCCTCGATCAGGCCCGGCGATCTGGCGCCCTACGAGAGCGACCAGACCACGCATTTCTCCATCGTCGACAAGGACGGCAACGCGGTGTCCAACACCTACACGCTCAACTTCTCCTATGGCTCGGGCATGACGGCTCAAGGCACCGGCGTGCTGCTCAACAACGAGATGGACGATTTTTCCGCCAAGCCGGGCGTCCCCAACGCCTATGGCCTGATTGGCGGCGACGCCAATGCGGTCGAGCCCGGCAAGCGGCCGCTGTCGTCGATGAGCCCGACCATCGTGTTGAAGGACGGCAGGCCGTTCCTGGTCACCGGCAGCCCCGGCGGCTCGCAGATCATCACCACCACGCTGCAGGTGATCTCCAACATGATCGATCACTCAATGAACGTGGCCGAAGCCACCAGCGCCGCGCGCATCCACCACCAGTGGCTGCCCGACGAGATCCGCACCGAACAGGGCGGATTGAGTCGCGACACGGTGGCGGCCCTCGAGGCCAGGGGTCACACGATTGCGGTGGGACCGGTCATGGGCTCGACCCAGTCGATCCACGCCGACCCGGACAAGGGCCTGCTGCTCGGCTACTCCGACCCGAGACGGCCCGGCGCTGCGACGGTGGGGTATTGAAGTTCGGGGACAGTTTACTTTTTCGCGTCTGAATGGCTGCTGACGCAAACTCAACCTGATCGCGAAAAAGTAAACTGTCCCCAACCTTCAACCTTCCCTTGACGCGGCGCCCCGAATATCCGCAGGGATTTCACTCAGCATCCCGCCTCCGGAACCCCTCGCCCATGACGCTCACGCCCTTCGCCATCAAATGGCTGCCGGTCCTTCTGCTGGCCGTCTCCAACATCTTCATGACGCTCGCCTGGTATGGTCACCTCAAGTTCAAGTCGACACCGCTGCTGATCGTCATCGGCGTGTCGTGGGGCATCGCCTTCTTCGAATACTGCCTGGCGGTGCCCGCCAACCGCATCGGCCACGCCGTCTGGTCGGCAGCCGAACTCAAGACCATGCAGGAGGTGATCACGCTGATCGTCTTCGCCGGCTTTTCGGTGGTCGTGCTCAAGGAGCCGCTCGGCTGGAACCATTTGGGCGGCTTCACCCTGATCGCCGCCGGGGCGGCGCTGATCTTCCGGGGGTAGAGGCTGGGGACAGTTTACTTTTCCCAGCGAAAGACGATACAAGCCACTGTAATTGCTGGGAAAAGTAAACTGCCCCCGAACTCAGAACTCCGAAATGCTTACGGCTTGCCCTTCTCCCAGGTCACGTCCTGGCCGAACAGCGGCACGGTGGAGATCGCCATCTTGGCGGAGCCGTCCTGCACCTGCTGGGAGTTGACCAGGTAGATCAGCGTGTCGTTGGCCTTGTCGTAGATCCTGTTGACCACCAGCGACTTCCAGATCAGCGAACGCGATTCCTTGAACACTACGTCGCCGTCCTTGTCGAGGTCGATATCGCCGATGGTGATCGGGCCGGTCTGGCGGCAGGCGATGGAGGCGTTGGAGGGATCCTCGAACCAGTTGCCCTTTTGCAGCCGGTCGATGATGCCGCGTTCGAAATAGGCGACATGGCAGGTCACGCCCTTGACCTTGGGATCGCTGACCGCATCGATGATTATGTCGTTGCCGAGCCAGTCGACGCCGACCTCGCCCACCTGCTGGGCCATCGCCGGCGCGGCGAGGCAGGCGGCGACGAGCGCGGCGCTGGCGGCCTGGAAGATGCGGGTGCGGATGGTCATGGACGGTCTCCTTGCGAGGGGCAGCGGGTGGCAGGCGCGGCCAGTGTGAAGCTCTTCGCTCCGATATGGACCTTCACCGTGACAATTGAAAGGACCGGGGTCCCCGGTTTTGTGCCGGACCGGTCTCCGCCTGCCTGGAGAGACGCTTGCCGCTTGGCATGGCGACCGCCGCGCGCTAGATAGGGATCATGACACTCGCACACGCGCCTCACCGCCACGCAGGCCTGCGAAAGCAGCTGCCCCTCGCCCTGGGCCTGATCGCGGCTGCGATGCTGACCGGGCTGGTGTTCGCCGCGTGGCTGGCGAACGGTCCGGCGCTGCTCTATGCGCTGGCCGCCAATGGCCTGGCCTGGTGCCTCTGAGCCTGTAACGCAAATTCCCGACCGCGTGCGTCCGGCCCGAACCGGCCCGCGGCCAATCTGGAGACTTCGATGAAAGCCTTTCGCCTTGTTCTGTGGGCCCTGATCGCGGTCCTGGCCGCCACCCTCGGCTGGCTCACCTATGAATGGCAGGTGAGCGAGAACCGGATCGCCGGCGGGCCCTATGGCGTGCCCTTCGAGCTTGTCGACCAGACCGGCGGCCCGATCACCGAGGCGGCCTTCCGCGGCCGGCCGACGGCGATCTTCTTCGGCTTCACCCATTGCCCGGAAATCTGCCCGACGACGCTCTATGAACTCGACGGCTGGCTCAAGCAGGTCGATCCCGACGGCGGCCGGATCGGCGCCTATTTCATCACCGTGGATCCCGAGCGCGACACGCCGGAGATGCTCGGGTCCTACGTGTCGGGCGTGAGCGACCGGATCATCGGCATTTCCGGAGACCCCGACAAGATCGAGGCCGTGGTCAAGGGCTTCAATGTCTACGCCAAGAAGGTTCCGGTCGACGCCAAGCAGCCAGACGGCGAATACACCATGGACCACACCGCCTCGGTGTTCCTGCTCGATGCGGCAGGCCGCTTCAAGGGCACCATCGCCTGGGGCGAGAACCCCGAGACGGCCGTGACCAAGCTCAAAAACCTCATCAAGGGCTGATCTGCCCGGGGAACAATCGCTGCCGAGGAGGGTTTATCCGCGGCCCATCCCGCCTTACTGCATGATTTCTGACATCGGACTCGATGTGACGCGACAGCGTCATGGGCGCGTCGACCCTACGCCCGGCGTTACGACAGGGGACTTTTCATGGACGACATCGTTCTCAAGCTTGCCGTGATCGGGGTTGCAGGCATCGGCGCGCAATGGCTGGCCTGGCGGTTGCGCCTGCCGGCCATCGTGCTCCTGCTGGTGGCAGGCTTCGTGGCAGGCCCCGCCACGGGCTTTCTCGATCCGGCCACGGATTTCGGCACCGCCTACCGGCCGATGGTCTCCATCGCCGTGGCGATCATCCTGTTCGAGGGCGGGCTGACGCTCAATTTCTCGGAGATCCGCGAGACGTCGAAGACGGTCCGCCGCATCATCATGGTGGCGGGGCCGATGATCTGGGGCATGGCGGCGCTGGCCGCCCATTATGTCGGCGGGCTGAGCTGGCCGACGGCGATCGTGCTGGGCGCCATCCTGGTGGTGACTGGACCGACCGTGATCATCCCGCTGCTGCGCCAGGCCCAGCTTGAGGCGCGGCCCGCCTCGCTGTTGCGCTGGGAAGCCATCGTCAACGACCCGATCGGCGCGCTGTTCGCGGTCGTAGCCTTCGAGATCATCCTGGTCTATCTCGGCCTGCACCAGGCCGAAAACCTTGTGGTGTTCATCGTCTTCGGCTTCGCGCTCGCCATCGGCGGCGGCTGGGCGGCGGCGAAACTGATCGTCTGGTCCTTCGCGCGTGGCCATGTGCCGGAATATCTGAAAGCACCCGTGCTGCTCGCCACCGTCGTGGCGGTCTATGCCGCGACCAATCTGGTGCTCGAGGAGGCCGGCCTGCTGACGGTCACGGTGATGGGTCTGGCGCTCGCCAACAGCCGGGTGGCTTCGCTCACCGACATGCGCCGCTTCAAGGAAACCATCACCACGCTGCTGGTCTCGGGCATCTTCATCATCCTCACCGCATCCTTGAGCCTTGACGACATCGGCTCGCTCGACTGGCAGGCGGCGCTGTTCGTGGCGCTTCTGCTGTTCGTCATCCGCCCGGTGGCGATCATGCTGGCGACGATCCGCTCGGGCGCCACCCTCCAGGAGCGGATCCTCACCTCCTGGATCGCCCCCCGGGGCGTGGTCGCCGTCGCTGTCTCCGGCCTGTTCGGCACGCTGCTGGCCGACGCAGGCGTGGAGGACGCCGGCCGGATGGTGGCCTTCACCTTCGCGGTCGTCGTCACCACCATCCTGCTGCACGGCTTCACGCTCGCGCCGCTGGCGCAGTTCCTGAACCTGAAAAAGGCTTCCAAACCCGGCATCCTGATTGTCGGCGGATCGCGATGGTCCACCGCGCTTGCCCGCAAGCTCAACGAAGCCGAGGTCCCGGTGATGCTGGCCGACCAGAACTGGAACCACCTGGCCGAGGCAAGGCTTGCCAGCATTCCGGTCTATTTCGGCGAGGTTCTGTCGGAATCCGCCCACCATGCCATCGATCCCAAGAGCTTTTCCTCGCTGATCGCGGCGGGCGACAACGACGCCTACAACGCGCTGGTCTGCACCGACTTCGGGCCGGAGCTGGGCCGCAGCCACGTCTTCCAGATCGGCCGCATTGACGAGAAGGCGCGCAAGGCGCTCAATTTCACCCTCGGCGGACTCTCGCTCACCAAGGAGCCCGTGAGCTTCCTGGATCTGCGCGAAAAGCTGCTCAGCGGCTGGACCTTCCAGCTGACCCGGCTCACCGACGAATATGGCTGGGCGGCCTACCGGGACTCCCGTCCGGACGGCGCGCTGATCCTGTTGTGGATCAAGCCCTCGGGGGCGCTGATGTTTGCCGCCGCCACCACGACGACTCCAGGGCCCAATGACAGGATCCTGAGCTTCGCCATCCCCAAGGACGAGGCTCGCGCCGAAGCCGCCAGCAAGACCGCCCGCAAGGCGGAATTCACCCCCGCGGCCCGGACCGCGCCCGACGCCAGGGTCGGGGGCGCCCCGCGCACCGATGAAGGAACGAAAGCACTGTGAGCGACCACCGTTTTTACATTGTCACCGACGAGGCCGGCGCGGGCCGGGCACTCGATCTGCTCTCCGCCGTCTTCGAGGAAGAGGGCGTGCCGATCGCCACCATGGAGACCGACGAGGCCAAGGGGCTTTGGGAAGCCTCCGCCTATGGCAGCGGCGAGCCGGACGCGGACCTCAAGGAGCGCATGGCGCGCTGCCTGGGCCAGGATTTTCCCGGCGTCGAGATCAGGCTGGAGGTCTTCGGCGAGACTGACTGGATCGCAAGGTCGCTCGACGGGTTGAAGCCGGTACGCGCCGGCCGCTTCCTGGTACACGGCGCCCATGACCGCGGCGCGGTGCGCGTCAATGACTTGGCCATTGAACTGGAGGCCGGCCAGGCCTTCGGCACCGGCCATCACGGCACCACGGCGGGGTGCCTGGAAATGATCGAACGCGTGATGCGCGCGGTCCCCGGCGGCCGGGATATCGGCCCGGTGCTCGATCTCGGCACCGGCTCGGGGGTGCTCGCCATCGCCGCGGCCCGCTTCGCGCCGGTGCGGGTGCTCGCCACCGACATCGACCCGGTCGCAACCCGCGTGGCGCGGGAGAATGTCGTCGCCAACCATGTGGCCGCCCGGATCACCTGCGTGACCGCTCAGGGGTTCCACTCGACCGCCTTTTCGCGTGAAGGGCCGTTCGGGCTGATCATCGCCAATATCCTCGCCCGGCCGCTGATGCGCATGGCGCCCGACATCCGGCGCAACCTCGCGCCCGGCGGTTCGGTGATCCTGTCGGGAATTCTCTCCAGCCAGCGCCGCCAGGTGCTCGCCGCCTATTCCGGCCAGCACCTGCGCCACGTCGAGACGCTCTGGCGCAACGGCTGGGTCACGATCCATCTGAAGTGAGGCCGGAAATCCCTCCGGCCAAACGAAAACGGCCCCCGCTGAGGGAGCCGTTCGAAAGTGGGGTCCGGGTCCTGCGCGACCCGGCACGGGGGCTGGAAAGCCTAGAAGAAATACGCCTGGGCGCCTTCGCGCTGGAGTTCTTCGCGGGTGCGGCCCAGAGCCTTGAGCTGGGCGTCGTCCATGCCCAGGAGCGCGCCGTTGACATAGCGGCGAACCTGGCGTTCGCGGGCGCTGACGAGACGGTCGAAGGCATTCTGAAAGATGTTACCGGACATGTGATAATCCCCTTTGGGTAAGTGATTGTTCTGTCCTCCTGCAATCCTAAGATAAGCCTTTTACCCGCAATGTGCAGAGCTTATGTTGCAGTGCAGCTATGCGCGAAATGCATGCAGCCCCAGGTCATGCTGTATTTCTGTGCATACGTTCGGCGATCGGCGGCACCACGGCAGAATATTGGGCAGGAGCGGCTCAACGGATGTTCGCCCCGGCCGGGCCGGGCCGGGAATGGCTGCGCGACCTCCACGCTGCGGAAACCGGACATCGGCTGCGCCGTTGCGATTCCCCTTTGCGATCGGACGCTGTAAGGTCGGGCGCATCAACACTGCGCAGTCCGTCCCAGGGAAAACCCATCCATGTTCCAGAATTTCGAAGTGCTCTCCTCCCCCGACCAGGCGGCAGGCCGGCTGGCGCGGCTGCGCGCAAGCTTTGCATCCTCCGGCGTCGACGCCATGGCCGTGCCGCGCTCGGACGAGTATCTGGGCGAATATGTGCCGGCCTGCGCCGAGCGGCTGGCCTGGCTCACCGGTTTCACCGGATCGGCGGGCCTCGTGCTGGTGCTCGATGACACCGCCCATATCTTCGTCGACGGACGCTATGCCGCCCAGGTCCGCGCCCAGACCGACCCGGCCGCCTTCGACTATCAGGACCTGATCGCCACGCCGCTTTCAGCCTTCCTCGAAGCTTCCGGACGCGACGGCTTGCGTCTAGGTATCGATCCCTGGACCTGGCCCTCGGCCGAGGTGCAGCGGCTGGAGGCGGCACTCGCGCGGCTGGGCGGCAGCCTGGTGCATCTCGACCGCAATCCGGTCGACGCCATCTGGGACGACCGGCCTCAGCCGCCGCTCGGCACAGTCACGCTGCAGCCGATCACCTATGCCGGCGTGCTCGCGCGCGACAAGCTCGCCGCGATGGCCAGGACCGTGGCGGAGGCCGGCGCCGACGCGGTGGTCCTGGCCGATCCGTCCTCGGTCGCCTGGAGCTTCAACATCCGCGGCCAGGACCTGCCGTCGACGCCTCATCCCTTGTCGCGCGCCATCATCCCCGCCAGCGGCCGGCCGACGCTGTTCATCGACAAACGCAAGACCGGCATCGAGGCCGAGGCCTATCTCACCCAGCTGGCCGGCATCGCGCCGCCGTCCGCGTTCGACGAAGCGCTGGCGGAGTTGGGCCGGCGCGGCGCCACGGTGATGGCCGACCCGGCGGTCGCCTCCCACGCGATTTCGATGCTGGTCGAGACCGCCGGCGGCACCGTGATGGCCGCCCCCGACCCGGCCCGCCTGCCGCGCGCCTGCAAGAACGAAGCCGAGATCGCCGCGAGCGCCAAGGTGCATGTCCAGGATGGCGCGGCGATGGTGCGCTTCCTCGCCTGGCTTGACGCGCAGCAGCCTGGCACGATCGACGAGATCGGTGCCGCCCGGCGGCTCGAGCAGATCCGCGCCGAAAACGGCGAGGCCCTGCAGATGCCGCTGAAAGCGCTGTCCTTCGACACGATTTCCGGCGCCGGCCCCAACGCGGCGATCATGCATTACCGGGTCAATACCGCCACCAACCGCCGGGTCGAGCCGGGCGAGATGCTGCTCATCGATTCGGGCGGGCAATATGTGGCCGGCACCACCGACATCACCCGCACCATCGCCGTGGGCCATGTGCCCGAAGAACAGAAGCGCTTCTTCACGCTGGTGCTCAAGGGCATGATCGCCATCAGCCGGCTGCGCTTTCCCGAAGGCACCCGCGGCGTCGACATCGACGCCTTCGCCCGAATCGCGCTGTGGCAGGCGGGCGCCGATTTCGCCCATGGCACAGGCCATGGCGTGGGCAGCTATCTGTCGGTGCATGAAGGCCCACAGTCGATCTCGCGGCGCGGCATGCAGGCGCTTCTGCCCGGCATGATCCTGTCCAACGAGCCGGGCTACTATCGCGACGGGTCTTTCGGCATCCGCATCGAGAACCTGGTCACCGTGCACGAACCACGCCAGATTGAAGGCGGCGACCGGCCGATGCTCGGCTTCGAGACGCTGACGCTCTGCCCGATCGACACGCGGCTCATTGTCCGGGACCTGCTAGATGCGGGCGAGACCGCCTGGCTCGACGCCTATCACGCAAGGGTGCGCGCCGAGCTCTCGCCGCTGCTCGCGGCCGACCCGGCGCTTGAATGGCTGGAAGCGGCGACGGCAACTTTGTAGCGAGGTCGGGGACAGTTTACTTTTGACACTGCATTCCCCGTCGGGCGTTACAGTCCAAAGTAAACTGTCCCCTACCTAAAGCCCAACTGTCCTCAGCACGACGATCAGCGCCCAGCCCACGGCGAACATCGCCATCATCGGGACGCGGAGCCCGACAATCAGGCAGGCGGCGAGCGTCAGCGCTTCGGCGGTGCCGTTGGAGACCGCTGCCGGGGCCACCAGCGAGGTCAGCACCGCGGCGGGCACGGCGTTGAGCGCCGCGTCGATGCGCGGCGGGATGCGGCTGAAGCGCGACAGCACCAGATGGCCGCCCAGCCGGGTGCCATAGGTGACAAGGGCTGCGGCAAGGATGGTCCAGACATTGACCGGCACGCCCCAGAAAACGCCGTTCATGGCGTCGCCTCCACCGGCTCGACATCGTGCGCCGTTGCCGCCGGCGGCAGCAGCATGGCGACGATGACGCCGGCAATCGCGCCGAGGCTCACATGCCAGGGCGAGCCCACGGTGTAGAAGCCGGCGATCGAGCCCAGCCCCGAGGCGATCACCACCGGCAGGAAGCCGGAGCGGGCCCGGAACCCCAGCACCAGCCCGAGAAAATAGATGGGCAGCAGGAAATCGATGCCGAAGGCGGCGGGATCGGTGATCAGGCTGCCAAACAGCGCACCGATCCAGGCTTCCAGCACCCAGAGCACATAGATCGGCAGCGCCATGCCCATGTACCAGACGAGCGTGACCGGGATCTTCGCATCCGCCCGCGCCTCTGACGCGGCATATTGCGGATCGGTGAGGAAAAAGAAGGCGACCCCCTTCTGCCACCCCGGCATCAGACCCAGCCTTCGGCCGAGCGCCGCCGAATAGAGCACATGGCGGAAATTGACCGCGAACACCGACAGCACGATGATCCAGGGCGCGACATGCGCGCTGAACAGCTCGAGCCCCACCATCTGGCTCGCCCCGGCGAAGACCAGAGCGCTCATCAGCACCGCTTCGCCCACCGTGAGACCGTTGTCGACCGCGAGCGCGCCGAACAACAGGCCGAACGGCGCCGCCGCCGCCACGATCGGCAGGCTGGCGCGAACGCCCTCGAAAAATTCCGACCGGGATGGGGACATGGGAGACTCTCCTGTGCCCGATGGATAGGTCAGCCCTGCTGACCAGTCAATTCAATAGGATTGATCGGAGCGTGAAGCGGCGCCGAGCCGGTTCGACCGTCCCGGCCTGTGCGCCTCTCCCAGCGCGGTCCGTTCACCGTCTACGCGCGAGGTCGCCTTGGGCACGAGCACTGCCGCCGCCTGCCCCTGGAATTCGGCTCCGTCGATTCCATCCAGAACTTGACCACCAATCAGCAGTATGGTCAGTCTAAACCGACGAAATCCTCGTCGATTACATTTCACCGAGAGTCATGGACAAAGAGAAACTCACTTCGGGGGACGATATCATTTCCCTTTCGGACGCCGTGGCGCTCGAGGAAGGCCTGCGCTTGGGCCAGGTTGGCGTATGGCGCTGGAAGATCGACAGCGATCTGCTTCAGTGGACGCGAAATCTCGAAAACGTCCACCACCTGCCGCCCGGGTCGTTTGACGGGAGTCTGTCGAGTTTCCAGCGCGATCTTCATCCAGACGACGCAGGTCAAGTCTGGCAGAAGATCAAGGCGAGCATTGCGAACGACACGCCCTACCGCGCGGTGTATCGAACCAGTCCGCGATCGAACCAGGCGGAATTGTGGATCGAAACAGCTGGCGGCGTCACCAAGGCCGCGGATGGCTCCCGGTATCTGACCGGTGTTTGCCTGGATGTCACCGACCGTGTCGAAAAAGAGCGTGAGCTCGTGCGACGCCTGTCCCAGCAACACGCAGTTGCGCAGTTCGGCTCCTACGCCCTCAATGAAGGCTCCCTGCAGACTGTGCTGGATGAAGCGGTGCGCCTGGCGGCCGACGTTCTTAACGTCCCGCTCACGAAGATCCTGCAATTCTCTGATTCCGCCGATCATCTGGTCCTGCGCGCCGGCATCGGCTGGCAAGAGGGGTTGATCGGCCGCGGCACGGTGGAAACAGATCATGCCTCGCAAGCGGGTTTCACCCTCATGACAAATGGGCCGGTTCTTGTGCGCGACCTCCTGGCAGAGACACGGTTCAGCGGCCCGCAGCTTCTGCATGACCATGGAGTTCGCAGCGGCATTTCGGTTGTCATCCCAGGAGCCGGGAGCCGACCGTTTGGCGTCTTCGGAATTCATGCGCGCGATGTGCGGGACTTCGGCACTACGGATGCGGAGTTCCTTCAGTCGATTGCACATATCGTGGCCGGGGCGGCACGGCATGCTGCCGCCTCCGATCACAAGACGCTGCTTGTGCGCGAAATGGCCCACCGCGCCGGCAACATGCTGCAACTGGTGAACAGCATCGCTGGCAAGACCTTCAGTCCCGACGCCGACCCCCAGCTCGCCCGCAGGTCCTTCAGCGAACGGCTGAACGCGCTGGCCCGCTCGAACTATGTCGTTGCGCGCGGCGGATGGACGGCCACGCCGTTCAAGGAACTGGTTGAAGAGACCTTGCAGCCCTTCGGCGGCCGGATAACCGCCGAAGGCCGGAACGTCCTGCTGCCGCCGGAATTCTGCTTTGACATGGGCCTCATCCTTCACGAACTTGCCACGAACTCGGCCAAGTACGGAACTCTGGGCCAGCAGGACGGCTCCATCCTGATCCGATGGACCTTTCGCCCCCAATCGCAAGGAACAAGAGTCTTCTCCTTCGAATGGGAGGATCCCATGTCGATCTCGACAGCCTCAGCTACCGGCACCGGCTTCGGTTCGAAACTGCTGAGCGCGCTGGTCGAACGCAAATGGAACGGTACAGTGACCGTGTCCGACCGATCGAACTTCAGACTGACTATCGAGGTTTCCCTGTCCGATTGACGGACGGGTTTGTGCGTTTGCGGCGCATGATACGAAGACCCTCTTCGCGCGGATGCCGGTTCTGCGTCGCGCCGCTTTTCGGGCGTCGGGCGCCGCAAGCCCGGGTCACGCAATGCGCAGCCCGCTGAAATCGATCGTCGCAATGGTGCTTCTGGCTTCGTTGCACAGAATCCTGAAGTGATCGGCGCGGAGCGACGTCCGGCGCCAGGCGAATCCGAGCGTCCGTTCGAGCGGCAGGTCGGAGAGTTCGAAAAGGATGACGCCGGTCTCGCGTTCGAACTCGGAGCTGACATAGGCGCTCGGGAACAGCGACAGGCCCATGCCGATGGAGACCATCTGGCGGATGGCGTCGAGGCTCGTGCCTTCATAGTCGCTGCGCATCTGCGCGCCGCTGATCTCGCACAGGCGCGCCACCTGTTCGAACAGCCGGTGGCCGCGCCCCAGCGTCAAGAGCTTCTCGCCGGCAAGATCGGTCGTGCTCACGCTCCCCCTGCGGGCAATCGGGTGTTCGCTCGGAACCCCCAGGAAAACCGTCTCGATGCAGAACTGCATGGACTCGAAGCCGTCCATGGCGAGCGGCATCGGCGTGACGATGCAGTCGAGCTTTCCCTCCTTCAGATCGCTTTCCAGGACATTGGGCCGGTCCTCGCGGATATAGATCTCGAGCGCGGGATAGAGCCGGTGCAGCTTGGGCAGGAAATGCGGCAGGAAATAGGGGCCGAAGGTCGGCGCGACGCCAAGGCGCACCAGCCCGCCGAGATTGGCCGCGTCGACCGTCGCCATTTCCACGAACTCGTCCAGGCCGGAGAGGATCGACAGCGCCAGCGGCAACAGTCTTGCCCCCGCGGCGGTTGGAACCGCCGATGCGCCGCCGCGCTCGATGAGAACGACCCCGAGCTGGTCCTCGAGAAGCTTGAGCTGCGTTGACAGGGTGGGTTGCGACACATGGCACGCACGGGCCGCTTCGAGGAAGTGCCCCTTGTCGGCGACGGCCGCAAAATACTGCAACTGGCGATGGGTCGGTCGATAGGACAAGAGAGCCTCATAGTCATACTCTATGAGATAGATATAGACAATCGATTTGACCTATCAAGCCTTTCTCCCCATTTTGCAGTCACAACGACACAGAGGAGAGGTCCATGATTGCACGATTGAACGCCCTGCGCGCCCGGCACGGAATTCTTCAGGCAAAGATCGACGCCGAAGGTTCGCGCCCCAGTCCCGACACGATCCGTGTCAAGATCCTGAAGAAGATGCGTCTCAAGCTCCGCGACCAGATCGCCCTGTACGAGCGCCTTGTCGTCGGATCGCGCCGCCAGATTTCATCCTGACCGCCAACCGGCAGAAAACGAGGAAACCCATGTTCCCGATGTGGAATGACACCGACAAGAAATCCGAACAGACGACCGCGAGACTGCGGGATCTGGAGGCGCGCATGGACGCCTATCTCATGCAAAAACGCGGAAAACCCTCCTGCGAACTGGTCCGCGCCGTGGCCGATGCCCGCGAGAAGGTGCGCGAGGCGATCAGGCCGAAGGAAAGCATGGCGGGGTGACCGGCGTCTGACGCCCGCCCATGCCGCCCCCAATCAAGGATCCGCCCGGGCCGCGTCGAGCGGCACGGGCGGTGCAGCCGAGGCCCGCGGCCCCCACCCACGGGAACGAGGTTCTCGCCGGCGCTCGCCACCTACCCGAGGGTGGCGAGCGCGATTTGCGAGGCGGTGGGACAGCTCCGGCATCGCGCGCCCATCGCCGAGCCTGATGTCGGGAACACCCTCCCGTCCGAGCTCTTGAGGGCATTCGCCGGCCGGCGCGCTGATCGTTCCGCAGAAAAAAATCAAACACTTGGGAACCTTTTACGGGCACGGACGTTAAACGATCCATGCACAAAAGGTTCCTCGCATCGCTTCTGTTCGCCGTCATCGGCACCGTCCTCGCTGTCGTGGCCTATGCCGCACCGCTCGGAAATACCGGCGTCGATGGCACGCTCGGCGCCCTGCTGGCGCTGATTGGCGCAAGCGTCACGGCTGCGGGAACCTTGCTTCTGCTGACACGATCGGCGCCGCTGCGCCTCGTAGCCGTGCTGCACGGCCTTCTGATTCTGGCCGCGGTTTTGACGGCGATCGCGGGCTATTTCCTGATGCAGTTCGGCCTGGCGATTGTCATGGCCGTGGCCGCGCTGGCGCTCGTCTTCGCCCCCTTCCTTCCTCCCCGCCGGAGCGCCGCATGATCCCGCGCAGACCCCTTGCCGCCCTGTTGGTTTCCTCAATCCTAAGCCTGCCCGTCGCCGCGCAGGCCCAGCAGCCGCTGTGGAGCGCCTTTCACGGCGACCTGGGCTCGACCAAGTTCTCCAACGTTCAGACGCTCACGCCCGAAACGGTGGGCGATCTCGAGCGAGCCTGGGAATACCGCACCGGCGACGTGGCCGATGGCTCCGGCGAGTTGCCCGAGACCGTGTGGTCGGCAACCCCCGTCTATGCCAACGAGACTCTCTACCTCGGCACGCCGTTCTACCGGATCATCGCGCTCGATCCCGCCACCGGCGAGGAACGCTGGACCTATGACAGCGAATCGACGCTCGAGGCGCTGACCCAGCCCGCCCTCAAGAACCGCGGCGTCGCCTATTGGGAAAGCGGCCAGTCAGGCGATTGCGAGAAGCGGGTCTATCTCGGCACCATGGATGCCGAGCTGCACGCCGTGGACGCCGACACCGGCCAGCGCTGCGCGGCTTTTGCAGAAGGCGGCGTGCTCAATGTCAACCAGTGGAACACCGTCAACAACGTCTTCCCGTTCTCCCTGCTGCAGCCGCCGCTGGTGGTCGATGACACCCTGCTGCTCGGCTGGGCCGGCAAGGACTGGGCCTACAGCGTGGCGCCTCCGGGCAATCTGCTGGCGATCGACGCGCGGAGCGGCGATCTGAAGTGGGAAACGAGCTTCATTCCCGAGGAAATGATCCCGCGCACAGGCACGGCCAACATCTGGACGGCGATGACCGCCGACCCGGAACTCGGCATGGTCTATGCCCCGGTCTCTTCGCCAAGCCCCAATTACTGGGGCGGCGACCGCACCGATCCGATTCCCTTGGCGACCTCGGTGACCGCGATCGACCTCGAGACCGGCGAGATCGTCTGGAGCTTCCAGCACGTCAATCACGACATCTGGGACTATGACACGCCCTCGGCGCCGAGCCTCGTCGACA
>NZ_JAUXOD010000003.1 GCF_030682515.1 Hoeflea sp. | reverse complement strand
ATCTGCGGGCCAAGGCCATCAGGACCATCGATGGCCTCTGGCAGGCAATCGGCGATATCTGTGATCTCTATTCACCAACCGAATGCAGAAACTACTTCATCGCAGCAGGTTATGGACACACTTGAATGCACGCCGCTCTAGGGTCATGCTTTCAATCAGGTTTGCAACGCCGCGCATCCAAAGGGATTCGCGGCGTTGTTGCCTTGCGGGGCCCAGACCGAGGCCCTGCCCCGTCTCGGGACCCAGGCCGGGCAAGCCGTGACCGCGATCCTCTGCGCCGGCGGGCTCTTCGCTGCGGCTGCCTAGGAGCGGCTCCGCGCGGCGACGTGCCCGCTCAATCGGGCAGGTCGTAGCTGCGGCTGCGCCAGTCGTAATAGCGCTGGATGGTCCAGGGGCGGATGACGCCTTCGAGCGCGGCGTCGATGTCGAAGTGGGGCCTGGCGGCGAGGCGCTGATCCCGTGCCGGTGGCACAAGCCGGTCCTGTCCGGATGGCAAAGACCCATCATCCCCGGCTGACGAGAACCGTCCCTGCCCCATGCGGATCGCGAGCGCCCCGGTGGTGCGCAGGCTGCGGGCTGTCACCAGGATGGCGCCCGAGCGGCAACTGCGCATGTGGACGGGAATGGCGACGACGACGAGATCGGCGCGATCGCAAGCCGCACCGATGAGGGCTGCGGTGTCGATGGCGATGATCCTGGCCCGGTTGTGAAGGGCGGCGCAGACGCCGCGGCTCACGCAATGGAACCGCGAGGCTTCGGCGGCGGCCGCGGCGAGCAGCCTGTCGAGGATCTCGGGATCGACGGCTGCTTCGGCGCCGTCCGCGCGCGAGCCGTCCACGAAGGAGCCTTGAGCCGGAGATCTGGCCGGCCGGGATTCTTCAAGCCCGTATGCCGCCGCCAGGACCGGGACGGGTTTCACGGTGACCGGGGGAATATGCGGCGTGTCCCGAAGCGCGGTCTGCCATTGCCTGAACAGGAATTCGCCCGGCCGCGCCGCGTTGCTCGCAAGACCGGTCGGTCCGGCAAGCGCCACCAAGCCGCCGTCCTCGCTGACCAGGATGGCGGGGCCAGGGTCCCGGAGCGGCGGCAGCGCCAGCACGGCGCCCAGCCCGATCAGCGCGACACCCGCCAGCCGCAGCCGGCTTCTCAAGAACACCAGCAGGATGAAGCCGCTTCCGGCCATGACGGTGGCGGCGAGCGGGATCTGGCCGACGACGATGTCGCCGCCGAGGCCCTGCACATAGCGCGCCGCCCAGATCACGCCCTCAAGCCCCTTGCCCATCAGTTTCAGTGGCCATTCATCCAGCCCGAACGGCATCGAGAGCAGCGCCATCACGCCCGCGGGCATCACCACGAAGGTGACCAGCGGCATGGCCAGCACATTGGCGAGAACCCCGTTGCCGGCCAGGCGGTGGAAATGGTGGGCGGAAAACAGCCCTGTGGCGAGCCCGGCCACCAGCGAGGTGATGGCGAGGCCGAGAACCGCCTTGGCAAACAGCGTGGCCGCGCGGCCGGGCGCGGAGCCCGCGAGCCAGCCGGGCGCGCCGCGGACCGGACGTTTGCGGGCGGCGATCACGGCATAGGCCGAAATCAGCGCGGCGGTGGCGGCAAAGGACATCTGGAAGCCGGGTCCGACCACCGCCGAGGGCGTGACGAGGATGATCAGGATCGCCGCCAGCGCGACATTGCGCATGGTCAGCGCCGGCCGGTCGGCGAGCACGGCCACCAGCATGATGGCGAGCATCACCCAGGCACGCTGGGTGGAGACGCTGCCGCCCGAGATCATCAGATAGGCGGTGGCCGCCATCAGGGCGCCGATGGCCGCGATCTTCTTGACCGGCCAGGCCTCGACCACGGACGGGGCCGCCGCCAGCAGCTTGCGGATCAGGATATACAAGGTGCCCGCGGCAAGCGCCATGTGAAGGCCGGAAATGGCCAGGATATGGGCGAGGCCCGTGGCGCGCAGCGCATCCACCGCCGCCTCGCTGATGCCGCGCCGGTCGTTGACGGCGAGTGCCGCGGCAATGCCGCCGGGGTCGCCCGGCAGCACCGACCGGATCCGCTCGGATATCCCCTCCCGGACCGTGCGCAGGCCGAGCCTGAACCCCTCCCACCGGTCCGGCGGCGTGGCGAGAGGCCCGCCCGGCTCCGGCGCCCGGTAGAAGAAGCCGTGGGCGCCGATGCCGTCGATAAAGGCCCTGAAGGCGAAATCATAGCCGCCCGGCATCGCCGGCCCCGAGGGCGCCGACAGCCGCGCCCGGCCCGCGATCGCGGCCCCGACCGGCAGAGGCGTGTGGGGCGCACGCGCCACCAGCCGGACGCGCCCGGGCGGGCGGCCGAGCTCGGGATCGGCGGTGGCGGAGAGCCGCACCAGGTAGCGCACCCTGCCCGCGGCATCGAACTCGCGCGCCTCGACAATTCCGGCAATCGAAGTGGTCACGTCCCGGTCAAGCAATACCGTGCCCGCGCGCTGCTCGATGCCGGCGGCGACGCCGCCTGTCAGAATTGCCGCCGCGAACCCCGCGGCCCGGGCCAGGGCCAGGCGGCGCGCGTGCGCCGCGAGCGTCACCATGAGGGCCAGGGCAAGGGCTGCCACCAGGGGAATGAGCGCCGGGTCCCTTGGCGCACTATAGAACAGGCCGGCGCCCGCCCCCATCGCCACCGGCACAAACAGGAAAGGGATCCCCCGGCCGGCCTCGCCCTCGGCGGCGGCGGCCACGGCTGTCCGCACCCGGATAAGGCCCAACCCCGACCCTCCCGGCTGCGGGGCCGGGGCGGTCAGCCGTTGCGGCCGGCGGAGTGTGATCTCGGAGGTGAGGTCGGCGGCGGGGCGCATCGGCGCGTGGCTCAAGGGCGGTCGAGCCTCGACAATCTCCCGATCCTGCCCGCTGCGGTCCGCCTGCATCCTGCACGCCTCGCTTGAAGCCTTCAAGAATACACCCGGGCGCACGGAAAATGCTACCAAAAATTGCAGGAAGGATGAAATGCTGCCGAATGCAACCGCGGCGCCGAACCCGTCCAGGAGCCGGTTTTTGCGCCCGAATCGGGGATGGACGGGCCCGGTGGCGCGCGCGCCGGCAGCGCTTGCATGCCCCTGCCGCGCTGCACAATTAGCCTTCCGCATAGCTTGGCAGGGTGAGGGAAATCATATAGCTAACCGAGGACGGTCATCCAAGGCGCCGGCTTGCGGGCGGGACGCCTGCTTTTGTGGAAGGACATGCCATGGCAGACAAGAACGCAAAACTCATACTGAACGGCAAGGAGATCGAATTCCCGGTCAAGTCGGGAAGCATCGGCCCTGATGTCGTCGACATCGCCACGCTCTACAAGCATACCGGGGCGTTCACCTATGATCCGGGCTTCACCTCCACGGCATCCTGCGAATCCAAGATCACCTATATCGACGGCGACGAAGGCATTCTGCTGCATCGCGGCTATCCGATCGACCAGCTGGCCGAGCAGGGCGATTTCCTGGAAGTCTGCTACCTGCTGCTCTACGGCGAACTGCCGACAGCCTCGCAGAAGGCCGATTTCGACTACCGGGTGACGCGCCACACCATGGTGCACGAGCAGATGAGCCGGTTCTTCACCGGCTTCCGCCGCGACGCGCACCCGATGGCCGTGATGTGCGGCTGCGTCGGCGCGCTGTCGGCGTTCTATCACGATTCAACCGACATCACCGATCCGCACCAGCGGATGGTCGCCTCGATGCGCATGATCGCCAAGATGCCGACGCTGGCGGCGATGGCCTTCAAGTACCATATCGGCCAGCCCTTCGTGTATCCGAAGAACGATCTCGATTATGCGGCGAACTTCCTGCGCATGTGCTTTGCCGTGCCCTGCGAGGAATATGTGGTCAATCCGGTGCTGGCGCGCGCCATGGACCGGATCTTCATCCTGCATGCGGACCATGAGCAGAACGCCTCGACCTCGACCGTGCGTCTGGCGGGCTCCTCGGGCGCCAATCCGTTCGCCTGCATCGCCGCCGGCATCGCCTGCCTCTGGGGCCCCGCCCATGGCGGCGCCAACGAGGCAGCGCTCAACATGCTTTCCGAGATCGGCACCGTCGACAAGATCCCCGAATACATCAGACGCGCCAAGGACAAGGACGACCCGTTCCGGCTGATGGGATTTGGCCACCGGGTCTACAAGAACTACGATCCGCGCGCCAAGATCATGCAGAAGACCTGCCATGAAGTGCTGAGCGAGCTCGGCATCAAGGACGATCCGATGCTCGAGGTGGCGATGGAGCTGGAGCGCATCGCGCTCACCGACAGCTATTTCATCGAAAAGAAGCTCTACCCGAACATCGACTTCTATTCGGGCATCACGCTCAAGGCGCTGGGCTTCCCCACCACCATGTTCACCGTGCTGTTCGCGCTCGCGCGCACGGTCGGCTGGATCGCCCAGTGGAGCGAGATGATCGAGGATCCGGGCCAGCGCATCGGCCGTCCGCGCCAGCTCTATATCGGCGAACCCTCGCGCGATTACGTGCCGGTGTCCAAGCGCTGAACCGGCCGCGCCGCACCAACGCCCAACGTAAAGAAAGCGCCTTCGGGCGCTTTTTTTATGGGCATGGCGGACCGAGATGGCGGACGGATCAGGAGCCGCCTCAGCGGCCGATGACGGAGAGGACAGTCCTGGCCGCCAGCCCGGAGGCGGGCTCATCGGTGCGCATGCGCGACCAGACCAGATCGCAATCGGCAAGGGCGGCGGCGCGATGCAGCGTGTCGCGGGAGAGTTGGTCGGCCATGCGCGCCAGCCGTTCGGGGCGAACATGGTTGTCATAGGCTTCTGCCGTCATCACGTGGCCGGCGATCATGTTGGGAAGGGCCGCGGTCCAGGTGGTGATCCGATTGAGCATCATCCGGGCGATCGGATCGAGCTTGTAGCTCGACAGATGCGGCACGCCCACGAGCGCCAGTTCCAGCAGCACCGTGCCCGAGGCGGCGATGGCGACATCGGCGCGGCCGAAGGCCTCCCATTTGGCGGCGTCGCCGGTGACGATGGAGCACATCACATCCCAGCCCAGCACCTCGTCGCGGACCTGGCGCTCGACATGGGCGCCGGCAGGAAGCACGAAGCGCATGTCGGGGTTGAGGTCGGAGAGCCATCTGGCGGCCTCGCCAAAGGCGCGGCCCAGACGGGCCACCTCCGCGCGGCGCGAGCCCGGCAGGATCAGGCAGACGGGAGGCGCGGTGCCCGCTCCGGCGACGCGCCGGGCCTTCTGTGCGGCGCGCGCGGCCATGAGGCCCGGATCGTCCATCAGCCGGTGACCGACATAGGTCAGCGGCGGGCCGTCCAGGCGCCGGACGATCTCGGCCTCGAACGGAAAGATCGACAGGATGTGGTCGACCCAGGCGCGCATGGCCGGCGCCCGCTCCGGTTTCCAGGCCCAGACCGTGGGGCAGACATAATTGATGATCTTGAGGTCCGGCAGCGCCTGGCGCACCCTGCGGGCGACACGGTGCGAGAAATCCGGACTGTCAATGATCACCAGGCAATCGGGCCGGGCCGCGATGATGGCGTCGGCGGTCTGCCTGATGCGCAGGATCAGCTTCGGCAGGTTGAGGATGACGGCCGAAAAGCCGATGATCGACAGCTCGGAGTAGTCGAACAGCGAGGTCAGGCCTCGCGCGATCAGCCGCTCGCCGCCCACGCCGATCAGCACAGGTGCAGCGCCGGTGGCCGCTTCTAGCGCACCGACCAGGTCGGCGCCCAGGATGTCGCCCGACGGTTCCCCTGCCACAATGGCGAGCCTCATCGCCGTCATCGGCCTGTCTCCTCATCCCGCGGTTCGATCCCGGTGACGAACAGCCCGAGCCGGTCGGCTTGCGCGATCACGCCGTCCCGGTCGAGCACCAGGCTCAGCCCGGCCTCGATGGCGATTCCGGCGAGACCGGCCGCATGGGCATTGACGACCGTGCCGGGGCCGATGGACGGCAGGTCGGCGCGTTCATCCTGACCGGGCTTGCAGAGCTTGACAAGAACGCCGCCGCGGCGGGCGGGCAATCTGCCCGCGGCGCGCAGGTCGGCCACCCGGGCGAGCATCAAGTCGGTGCCTTCGAGCCCCTCCAGCGCGATCACCCGGCCGCCCACGGCAACAGCCCCCTGCCCGACATCGAGCCGCCCCAGCGCCAGCGCCGCACGCGTCCCGGCCTCGATATCGGCCAGATCGGCCTTGCCGGCAGCCAGCCGTCCGAGCGGCCCGGCCTGGCTCAGCAGGCCCGGGGCCACCTGATGCGCCGCCACGACCTTCACGCCCTCGTTCTCGATGACACGGATGGCAAACCGCAGCAGCTTGTCGTCGCCGCCCGAGACAAGCACGCGCAGCGCCGTGAGGAAGCCCGTGAGCGAGCGCCAGGTGGGGCGGACGGCGGAGATGTCCGGCCGGCGTCCGATGCCGCCGGCGAGCACGACGGAGCCGATCGCCTCGTGGCGCACGACCCGCGCAAATCCCTTCAAATCGGCAATGCTGATATCGCAGTGATCATAGCCGGACCAGTCCTGGTCGGCTTCGCCGCGGATCTCGAATATATAGGGATCCTGCCCTCGCTCCCGCGCGGCCTCGGCCACCAGGACGGGAAAGCGGCCCTTGCCGGCGAGAATGGCGAGCCGTCCGGGGATTGGAGCCTCGCCGGCGGACGCCGCCATCCTTCAGCCCCGCTGGCCCCGGGCCGGGGACGACAGGGCGCGTTCGCTCTCGGCATCGATGAAGGCGATGATGTCGGCCACGGCGGCGTTCGTTTCAGGCAGGTCGCGCACGCGGGCGACGTTCTGCCGGATCGGCGTCGCGGGGTCGAAGATCATCTTGAACGCCCGGCGGACGGCATGGATGGCCGGCTTGTCGAAGCCCGAGCGCTGCATGCCGATGATGTTGAGGCCCATCAGCACGCCCGGATTACCGTTGAGCATGCCATAGGGAATGACATCGTTGCTGACCGCGGCGAGCCCGCCGATGAAGGCGTGGTGGCCGATGCGGGTGAACTGGTGCACGGCCGCGCCGCCGCCCATGATGACGCGGTCGCCGATGGTGACGTGGCCGGCGAGCATGACATTGTTGGACAGGATGACATTGCTGCCGACATGGCAGTCATGGGCGACGTGGGAATAGGCAAGGAACATCGAATTGTCGCCGACCGTGGTCTGGCCGCCAAAATCCGGCATGCCCGGATGCATGGTCACGCCCTCGCGGATGGTGCAGCCGCGGCCGATGACCAGTTCGGTGTCTTCGCCCTTGTAGTGGATGTTCTGCGGCGCGCAGCCCAAAACGGCGTTGGGGAAGATGACGGTGCCCTCGCCGACCGTCGTCGAGCCGTCGATCACGACATGGCTCATGACCCGCACATTGTCGCCAAGCCTGACCTTGGAGCCGATGTGGCAGAACGGGCCGATCTCGACATTCATGCCGATCTTGGCGCCCTCCTCGACGATGGAGGAGGGATGAATGCGGTAAGGCCTGAGGGCGGCTGGCGCGGTGAAGGTCATTCAGTCTCGCTTTCTGCCGGAACCAGCATGGCTCCGATGTCAGCTTCGGCGACCTTGGCGTTGTCGACCATTGCCTCGCAATGGAAGCGCCAGATATTGCCGCGCTGCTTGGTCTTGGTGACATGGTATTCGAGCCGGTCGCCGGGAATGACCGGTTTGCGGAACTTGGCGTTGTCGATGGTCATGAAATAGACGAGATTGCTTCCGGCGCCGGTGGCGCGCGCGCAGATGGCACCGGCGGTCTGGGCCATGCCCTCGACGATCAGCACGCCGGGCATGATCGGATTGCCCGGAAAATGGCCGGTGAAATGCGGCTCGCTCGCGGTCACGTTCTTGATGCCGATGGCGGACCTGTCGGCATCGATGTCGATGATCCGGTCGACCAGCAGGAACGGGTAGCGGTGCGGCAGCAATTTCATGATGTCGCGGATGCCGGCCGTGTCCAGCGTTGTTGTCGCAGCTTCGCTCATTGCTCCTCGCCATCCTTCTCGTTCTTCGTTTTTCCGGTCCTGCCGAAGGCCCGGGCATTGGCGTCCGCCACATCCCTCAGGAACCCGTTCAGCGGCCGCGCGGGAATGCCGGCCCAGCGGACATTGGCCGGCACATGACTGGCCACGCCGCTCATGGCCGCAATCTGGGCGCCATCGCCGATGGTGATGTGTCCATTGATGGCACAGGCTCCGCCAATCATCACGCCGTCCCCCAGCGTCGTCGAGCCGGCGATGCCGGTCTGGGAGACGATAACACAATGGCGGCCGATGCGAACATTGTGCGCGATCTGCACCTGATTGTCGATTTTCGTGCCTTCGCCGATCACCGTGTCGTCGAGCGCGCCGCGGTCGATGGTCGTCGACGCGCCGATTTCGACATGATCCTGAATGATGACGCGGCCGATCTGCGGGATCTTGATCATTCCGCGGGGTCCGGGCGCGTAGCCGAAGCCATCCTGCCCGATGGAGACCGAGGGATGGATGATCACATTGTTGCCGATGAGCGCATGCTGGATCGTGGCGGCATGGCCGATGTCGCAGTTGCGGCCGATGCGGGTGCCCTCGCCGATCGCCGCCCCCGACGCGATCACGGTCCCCGCGCCGATCTCGGCCCGGGCGCCGATCACGGCGAAGGCCTCGACGATCGCGCCGGCCTCGATGACGGCGGTGGAATGGACGATGGCCGCCTCCGACACGCCCGCCTCGGCCGTGAGCGGCAACGGGCGCAAGGCGGACGGCAGCAGGGCTGCAGCCGCAAGGGCAAAGGCTGACTGGGGATCGGCGACGATCAGGGCCGCGACGCCCGGAGGAACTTCGGCTGCGAGCCTGGCGGTCACGAAGACCGCGCCTGCCTGGGAATTTCTCAGATCGGGCAAGGCCTTGCGCGCGGCCGCGAAGGTCACGTCACCGGCTGCGGCGCGCCACAGCGGCGCTATCGAGGTGATGATCCGCCCGGCAAACTCAGGATTGGCGATTTCAGCTCCGCAACGACCGGAGAGGTCTGAAAGCGAGATGCCTTCATGCGGAGGGAAAAAGCGAATTTTGTCCATAAGGAGACCAAAGCGAGGGACCGGGTGGCCGTCAGGCCACCCGTGTCGGATCAGAAGCGCGTCGAGGCGCCAAAGCCAAATTTCTTGACGTCGTCGAAGTCTTCCTTGACGACCGGCTCGGCGTAATAGACCCGCAGAGGACCGAACGGCGAAGCCCAGGTGATACCGATGCCCACCGAGGCGCGCCAGTCCATGTTGGAGCCGACCAGGGTCTGGCCGCCGAAATCAGCGGCGGCGATGTCGTTGCCGTAGAGCGTTGCCGCATCGGCGAAGACATTGAAGCGCAGGCCGAGGTCACGCGAGACCAGCGGCAACGGCGCGGAGACTTCCGCGGTGCCGTTGAAGTAGGTGGTGCCGCCCGCAGCCCCGACATTGAAGCCGCCGCTCATCACCCGCGGGCCGATGCCCCTGGTGTCGAAGCCGCGGATGGTTTCCTGACCGAGGAAGAGATGGTCGAACACGCGCAGGTTTCCGTCGGTCGAGACAACATTGCCGGCGCCGACGCTCAGCTGACCGATCATGTCGGCCTGCTCGGACAGCATCTGGAAGTAGCTCGCCTTGGCGGTTGTCTTGATGTAGTCGGAGTCAAAGCCGAGACCAGCATATTCCTGGGTGAAGCGGGCGGCGATGCCCTCACGCGGAAGCTTCTGATCGTCGAGCGTGTTGTAGGTCAGCGTGTAGGACAAGGCGCCGATCTCGTGGCCGCCATTGGCCATGGTGCGGGCGACCGCATTCCGCTCGGGCAGAGAATCGATGTTGCCCAAGGTGACGCCCTTGTACCTGGTGTCGGAGTACTTGAACGCCGTGCTCAGATAGATGCTCTCTGTGATCGGCGCACCGAGACGCAGGTTGATGCCCTGCGTGTCTTCCTTGAAGCCTGAGTAGCTCGAGTCCGTCTTCTTGAACAGATCGAAGCCGGCCGCCAGGCGGTAGCCGAGGAAATAGGGCTCGGTGAAGGACAGCGTGTATTCGCGCGAGTCCGTTCCGCCGCCGACAGAGGCACGGATGAACTGGCCGCGTCCGAGGAAGTTGCGCTCGGTGATGTCCACGGTGGCGGTGAAGCCGTCATTGTTGGAATAGCCGCCGCCAACGCCGAATTCGCCGGTCGACTGATCCTTGACATCGACAATCAGCACCACGCGGTCAGGCTGCGAGCCGGGCTGGGTGGAGATGTCGACCGAGGAGAAGAACTTGAGGTCCTCGAGCCGCTTCTTGGCGCGCCGGACGAGAACCTGATTGAAGGCGTCGCCTTCCGACAGGTCGAATTCGCGGCGGATCACATAGTCGCGGGTGCGGGTGTTGCCGCGGATCTCGATCCGCTCGACATAGGCGCGGGTGCCTTCGTCCACCAGATAGACAACCGAAATGGTGCGATTGTTGAAGTCACGGTCGCCGCGCGGGGTGATGGTGGCGAAGGGATAGCCCTGGGTGGCGACGCGGTCGGAAATCGCCAGGATCGTGTTTTCGACTTTCTCGGCGCTGTAGACCGAACCGCTGCGGGTCTGGACCAGGCCCTTGAGAGCTTCGGAATCAATGCCTGGAACGGTGCTTTCGATGCTCACGTCACCGAACACGTAGCGCTCGCCCTCTTCCACCGTGATGGTGACAACATATTCGTTGCTGGACGCGTCGAGCTCGGCAAAGGAGGAAATGACGCGGAAGTCGGCGTAGCCGCGGTTGTAGTAGAAGCGGCGCAGCAGCTCTTCATCGGCGCGCAGCTTGTCCTCGTCATAGACGTCCTTGCGGGTCAGGAACGACAGCATGCCGGAGCGTTTGGTGGTGATGACATCGCTCAGGCGGCCATCGCCAAAGGCCTGGTTGCCGACGAAGTTGATGGAGGAAATCTTGGTGCGGTCGCCTTCGTTGATTTCGAAGGCGAGATTGACGCGGCCGCCCTCGACGGGGACCACGCGTGTGGTCACGACCGCATCGCTGCGCCCGATGGCGGCGTAGGCATCGCGAATGGCCTGCACATCGGCCTGGATGATGAGATCGTTGTAGGCACCCAGCTGGCGGGTTTGAACAACGCTCCGGAGCGCTGCGTCCTTGATCTTCTTGTTGCCGTTGAAGACGACCTGATTGACGATCTGGTTCTCTGCGACGGTCACGACCAGAGTCGAGCCGGAGACGCTGATCTGCACGTCCGAAAACAAGCCGGTGGCGAAGAGCCGCTTCACCGATTCGTCGATGTCGTTGTTGTTGAAACTCGCGCCAGGCGTGATTGTCAGGTTTCCGCGAACGGTCGATGCGTCAACGCGGGAATTGCCCCTTACGTCGATGCGGCTGACAACCGCTGCTTCTGCAATTGTAACCCCGGCAAGCAATGAAACGCCCGCACCCGTCACAACGATCCCCGCGGTCAGCGCGACCGCTGACACTGCGTTCAAAAACTTTGAACCGGCTTTCATTGATCTCATTACCTTTTTTTACTCGAATGCCCCAAACGGAGACACGCATAGTGAGTCATGACTTGCGCCCGTTTTACCCGCTTTTCATACACAAGCAAGGGACGGAGTTAATTTCTGTTTACTTCCTTCGACGCCGTGGCGGTTTGGCCACGCCTGAGCATTTTCAGGGTTAACAAACGGTTAGCATAGCTCGCCCCGGGATTTCAACCAATCAGCATCGTCACATCGTTCCAAGTCGCAAAAATCATCAGCGCCAGCACAATTGTCAATCCGAAACGGTAGGCCCATTCCTGGGCCACCTCGCCCGGCGGCTTGCCGCGCACCGCCTCGATCGCATAGAACACCAGGTGCCCGCCGTCGAGCATCGGCACCGGCATCAGGTTGAGCAGGCCGATGGAGACCGACAGCACCGCCGCAAGCTGGATCAGCGCCATGATGCCAAGGGTCGACATGTCCTTGGAATACTTGGCAACGCGGATCGGGCCGCCCAATTGATCGGGCTTCTCGCGGCCGCTGATGATGTTGCCGATATAGCCGACCGTGCGGGTGACGATGTACCAGCTTTGCGCGACCCCCTCGCCCACGGCTTCGATCGGGCCGTATTCGCGGACCCGGAAATTGCCGGCGTCGTCATTGGTCACCACGCCGATGCGGCCAACTTCCATCTTGTTGCCGAAATTGTCGGAGATCTCGGTTCTCACGGGCGTGAGCGTGAGGTCGACCAGCGCGCCCTGGCGGTCCATGGTCAACGTGATCGGGACCTCCGGGCGCACCATGACATAGCGCTGCACGTCGTCGAAGATCTCGACCTTGATGCCGTCGATGGCCACGAACCGGTCTCCGGCCTGAATGCCCGCCGCCTCGGCGGCGCTGGCGGGCTGAACGCTGGCGACCACGGGATCGGAGATCATCCGGCCGTTGACGCCGAAGGTGACGGCGAAAATCGCGATCGCCAGGATGAAATTGGCGATAGGTCCGGCCGCCACGGTGGCGGCGCGGCGCCACAGCGCGGCATTGGGAAAGGATTGCGACCGCTCGGCGTCGGTGAGCGCCGGCGCGCCCGACCCCGTGGGCAGGCTCGCGGCGTTCTCGTCGCCCAGGAACTTGACATAGCCGCCCAGCGGAATCAGCGACAGTTTCCAGCGGGTGCCGTGGCGGTCGGTGCGACCCAGCAGTTCCGGGCCGAAGCCAACGGAAAACACCTCCGCCTTGATCCCGCACCAGCGGCCGACAAGATAGTGTCCGAGTTCATGGAAGAACACGACGATGGTCAGGACCAGCAGGAACGGTGGCAAGGCGCTCAGGATATTTCCTGCCGAGGATGTCAGAAATTCCATAGGGTTGGATCCTTTCAGGACGCGGACATGGTTTGGCGTCCCGTGACGCAAGCCTGTCAACGCCAGCTTTTTTCACACCGCCGCTTGCGATTGCAACGCTTATAGACCGAGCAACCTTGCCGCAAGCTCGTCGGCCACGCCGGCCTTATCCGCCAGGGGCAGAAGATTGCCCAGTACAAAGGCCGCAAATGCGGCAAACACAAGACCGTCGACCCGGTCCATGACGCCGCCATGGCCGGGAATGATGTGGCTCGAATCCTTGGCCCCCAGACGGCGCTTCACCCAGGATTCGAACAGGTCGCCCACCACCGACGCGACCGCGAGGGCGAGCGCCACCAGCGGAATCACCACCCCGCCGCCCTGGCGGATGGCCAGCGCGGTGGCGACGCCGGCGCCCACGCCCGCGGCCACGCCGAACACGGCGCCCGACCAGGTCTTGCCCGGCGATATGCGCGGCGCGAGCTTGGGTCCGCCGAGCGCCCGGCCGCAAAACAGCGCCATGGTGTCGGCAGTCCAGACGATGGCGTAGATGAACAGCATGGCGAACAGGCCGGACAGGCCGTCGCCGCGGATCTCGGCCAGCGCCAGGCCGGAGAAGCCGGCATAGAGCACCGCGGTCGCCGACCACAGCCCGCCACCGCGCCTGACGCCGGCAAGGGTGGCGCCAGCCGCGCCGATGACAATCGCCGCCAGCGCCATCGACGGCAACGACGCCAGCACAAAGGCCGCCGTCGCCAGGACCGCCAGCCAGCCGATGGCATTGGCGAGCGGCGCCTTGACTGTCGCATTGGCCATCGTGGAGAATTCGTAATGCACGGCCAGCATGATGATGACGGCGAGGCTCCGGAACCAGATCCCGCCCATCCAGGTTGCCGCCAGAACCACGATGCCCAGCACCAGGGCGGAGGCGATCCGCAGCCTGAGCTCGCGCGACATCAGGAGCCGACCGCGATATCCGGCGCGGCGACGGCGCCAAATCGCCGGTCCCGACGGTTGTATTCGGCCAGCGCCTCGTAGAAGGCCTTGCGGTCGAAATCGGGCCACAGGCAGGGCATGAACACGAATTCCGAGTAGGCCGCCTGCCACAGCAGGAAATTGGACAGCCGCTGCTCGCCGCTGGTCCTGATCACCAGATCCGGGTCGGGAATGCCGGTGGTGTCGATATATGTCGACAGCGTCGCCTCGTTGACCGATGCCGGATCCATCCGTCCCGAGCGGACAGCCTCGGCGATCAGCCGCACGGCGCGGGCCAGTTCATCGCGCGCGCCGTAGTTGAAGGCGATGATCAGTGTGACGCCGGTGTTGCCGCGGGTCCGCTCCTCGGCCTCGTTGAGCAGGGCGCGGATATCGGGCTGGACCGTCTCGCGGCAGCCGATGACCCGGACGCAGACATTTTCGCGGTGCAGTTCGGCCAGGTCCCTGCGGATGAAGAACCGCAGGATGCCCATCAGGTCGGACACTTCCTCCTTCGGTCGGTTCCAGTTCTCGGAGGAGAAGGCAAACAGGGTCAGGTAATCGATCCGGGCCTCGGCGGCAGTCCGCACGGCCTCCCTGACACGCTCCACCCCCGCCCGGTGGCCGGCCGTGCGCGGCAGCCCGCGTGCATTGGCCCAACGGCCATTGCCATCCATGATGATGGCCACATGCCGGGGCATGGTGATGGGGAGTTCGTGTCGCATTGCCTTGGCCATTTCCCGGTTTGTAACGCGAGTCGCACCTAAACCTGCATGATTTCCTTTTCCTTCTCGACCAGCAAGTGATCGACTTCGGAAATTGTCTCGTCGGTCATCTTCTGGACCTGCTCGGCTTCGCGGCGGCTGTCATCCTGGCTGATGCTGCCGTCCTTCTCCGCCTTCTTGAGCGTGTCCATGCCGTCGCGACGGACATTGCGGATGGCGATGCGGGCATTCTCCGCATAGGTGTGGGAGACCTTGACCAGCTGCTTGCGGCGCTCCTCGTTGAGCTCCGGCAGCGGAATCCTCAGGTTCTGGCCGTCGACGATCGGGTTCAAGCCCAGATTGGCCTCACGGATGCCGCGGTCGACGGCGCCCACCATCTGCTTGTCCCAGACCGAGACGCCCAGCATGCGCGGCTCGGGCACGGTGACGTTGGCGACCTGGTTGAGCGGCACGCGGGAGCCATAGGCCTCGACCATGACCGGATCGAGCACATTGGCCGACGCCCGGCCGGTCCGCAATGATGCGATGTCGCTCTTGAAAGCCGCGATCGCGCCTTCCATGCGACGTTTGAGTTCCTTCAGATCAACGCCTTCGCTCATCCCCAGTCCTTCCTGCAGAATACCTGCTGTCAATGCGCGGGCAGCACGTCAGGCGCGGCCCCGGCCCTCATGCTCACACACGCTCCACGACTCCGCCCCTGCCTCGAGATATGCCGAGCCCTGGAGCCTCGTTATAATGCACGTCCGTTATCGCCAGATGAATCCATGCGAGCGCGAGATGCATCAGTGATCGCGAACGATGGTCGCACGGCCTCCGCCGACCATAATCTTGGCGAATGCGCCCTTTTCGTGGATGGAAAAGACGACAATCGGAATCGAGTTCTCCCGCGCCAGCGCGACGGCTGCGACATCCATGACGGCAAGCCCCTTGTTGAGCACCTCGTCATGGGTCAGCGTGTCGAACCGGGTGGCGTCGGGATAGAGCTTGGGGTCGGCGGAATAGATGCCGTCCACCTGGGTGCCCTTGAGGATCGCCTCGGCGCCCATTTCGGCGGCGCGGAGCGCTGCAGCGGAATCGGTGGTGAAGAACGGGTTGCCTGTGCCGCCAGCGAAGATCACCACCCTGCCCTTTTCGAGATGATGCAGGGCCGCGCGCTGGGAAAAGCTCTGGCAGATCTCGGGCATCGAGATGGCGGAAAGCACTTCGGTGTCGATGCCGAGCTTGCGCAGCGAGGTGGCGAGCGCCAGCGCGTTGATGACGGTGGCGAGCATGCCCATGTGGTCGCCGGTCACCCGGTCGCCGCCCTTGGAGGCGACAGCCACGCCGCGGAAGATGTTGCCGCCGCCGACCACCACGCCCACTTCCACGCCCATGGCGCGAACTTCGGCGATATCGGCGGCAATCCGGTCTGACACCGTGACATCGATGCCAAATCCTTGGCTCCCCATCAGGGCTTCGCCCGAGGCTTTGAGGAGGACGCGCTTGAAAAGGGGCTTTGATGTCATGGAATGGTCCGAATTTCTGTGTCAGGCCCGGATACACGAAGGGCACCGCGTTGTCACGCGATGCCCTGATGGTTTTTCCACAATGGGTGGACGAGGCTGTTGCGGTCAGCCCTTGACGGCAGCGGCCACTTCCGCGGCGAAATCGCTTTCTTCCTTCTCGATGCCTTCACCGAGCTGGAACCGCACGAAGGCGGTGACTTCGACCGGGGCGCCGGCTTCCGCTGCGGCAGCCTTGACGGCCTCGCCCACGGTCTGGTCGGGGTTCATGACGAAGGCCTGCGAGAGCAGCGCCACTTCCTCGTAGAACTTGCGCATGCGGCCTTCGACCATCTTTTCGATGATGGCTTCCGGCTTGCCCGATTCGCGGGCCTGCTCGATGAAGACGTTGCGCTCGCGGTCGGCCACGGCCGGATCGACATCTTCAGACGTCAGCGCCAGCGGGTTGGTGGCGGCGATGTGCATGGCGACCTGGCGGCCGATGGCGGTGAGTACGTCGGCATTGCCGGTCGACTTGACGGCCACGAGCACGCCGAGCTTGCCAAGGCCGTCGGACACCGCGTTGTGGACGTAAGTGGCGACGACGCCATCCTCGACCGACAGCTTGGCGGAGCGGCGGAAGCTCATGTTCTCGCCGATATGGGCGATGGCGTCCTTGACGGTGTCGGTGACCGACTTGCCCGACGACGGCACGATGGCGGCGCTGATGGCGTCAGCCGAGCCGTCGGTCTTGAGCGCGACGGCCGCGATCGAGCGGGCCAGATCCTGGAAGCCGTCGTTGCGGGCGACGAAGTCGGTCTCGGAATTGACTTCGACAACGACCGCGGTCTTGCCTTCGGACGCAATGGCGATCAGGCCTTCGGCGGCGGTGCGGCCCGACTTCTTGTCGGCCTTGGCGATGCCCTTGGCGCGCAGCCAGTCAATCGCCGCTTCCATGTCGCCGTTGGTCTCGGCAAGCGCCTTCTTGCAGTCCATCATGCCTGCGCCGGTCTTGTCGCGCAGCTCTTTCACCATTGCAGCAGTAATGCTCATAACAGCCTCTTCATTCGTGATGCGCCCGGTCCTGCCTGAATGGCGAAATCGACTCTGGCGACGCTTTCCGGCATGTCAACCATGCCATTGAAATGTGACAGCCCGGCAAAGCACTCTGGCTCGGCCGGGCCGGTTTGGTCCGAAACCCGGTCTTAGGCCTGGGCTGCGTCTTCGGCAGGCGCAGCTTCGACAGCGGCGGCTTCGGGTGCGGCTTCGAGCGCAGGCTCGATCGGCGCGTCCATGGCACCGAGATCGACGCCGGACGAACCCTGCTGGCGGGCGATGCCGTCGATGCAGGCGCGGCTGATAAGGTCGCAATAGAGCGAGATGGCGCGGCTGGCGTCGTCATTGCCCGGGATCGGGTAGTCGACAACGTCGGGATCGCAGTTGGAATCGATGATCGCAACGACCGGAATGCCAAGACGCTTGGCTTCCTGGATGGCGATGCCTTCCTTGTTGGTGTCGATCACGAACATCAGGTCGGGTGTGCCGCCCATGTCGCGGATGCCGCCCAGCGCGCGGTTGAGCTTTTCACGCTCGCGCTCGAGGTTCAGGCGTTCCTTCTTGGTGAAGCCCGAGGATTCGGACGCAAGGATCTCGTCGAGCTTGCGCAGACGCTGGATCGAGTGCGAAATCGTCTTCCAGTTGGTCAGCATGCCGCCGAGCCAACGGGCGTTGACGTAATACTGGGCCGAACGGGCGGCAGCATCGGCAACGATCTCGGAGGCCTGACGCTTGGTGCCGACGAACAGCACGCGGCCGCCCTTGGACACGGTGTCGGAAACCAGCTTCAATGCCACGTTGAGCATCGGAACGGTCTGGCCGAGGTCGAGAATGTGCAGATTGTTGCGCGCACCGAAGATGTACGGCTTCATTTTCGGGTTCCAGCGGTGAGTCTGGTGGCCGAAGTGGACGCCTGCTTCAAGCAGCTGGCGCATGGAAAAATCAGGCAATGCCATGCCTTGTACTCCTGTTTCCGGTTGAACCTCCGCAGGGCGTGAGCGCATAAGCGCCACCGGCGGACCAATCCGGATTTCTCCCGGATCAACCCATGCCCCACGTGTGGAATGCGGCTCCGATACAGGCAAAGTGCGGCTTGCGCAAGGGTCCGCACCGTCGCAACCGCCACTTCCGGCGCATTTGCGCTGCCAAGGACCTGCGTCGGCGAGCTTTCGCCTGATTTGACAGCAGGGTGTCCTCGTCTAAAAATACACCTCTGGCTTGGGCAGGATCCAGACCGGAAGGCAAATAGGGACATGTCATGCGAAACGGGACGAAGGCGATGCTCGCCGCTGCCGGGATTTTGGCTCTGACAATCACGCCGGTTGCAGCAGACGCCTCGAAGCCATCCACGACCCGGGATTTGTGGACAGAATTCACTTACAGGGGCGCCCCCGCGAGATCCGATGAGGCCAGGCATTACGACCTCTGCGATTCAAGGTCGCCATCCTTTCAGAACAACCAGGCGCTGATGCGGGCCATGGGTTTGCAGCGCTTTCCCGGGCCGGCCCACAACCGCCTGGCAAGAGGCATGGTCGCCGATACCATCGAGGACGGCATCATCGTCGCGATGGAGAAAGGGCAGAGAAGACGGATCCGTGCCGAATTCGGGATCCACGAGCGGTACCTTAAAAGTTTTGCCGAAGCCTATCAGGCAGGAAACGGCGAGATCGAGACCCGGGACCGGTTCTTGCAGTCAAGCTTCAGCCACCCCAAGCCCATCTATGTGTCTCACATCTACACTTATCGGGAGCGCAACTCCTGTTCCCTCTACAGCGTCTATCCGGAAAGCCGGATGTGCGCCGGACGGAAGCCAGCTGCACAACCCGGATTCATCGGTGGCATCGATGCGCTGGCCTCGGCCTTTGACAGCCACGTCAAACCGGCCCTGACGTCCGGACGCTTCACCCATGTGATGTTCATGGCGATGGGCTGGCACAATGACCAGCAGGTTTCCCTGTGCCGGTACAACGCAATCAGCGAAGCAACGCAGCGGGCCTCGAAGGCGATGAAACGACCCTTCAAGCCCTATATCGTCGGCGTGACGTGGCCGTCAGCCTGGTTCTCCGCCAGCCCGGTCGATTTCATCGATACCGCCGGCCATCTCGGCAGTGTCTTCAACAAGGCCGATGATGCCGACGAGGTTGGATACCTGGTTGGGAACCTGATCGCCAACCGCCTCATTCCCCTTGCCAACCCGCATCAAATTCCATCTGTCGCACTCGGCCACAGTTTTGGAACCCGGATCATCAACCGCTCGGTCTTCAGCCGTGACCTGCTGCGTGGCGGTCCGGTAGGTTCCGGGCCGAAACTGACGATCGCCCTGCAGCCGGCACACAGTATCTTCCGCTTCTTGCCCCGTGGCGGCGTCGAAGGTCATCCATTCGTCAATCTCGACGGGCTCGACACCGTACTCGTCGCCACGTCATCGGTGCATGACACCGCCAATCCGCTAGCCATCTGGTCACGTTATGTCGGCGGCCGAGGCGGGCTGGCGACCGCACGAAACGAGACGAACCGACCATGGGTCGATCTTGTCCGCGCTGACAAACCACTGGAGCCGCACGAGGCGGTGGCGCATACGCTCAGGCAAATGGATGCGAGTCCCGACAAGCCGATCATCGTCGATGCGTCCAGCTTCGTGTTCCAGCACAATGATGTCATGTCCGACGACATGGGCCGGTTTGTCGCCGGACTGATCGACAAATACGCACCGGCGCGGTGAGCGTCCATCCGGTCGAACGACGCCGGACGGAGCGCAGAAGAGGCCCTCACCCATCAGTCGGCACCGTCCACTGGGCGATGTCGTCTCGCTCGCCGATCAGCGCCAAGCCGTGGGCAATCGAGATCAGTTCGCCGCCGGTCTCGATGCGGCCAGGCTCGAAGCGGTCGGTGAAGATCCTGCGGACGGCGGGCACGAAGGAGGTTCCGCCGGTGAGGAAGATGCGGTCGACCTCGTCGGCCTGCGTCCGGGTCCTGTCCAGCACCTCGTCGAGCGCTGCGGTGATCTGGGCGAGATCGGGGGCGATCCAGCGCTCGAAATCGGCGCGCCTGACCGGCTTGACCGCCGCCTGGCCCAGCGGCGCGAAACGGAACTCGGCTTCGTCTTCCAGCGACAGCGCCATCTTCGTCGCCGAGACCGCCTGGTGGAGCTGGTAGCCCTCGTCATGCTCGATGAGGTCGATGAACAGCTCGAGCTTGTCGGGCTCGACCGCCTGCCGCACCAGCGCCTTGAGGCTGGCAAACTCCTTCGTCGTCTTGAAGATCGACAGCTGATTCCAGCGCGAGAAGTTGCGGTAGTAGCTGTCGGGCACATCAAGCGTCTTGCCGAAGCTCATGAACCGGCTGCCTTTTCCGATCTCGGGGGCAACCAGATGGTCGATGATGCGGGCGTCGAACTGGTCGCCGGCGATGCCCACGCCGGACTGGCCGAGCGGTGTCACGCGCAGGCGCCCGGCAATGGTCTCGAAGCGGATCAGGGAGAAATCGCTGGTGCCGCCGCCGAAATCGGCCACCAGCACGGTGGCGTCGTGCTTGAGGTTCTGGGCAAAGTAGAAGGCGGCGGCGACCGGCTCGTAGACGAAGTGCATCTCGGCGAAGCCGAGCCGGCCGAGCGCCTCGCTGTATCGCCGCATGGCGAGATCGGGATCGGGGCTGGCGCCGGCGAAATGCACCGGGCGCCCGGTGACGATGCGCTTGACCTGCATCGGCCAGGCGTCGCCCGCATAGGCTTCGAGCCGCTTGAGGAAGACCTCCATCAGGTCCTCGAACTGGAACCGGCGGGCATGCACGAGCGTGCCCTGGAACAGGGCGGAGGCGGCGAAGGTCTTGATCGACTGGAGATAGCGGCACTCGCCCGGATTGGCGATGAAGGCGGCAATGGCGGCCTGGCCTGCTTCGACATGCAGGGCGCTCGCGCCCAAATGCCTGTCCTTGATGAAGGACAAAGCCGTGCGCATCGTGTCGCTGGATCCTGCGGGGGATGTGAACCGGATCGACGCCGTCTGGGCGCCCTCGCCGGCTTGCGCGAGCACCGTGTTGGTCGTGCCAAAATCGAGCCCGAGCGCAGTTGCCATGGCGGAGACTCCAGATGGTTGTTGGGTGAAACATGGTGAGTGGGAAGCGCGGCTACCGGGCCGGCTTCAGCGAGCGGCTCTCATGTCACAGAGCGGATGCCCAGTCCATCGCCCAAACCGGAAAACAGGCAGCGTCTTCGTGTGGTCCGGATTATCAACGACCGAGCGCAGTCTGCGAAAATCGAGGAAAAATGACGAATTCCGCGCGCCGCAGCTGGCCGCAGCGCGCGTTTGCTCTCAGGCCGCTCCGGTCGTCAGAAGCCGATGATCCAGTCCGACTGCGCCATGAACAGCGGGATGGAAAGGATGGCGACGGGGGTGCCGAGGCCGGTCGAGGCGCCGACATAGGCCGAGGGATTTGCCTCCGGCAGCGCCGCGCGCAGCGTCGGCGGACCGGAGATGTCCGAACTCGACGCGGCCATGACCGCGAGAAGCGTGACGCCGCCCGCGGAGAACCCGGTCAGGTGATGGGCCGCGAGCCCCAGACCGAAGCCCATCAGACCATGCACGAAGGGAGCGACGATGGCGTAGACGATATAGGCATGGGCCACTTTCCTCAGCTCCGAAAGCCGCGCCCAGGCCTCCATGCCCATGATCAGCATGAGAATGGACAAAAGCCCGTGAAACAGAGGCTGATAGAAGCTCTCATACACTGCGTCGGGCTTGGCAAAGACGCCGATGACCAGGCCGATGATAAGCGCGGAGATGGCCGGGCTGCGGAAGGTGTCGGTGAGGATGCCCCGCACCACATCGCCATCCACCCCGGCAAGCGGCGCTGCATCGCCTCCTGCCCCCTGGCCGAGCGTCAGAGTCGCCGCGCCGTCAGGCGAGACGGCGACGAGGCTCCGCTCAGCGCTCATCCGCGCCAGAAGGATGGCGGTGACCAGCGCGGCAATATCCATGAACGGATAGAGCGCGCCGATGAAGCCCTCATAGGCAACGCCCTCGGCATCGAGCGAGGCCATGCCCGCGGCCAGCGTCGAGGCCGAGACCGCTCCGAAAAGCCCCGCGGTCGCCATGCCGTCCATGCGCGAGACGCCGGGCCAGAGCGCCAGCGTGCGTCCGCCCAGCAGCACGATCACCACCCCCAGGATCGCGGCAAGCAGCGCCGGGACCGCGAGCGAGACGAGATCGGCCTCGCGGACCGAAATGCCGGCGCCGAGGCCGACCTTGAGCAGCAGCAGCATGACGACGAATTTGTAGACAGGCTCCGGCACTTCAAGCCTGCTTCCGAACGCGGCAAGCAGCATGCCGCCAACCAGAAAGGCAAGCGTCGGTTTTTGAAACTGCGTGAGCAGCGTGGTGGCGATGTCGGTGAGGAAGTCCATGTCCAGTCCCCTTGGTTGATCGGTTCCAGGGGTATGCGTCATCTCGATCGGAATATAAAATATATGTTTTGATGATTTTCGTTCTGTTATTTAGAACTATCCACCATGCTTCCGATGTGTGGACATCTCACGGGCACGACCATGGACACCCTCAACTACCATCACCTGCGTTATTTCCGCGAAGTCGCCCATGACGGCAACCTGACCCGCACCGCGGAGCGGGTGAACCTGTCGCAATCGGCGCTCTCGAGCCAGATCCGCACGCTCGAGGAGCGCCTGGGGCATCGGTTGTTTGACCGCACCGGACGGCAACTGGTGCTGACCGAGGTGGGCCGCATCGTGCTCGATCACGCCGACCGGATCTTCAGAACCGGCGAGGAGCTCGTGGCCACGCTCAAACGCAGCGGCGCGACCTTGCCACCGCTCAGGATCGGCGCGCTCTCGACACTGTCGCGCAACTTTCAGCTCCATTTCCTCAGGCCGCTGCTTGGGGCGCAGGAGATCAACATCATTCTCAAATCGGGCAGCGCGGGGGTGCTGCTTGAAGCGCTCAAATCGCTGGCGCTGGATGTGGTGCTGACCACGGAGCCGCCCTCGAGCCTGATTGGCGGGGACTTCACCGCACACCGGATATCCGAGCAATCCGTGGGCATCCATGGCACGCCCGGACGGCTCAGGCATGAGACCTTGCACGACCTGCTGAGCCGGGAACCGCTGATCGTGCCCACCGAAAGCTCGATCCGGACAGGGTTCGAAAGCCTGATTGCCCGGCTGGGCGTGACGCCGCGGATCGTGGCGGATGTCGACGACATGGCGATGGTGCGGCTTCTGGCGCGCGAGGACATGGGCCTGGCGATCGCGCCGGCGGTGGTGCTGGCCGATGAAATACGAACGGGCCTGCTCGGAACGGCGCCGTTTGACCTTGAAATCATCGAGAGTTTCTATGCGGTCACGGTGCGCCGCAGCTTCCCGCATCCGGTGCTCGCCGGTCTGGTCAGCAGGTAAGCGCGGGAACCCCATCGGGCTTGAGCGGATGCAGCGCCGTTTCGGCCCGAGCGGACAGGCACGCGATGCAGAGATGCGGCCGGTCGTTCCCATCAAACCACCCGGAGGCGGCCTGCATCAGTCCTTGCAGGGTTCGGATTCGTACATGTCGAGTTGCGCCAGCCGGCCTTCGAGAACGAAATCGCCGTAGTCCATGGTCAGGTCGCGGGTCACGCCGTTTTCATAGAGCTTGAAGGCGATGGAATAGACCGGCAGGCCGTCGCCCTCCGCGCTTTCCTCAAAATAGGACATCGACACCGGCCAGAAGGCGTCATCGGCGAGGTCGCCCGCCTTTTGCGCTTCCGTGTCCGTGCCTTCGGCGGATTGCTTCTCCCCCAGGATGGTGGTGGTGATCATCGCCTCGTCGCCGTCATCCGACCCGTCATAGATGCGCGATTCGTAAAAGCGCTCGCCGTCCCGGGCCTTGGCGATCATCTCCAGCATGTGGCTGGTCGGGAAATGCGCGGGCGCGATGTCGAGCGCGAGCGCATCGGGCTGTTCGATCTTGACGGAAAGCACATCGCCCGCGGCTTCGGCGGAGCCGCGGATCTCGTGGTCGAGCGCCTGGTTGACGAAGGAGCGCGTGACAAACCGGAAGGTCCGGTTGCGGATATCCTCGAAGGTGGTGGTCTGCTGGTCGGTGACGCGGGAGTCATCGCCCGTGGCGATTTCGGTGACGAAGCGGAAGCTGACGGTGTAGCCCTCGCAGGCCGAGCCCGCGAATTCATAGACCATGCGGCCGACCATGCCGGAAATGCCCGAGCGCTCGGACGCGTCCTTGAGCGAGAGATCATAGACGGCGCGGTGAGCGGCAAGGCCCTCGCCCCCGGCCCGGCCCACGGTCCCTGCCGCGGCCAGCGCCGGCGAGGCGAAAGGCGCCATGGCCGCTGCTGTCAGCGACGCGATTGCAAGCATGCGCATCCGGTTTTCTCCTGTCGAATCCTTCGTCAATGATATATGACCGGCTACGGCAAAAGCGAGGCGGAACTTCACCCAAACGCGAATTCGCCGCATGCGCCTTCACAGAGCCTGATATGGAGCCACTACCATGAGCGATAGCGTTGAGTCCCGGCTGGCAGCCCGCAGCATCACCCTTCCGGAAGCGGCCGCACCCGCCGCCAACTACCTGCCTTACGTGATGTCCGGTTCGCTGCTGTTCATCTCCGGTCAATTGCCGATCGAGGGCGGCGCGCTGGCGGTCAAGGGCCTGCTCGGCCGCGATGTCGATGTGGCAACGGCCCAAAGGGCGGCGGAATTGTGCGCCATCAACATCCTGGCGCAGGCCAAGGCGGCGCTTGGCGGCGATCTCGAGCGCATTGTCCGGGTGGTCAAGCTCGGCGGCTTCGTTGCCTCCGATCCGAGTTTCACCGACCAGCACCTCGTCATCAACGGCGCGTCCAACCTGATCGCCGAGATTCTCGGCGATGCCGGCAAGCATGCCCGCGCCGCAGTCGGCGTAGCCTCTCTGCCGCTCAACGCCGCCGTCGAGGTCGACGCGATCATCGAGATCCGGTGACAGCCATGAGCGAGCGCAAGGATCTCGGCTGGCTCACCGCCCGCCCCATCGCCCATCGCGGCTATCACGACATGAACCAGAGCATCTGGGAGAACACCAAGAGCGCGTTCGAGCGCGCGGTCGCGGCCAATTATGCGATCGAGTGCGACGTCCACATCGCCACCGACGGCGTGCCGGTGGTGTTTCACGACGATGATCTCGAGCGGCTCTGCGGGCTCAAGGGCGACGTGCGGGAGCGGACCTCGCAGGAACTGGCGCAGCTCCGGGTCGGCGGAACGGCCGACGGCGTGATGTCGCTGCCGGGCCTGCTCAAGCTGGTCAAGGGCCAGGTGCCGCTCGTCATCGAGCTCAAGGGCCGGCCAGGCGAGGATGACGGATTTGCCGATGCGGTGGTCGAATGCCTGGAAGGGTATGACGGGCCGGTGGCGTTGATGAGTTTCGACGACCGGCTGTTGCGCGACCTCAAGGCCGCCGGCGCCACCTGCCCCGTCGGCCTGACTGCGGAAGGCGCCAGACCGGAGACATTCTTCGCGCATGAAGACGCCATGAATCTCGGTCTCGATTTCATGTCCTACTGCGTGCACCATCTGCCCAACGCCTTCGTCGCCGCCCAGCGCAGCCGGGGTGTGCCAGTCATCACCTGGACGGTGCGCGATCAGCCGGCGCGGCAACTGACCCGTGAGCATGCCGACCAGATGACGTTCGAGGGCTTCGATCCTGACGCGACCCTCGACGCCTGACCTTGCCAATCGGCGTGGCGTTCATAGGTTGATGGAGAGCATGGTGACGGCCTCAGGCCGGATACCGGCTGGGGCGCGGTCTCGGCCAGGGGCGCTGCGCGGAACGGGATGTCATGACTGCTGATCATACTGAGCACACGCTGTCGACCGTCGAGGGCATGGCGGCGGTCACCGCCGTGGAGTGGAGCCGGCTGGGCGGCGCCGCACCCGCTTCACCTGCTGAATCAAGCGGCTTCCAAATTGAGTCCGGAACCATCTATAACCCCTTCGTCAGTCACGCTTTTCTGTCATCGCTCGAGGACTCCGGATCGGTCTCGGCAGAGACCGGATGGCTGCCGCGGCACATCGTGCTCCGCGCCCCCGACGGCACGCTCGAAGGGGCGCTGCCCGCCTATATCAAGAGCCATTCGATGGGCGAATATGTGTTCGACCATGCCTGGGCCGATGCCTTCACCCGCGCCGGCGGACGCTATTATCCGAAGCTGCAGTGCTCGGCGCCGTTCACGCCGGCCACCGGGCCGCGGCTGATGGTGCGGCCGGGTCCGGGCGAGGAGACGCGGCGGCGGGCGCTGGCGGCGGGCGGGCGGGCGCTCTGCACACAGCTCGGCCTGTCCTCGGTGCATGCCACCTTCGTGCCCGAGGCCGAGATCGCCGCCTTCGAAGCCGAGGGCTATCTGCACCGCACCGACCAGCAGTTCCATTTCCAGAACCCGGGCTATGGCGCCTACGAGGATTTTCTGGGCACACTGGCCTCGCGCAAGCGCAAGCAGCTGCGCAAGGAGCGAAGCGCGGCGCTGGAAAACGGCATCACCATCGAATGGCTGACCGGGGCGGACCTCACCGAAGCGGTGTGGGACATCTTCTACCGGTTCTACATCGACACAGGCGGGCGCAAATGGGGCCGGCCGTATCTGACCCGCGCCTTCTTCTCGCTGATCGGCGAGCGCATGGCCGACGACGTGCTGCTGGTGATGGCGCGGCGCGAGGGGCGGTTCATCGCCGGCGCGATCAACTTCATCGGCGGCGACTGTCTCTACGGACGGCACTGGGGCTGCGTCGAGGATCACCCGTTCCTGCATTTCGAGGTCTGCTATCACCAGGCGATCGATTTTGCCATCGCCAAGGGACTCGCCCGGGTCGAGGCCGGCGCCCAGGGGGAGCATAAGCTCGCGCGCGGCTATCTGCCCGCCACCACCCGTTCGGCGCACTACATCGATCATCCGGGACTGAGGCGCGCGGTGGCGGATTATCTCGAGCGCGAACGCCGCGACGTGGCCGAGATCGGCGCGATGCTCAGGGACCACGGGCCGTTCCGCAAGGGTGGCGACGACGCGGACAAGTCCGGCCTCTGATCCCGCCCGAGGACTTGATCGCCGGCTTGACCCTCCGGCGGAGCCGGGTACAAACACAGCGACCGAGACCCAACGGAGGCCTGCCCGATGACCGAGCCCTATGACGACGGCAATGTGTTTGCGAAGATCCTGCGCGGCGATCTTCCCGCCGAGCGGCTCTACGATGACGACAGCACACTCGTCATCATGGATATCATGCCGCGTGGGCCCGGCCATTGCCTGGTGATCCCCAAGACCGCCGCCCGCAACATCCTCGATGTCGAGCCCTCAAGCCTGTCGGCGGTGATGGCGACGACGCAAGTGATGGCGCGGGCGGTGATGAAGGCGTTTTCCGCCGACGGCGTGACCATCCAGCAGTTCAACGAGCCGGCCGGCGGCCAGGTGGTGTTTCACCTGCATGTGCATGTGATCCCGCGCTTTGACGGCGTGGCGATGAAGCCGCACACCGGCACGATGGAAGACAGGGACGTGCTCAAGGCCAATGCGGACAAGATCCGCGCGGCGCTGGCGCAGTAAACCGTCTGCCGACAGATTCGGCGCCGGTCTCAGATCCGTGCGAGCAGCTCGGCCTTCTTGGCCTGGTATTCGCCGTCGGTGAGGATGCCCTTGGCGTGGAGCGCGGCCAGGCGCTCGATCTTGGAAAAGATATCGGCGTCCTCAGTGTAATCGGCTGCGGCCGGCTGCGGCTGTTCCGGAGTCCCGGACTCCTCCGGGGCGGAGTGCCGCCGGGATGAACCATCTGCGGTGTGGTCTGCGGCGCCGCCCGAAGGCAAGGTCTGCAGGGCTTCCGACAGCGTGGGGTGCCGGGCGCCGGCGTCGCCATCCTCCTGGGCGTCACTGTCGACCTCGCGCAGATCGGAGAGCCGGACAAGGCCGTGCTGCGAGGTGAAGCTCAGCGACTGGTCGCCCGATTGGCTCTGCGAGAAGCCGCCGATGCGATGGTCGCCGGTGTCATAGACCCTGACCGCGCCGTCGCCCCTGTCGATGGCGAGCCGCCGTGCCTGAGGGAACCAGGCATAGCGCATCCGGTTCTGGGCGCCGGTCGAGGCGGCATGACCGAACTCGCCGGGCCACCAGGTGCCGGAGGAGAGGCCGGATGCGCCGCCGGAGACGAACAGGCTGGCGGCATCGCCCGGGGATCCGGATTGGGACTGGGTCTGCGACGCGGATGTCCGCGGGCGCAGGGTCGAAGACTCGCCGAGCAACTGCGCGACATCGACGCAGATCGCCTCGACCCGGGCCTTGAGCTGAGTGTTGAACAGGTCGCCGACCATGGTCATGCCGCCAAGCGACCATTGTCCCATGCCTCCGAGGTCGGGGTGGTTGAATTGAGCCAGCGTTCCCTGCCCCGCGACCACCGCCTGCAGCACATGCTCGATCGCCTCTTCGCTGACGCCGTGTCGGCTGGCGATCCGGGCAAGGGCCTGGCGTCCGGCTTCGGTCAATTCGGTCACGGGATGACACCTCCACGTTTGTTGTTGCGGGTTCGCGACCGGTGTCGCCACGGCGGATCACCGGCGATCGAGGGACAGGCTACAGCCGAAGGGCGCCGACACAAAGGCCGCATGCCGAAAGACCGGGGTTTTCCCGACAGAGCTCGCCTTTTGCGCGGGTTTCGACCGCTGCGCCTCCCGGAACCCCGAGCTGCGCGCAGGAGAACGGACTAGCGCGCCAGAAGTTCCACCGCCTGGCGGCCGATTTCCGGCGCCAGGATGACACCGGGATGAGCCACGGCGAGATGCAACCCTTCGACATCGGCTGCGGTGGAGACCAGCGGGCGTCCGTCTGCCTGGACCGGGCGCAGGCCGACCTCGATCTTGTCCAGGCGGGGATTTTCGATGCCGGGAAACATCTCCCGCACTTTTTCAACGACATCGCGTGCCAGGTCCGCCGTTTCCGACCCTTTGTCGACGCTGCAGGCCGCAACCAGATCACCATTGGCGCGGGAACGGATCTCGATGCCGCCGCCATCGACGACATGGGACAGAATGCCGGACCCGACACTTAGTGTGACCAGCGCCGAGGGCGACGTGGTGATGCCGTGATCGGGCATGAATTCCGCGACGATGTCGGCGCTCCGGGCGCCGGCGGCCACAATCACCCGGCCCGCCGCCAGGACCCGTCCCGAAAGCCTGACGCCGGTGACGCGGCCGGCTGCTGTTTCAAGACCGAGCACCTTCTGCCCAAGAATGATGTCAGTGCCGTTCTCCTGGGTTGCGCGGACGAGCATCACGCAGGCATGGCTCACATCGACGGCCCTTTCCATCGGGAAATGGGCCGCGAGCGCCGGCGGGCGGGCGATCATCGGCTCGAAACAGGAGATTTCGGTCGCGCCGATCAGCCGCACGAGGCTGCCCTTCCGCGCGTGTCGGTCGGCCCAGTCGCTTGTTTCGTCATCGCTTGCGCCCCACACCAGCGCGCCCCTGCACGGGGCGCAGAGACGGCCGCCGAAGTCCCGGTCGAGGGCTGCATAGTCCTCGATCGCCCTCAGCCGCTGCCCATAGACATGGTCGGGAAGATCCGGATCGCCGGCGGCCGTGGTGATCCATCCGAACGAGGCGGCGCTGACGCCCATCCCGGGGGCTTCGGCCGCATCGATGAGAGTGACTTTCGCACCGGCCTTGCTCAGGCGATGGGCAATGGAGGCGCCGACGATGCCTGCGCCGATGATGACTGTGTGCGGAATCATGGACCGGGTTCCCGATTGTGGAGGTTCCTGTATAGGGGATTGCCGGCTCCGGATCATGACACAGTCCGCAGAAATCGCGATCTCCGGCCGATCCCATGGCGCAAGCGGGCTTGCCTTTGTTTGGCAACAATGCCGGTTCAAGAGCGGAAACAACCTGTTTCCGCGAGGCCCACCCCATGCAGACCGCCCTCATCCTCATGACGATCCTTGGCTGCGACGACAGCGCCACCCAATGCCACTATGTCGAGATGCTCGAGCAGCGCTGGGCGACGATCCAGGAGTGCGACGCGAGTTCGGAGGAAAAGCTCGAGCTCTATGCCAACATCAACTATCCCGTTGTGGTGGCGGTGTGCCAGACGCCGGGGGACCCCGGACCTGCAGCCCATGGTGGCGAGCCGGTGGCGCAACCCGCCCCGGTCCGCGAAGCCGCGGCGGCGGCGGCCGAAGCCGGCATCGAGCTGCCCAAGGTCGACATCCCCGAGCCGGTGGCCGAGACTGTCCAGCTCCCAGGCGCGAACCCTGAGCCCGAGGCCGGAATCGCGTCGCGGGCGCTCACGCGCATCTCGCATGCGCTGCCGGAAAAGGAGACGCTGAAAGCGCTCGTCGCCGGGCCGGTGCATGTCGTCGCCGACAGCTATTCCTGGATGGCGCGGCGCTTCGACAAATAGGCCGGCTGGCCGCGCCTACCTCAGCCGATCAACAGCTGGCCGCCGATCAGCACGCCAAGTGCGGTGACGATGCCTGCCCAGATGCGCTTGCCGCTCGCGAGAAACACCGCGAAGCCCACGGACACCGCGACCAGGCGCAGCGCCAGCGGCACATCGGCGAGTTCGCCCGTCGGGTAGATGATCAGCTTGGCAATGACGGCGGCGAGCAGCGCGGTGGCCACCGCCCGCACCCAGGTGAGTGCCGCCGAATCCTGCTCGAGCCGGTTGCCGACCAGAACCCCGATCCAGCGCCACATGTCGGTGGCGAGCCATCCGGCGATGGCGATGAAGACATAGGGCCACCACCAGGTGTCGAAACTCGCGTAACCGATCATGACGCCGCCCTGCCTTGCCACAGCCGGTCGGCCGCGAAGGCCAGCGTGCCGCCGACGATGCCCGCATAAAGGATGTCGAATTCGGGCGCCACCTGGTGGAACAGCGGGCCCAGCGCCAGGCCGAAGACCATGGCGATGTGCCCTGCCCGGTCACGGGTGGAGGCCCAGATCGAGGTAAGGAAATAGACCGGCGTGAGGAAGAACAGCGCGCCCGCGAGCATCGCCGGCAGGTTGGAGACGGTCGAGTAGATCACCGCCACGAGCACGATGTTGGCGGTGGTCACGGTGATGCCGAAGCCCGCGAAGAACGCCACCCGATGCTCGCGCGGCACGTCGCGGATCCGCTCCATGGTGAAGACGTAAGCCGTGATCGCGATGAAATGCGACAGCAGCAGCAACAGCCAGGTGGGGGTTTTCGGCGTGCGGATTTCCGGAATGAGCGCCGCGACCATGGGCATCAGCCGGATCGAGGACAGCGCCACGGTGAGGAAGGCCGCGGGCAGCGAGGCGCCGGCGAGGATCGAGCCCACCAGCAGCACCTTGGCCGGCAGCGCCCAGATCATGCCGGTCATGAACACGGTCTGGCCGAACGGGATGCCGGCCTCGACGGCAAAGCCGCAAAAACCGACAAAGGCGCTCATCAGGATGATGGCCGGCAAGGAGGCGATGCCGCGCGCGCCCTTCAAGAACCAGTAGGCGCCGCGCTCGGCGGACAGAGTGCTCATCGTCTTTTGTTAGAGGCTTTGCGCGGTTGTGCAAACTGTTTTTGGCGCAAGGCAGGGAGCCGGGATTTGCATGTCTGGAAGGTACTAAGGCAAAACGCCCCGGTGTGAGCCGGGGCGTCTGAGAGCTGAAGAATGTATGCGCGCGCTATTTCTTGCGCGGCACTTTTGGGACGGCGCTCGACGGTTTCTTCGGCGCGGGCCGTTCCGCGACCTCCACCGAGGCTTCCGCCGGCTTGATCGCGTCGGGCTGCGCCTTGGGCGGTTTGGGGTCCTTGCCTTCGGCGGGCTTGCGCGCGGTCTTGGCGGTCTTGCCCTTGGCCGGCGCGCTCTTCCTGCCGGGCGCCTTTTCCTTCTTCGGCTTGACCGGCACTTCAGCCGGAATCGCCTCGAGGATCAGGCCCTTGGCGCCGTTCTTGTCGCCCACGGTGACTTTCACCGTGCCGCCATGCTTGAGCTTGCCGAACAGAAGCTCGTTGGCGAGTTCCTTCTTGATGTGCTCCTGGATGACCCGGCCCAGCGGCCGCGCCCCCATGCGCTCGTCATAGCCCTTCTCGGCGAGCCAGGCGATGGCGTCTTCGCCCAGATCGAAGGTGACGTTGCGCTCGGCAAGCTGGGATTCAAGCTGCATGACGAATTTCTGCACCACCATGTGGATGACCTGCGTGGGCAGGCTGCCGAACGGGATGATCGCGTCGAGACGGTTGCGGAACTCCGGCGTGAACAGCCGGTTGATGGCTTCCATGTCGTCGCCTTCGCGCTTGGACGAGCCGAAACCGATAGCGGCCTTGGCGGCGTCGGAGGCGCCGGCATTGGTGGTCATGATCAGGATCACATTGCGGAAATCGATCTTCTTGCCGTTGTGATCGGTAAGCGAGCCGTGATCCATGACCTGCAGCAGGATGTTGAACAGGTCGGGATGGGCCTTCTCGATCTCGTCGAGCAGCAGCACGCTGTAGGGGTGCTGGTCGACGCCGTCGGTGAGCAACCCGCCCTGGTCAAAGCCGACATAGCCCGGAGGCGCGCCGATGAGGCGCGAGACGGTGTGCCGCTCCATGTACTCCGACATATCGAAGCGCAAGAGCTCGACGCCGAGGGAGGCTGCCAGCTGCTTGGCCACTTCGGTCTTGCCGACGCCGGTGGGGCCGGAGAACAGGTAGGAACCGATTGGCTTGTCGGGTTCGCGCAGGCCGGCGCGGGCCAGACGGATCGCCGCTGTCAATGCGTCGATGGCCGTGTCCTGGCCATAGACGACCGAACGCAGTTCCTTGTCGAGATTGGCGAGCACGGTCTCGTCGTCCTTGGACACGGTTTTGGCCGGGATCCGCGTCATGGTGGCGACGGTGTTCTCGATCTCGACGTCGGTCAGGATCTTCTTGCGGTCCTTCTCGGGCAGCAGCATCTGGGCCGCGCCTGACTCGTCGATCACGTCGATCGCCTTGTCGGGCAGCTTCCGGTCGGTGATGTAGCGCGCCGACAGTTCGACAGCGGCCTTGATCGCCGCGTCGGTGTAGCCGACCTTGTGATACTCCTCGAAATAGGGTTTCAGGCCCTTGAGAATCTCGATGGCGTCGGGGATCGTCGGCTCGGCGACGTCGATCTTCTGGAAGCGGCGCACCAGCGCCCGGTCCTTTTCGAAGAACTGGCGGTATTCCTTGTAGGTGGTCGAGCCGATGCAGCGGATCGCGCCCGACGACAGCGCCGGCTTCAAAAGGTTGGAGGCGTCCATCGCCCCGCCGGAGGTGGCGCCGGCGCCGATGACGGTGTGGATCTCGTCGATGAACAGGACTGCGCCCGGCAGGTCCTCGAGTTCCTTGACCACCTGCTTGAGGCGCTCCTCGAAATCGCCGCGGTAGCGGGTGCCCGCCAGCAGCGAACCCATGTCGAGCGAATAGATCACCGCATCCGACAGCACGTCGGGCACGTCGCCCTCGACGATGCGCTTGGCCAGACCTTCGGCGATCGCGGTCTTGCCGACGCCGGGGTCGCCCACATAGAGCGGGTTGTTCTTGGAGCGGCGGCAGAGGATCTGGATGGTGCGGTTGACCTCCTCCATGCGCCCGATCAACGGATCGATGCGGCCGGTCTTGGCCTTCTCGTTGAGATTGACGCAATAGGCGCTGAGCGCATCCTGGCCCTTCTTCTTGCCGCCCTCCTCGTTCATCTGGTCGGGCTTGGCGGATTCGGGCTCGGGCTCCTCGGAGGCGCCGCGCACGGGGCGCGCCTCTTCGGCGCCGGGGCGCTTGGCAATGCCGTGGGAGATGAAGTTGACCGCGTCGTAGCGGGTCATCTCCTGCTCCTGCAGGAAGTAGGCGGCGTGGCTTTCGCGCTCGGCGAAGATCGCCACCAGCACGTTGGCTCCGGTCACTTCCTCGCGGCCCGAAGACTGGACATGGATGACGGCGCGCTGGATGACGCGCTGGAAGCCGGATGTGGGCTTGGAATCCTCGTCATAGCCGGTGACCAGGTTGCCCAGTTCCTTGTCGACATAATCGCTGACCGTACGGCGCAACTCGTCAAGATCGACATTGCAGGCGCCCATGACCGCGGCGGCGTCGGGATCCTCGATCAGGGCCAGCAACAGATGCTCGAGCGTGGCATATTCGTGATGCCGCTCGTTGGCATAGGTCAAGGCCTGATGGATCGCCTTTTCGAGACTGTGTGAAAAGCTAGGCACGTTCGGTCCTCATTTCTTTTCCATCACGCATTGCAGCGGATGATGATTTTCCCGGGCGAAATCCATGACCTGGGTCACTTTGGTTTCAGCCACCTCGTAGGTGAATACGCCGCACTCGCCGACCCCGTGATTGTGGACATGCAGCATGATTCGCGTGGCCTGTTCCCGGTCCTTCTGGAAAAAACGCTCCAGCACGTGAATCACAAACTCCATCGGGGTGTAGTCGTCATTCAGGAGAAGCACCCGGTACAGGCTCGGCTTCTTCACCTGAGGCTTGGTCCGGGTGATGACGGATGTGCCCCTGTCAGGCCCTCCGCCCCCGGTTTTCCTGTTTGCCTGTAAGCGAGTCCGGTTCGCGCTGTCGTTCACTCTGGCCACTTCCTGTCATTCCCTTCCGGAGCGCCGCACAACGACGCACCAGACATTGTCCTTAACTTAGTCTTTCCTGCGGGGATTTTAAGCCCCCTTCGCGAGGGAAGAAAGAGATTTCGCACGGCGGCGGAAAACACGAAAAACCCGGCCGCATGAACACGCGACCGGGCTTTTATCATCTCAGGCATTCGCCGCGCTGAACGGGCGGCGGCTTAAGTTCAGGCAGAGACCTTGGCGGCTGCGGTCTCGAAAGGCTTGTAGGCTTCCTTGGCGAGATCGGCATAGAGCTCGCTCATCTTGGTGGCCTGGGCAACAAAGGTCTCGTAGGCCGACTTCGCATAGTCGGTCTGGATTTCGATAGCCTTGTCGAGGCTCTTGGCGGAAGCAAGCTTCTCGACAACGGCGGCGCCGTCCTCGTAGGACTTCTTGGAATATTCGGTGGCTTCAGCAGCGATCTGCTGGAAACCCTTGGTCATCGACGAAACCGTGGTCAGCATGCTGTCCATGGCTTCTTTGCTCATCTTCGAAGTGCTGTCAAAGTTCATCATGTCGGCAGATCCTGTTGATTGAAAGAAGATAGACCATACTTAGGTGCACCGCACAAGAATGTCAAGAAAAGATTGTGCACCGCACCAATTCCGGTGTTCGCATACGTCCCTGCCCCGGCCCGCATTGGCACAGATCGAACCCAAAACCGGACACACGGCCGGTCTTTGGCGGAAAGGAATGGTTCATCATAAACGGATTGGTAAGGACGTGTGTCTAGGATCCGACACAATGGCTGTTCAAGGAGGGGCGACAGTCAGACACCCTTTATTACCCGCCTGTTCATGAGTGAGTTGTCGTGCACCAGCGTAAATCCAGTCCAGTATCCCGCCTTTTCGCCATTCCCTCCCTTGCGATCCGCCTGATTGCCCTCATCGGCATTGCGGTGGCGCTGGGAACGGCGCCGGCGGCAGCGAACTCGAAATATGCCGGCATCGTCATCGACGCCAAAACCGGGAAGACGCTCTACGCCCACGAAGCGGATTCGCAGCGCTATCCGGCGTCGCTGACCAAGATGATGACCTTGTACATGGTCTTCGAAGCGCTTGAACGCGGCAAGGTCAGGCTCGACACGCGGGTCAAATTCTCGGCCAAGGCGGCGGCGGAGCAGCCGACCAAGCTGGGCGTCGGGGCCGGAAAGTCGATCACCATCGAACAGGTGATCTACGGGCTGGTGACGAAATCGGCCAATGACGCGGCCACCGCGGTCGCCGAACATCTGGGCGGATCGGAAGCCAAATTCGCCAGCATGATGACCACCAAGGCCCGCTCGCTCGGCATGAGCAAGACCACGTTCCGCAATGCCCATGGCCTGCCCAACTCCGGCCAGGTGACGACGGCGCGTGACATGGCCCGGCTCGGCATCGCATTGCGCGAACATTTTCCGCGCCAGTACAAGTATTTCTCCACCCGCTCGTTCAAGTTCGGCGGCGCAACGCTCGGCAACCACAACCGGCTGCTCGGCACGGTGCGCGGCGTCGACGGCATCAAGACCGGCTACATCCGCGCCTCGGGATTCAATCTGGTGACCTCGGTGGTCGACCGCGACCGCTCGATCGTCGCCGTCGTCCTGGGCGGCAACACCGGCGCGAGCCGTAATGCGCAGATGAAGGACCTGATCTCGCGCTACCTGCTCAAGGCCTCGACCCGCGGCGGCGGCAATCTGATCGCCCGCGGCGCCGTGACCAACATGGAAGTCGCCGCGTCCGATTCCGGCCCTGTCGCGACCACCGTTGCCGCCTCGGCGTCCAGATTCGAACTGCCCAGGGTCGGCCCGATTCCGGAGCTCCGGAACGACGGCGACGCACGGATTGCCCTTGCCTATGCCGCCCCGACGCCTGCGCCTGTGGTTGGCCGCGAGGCGCTGGCGAAGTCCCTGGAAGCGCAAAAGGTCGCCATCCCGATCCCGGCGCCGGCCTATGTTCCGCCGATGCCGGTGGACACCGGAGCGGCCGGATCGGTCGACCCGGTGACCACCGCCTCGACGGCGCCGCCGAGGGGCTGGATGATCCAGATCGGGGCTACGCCCGACCGCGATTCGGCGCTCAAGCTGCTGGCCCGCGCCCAGGGTCAGGGCGTCAAGGCGCTGAACGGCGCCGAGCCGTTCACGATGGCCTATTCCGCCAACAATGCGCAGCTCTACCGCGCCCGTTTCGGCGGATTTGACGGTCAGTCCTCGGCTGCAAGCGCCTGCAAGGCACTCGAGAAGAAAGGGTTCGCCTGCTGGGCAACCGCCAACTGATCCGCGGCGCCTGTTCGGCGCTGCGGCCGGAACTCCCAATTCCGGAAGACTCCAGATTTTTGTATTGCGTATTCGGGGAAGTCAGTCATGTCGATTCAAGAGAACAGCCTTGGCCTCGTTAATCCGGCCGGCAAGAAACGTCGAACCGCCCGCATCGGGATGCATCCGCTTCATGAGGCGGCGATGCGCCTCGCGGATCTCGGCTTCACTCGCCCCCGCAGCAAGACCAAGGATCTCGTAGGCCTCCTTCTGTGTCATGGCGCCCGAGCCTGGCGCAGCGCCCAGCCCCGCGCCTTCGTCCGCGTCAAAGCCGGCACGCCAGTCGGGCATGCGGCGGTCAAGATACGCCTCAAGTAGCCCAAGGCTTTCGGCATCCCGCGACAGTTCGGAATGCAGCTGCATCAGCTCCTCTTCGTCCAGCGCATCAAGTTCCCGGCCTTCGAAACTGCCGGCAAGCACCAGGCCGTTCATCGCGCCGGTGTCGAGATCGAGCTCCATTTCCAGCGCTGCCGAGCGGACGTGGGACTGGCCGCCGGGCTGGCGCGTGGCGCGCGAGGCGCTGCGGGCGCGGCTGAACAGCATCAGCGAGAATGCCAGCAGCGGCACGCCGAGGCCGCCGCGGCCGATCAGCGTCATGATGAGCCCCACCACGGCCATCATGCTTGGCAGCGCATAGCGCAGCGTGGCGGCAATCGCCGTGGGCCGCACGCTCACCAGCGCGAGGAGCACCGCCAGCAGGATCAGCAATCCGCCGAAAAAAAT
>NZ_JAUXOD010000083.1 GCF_030682515.1 Hoeflea sp. | reverse complement strand
TCTTAGAAAAATGCTCGAATTTCGTGGTTAGTTTTGAGAGTAATTTTTCCTCAACCCGTTGGGGGTGCATTTTGTATTCCAATCCGCTCCTCTCTTTTTCACATTCTCGACCCCGATGCCATAATCCCCGGCACTCCCGCTGCCGGATGGATCTCGAACGTTTTGTGCCAAGCGGGTGGGAGTGCCGGGGGCTGGGCGCGCTGACGTGGCGCGGCGGGCTTCGGGAGGCGGAGGCCATCGGGGTTCCGCTGGCGGCATTGGTCCGAGGCGGGACAGGTTCCCGAGGAAGCCGGTGGAAAGCCAGCCACCGGGCCGGGTTCGTTCCGCGTCCGCCTGAAAAGGCGGGCGAGGGGCGTGCCACCGGGCCGGGCCTGTGGCGGACATGGCGGGCCGGAAACGGCCGGCCAGAGTCCGTGCCGGAACCTATGCGAGACGCATGTCCAGAGGTCTGTCCGGACCGCGGCCGGGGCAACCTGGGCGGTCCCTAGCGGCCCCGCCCCCCTCAAACCCGAGGCGCCTTGTCGAACCCCTTGCCGAGGATCGGCCCCGTCGGTCGTCCCGTGGGCGAGCCGCCGAGCGGTTCCAGGGTGATCTCGTAGAGCTGCTCCTCGCGCGGGGGGCGAGCCCGGTCCCGGATCGTGACGGGTTCGCAACGGGACCCGTCAGTAGAGCCGCAGCGGCGCCGACAGGCCCCTGACGATCTGGGTGAACTGCTTTTCGATCTCGTCGGGCGTGCTGGCCTTGAGCACCTTGTGCGGATCGCCCGTGCAATCGGAGAAGCGCTTCGGGATGATCGGAAACAGTGAATTGGTGACAAAGCCGAAGCGCTGCTTGTCGTGGTTGCTGAACTCTCCGAAAACCGGCTCCAGATATTCGGTGTAGATGAAATAGGTGCCGATGTCCTTGTCGACGAGTTCCTTGCAGACGGCGTCGTTGAGCGCGTAGTTGACCTCGTGGGCGGCGTAGGCCTTGTACGGCGTGTTTGTCTTGGTCGAGCCGTGCTTGAACCAGTTCTTGGCCTTGGTCCAGGCCTGGCCGCTCTCGACCCCGTCGGTCAGCACGATGACATACTGGATCCGGTCGTCGGCGCGCAGTCCGGAGCCGCTCTTGGGCAGAAGCTTGCCGAGCGTCTGGAGGCTGTTCTCGATATTGGTTCCGCCATTGGTCATGTCCATCAGGATGCCGTCGCGGATCTGGGTCGTCAGGTACTGAAGATCCGAAGCCCGCTGGTCGCTGCCGGACACGACCGTGGTCAGTTCGTTGCTGAACTTGTAGACTCCGAAGGTGACCTGGTCGTCGAATTCGGACGCCTTCTTGCTGGTCGACACCGCCGAAATTGCTGCGTCGCGGAGGACGTCGATGCGCATGTTGGCGCCGGCCGCCCGGGCCTTGTCGTATTGCGAGTTGCCGCGCGCCTCGTTGATATGGCAGGCGAAGGCGCAGTTGATGGCGGAGGCCACCTTCTTCTGGTCCTCCGGGGTAGCGCCGATTCCCATCGAGGCCGAGACGTCGATGAGGAAGTTGATGTTGACATAGGAGCGGACATTGACCACGGCGCGCGCGGTGTTGGAAATCGGGATCGTGTTGTAGCCCACGAAGCTCACGAGACTGGTCTTGTAGGTGGCGTCGTAGTCGATGCTGGCCGAGATCTCGTTCTTGTTGATCTTCGGAGAGACCTGGATGCTGCTCACATTGGCGAAGGCGAGGGCGCCGATGCTGGCCTTGAACAGTTCTTCGGCCGAGGCCTTGATCAGGAGTTCGAGATCCACATTTTCCTGGGCGATATAGGCCATCTGCGCCTCGCTCACGGCGCCCAGCACCGCCGAGTCGGCGGCGGATTTGAGCTTCTGGTGGGTCTGCACGGCCAGGCCGTAATCGATGGCGGCGCCGGTGCCGAACATCGCCAGCGGCAGCACCAGCGCCGTCAGGATCGCGAAGTTGCCGCGCCGGTCTTTGAAAAAGCTTTTCATGGTCATCAGGAACACCTCGTCACGGCCCAGTCGGGAACATGGTCGAGGACCGCGCCGTTTCTGGTTCGTTTCACTGCATTGACATGCAACTCGGTGGCGGGCAGCAGCCAGCCTTCGAGCAGCGGTTTGTAGGGATAGGTAAAGTCGGCGATGATGACGGGCGCTCGCCCCGTCACGCCCTGGCGGATGTTGGATCCGTCCAGCGCCGCGGTATTGGGCACCACCTTGAGCGCGCACTTGACCGACACAGGCTTCTCCACCACGTCCTGGTAGAGAAAGCTCCACACGACCTTCGGTTCATAGGCGCAGTTCGTCGAACAGCCGCTCTTCTTCTCGAACCGGACCGAGGCCAGTGCGCGGCTGTAGCCGTTGGCCCACTGTCCGTCGCGCAATTCGGTGGCGAGATAGGCGGTCGGGTTCATGATCATCCAGATGTCTTCCACGACATGCCGCTCGGCCACCTGCAGGATGCCGTCGCCGTCGCGGCTGAGATACTCGGCGGCGAAATCGACGGCCATCTCCGCGCGGCGGCTCTCCATCGTGTATTTGGAGAACTCGACCGCGCCGAAGAACAGGATGATGAAGATCGGGATCACGAAGGCGAATTCGAGCGCGGCGGCGCCGCCGGTGTGGGCGGCACAGCGCGTCAGGCCGGCGCGGGCATGGCGCAGGGAGATGTGCGCGGCGCGGATCAGCATGAGCCGCTCCCGGTGATGATCGGCTCGCGCCGGATCACCGCCCGGCTGCGGTAGAATTTCTGCTCGCCCACCTCGATGACGTCGGCGATGACCACCGGCGTGATGAAGGAGGCGACGGGGTAGGACAGTTCCACCAGCACCGTGTCGCCGGCGCAGCCCAGCGACCAGGTCGATCCGCCGATCAGCTTGTTGCGGTAGTCGAGCAGCCGTCCCGTCACCTTGGTCGCGCCGAGATTCAGCCGGCCGCAGTCGAGCAGCGGGCCAATATGCTGCGAGCAGGTCCCGGCGGAGAGGAAATCGGCCGATGTCGGGCTCTGGTTCGCCTGGATGGCGATCTGCGAGGCGATGGATCCGGCCGCGCGGTCGAGCTCGGACTGGACCAGCGAGTGGTACACCACGAACAGGATGGTGAACACGGTCAGGAAGAACGGCAGCGCAAGGATCGAGAACTCGACGGCAACGCTGCCGCTCTCGCTGGTGAGGATGTTTTTCGTCACCGGTCGCCCTTCCGCCCGTCGTCTCCTGCGTCAACCTATCGGCAAACATTAGCCGCGATTTGATAAGAATGCGTTTACACTCCCCGGGTAAGGCCGGATTGACGGTCGCGGGGCTGGGCTGGGGCATGTGAGCCGTACTTGCCGACGCAGGCCAATCTCCCCTCTTGCGGCGGGGTCCGAAGAACGGGCGAGACTCGAGGCTAGCCCTTGGTCACGAAGTGACAGAGGGGGGTAGTCTCTCCTCAACTTTCACCGCCCGGGGCCACCCCCCTCTGTCACCTCCGGTGACATCTCCCCCGCAAGGGGGGAGATCAGGAGAACGCGGCTCTCGTAGCCAGGACCAGACCAAACAAAAAAGGGCGCCTGAGCGCCCCTTCTGAACT
>NZ_JAUXOD010000080.1 GCF_030682515.1 Hoeflea sp. | reverse complement strand
GTCGCCCACCACCGCCAGCACCCCACCGTGCCGGGAAGTCCCTGAGTTGTTGGCGTGCTTCAGGGGGTCCATGGCGCGGTCGAGGCCGGGACCCTTGCCGTACCAGAGCCCGAACACGCCATCGACTGTCTTCTGCGGGTTGGTTTCCACCTGCTGAGAGCCGAGCACTGCGGTCGCCGCAAGGTCCTCGTTGACCGCCGGCAGGAACTCGATCCGGCCTTCCTTGAGCCGTTGCGTCTGCCGCCACAATTCCATGTCGAGGCCGCCCAGCGGCGAGCCGCGATAGCCCGACACGAACCCGCCGGTCTTGAGCCCCGCCTCACGGTCGCGCCGCGCCTGGTCGAACAGCACCCGGACGAGCGCCTGGGTGCCGGTCATGAACACCCGGCCGGACGAAAGCGCATAGCGGTCGGAGAGCGCATAGGGCGAAGTCGAAGACATATGGACTGTCATGGGCGGATCCTCCGCCCGCAATGATAGCATCGCCACGCTGACAGGACTTGCCAGAATGACCGACACAAGGCAGATAAATGGACAGGTCTGCCGGCTGAGGTGGAAAATTTGAAAGGATATGCCGGATGGTCGAAAAATTCGAATTCCAGGCCGCCGACAGGCCGTTGCTCCGGGCGCTGCAGCAGGACGGGCGCATCTCCAACCAGGATCTGGCCGAACGCGCCAACATGTCGACGTCGGCCTGCTGGCGGCGGGTCAAGGCGCTGGAGGAGGGCGGCGTCATCGCGCGCTACACCGCGATCATCGACCCCGCGGCGGTCGGCTTGTCCTTCCACGCCATGGTCCATGTCGGGCTGTCGCGCCACCAGGCGGGCCATGTCGAAGCCTTCATCGCCGCGGTGATGACGCGGCCCGAAGTGCTCGACTGCTTCGCCACCACCGGCGACGCCGACTACCATCTGCGCGTCCTCTGCAAGGATCTCAACGCCTACAACGCCTTCCTCGAGGAGTTTCTGTTCGCGCTCGAAGGGGTTTCAACGGTCAGGACCAACCTGATCCTCAGGCAGTTGAAGCATGAGACGCGGGTGGAGGTGTGAGGGGCTTCCGCTCCCGTCGCCCGCTTCACTCCGTGCGCCTCTTGCGCCGGAGCGCATCAGGGGAGGGGGACTGGAACGTGAGGAGGCGGATGGCTTCCCGCAGGATCTCGAAGAAACTGGTCATGGCGTGCTCCTTTGCCACCATGAAGCGCTGCTTGCGGGCGCCTTTCAAACGAGCTATTTGGTGTGTTGGATTGACATGAGGTTATGCGAATGAAGCGCGGCCGCCTGCCTTTGACCGCCTTGCGCAGCTTCGAAGCGGCGGGTCGGCTGCAAAGCGTCACGCTGGCCGCCGAAGAATTGTTCGTGAGTCAGGCCGCCGTCAGCCGCCAGATCCGCGAACTGGAGACCCTGCTGGGCCATCCGCTCTTCGAGCGCCAGCACCGCAAGATCAGGCTGACGGTCGAAGGGGCCGGTCTGCTTGCCGTCCTGACCCACGCCTTCGACGCCATCGGCGACGGTCTGGATGCCATGTCCGGCCGCCGCCCATCCGGGGAAGTCACGATCAGCGCCGAGCCGTCCTTTGCGGCAGGATGGCTGGTCAATGCTGTTGCCGAGTTCCGCGATCATCATCCGGGCATCGACGTGATCGTCGAATCCAGCGAGCGGCTGACCGAATTCCGCTCGGGGGACGCCGAGCTTGCCATTCGCTGCAGCCTCGAGCATTCCGCGTGGCCGCGGACCGAGGCCAGGTGGCTCTATAACGTGGAGATGATTCCGGTGGCGGCGCCGTCGCTGGTCCAGGATCGCACACTGCCATTGAACCCGCAAGCGATGGGCGGTGACAGCCTGTTGCACGAGGACACAAGGGCCGTGTGGGAACTGTGGTTCTCGCAAGCCGGAGACGGGGCGGGCATGGTCCGGCGCGGGCCGGTTTTCGCGGATGGCGGGCTGGTTCGGCAGGCGGCGCTCGGGGGGCAGGGGCTGGCGCTGATCGACAGTCTGATGGTGGCGGACGATCTCACGATGGGCCGGTTGATCCGTCTCTCCGCGCAGTCGATCCGCTATGGCAGCTATTTCCTGGTGGCCCGGGACTTCTCAAAACTGTCGGCTCCGGCACAGGCATTTGCCGCCTGGATGCAGACAAAGTTTACGCCACGCGTCGAGGACGCGGGCTGAATTACCCCCGCACCACCACGGTGCCCAAGAGCCAGTCATGCACCGTCTGCTTGCGGTTGAGCACCAGGGTGGCGAGCAGGATGAACGGGGTGAGCACCGCGTTCAAGGCCCAGAACAGCACGCCGTGGACGATCGCCAGCATGAAGTCGACCGGGCGGCCGTCGAGGCGGACGACGCGGATTCCCATCATCCGCATGCCGGGCGTGGCCTGGTTGGGGCCGCCCATGGTCATGCCGATATAGGGGATCGCCACCAGCAGGAACAGGATCGGGTAGAGGAAGAAGCCCAAGCCCAGCGTGAAGATGCCGATGAAGAAGATCAGCACCGCCACCGGCACGCACAGCGCCAGCACGATGGCGTAGTCGATGAAGAACGCCAGCACCCGCTTGGTGCGCACGCCGTCATAGAGCGCGATGTCGTCATAGGCGCCCGCGGCGGTGTCGCTGGCGCTGTCTGGGAACGGTTGGTTCATCGGTCTCTCCTGTCGCGTGCGGACAATTTGGCCGCGTCGGCAAAGATGTAGGGAGCCTCGTGCAGCAGTTAAAGGGTTTGGCGCGGGTTTTGGCCGGGTTTTGCGCTGGATTTGGCGCTATCCCGCGCCCTGATCCGGCATCCGGCGGAGTGACGCCGGGTCCAGAATCTCTTGGCGCCCAAAGGTGGCGCAGCCCGCCCGCCCCCTCACCAACAAAATCTGCGACTTGGCTGCGCCAAGACCGCGATTTTGTATCCTCTCCCCACGGGGAGAGGAGTGCATTCCGCAGGCTTCTCGGTTCCGCCTCTCCCCTTGGGGAGAGGAAGCAATTTCAGCATCTTAGCGCAAGCTAAGTGCTAGAAATTGCAGGTGAGGGGGACGGCCACGGGCGCATATGCAGCCACAGGCCCATCCGCCCCCGCCTCTCGCTCAGCCGCCGCCCTTTGCAATAAGCCGTGCCGCCTCGGGCGCGAAATAGGTGAGCACCCCGTCGCAGCCGGCGCGTTTGAACGCGAGCAGCTTCTCCATCATGATCCGTTCGCCGTCGATATAGCCCGCCGCCGCGCCGGCCTTGATCATCGAATACTCGCCGGACACCTGGTAGGCGAAGGTGGGCAGGCCGTAGGTGTCCTTGAGCGCCCGGCAGATGTCGAGATAGGGCAGGCCGGGCTTGACCATCAGCATGTCCGCGCCTTCCTCGACGTCCATCCCTGCGTCGCGGATCGCTTCCATCGCGTTGTACGGATCGAGGGAGTAGGTGCGCGTGTCGCCCTTCAAGAGCCCCGAGGTGCCGATCGCCTCGCGGTAGGGGCCATAGCAGGCGGAGGCGAATTTGGTCGCATAGGACATGATGGCGACGTTGTGGTGCCCGGAAGCATCGAGTGCCCGGCGGATCGCGCCGATGCGCCCGTCCATCATGTCCGACGGCGAGATGATGTCGGCGCCGGCGTCGGCCTGGTGCACGGCCGCCGCCGCGATCGCGCGAACGGTCTCGTCATTGACGATTTCGCCGTCGCGCAGGATGCCGTCATGGCCGTGGTCGGTGAACGGATCGAGCGCCACGTCCGTGATGACGCCGATATTGGGCACCGCCCGCTTGATGGCGCGGGTTGCCTGGTTGATCAGGTTTTCGGGATCGAGCGCGTGCGAGCCGGTCAGGTCGCGCTTGTCCATTTCCACATTGGGGAAGGTGGCGAGCGCCGGAATGCCGAGATCGGACGCCATCCGCGCCGCTTCGACCGCCTTGTCGACGCTCATCCGGTTGACGCCCGGCATGGCGGCGATCGGCTCGACGATTCCCGAGCCCGGAACGATGAAGATCGGCCAGATCAGGTCGTCGACCGTCAGCCTTGTCTCGCGCACCAGCCGGCGCGACCAGTCCGCCCCGCGGGTGCGGCGCATGCGCCGGTGCGCGGTGATCTCATCGATGTCGCTTGCCGCCGCCGCCGCCAAACCGGCCGCAGTGTTCCTGGTCGTCTCGTTCATGGGTCCGTCCTTCGATCCTGGGCTGCAAGACCCCGCTTGCGCCGCTTCCCGTTATAAACGCATCGCGGCGACGCCGGTCAAGGCTCTCACCGTCCCGCAGGGCAATGCGACGCATTCCGATGGCGACATCGCCGCCGCCAAACTGGCATTTCGCAATCGTCCCGTCCCGTGCCATTCTGCCCGTCGCCAGGGAGGATCAGTTTCCGTCGGAAAGGACATCGCCATGCCAACGGTCAAACCTGACATCGCGCCCGCCACCCTTGAAAAATGGCAGGGAGTCGTCAACCTCATCGCTGACCTCGCCGGCGTGCCGGCGACGCTGATCATGAGCACGGTCGGCCCGAAACACTCCGTCTTTGTTTCCAGCGCAGGCGACGACAATCCCTATGCCCCGGGCCGCAGCTTCACGCTGCATGAAAAGCTCTATTGTTTCGGCGTTCTGGAAAAGGACGGCGAGCTGACCGTCGAGGACGCCGCCTGCGACCCGCGCTGGACCGACAATGAGGACCTCGAGCACCAGATGAGCTTCTATGTCGGGCTGCCGCTGAAATGGCCCGACGGCGAGATTTTCGGCACCATCTGCATGCTCGACCGCCGCCGCAACACGAAAGCGCTGATGTTCCGCAAGGGGCTCGCGGAATTCTGCCGCGTGGTCGAGGACGATCTGGCGCTGCTCATGGAGATCGAGACCCGCAAGCGCGCCGAGAGCCTGCTGCAGGCCGCGCTCGAGAACACCGAAAGCGAAGTCGCCGCCCGCACCCGCGAGCTCGAGGAGGCCAACACCGCGCTCAGGGTGATCCTCGGCAATGTCGAGGCGGCCAGGGCAGAATCGGAGGCCGCCGTCATGGCCCGGATCAAGACCCTGGTGTTGCCGCATGTGAGCAAGCTCAAGCATCTGGAGATCGGGCGCGAGCCGCAATCCTCCTACATCGATCTCATCGAGACGAGCCTCGGCTCGATCACCCGGGCGCTCTCGAGCCCGATGTCGGAAACGCTCGACCGGCTGACGCCCACGGAGGTGGAGATCGTGCAGCTGGTGCTGATGGGCCGCTCGACCAAGGAGATTGCCCGCACGCTGTCGCGCGGCGAGAGCACCGTGGATTTCCACCGCAACAACATCCGCCGCAAGCTGGGCCTGAACAACCGGGCCCAGAACCTGCGCCAGCACCTGGCGTCCCTGGTCTGAGGCACGCGGCAATAGGGGGATTTCCCCCTATTTCCCCCGCATTCTTCTGGGGCTGCAAACCCCGCCCTTTTGCCTAGCATCGGCTGTGCCGCACGCGATGCGGCGTCAAAAAAAGGGAACACCTCAGATGCAAAAGCCAGACCTTTCGCCCACCATCATCAGGGGAGACACGGACCATCTCGCGCCCGGTCTTTCCCGTCGCTCCTTCTTCATGGCCGCAGGCGCCGCCGGCGTCGGCACCGCAGCGCTGCTGCTCGATCCGCGCGAGGCGCGGGCCCAGTCCACCGACTGGACCCAGCCGGGAAACAACAACCATGTCATCGACCTTCAGGCGGCCGAGAGCTTCGCCGATGGCGCCGTCAGCATTGATCATTACGGCCATTGCGCCTTCAAGATCACGTCGCCGGGCGGCGCCTCGGTCGTGATCGATCCCTGGCGCGATGATCCGTCCGGCGCCTGGGGGCTCTGGTTCAAGTACAAGTTCCCCGAGACGCTGGCCGACATCACCCTGTCGACGCACACCCATTTCGACCACGACGCCATTGACCGGCCGATGTCGACCATGGTGCTCGACCGGATGGTGGGTCATTTCGAGTTTGCCGATCTCAAGATCACCGGCTTCGCCGACAAGCACGCCTGCCTGGCGCCGGGATGGTACAACTGGACCAACGCGCTGGCCGAGTTCGGCGTCGAAGCCTGCCCGCCCAACAACATTGGTCACATGGACATGGTGACCTATGTGGTGGAGACCGGCGGCGTGCGGACCCTGATCTGGGGCGACAACCGGCCCGATCCGGCTCCCGCTTTCTGGGAATGGGTCGGCCGCGTCGATGTCCTGACCCTGCCGGTCGACGGGTCGCAGCACATCCTGTCCTATGACCAGGCCAACGCGATCATCGACCGGCTCAAGCCCAAGGTCGTCATTCCGACGCATTATCTCAACGAGACCACCACCTACACGCTCTCCACGCTGCAAACGGCGGACGAGTGGGTCAAGAGCCAGAAGAGCTTCAAGCTGCTGGACAGTGCGAGCCTCAAGCTGGCCACGGCCGAGATCGCGGGCATGGACCGGGAATTCCTCTATTTCGGGTCCAACACGCTCACGGAGTAAGGCCATCGCGGGGCGGGGTTCGCCGCGCCCCGCCCATCCGCCTCCGTCTCCGCGTCGGTGCGGCTGCGGCAAGGGACCCCGCGCCGTTTCCGTGGGGCCACCGAGGGCCGACGGGGGTTGCCCCTGACGGCGGATTGGGTATGACTGCCCTGACGAGGGCCGATCGCGATGCGTGGCCCCGGTCCAGGGAGGCGCCAGAATGGCCATTTTGCAGATCGGCACCGAGCCCGAGGCCGGCACCGGCGCACTGGAAGCCAGCTTCCGGCTGTTCGTGCGGCTGGTGGCGCTGGGCTGCCTGGTCGCAGGTCTTCAGTACTGGGCGCGGCTGATCGGCTATTCGGATGCCGGCGTGTCCCGGTTCGACCTCATCCCGTCCTACTGGCAGTTGGCCTCGGCGTCGCTCGCGGTGCTGCTTCCGGTCGCAGCCGTCGGACTGTGGATGCAGGTCTCCTGGGGGCCGGTGATCTGGGTGGTCTCGGCCGGCGCCGAGATCGTCATGCACAAGGGGTTCCCGCTCTGGTACGGCGAACGCCCGGTTCTGGTCATCGCCCATGTCCTGGTGATTTCGGTCTATATCGGCTTTCGCGTGGCGCTGTTCGTCAAGGGGCGGCAGGATGCGAGGCAGGTAAGGACTGATTCACTGTGATGCACGGTGTGTGAGAGGTAACCTCATGTTAAGCCTGCAGTTTAAGTAGAATTTTATGCGTATTCGCTAGGGTCTGTCTCAAGGCGGGAACAAAAGCCGCCGCAACAAACAGTGAGGCAGTCATCATGTCGTATACAAATTCCGCGCTTGCATCGGCGCGTAAAGCAGCTCCGGCAAACGACGAGTCCGAGGGCTTGCGCGATCTCTATCTGGAATCGCTGCAGCTGGTCGAACGGCTTCATCGCCGCCTGCTCGATGTCATCAAGGACGAGTTCGACCGCGCCAACCGCACCGATATCAACGCCATCCAGGCGCTGCTGTTGTTCAACATCGGCAATTCGGAGCTGACCGCCGGCGAACTGCGCAGCCGCGGCTACTATCTCGGCTCCAACGTTTCCTACAATCTCAAGAAGCTGGTGGATCTGGGCTACATCAATCACCAGCGCTCGCGGGTTGACCGGCGCGCGGTGCGCATCAGCCTGACCGAGCACGGCACCGAGATCGCCGAAATCGTCGCGGCCCTTTATGACCGGCACATCAATTCGATCGCCAAGGTCGGCGGCATCGGCGCCAGCGAGTTCGAGGAACTCAACAAGCTGATGCAGCGCCTTGACCGGTTCTGGAACGATCAGATCCTCTACCGGCTCTAGGCTCGTGGCACTTCAGACGCATGAAACGGCGGCGGGCCTGGGCTCGGCCGCCGTTTCCGTTCGATAACGGCACAGACTGGATCCGCTATTCGGCCGGACCGGCGTTCAAGGCGCCTGAGCGGGGCAGGGGAACAAGCACCGGGGTCCGCGCCGCATAGGCGGCGTAGTCCGCGCGCGAGGCGATCAGATGCCGTTCGGTGATCGGCAGCGAGACAAAGCGGATGACGATCGCCAGCACGACCGGGCCGACAAAGGCCCACCAGGCCCCCGACAGGTCGTGGGCCGCGAGCCCCAGGCCGGCCCAGAGCAGAATCTCGCCGAAATAATTGGGATGCCGGCTGTAGGCCCAGAGCCCGCTGGCCAGCGTCTCGCGGCCCGATTTCCCCGCGCGCCGGTGGCGGTGGAGCTGCCAATCGGCAATTCCCTCGATCAGCAGTCCGGCGGCGAAGACAAACAGGCCGATTTCTCCCGACAGCGACAGCGTCGCGCTGGCGGGGGCTGCCACCAGCGCATGCACCGGCGACGCCACCACCCAGAGAATGACCGCCTGCAGCAGGAACACCTTGTAGAGGCTCTGCCACCACCAGGACGGGCCTCCCTCGACGCGCATCCGGGCGTAGCGCGCATCTTCGCCCGTCATCAGGCGGTGCCGCAGGATGAGCTGGACGGCAAGCCGCACCGACCAGAGGGTCAGGGCCGATAGCAGCAACAGCTTGATGGGCGACGCCTCCGCACCCATCAGCAGTCCCGACCAGCCGATGACGGCAAAACCCGGTCCCCAATAGTAATCCACGATGCCAGCATCCTTGAGCGGAACATGAATTAGCCATATTGCCATGAAACCGGAGAGGCTGAGCAAAAGGCTGGTGACGAGGAACGGATCCATCGCGTCTCTTTCTTTTTGTGCGCTCACGTAAAAGTGTCGCCGCTGGCTTGACGGACCGCTTTTGGTCCCGAATTTTTAACGTTAATAATGGTACTGAGTCAGACCGGACCCGAACGTCAGATCAGATCGCATGGTGGATTACGCATGACAAAGCCAACCGGATTAGACAAACTTTCCAGACGCCGTTTCATGAGCCAGGCAGCATTGATGGCGACAGCGGCGATGGTGGCAGGACCGGCCTTTGCCCAATCGGCGATCGAGGACATCATCGCCTCTCCCGGCCGCGGGACGTGGGACGACCAGTTTGATGCACAAAGCTCGCGTTCGGTGGCGCAGACGGCCACGCGGTACCCGATCGCCAGCGCTGACACCATCGCCTATGTCGAGCGCGCGATCTTCGACTACCAGAGCCTGGTCGCCCGCGGCGGCTGGCCTTATGTGCCGGCGACCAAGAAGCTCAGGATGGGCGTCTCCGAGCCGGAAGTGCGTGCGTTGCGCGAGCGGCTGATCGCCTCTGGCGACATGGACCGCAATGCGGGCCTGTCCAACGAATTCGATTCCTATGTCGATGGCGCGGTGAAGAAGTTCCAGGCCCGTCACGGCCTGCCGCCGGATGGCGTGCTGGGCAGCTTTTCCTACCAGGCGCTCAATGTCTCGGCCGATGTCCGGCTGGGTCAGCTCGAAACCAATCTGGTGCGCCTGCGCTCGATGTCGGGCTTCCTGGGCGACCGCTACGTGATGGTCAACATTCCCGCGGCCCAGATCGAGGCCGTGGAAAACGGCTCCGTCGTGCTGCGCCACACGGCCATCGTCGGCAAGATCGACCGCCAGACGCCGATTCTGAATTCCAAGATCCACGAGATCATTCTCAATCCCTACTGGACCTCGCCGCGCTCGATCATCGAGAAGGACATCGTCCCGCTGATGCGCAAGGATCCGACCTATCTGGCACGCAACAACATCCGCCTGTTCGACGGACAGGGCAATGAGGTGGCGCCCGAGACGATCGACTGGAATGCCGAAAAGGCGCCGGACCTGATGTTCCGCCAGGATCCGGGCAAGGGCAACGCCATGTCCTCGACCAAGATCAACTTCCATAATCCCCATGCCGTCTACATGCACGACACTCCGCAGCAGGGCGTGTTCAATCAGCTCATGCGGTTTGAATCCTCGGGCTGCGTGCGCGTGCAGAACGTGCGGGACCTGAACACCTGGCTGCTGCGCGACACGCCCGGCTGGAATCGCCAGGCCATGGAGGCAACCATCGCCTCGGGCGAGAACACCGTGATCTCCCTGACCGAGCCGGTTCCGGTCTACTTCACCTATTTCACCGCCTGGGCGTCGGGCGACGGCGTCGTGCAGTTCCGCGACGACGTCTACCAGCGCGATGGCGTGGAAGAACTCGCGCTGCGCTGAACCCGCCGCGCATCTGCTACGGAAAACAGGTCAAGCCGCCCTTCTCGGGCGGCTTTTCTGTTTGGCGCGCCTGAGTGACGCAATTGCGACGGCCGATATTGCCCTTGCCATGCGAGAGAGCTACATAACCGCAGCCGGTGCGTCATGCTGCGTTCCGGAATCGCGCCGTTTTCCGGAGCGCCGCCGGACCCGTGCGGGCGCTATGTCAGACCCGAGCCATACAAGGAACCTGGAACATGTCCCACGCGACTTCTGCAGCCCGCTTCGCGGACGCCTTTTTCAACCGGTCCCTGGCCGACGCCGATCCGGATATCTTCGGCTCGATCCAGAGCGAACTGGGCCGCCAGCGCCACGAGATCGAGCTGATCGCGTCTGAGAACATCGTTTCCCGCGCCGTGCTTGAAGCGCAGGGCTCGATCATGACCAACAAATATGCCGAGGGTTATCCCGGCAAGCGCTACTATGGCGGCTGCCAGTTCGTCGATATCGCCGAAGAGCTCGCCATCGAGCGCGCCAAGAAGCTGTTCGGCTGCAATTTCGCCAACGTCCAGCCCAATTCCGGCAGCCAGATGAACCAGGCGGTGTTCCTGGCGCTCTTGCAGCCGGGCGACACCTTCATGGGACTCGATCTGAATTCGGGCGGTCACCTGACCCACGGCTCGCCGGTCAACATGAGCGGCAAATGGTTCAACGTCGTTTCCTACGGCGTGCGCGAGGACGACCATCAGCTCGACATGGATGCGATCGAGAAACAGGCGCACGAAGCCAAGCCGAAGCTGATCATTGCCGGCGGCACGGCCTATTCGCGGCTTTGGGACTGGAAGCGCTTCCGCGAGATCGCCGACAGCGTCGGCGCCTGGCTGATGGTCGACATGGCCCATATCGCGGGCCTCGTCGCCGGCGGCGTACATCCTTCGCCGGTGCCGCATGCCCATGTGGTGACCAGCACGACCCACAAGTCGCTGCGCGGCCCGCGCGGCGGCCTGATCCTGACCAACGACGAGGCCATGGCCAAGAAGATCAATTCGGCCGTGTTCCCCGGCCTTCAGGGCGGCCCGCTGATGCATGTCATCGCCGCCAAGGCGGTGGCTTTCGGCGAAGCGCTGACGCCGGAGTTCAAGGCCTATGCCCAGGCCGTCACCGACAACGCCAAGACGCTGGCCGCAAGCCTCAAGTCGACCGGCCTCGACATCGTCTCGGGCGGCACCGACAACCACCTCATGCTGGTTGATTTGCGTCCCAAGAACGCCACCGGCAAGAAGGCCGAGGCGGCGCTCGGCCGCGCCAATATCACCTGCAACAAGAACGGCATCCCGTTCGACCCGGAAAAGCCCTTTGTCACCTCGGGCATCCGGCTGGGCACGCCCGCCGGCACCACCCGCGGCTTTGGCGCCAGCGAGTTCACCGAGATCGGCAATCTGATCGCCGAAGTGCTCGACGGGCTGAAAGCCGCCAATTCGGAAGAAGGCAACGCCGCGGTCGAAGCCGCGGTGAAGGCCAAGGTGATTTCGCTGACCGACCGGTTCCCGCTCTACCCGTATCTGGGATAGCCAGATGAGGTGTCCCTATTGCGGTTCTGAAGACAGCCAGGTGAAGGATTCGCGGCCCGCCGAAGACGGCGCCGCGATCCGCCGCCGTCGTGTCTGTCCCGACTGCGGAGGCCGCTTCACCACCTTCGAACGGGTCCAGCTGCGCGATCTGCAGGTGCTGAAGAAGACCGGCCGGCGGGTGCCGTTCGATCGTGACAAGCTGGCGAAATCCTTCCAGATCGCGCTGCGCAAACGGCCGATAGATCCCGAGCGGATCGACCGTGCCGTGTCGGGCATCGTCCGGCGGCTGGAGAGTTCGGGCGAAAGCGAAATCGCCACCGACGAGATCGGCCTTCTGGTGCTCGAGGCGCTCAAGGCGCTCGATGATGTGGGCTTCGTGCGCTACGCGTCGGTCTACCGGGACTTCTCCGGGCCCGAGGATTTCGAACGCACCATCGCCGAACTCACCGCACGGATCGCCAGCGACACCACGGTCGGGGACACCTGAAACTATGGCCGCAAGCGCGCTTGACCGTCGCTACATGGCCGCGGCGATTCGCCTGGCCCGCTGGCATGAGGGCCGCACCGGCTCCAACCCGTCCGTGGCGACGCTGATCGTGCGCGAGATCGACGGCGCGCCGGTGATCGTCGGCCGCGGCGTCACCGCCGTTGGCGGCCGCCCCCATGCCGAGCCGCAGGCGTTGGCCCAGGCGGGAGAACTCGCGCGCGGCGCCACCGCTTACGTGACTCTTGAGCCCTGTGCCCATCACGGCCGCACGCCGCCCTGCGCCGATGCCCTGGTCGCGTCGGGCGTCACCCGCGTCGTGGCTGCCGCCACCGACCCCGACGAGCGCGTGTCGGGACGCGGCTACGCGATCCTGCGCGCAGCCGGGATCGAGGTGGAGGAGGGCGTGCTGTCGGCCGAGGCCGAGCATGATCTCGCCGGCTATCTGACCCGGCGCACCCGGAACCGGGTTCACGTCACCCTCAAGCTCGCGGTGTCCGCCAATGGCAAGATTGGCCGGCGCGACGGCGTGCAGGTGCCGATCACCGGCGAGATCACGCGCCGTCAGGTCCATGCGCTCAGGGCCCTGTCCGATGTCATCCTGATTGGCGTCGGCACGGCGATCAACGATGATCCGGACCTGACCTGCCGACTGCCGGGACTGGAGGACCGCTCACCGGTCCGCCTGGTGCTCGACACGCATCTGAGGCTGCCGGTTGCTTCCCGCCTTGTGATGTCGGCCCGGAAGGCGCCCCTTTGGATCGCCACCGCGGCCTCTCAGGATCATCCCGCCCGCGAAGCACTTGCAGCCGCCGGCGCCGAGTTCATCGCTTCCGACGCCCATGACGGTCGCCTGGCGCTGCCTGAACTGCTTGAGGATCTGGCAGCCCGCGGCCTCTCCACGCTTCTGGTCGAGGGCGGCGCGGAGGTCGCGCGCGCCTTTCTCGACGAGGATCTTGTCGACCGGATTGTTTTGCTGGAAGGCGAGGCGACGATTGACGGCGAGGCGGTTGACGCACCGGTCACGCGGGCGACCCTGCCTGCGGCTTTCCGCCCGGTCCTTTCCATGACATACGGTCCCGACACGATGCACGAATTCGAAAGGGCCTGACCATGTTCACCGGCATCATCACCGATATCGGCCGCGTGGCCGCCGTGACCGCGCGCGACCAGGGCCTGGCCCTGCGCATCGAGACCGCCTACGACCCGGCCGGCATCGATATCGGCGCGTCGATCGCCTGTTCCGGCGTGTGCCTGACGGTGACAGCACGTCCTCGACAGGGGGATAACTCCCGCTGGTTCGAGGTCGAGGCCTGGGAAGAGGCGCTGAGGCTCACCACCATCGGCGGCTGGACGGCGGGAACGCCGGTCAACCTCGAGCGCTCGCTCAAGATCGGCGACGAACTCGGCGGCCACATGGTCTCCGGCCATGTCGACGGCCAGGCGCAAATCATCGCCATCAAGGATGAAGGCGAAGCCCGCCGGTTCACGCTGCGCGCGCCCGAGGCCCTGTCCCGCTTCATCGCGCCCAAGGGTTCGGTGGCGCTTGACGGCACGTCGCTGACCGTCAACGCGGTCGACGGAGCCGATTTCGATGTGCTGCTGATCCGGCATTCGCTCGCGGTCACCACCTGGGGCGCGCGGGCCGTGGGCGATCAGGTCAATCTCGAGGTCGACCAGATGGCGCGCTATGCGGCGCGGCTCGCGGGCTTCCCCACCGCTCAGCCCTAGGCCGGCTTCGGCCGACGGGATGGCTTGCCCGGGAGCGCCGTTCCGGCATTGATGTCGAACCGCGCCAGCAGATGCAGGCCGAACACGGCGAAGACGTGCATCAGCCAGATCGGATCGTTCCGCGCCAGGAAGAATGTTTCCAGGAACGACAGAAGACTCACGAAGACGATGATCATGAAGAACATGTCGGCAAGCTTGCGGTTGCCGGGGTTTCGCCGTGCCCTTGCATAGTTGAACATCGGGCCAATGAACAGGATCCAGATCAGCAGGCCGCCGCCGACAAAGCCGAGATTGAGCAGGATATCGAGGTAGTTGTTGTGTCCGTGGATGATGAAGCGGTAATCCCAGGCGGACTCGAACGGGGCGTCGAGCCCGAGCACATTGTCGGTGCCCCAGAAATTGTAGAGGCCGAACCCGAACCACGGATGGTCCATGATTTTGGACAGGCTGAATTCCCACAGCGTGGTGCGGCCGGTATAGGTCTGGTCGCCAAGGAAATCGAGAACCAGGTAGGAGATGCGCGGGTGGTCGAGCGAGCCGATCGTGAAAAGCCAGGCGCTGGCAAGCGCCATCAGCGTGAGCAGGATCGCCGCCGCCGCCCGCCCGAAAAGGGTTGCCGAAAACACGATCAGGATGGCGATCGGAAACAGGCCGCTGGTAGTCTTTGACCCCGTCTGGATGACGAACAGGGTGCCCGCGGCGAAGATGATCAGCCCAAGCAAACGCTGGCCCGATCGCATCAGATAGACGCCGCATATCGCGATGACGCACATGACCGGACCGGCGATGTTCTTGTGGCTGAAATGACCGCGCCAGAGACCGGAGTGCTGCGGCTCGTAGGCGTCATAGCCATGCCTGGCCAGATCCGGGAAGACGATCAGCCCGCCATAGGACATGGCCAGCGCCGCCAGCAGGGCCAGCGTCAGGGCGATCTGGAAATCCCTCTCTCCCCGCGGCAGGATGATCACCGAAAACGCGATGACCATGCCGATGACGGTCAGGATCACCGCGCGCAGGGCGAGCGCGGATTCGGGCGACGTGGCCACATTGTAGGCGAGCAGCAGCCCCAGCAGCAGGAAACCGGGCGTGAGCACGCTCGCAAGCGCCTTGCGGCTGGCGAGGCTCGTCACCGCCAGTGCGAACACCAGTCCGGCGGCGAGGAATCCATACTGGTTGATCGGGCTGCCCTGGCTCGGACCGGTTTCGCTCACCATGCTGGCGCCGACATAGGGCTGCAGCGAAATCAGCATCAGCGCCAGGCCAAGGGCCGACAGCAGGATCGCCACACCGCGCAGTGCGCCAGCCGGGAGAACGTCCGGACGGGCCAGGCTGAGGCCGCTCTGCAGCGGCGACCACGCCGGATGGCCGGGCTGTCCTGGGAGCGAAGATGAGGTGTGGCGCATGCCATTGCCCGGGCGAGAGGTGTCAGGCACCGACCATCGGCAATTATGGTTAACCAAGAGTGAAGATCGCCACGCTCGGGCGGCGCATCAGCGGGATTGGGGGAGGTCGGACCCCAAGCCTCTGCCATCCGGATCGCCAAGCCGCACCAGCGCCTCGACGCCTTCGGCGCGCAGCGCATAGACGCCCGTGCCGACGCGGTCGAACCAGCCATAGTGATTGACGGCCATCAGCGCCCGGGCTTTCTCGACCCCCGAGGCCTTGGCGACCTGCGCCGCCTTGGTCGGGCCGAGCTCCGCCAGCACGCGGGCGCAGCGGAGCGCGTCCTGCCGGTAGGCGGTCATCAGGCCCTGCCGCGTCGCGCCGCCGGCGTTCGGGTCGCCCGTTCGCCTGGAAAATTCCCTGAGCAGCCGGGTCTTGCGGATCGCCGATTTGCGCGGCTTGTAGGGCGCGGGGTCGGCATGGACCTCCACCAGCCCGTCTTTCAGCCGTACCGTCATCAACCCCAGGCCCAGCCGCCGGCAGAGCGCGGTGTTGGCGGCGATCGCCTTCTGGAAGATCCGGCCGGTTCCGCGCGGCACGGCGATGTAGACCGCATCGGTGATCGCCTGGCGTTCGATGCCCTGGTGAAACAGCGACAGAGAGAATCCGGTCTTGAGCTCGACCACCACCGGATCCTCGCCGTCGCGCACAGCCATGATGTCGGCCGGACCGATCTCGCCCTTGACCGTGTAGCCCTGGCTTTCCAGCAGCGCCTTGACGGGCGGATAGAGGTCGGTTTCCCTTGGCTTGGAGGTGCTCATGCGTGCCTGTTTAGAAGAGTCGCGGCGCGGCGCAAAGACGCAGCCTTCACAAGGTGAATGTGCTCTCCGGCGCCCGGGACCCGCAGCCATCCGCGGGCGGTCGCGAACAAAAGCCCGCCGCGGCGGCGCTTGCGGCCATTTCTGCTTGCCAAGCGACGGACAAAGTGGTTTGACCGCCGCTCTGATCCGATCCAATTTCCCGGTTCCGTTTGCGAACCCTTGACGCGTGGCGAACTCGGCCCGCAAGAAGGAAAGCCGTCATGGCGAAGACCAAGACCCCGCATCTGCTGATCGTCGAAGCGCGTTTTTACGACGACATGTCCGACGCCCTGCTCGACGGCGCCAAATCGGCCCTCGACGACGCGGACGCGACCTATGACATCGTCACCGTTCCCGGCGCGCTGGAAATTCCGCCGGCCATCGCCATGGCGCTCGACGCCATGGACGAGGGGGGCACGGAATATGACGGCTTTGTCGCGCTCGGCGTCGTCATTCGCGGCGAGACCCATCATTTCGACATCGTCGCCAATGAATCGGCGCGCGGCCTGATGACGCTGTCTGTGTCGGAATCGCTTGCGCTCGGCAACGGCATCATGACCACCGAGAATGCCGATCAGGCCTGGGAACGGGTCAAGAAGGACAAGCTCGACAAGGGCGGCTTCGCCGCGCGCGCGGCGCTGACCATGATCGCGCTGAAAGACAGTCTGGCGGGTTGATCGTGGACGCAGACAAATCCCCTGAGCCGGCCGCGACGCCGGAAATCAAGGCCGCCAACCAGCGTGGCGCGGCGCGTCTGGCTGCGGTGCAGGCGCTCTACCAGATGGACATCGGCGGCGCCGGCGTGCTTGAGGTCGTGGCCGAATACGAAGCCCATCGCCTGGGCGGCGAGATCGACGGTGAGCAGTATCGGCCGGCCGACGCGGCCTGGTTCCGCGCCGTGGTGTCCGGCGTGGTCGAGAACCAGCGGACGCTTGATCCGGCGATCCGCGCCAGCCTCACCGAGGACTGGCCGCTGTCGCGGCTCGACACCACATTGAGGGCGATCCTGAGGGCAGGGGCCTGGGAACTGTCCGCCAAGAAGGACGTGCCTGTCGCCGTGATCGTCAATGAGTATGTCGACGTGGCGCGCGCGTTTTTCGGGGATGACGAACCCAGGATCGTCAACGCGGTTCTCGACCGCATGGCGCGCCAGTATCGCGGCGAGCCGAAAACAAGCAAAGGCTGACGGCCATGGCGTTTCTCGACCGGGTCGGCCTGAACGGCGCTACCGAGGCCGAGAACCTGGCGCGCCGCAATGCGCTGTTGCTGTCCGCGTCGCAGGCCTTCGGCGGCGCCGCCGCCCCGATCGCGATCTCCATGGGAGGCCTTGCCGGGTTCTATCTGCTGGGCGCTGACAAATCGCTCGCCACCGCGCCGGTCACCGGCTTCAATCTCGGCGTCGCCATCGGCGCGCTGCCAGCCGCCTGGCTGATGCGCCAGATCGGCCGCCGTGACGGCTTCCTGTCCGGCATGGTCCTGACGGCGCTCGGCGGAATCATCGCGGCAATCGCCCTGTTCCGGCATGAATTCTGGCTGTTCGCCTTTGGCATGGCCTTCATCGGCCTGGGCGGCTCCTTCGTGCAGCAGTACCGGTTTGCCGCCGCCGACGGGTCGCCCACCAATTTCAAGGCGCAGGCCATTTCCTGGGTGCTTGCCGGCGGCGTCTTTGCCGCCATCATCGGGCCGCAGACGGTGATCTTCACGCGCGAGCTGTTTGCGCCGGTGATGTTTGCCGGCTCCTTCGTGGCGCTCGTGCCGCTGGCCCTGATCACCATGGGGATCCTCTGGTTCCTGCGCATCCCCAACGACTCCAGGCCCGGCGACGTCGGTCATGACGACACGCCCGCGCGTCCCCTGGGCGCGATCATCAGCCAGCCGCGCTTCATCACGGCGATGGTCTGCGGCGTCGGCTCCTATGCGCTGATGACCTTCATGATGACCGGCGCGCCGCTGGCCATGGTCGGCTGCGGCTTCTCCCCCGAGCTCGCCACGCTGGGCATCCAGTGGCACGTCATGGCGATGTTCGCGCCGAGCTTCTTCACCGGAAGGCTGATCGCCCGCTTCGGACGCGACACCATCACTGCGGTCGGCCTGCTCATCCTGCTCGGCTGCGCCGTCGTGGCCCACATGGGCATCGAGCTCTGGCACTTCTGGCTGGCGCTGGTGCTGCTCGGCGTCGGCTGGAATTTCGGCTTCATTGGCGCCACCACCATGGTGACGGCGACCTACCGGCCGTCGGAGAAGAACAAGGTCCAGGGCTTCCACGATGTCACCCTGTTCGGCATCGTCGCCTTCTCCTCGCTGATGTCCGGCAAGGTGCTCAACGAGTGGGGCTGGGACGCGCTCAACAGCCTGTTCTGGCCCGTGGCCCTCTTCTGCCTGCTGGTGCTGGGCGCGCAGAACCTGTGGGAGCGCCGCCGTTCGGTCGTCTAGGCCGGAACGCCGCGTCCGGCCGGCTCGGGCCTCGATCCGCTGCCCGGACCATGTTTCCCAAGGCTTAATCGGCGTGCCCGGGCAATAAGGCCGCCTCTGCTCTTGACGTTACCCCGCCTGTGTCGCAAACATCCGCCGCGATGCGGCTGGGCGCCTGGGCATGTGGTTCAAGTTCCTTTCGCCGCGGTATTTTATGGCCGGGGGGAAATCGTCTGATTCCGGTCACATTGGAGGGAAATCAGCATGACAATTCTTTTTGCTGTGATCGCCTGTGGATTGCTGTCCGTTGTCTATGCCATCTGGGCCACCAGCTCGGTCATGGCCGCCGATCAGGGCAACGCACGCATGCAGGAAATCGCCGGCTATATCCGTGAAGGCGCTCAGGCCTACCTGAACCGCCAGTACACCACCATCGCCATGGTTGGCGCGGTCGTCGTCGTCATCACCTACCTGCTGCTCGGCGCAACCGCCGCGATCGGGTTCCTGATCGGCGCCATTCTCTCGGGCGCTGCGGGCTATATCGGCATGCACGTCTCGGTGCGCGCCAATGTGCGCACGGCACAGGCCTCGGCGGTCAATCTTGCCGGCGGCCTCGACATCGCCTTCAAGGCGGGCGCCATCACCGGCATGCTGGTGGCGGGCCTCGCGCTGCTCGGCGTCGCGGTCTACTACTACATCCTCACCGGCCCGATGGGTCTGGCCTCCGACAGCCGTCAGGTCATCGACGCCCTGGTGGCGCTCGGCTTCGGCGCCTCGCTGATCTCGATCTTCGCCCGTCTGGGCGGCGGCATCTTCACCAAGGGCGCCGACGTTGGCGGCGACCTGGTGGGCAAGGTCGAGGCCGGCATTCCGGAAGACGATCCCCGCAACCCTGCCACCATCGCCGACAACGTGGGCGACAATGTTGGCGACTGCGCCGGCATGGCGGCCGACCTGTTTGAGACCTATGCGGTGACCGTGGTCGCCACCATGGTTCTGGCGGCCATCTTCTTCGGCGGCTCGCAGGTCCTTGAATCGGCGATGCTCTATCCGCTCGCCATCTGCGGCGCGTCGATCATCACCTCGATCATCGGCACCTTCTTCGTCAAGCTCGGCCAGAACGGCTCGATCATGGGTGCGCTCTACAAGGGCCTGATCGTCACCGGCCTGCTGTCGATCATCGGTCTCGGCGGCGCAACCTCGATGACCATCGGCTGGGGCGAAATCGCCGTGATCGACTCGCTGGTTTCGCTGGGCTTCGGCGCCTCGCTGATCTCCATCTTCGCC
>NZ_JAUXOD010000078.1 GCF_030682515.1 Hoeflea sp. | reverse complement strand
TGTAGATCCCCAGCGAGTGAAGGATGCCCTCGATCTTCGGCCCGACGCCGGAAATCAGCTGGAGATCGTCCGGCGTCTGCGGCCGGGCGATGCCGGCGGGACGGTTCTTGTCCTCGAGGCTCGGCGCGGCTGCGGCGGGCGCAGCCGAGGCAGCCTCGCGCCTGGCCTGAGCCGGCTTGCCTTCGGTCACGGGCTTGGTCGGATCGGAGGCCGCCACGTCCGACCCGGCGGTGGAGCCCGCGCGCGCCGACGGCTTGCCCTTGGCCGCCGACGGAGGCTCGTGCGAGGCGTCCAGCGCCGGCTTCCGGGCGATCTTGTCGGCGGTCTCGGACCGGGCCTTCACATTGGTCACGACCTGTTCGGGAGACTTGCTTTCGGTCTCCGTCGAAGGACGTTCCGGGCGCCCGGCCTTGGTCGCGGCCGGCGACCTTGCCTTGCCGCCCGCACCCTTTGCGGCGCCGTCGATCACCGGCTTGATTTCCTTGGTGAGACTGGTCAGCCCGCCGGCCGGGGCCGAATTGATCCGGTCTATCTGCGTTCCGGGCGTGATGTCACCGGGGCGACCGGCCTCGAAGCGCTCGATGATATAGGCCAGCCGCTCGGGCGAGAGGTCCTCATAGGAATCCTTGAAGATCATCACCATCGGCGCGTTCACGCAGGCGCCCTGGCATTCTACCTCTTCCCAGGACAAGGTGCCGCTGTCGTTCAAGTGGAACGGCTCCGGATGGATCTTGGCCCGGCAGACATCCATCAGCGCTTCCGATCCGCGCAGCATGCACGGCGTCGTGCCGCAGACCTGGACATGGGCGCGGCTGCCCACCGGCTTCAACTGGAACTGGGTGTAGAACGTCGCCACTTCCAGCGCGCGGATATAGGGCATGCCGAGCATGTCGGCCACCGTCTCGATAGCGCGCTTGGTCACCCAGCCGTCCTGCTCCTGCGCCAGCATGAGCAGCGGAATGACAGCCGATTGGGCCCGCTCCTTGGGGTACTTCTTGATCCACACCTTCGCCTGGGCGGCGAAATCGCGGTTGAAGGCGAATTCCGCGGGCTGGACACTGTCTTCGGCAAGTCGACGAACGGACATGATGAGCTCTTTGTCTTTCTTCCGGCCTAGGTAATCTGGCCGCAGCGCGGCCTAGTCATGATATCAACGCCAGTCAGCATGGCGGTCGCGTCATAAGGGCGCAGCGTCACCGGTCGACCTCCCCGAAGACGATGTCTAGCGAACCCAGCGCCGCCGAGACGTCGGCCAGCTGGTGGCCGCGGCAGATGAAATCCATCGCCTGCAGGTGGGCGTAGCCCGGCGCGCGGATCTTGCAGCGGTAGGGCTTGTTGGAGCCGTCCGACACCAGATAGACGCCGAACTCGCCCTTGGGCGCTTCGACCGCGGCGTAGACCGCGCCTTCCGGTACCCGGTAGCCCTCCGTGTAGAGCTTGAAATGGTGGATCAGCGCTTCCATCGACCGCTTCATCTCGCCGCGCTTGGGCGGAACGATCTTGCCGTCGGTGGACGACACCGGCCCGGTCTTCTCCGCACCCAGCAGCAGGTTGACGCACTGCCTCATGATCTTCACCGATTCGCGCATTTCCTGCATGCGGATCAGGTAGCGGTCATAGCAGTCGCCGTTCTTGCCGATCGGAATGTCGAAGTCGAGCTCGGAATAGCACTCATAGGGCTGCGAACGGCGCAGGTCCCAGGCAGCGCCCGAGCCGCGCACCATCACGCCCGAAAACCCCCAGGCCCAGGCGTCGTCTAGCTTGACGATGGCGATGTCGACATTGCGCTGCTTGAAGATGCGGTTGTCGGTGAGCAGGCCTTCGATGTCGTCGCAGGTCTTGAGGAACGGATCGCACCACTTGCCGATGTCCTCGACCAGGTCGTGCGGCAGGTCCTGGTGCACGCCGCCGGGCCGGAAATAGGCCGCATGCATGCGCGCGCCGCAGGCCCGCTCGTAGAACACCATCAGCTTCTCGCGCTCTTCAAAGCCCCAGAGCGGCGGCGTCAGCGCGCCGACGTCGAGCGCCTGCGTGGTGACGTTCAGGAGATGCGACAGGATGCGGCCGATTTCCGAATAGAGCACCCGGATCAGCTGCCCGCGCTTGGGAACGCTCACGCCCGCGAGCTTTTCAACGGCCAGCGCGAAGGCATGCTCCTGGTTCATCGGCGCGACATAGTCGAGCCGGTCGAAATAGGGAATCGCCTGCAGATAGGTCTTGGCCTCGATCAGCTTCTCGGTGCCCCGGTGAAGGAGCCCGATATGCGGATCGACGCGTTCGACGATCTCGCCGTCGAGTTCCAGCACCAGCCGCAGCACGCCATGCGCCGCCGGGTGCTGGGGACCGAAATTGATGTTGAAGTTGCGGACGTTGTGCTCGTTCATGGTTCCCGTCCTCACGCTTTCGCTTTTTCATCGCCCGGCAGCACGTAGTCGGTGCCTTCCCAGGGGGAGAGAAAGTCGAAATTGCGGAATTCCTGCTTGAGCATCACCGGCTCGTAGACGACCCGCTTGAGCCCGTCGTCATAGCGCACCTCGACGAAGCCCGTGAGCGGGAAGTCCTTTCGCAGCGGATGCCCCTCGAAGCCGTAGTCGGTGAGGATGCGGCGCAGGTCCGGATGCCCGGTGAACAGGATGCCGAAAAGGTCGTAGGCTTCGCGCTCGAACCAGTCGGCTCCCGGAAAGACCGGGGTGAGCGAGGGCACGGGCGCATCCTCGGACGTCATCACCTTGACCCGGATCCTCAGATTCTGGCGCGGCGACAACAGGTGATAGACCACGTCGAAACGTTCGGCCCGACCGGGCCAGTCCACGCCGCAGCAATCGATGAAGCTCACGAACTGGCACTGCGCGTCGTCGCGCAGGAAGGTCATCAGCTCGATCAGCCTGGCCGGCTGCGCAATCAGCGTGAGTTCGCCATAGGCGGTCTCGGCGCGTTCGAACAGCTTGCCTTTGCCTTCGCTCAGATAGACCGAGAGTTCCTTGAGGGCCTGGCTCATCATCATCGCTTCTCCTAGCGCTCGATCGTGCCGGTGCGGCGCATCTTCTTCTGCAGAAGCAGCACACCGTAGAGCAGGGCTTCGGCCGTGGGCGGACAGCCGGGGACATAGATATCGACCGGCACCACCCGGTCGCAACCGCGCACCACCGAATAGGAATAGTGATAATAGCCGCCGCCATTGGCGCACGAACCCATCGAGATTACATAGCGCGGCTCGGGCATCTGGTCGTAGACCTTGCGAAGCGCCGGCGCCATCTTGTTGGTGAGCGTGCCGGCGACGATCATCACGTCGGACTGGCGCGGTGAGGCGCGCGGAGCGAACCCGAAGCGTTCGGCGTCATAGCGCGGCATCGACATCTGCATCATCTCGACGGCGCAGCAGGCGAGCCCGAAGGTCATCCACATCAAGGAGCCGGTGCGCGACCAGTTGATCAACTCGTCCGTGGAGGTGACCAGGAAACCCTTGTCGGCGAGCTCGTTGTTGATCTCGCCGAAGAACGCATCGTCCTGGCCGACCGGCTTGCCGGTGTTGGGATCGATGATCCCTCTGGGCGCGGGGGCCACCATCGGTGTGTTGCTCACTCCCATTCCAGCGCTCCCTTTTTCCATTCATACACAAAGCCCACCGTGAGCACGCCCAGGAACACCATCATCGACCAGAAGCCCATCCAGCCGATATCGCCGAACGACACGGCCCAGGGAAACAGGAACGCCACTTCGAGATCGAAGATGATGAACAGGATCGAGACCAGGTAGAACCGCACGTCGAACTTCATGCGGGCATCATCGAAGGCGTTGAAGCCGCACTCGTAGGCGGAGAGCTTTTCCGGGTCGGGGTTCTTGTAGGCGATCGCGAAGGGCGCGATCAGCAGAGCCAGCCCGATGACCAGTGACAGTCCGATGAAGATGGCGATCGGTACATATGCACCCAGAAGTTCCGTCATGACGTCCGTTCCTGTACCCGCTGCAGTCGAAGCTCCGGCCCTGTGACTAGGTCTGGAGCCGGCCCCCACCTGCGCGGCTAATCATGTTGCAACGCGGCGTGGTTAGCGCAGCCCGCAACCCGGCGCAAGAGCGCGCGCGGGATTCGAGACATTAGTACCAGCTTTCCGGCATCAATGGTGCGCCCGGCGGCAATTACGTTGCAAGGGAAATCAATCACTTGACAAATTGACCGGCAATTTGGTCGCAATCCGCCGCCCGCGCGCGCGCCACGTGTCGCCGAAGCCCCGGCGATGAGTCGCTTCAAGCCACACGGAAAAGGGACCGGATCGCCGGCCAGAGGCCTGCCGGAAACGGCCGGTGGGCGGCATAGCCATGCCCGCTTCGGGGCTCAATCGGCTGACAAACACCTGTTTGGAAATGTGCCACCTGGCGCGCCTTGGCGGCGCCGGTCCGGCTTTTTGAAAAATGGCGCGAGTGACGGGGCTCGAACCCGCGACCTCCGGCGTGACAGGCCGGCACTCTAACCAACTGAGCTACACCCGCGCATCTTTCAGACGAAACAGTGGCTGACCGCCGTTCCGTGAGCGGCTGATTACGGCGTTCGCCCGGAGGTGTCAAGCAAGATTGCGAAGGAAAAACGACAATGTTCCAACTTGCCGGCCAACACGCCTTGAGCCGTCGGCATCGGCCAGCGGCGCTGCGGCGCCCGATCGGTTTTTGAGCGCCGCGGGCCAAGTTTTGGTCTTGCGGAACCGCCGCGAACCCCTTAAGCAGTCGCCACCGATCTGGGGGCGATTAGCTCAGTTGGTAGAGCGCCTCGTTTACACCGAGGATGTCGGGAGTTCGAGTCTCTCATCGCCCACCATGCTTCCCCCTTGAATTCATTGAAACCTGTTGACTTGCCTGCACATTTACCCACTTTGATGTCACAATCGGCGTCACAAAATCGGGTTCAGGCATGGCAGGCAATCTTCGGCATATGAAAGAACGTAACGGGCGTTTTTCGGCCCGCGTCGTCGTGCCGAAAGCACTCCGCCCCTACCTGGACGGAAAGGCTGAGCTGGAAATCCAGCTCGGAGGTGACCGAAGGGAAGCGCTTCGCAAGCACGCCGCAGCCGTCGCGGCGATCCAGCGGCAGATCGGTCTTGCCGGCCAGAAACTCGAAGCCGCGACCGGCACCCGAAGCCAACGGCCTGCGCGTCCCCTCACCGCGCAGCAGATCGCTCTTCAGGACTATCAGGGCCAGATCGACTTCGATGCTGAAATTCGCGCCCATGATCACCGTTACGCCTGCATGGGAGTGGATATCGATAGAGCGCGAGAGCTTCGGGACGGTTTCGCGGGCAAGCTGAATGATGATGATCTGGAAAGGCTTATCGGGAACCGCATCAAGCGTGCCGTCTTCGCCGGCTACTTTAATGCGGTAAAGGGAACGGCCGAGTGGCGAGGGCTTGCCCAGGCTCTATGCGTGTCAGGCTACGAGGCCTTGGAGCGGGAGGTCGAGCGGGATGAAGGAGACTTCACCGGAAAACCAGCGCACCCATTGTTAGCGGATGCCGTTGAGTTCAATGTGCCTGACGAAGGACCGTCCTTTAAAGAGATCGTCGACGACGAGGCCAGACGTAGGGCAAGGGGAAAGAACGGCAAACCCCTACCCGATCGAACCGCAAAGAAATACCGCGATGCTGCGGCCGAGTTCGCCAATTTCAGGGGATCCGAAACCGCATCGACAGTAAAGGCAGTCGAGGGAAAGAAGTGGCTAGAAGCGATGCAAGACGCTGAGGTCATGAATAACCGCACCATCACGGGCAAGTTCCAAAACGTCCGGACAATCCTCAATTGGGGACGGCAGAATGATCCGGAAAGCTTCATGCCATCCGGCAATACCTTGAATGGAATCAGGACCCCTGACTATTCAGTCATCCCTTCTTACCTCCGAACCTTCACCCTCAATGAAGCGGCGCTTGTCCTAAACGCTGCTCGCACCGAGTCAAAGCCGATGTTTCGGTGGATACCTTGGTTGTGTGCCTATTCCGGCATGCGGGTGAGCGAGGCTGCGCAGTTGCGGAAGGACGACTTCTTCAAAGCAGGTGACCGTTGGTTCTGGAAAGTGACAACAGTCGGAGGAAGGTCGCTGAAGACGGAATCAAGTGAGCGCCGAATTCCGGTCCATCACGCGCTGATAGAAGAAGGCCTCATCAGTTTCGTAAGCGAAGCGAAAGACGGGCGCCTGTTTAGGGGCGAAACCAAGGACGTCGTCGCAATTCAGCCTCGGATCAGCACCTGGGTTCGTTCTCTGATACCCTTCGCCCAAAGGCCCGAATTATCTCCAAACCATGGGTGGCGGCACCTATTTGAGGATCTGTGCATCCGAGACGACGTACCGGAAGATGCTCGAAATTACATCACAGGGCGCGCCACCGGTAAATCCCGGGACCTCTATGGGGGCAGCGATGTCATGCTTCCGGGCCTATTGGCGGCCATCGAAAAAATCCAGCCTCTCGAAGTTTGAGACCGACTGCATGCAACGGCACCGAATATGGAAGCGACTCTGTCGATCAGGCCCAGATCGAAAACTGGCTGCAAAGCTTGTCCAGCGGCAAAGACCCGGCGACAGCTCCAGTGACAAAAGGACTCCCAGAAGCGCCTTCGTCGGCTAACCTCAGGGAACCGCACGCTGGGCCGTGAATGCCGGATTTTGGAACCAGGGCATCCCAATCCGCTCGGCACCGTCGGCGGACCCCGATAGCAGATACCAGCACTAATCGTCTCCGGGATTGTCAACTCGGACAGCCGCCGCCCGCTCGCCAGAGACTGCACAGGACACCAGCCATGGCGAGCATTCAGTTCCGGTTGAAATCTGTCCGGCGGCACATGCAGAAGCACTTCCCCAATTGCCCCGAGATCCACTGCGGCGAAATCGTCCGGAGAGTGGCTGATCGGGTCTGGGAAGACACCACCATCGGCGGCGCCGTCGGCATCATCGTCACAAATTATGTCCGCCACCGGCTAACTGACTATGAAATGCTGATGAAGCGCCATGGACTGACGCGAGAGGAAGCCCGCATCGCGGAAGCAGATGCGGTTAGCGACATCGTGAGTTCGTGGCAGCCCCTCCTTGGGCTCCTGCAAGGCCCAGCCACAGGAGGCTTGATTTAAGGATGAGAGGTCGAGCCTGATGTGGCACGTCCAACTGAAAACTCCAGATTGTCAGTGCTGTAGCAGCTTTATTTCACCAATCGCCTTATTTCGACAGAGGGTCTGGTCTACAATTGTCGGTCACCCAACGCCTGGCTGATCAGTTATCATTGGATCCATCATGAACATCACTGTCGGAAGAGTTCCACCCCGTTCTCGAGAAGAGATCTCGGGTTGGCTACAGCAGCAACGGTTTACGCACTTCATCACACTGACCACGCATAATCCATCGATTACCATCGCTCGGATGCGTGAACGCCTCAAGCAATTCGACGCCCGCCTTAATCGGGCGCTCTACGGTCCCAAGTGGGCAAGCCACAAAGACCAGCTTATATGGTTTTTTGCCTTCATAGAATCGCCCGAAACCAATCCACATTGGCATCTGTTGTTAACGCTCGATCATACACCGGTGGCAGACAAGCTGATCGATACCACATTGCTTGAAGAACACATCAGAGATGTGTGGTTGAGGCTTGCTCCGGCGGGCACAGTCGACGTCAAGGAAATACATGGCAAAATCGACGGACTGCTCACTGATTATGTTGGCAAACAACTCGTTCATGTGCCACAATACTCTTCGTTTGTAACGCCGGATGAATTCCGGCGATTATAAGCTCTGAGGCGACAGCCAATGCCCGTTTGCGACGCTACGGGAACAACGATGATCTCAGTCATAGTTGATATGAACCACCGCAGGCCTGAAGCCCGCGATGAAGGAGCTTTATCTCAAGGGTTTCATTGAAGGAGATCGTCGAAGCGAACCGCCGTCAAGACAAAGGCAAGCGTCAAACGGTAGGTGTCGGAACATAAAGGGGTTGCGCGAATCCGGTCGGGGTGGCTGTCTCCTTACGGTTGCACCTGGGGGATAGACGCAGCGTCATGAGTTCCTTTGACAAACCAATTATCAATTCTCCCTACGAGTATCCTGGTCGACATTGGGAACTGGATCTTGTCGGACACCCAACGGACACGGTCGTCTCCGCACGACGCTCCTCTGCTCTCTGGACTGCTCTTCCCGGCGCATCAGCCAAATCGGCGTCGTCGCAGAAAAGCCTCGAGCTTGAAGGCGAGCTTTCCACCGACACGACCGCCTACAACCCCTCCCCGATCATCAACGACTTGCGCCAGGAGCTCGCGACCTGGCGCAGCCTTCCAAATCCTTCTCAATGGAAGGTGACGCCGATCACGCAGCGGCTCCTCGAGCACTGGCGCGCGATCCAACGTGACGACACTCAGACCATCCGGCCCTTCTTCTGCCAGCTTGAAGCCGTGGAGGCCGCGATCTGGCTGGCCGAGGTCGCGCCAAAGATTGGCGGCTTCACCTTCACGGTGAACCGCCCCGGGTTTGCCGGAGGCTCCAACTTCTGAGAGAGTGGAGCCATTATGAGCAAGACAACGAACAAGTTTTCACCTGAAGTCCGCAACCGTGCCATTCGCATGGTGTTGGACCATGAAGCCGAGCATCCATCA
>NZ_JAUXOD010000035.1 GCF_030682515.1 Hoeflea sp. | reverse complement strand
CCGATCTGGATCAACTGCTGGACCGAATGTTCGCCAAGGCGACCGCGCTGGGGCTCGATCTCGATTTTCACGCCGACGAGACCGACGACGTCAACGCCGTCTCGCTCGACCGCATCGCCGGCGCGGCGCTGCGCCATGGCTTCGAGGGCCGGATCCTGGTCGGCCATTGCTGCTCGCTCGCCCGCCAGCCCGATGACGCCGTGAAAGCCACGCTCGACAAGGTCGCTCGCGCCGGCCTCTCCGTCGTCTCGCTGCCGATGTGCAACATGTATCTGCAGGACCGCCGGGCGGGCGCCACCACGCCGCGCTGGCGCGGTGTCACGCTGCTGCACGAGATGGCCGCGCGCGGCGTCAATGTCGCGGTGGCCTCCGACAACACCCGCGATCCGTTCTATGCCTATGGCGATCTCGACGTGCTCGAGGTCTACCGCGAGGCCACCCGCATCCTGCATTTCGACCATCCTGTCGGCCTCTGGCCCGCGGCGGTCACGGCCAATCCGGCCCGCGCCATGGGGCTCACGGATGCCGGCACCCTCACGCAAGGCGCCGGAGCAGACCTCGTTCTGTTTCGCGGCCGCAGCCTGACCGAACTTCTCTCCCGCCCCGAAAGCCGCCGAACACTTATCCGCGAAGGTAAGCTCATTGACGCGACTGTCCCCGATTACCAGGACCTTGACGATCTGATGGAGCTTTAAGATGGATATGACCGCCCTGATTGCCGACCTCGACGGACTTCGGATCGAGGAGAACGACAAGATCGTCCTGCAGAAGAGCCGCGATTTCTACTGGTATTCCCCCGTTCTCAAGCGCCAGCTCGACCATGTCGCGGGCGACATCGTGGTGTCTCCCAAGAGCGAGGAAGAACTGATCCGGGTTCTGAAAGCCTGCTACCGGCACAACATTCCCGTCACGCCGCGCGGCACCGGCACCGGCAATTACGGCCAGGCGATGCCGCTCTCGGGCGGCGTCGTGCTGAGTCTGGCCGACATCAACGACATCCGCGAAATCGCGCCCGGCCGCGTCGTCTGCGGACCCGGCGTCATCTGCTCCGACCTCGACAAGGCGGCGCGCGCGGAGTCCGGGCAGGAGCTCAGGATGCATCCCTCCACCGCCCACACAGCTACGATCGGCGGCTTCATCGCCGGCGGCTCGGGCGGCGTGGGCTCGATCTCCTGGGGCGGCTTGCGCGATTTCGGCAACATCATAAGGCTCCGCGTCGTCACCATGGAGGAGGAGCCGCGGGTGCTCGAGCTCACCGGCGCCGATCTGCACAAGGTCACCCATGCCTACGGCACCAACGGCATCATCACCGAGATCGAGATGCCGCTGACCACCGCCTATGACTGGGTCGACGCCATCGTCGGCTTTGACAGTTTCGACGCGGCGGCAAGCTACGCCAATGCGCTGGCGCGCCAGGACGGCATTCTCACAAAACTGATCTCGGTTGTGTCCGCGCCCTGCCCGTTCGACTATTTCAAGCGCCACCAGAAATTCTTGACCGAGGGCGAGAGCGTCGTGCTGGTCATGGTGGCGCCGCAGAGCCACGACGCCTTCAAGGCCTTCACCGCGCGCCATTCGGGCCGCATCGCCTTCGACGCGACCACGGCGTCGGCCGAGGACCTCAAGGGCCTGCCGCCGGTGTTCGAGCTGTCCTGGAACCACACGACGCTTCGCGCGCTGCGCGTCGATCCGGCCTGGACCTATCTGCAGTCGCTCTATCCCTTTCCCAACCAGCTCGCGCTTGCCTCGAAGATGGACCGGATGTTTCCGGGCGAGCTGATCTCGCATCTCGAATTCGTCCGCTTCGACGGCGACATCACCTGTTTCGGCCTGCCGCTGATCCGTTTCACCACCGAGGAACGTCTTGAGGAGATCATGGAGCTGCACAATGCCCATGGCTGCCCGATCTTCAATCCGCACCGCTTCACGCTCGAAGAGGGCGGCATGAAGCAGACTGATGAGATCCAACTTGAGTTCAAGCGCCAGGCAGACCCCAAGGGCCTGCTCAATCCCGGCAAGATGATCGCCTGGGACGACCCCGACTATGACTTCAATTCCGGAGAGGTGTGGTTGTTCAAGGGTCTGAAACAGGCCAGCTGAGGCGATCCCGATGCGCGTTCTTCTGGTCCATGCCCACCCCGTGGCGTCAAGTTTCAATGCAAGCCTGTTTGGCATGAGCCGCGACCGGCTGATCAAGGCCGGTCACGAGGTCGACGTCATCGATCTCTACCAGGACGGCTTCGACCCGGTGATGAGCGAGGTCGAGCGGCTCAACTACCATGACACCGCCATCAACCGGCAGCCGGTCGAGAATTATGTCGAGCGGCTGCTGAAGGCTCAGGCGCTGGTGCTGGTCTATCCGGTGTGGAACTACGGTTTTCCGGCCATTCTCAAGGGCTGGTTCGACCGGGTGTTCCTGCCCGGCGTCTCGTTCGGCCTGGTCGACGGCAAGGTCCGGCCGACGCTGCACAACATCGAGAAGATCCTGATCGTCACCTCCTATGGCGGCTCGCGATTCCGCTCCTGGCTGATGGGCGACCCGCCGCGCCGGATTGCAAACCGCATGCTGCGCGCCACCATCAAGCCCGGCGCACCCGTCACCTACCTCGCCCATTACGCGATGAACCTCTCCACCATTCAAACGCGTCAGGCCTTCATGTCGCGCGTGGAAAGAGCCCTGGATCAAATCTGATGCGCATTCTTCTTGTCTATTGCCACCCCGTCCCCGAGAGCTTTTGCGCCGCCGTGCGCGATGCGGCGATCCGCGGCCTGACCCGCGCCGGCCACGAGATCGACCTGCTCGATCTCTATGCCGAAGGCTTCGACCCGGTGATGCCTGCTGACGAGCGCCGGCGCTACAACGAGATGAAGCTCGCCGATCATCCATTTCCCGACCACGCACGCAGGCTCAAGGCGGCCGAAGGCCTGATCTTCGTCTATCCGACCTGGTGGTACGGGCTGCCGGCCATGCTCAAGGGCTGGCTCGACCGGGTCTGGACCGGCGACCTGACCTTCGAGATCCCCGACGGCCCCGGACCGATCAAGCCGCTGATGACCCATGTCCGGCTCTTGGGCGTGATCACCACCTGCGGCGCGCCGCGCTGGTGGTCCTACGCGGTCGGCCACCCCGGCAAGCGCACCATCCTGCGCGGCATGCGCGCGCTTTGCGCCAAGACCTGCCGCCGGGTGTTCATGGCGCACTATCTCATGGACAAGTCGACGCCAGAGAGCCGGAAACGATATCTGGCCGCCGTTGAAAAACGACTCTCCAGACTCTGAAGCCGGCTAAGCCTTCACCCTGTCCGGATGCGCGGCGGCAAAAGCCGGGAGCCGGTCACAGGCGGCCCGGATCTTCTGGATGCGGCCGAGCCCGAAGATGTCCGCGCCCCAGCGCTCGGCATTGTAGATCTGCGGGATCAGGCAGAGATCGGCAAGGCCCGGCGCGTCGCCATGGCAGAACGTCCCGGTCGCGGGATGAGCGAGCAATGTCTCAAAGGCCTCGAGGCCAGCGCCGATGAAGCGGCGCATCCAGGCCACCCGCATGGCGTCGTCGCCTTGGGCGAGCTCGAGCACATGCGCCACCACGCCCATGTTGCACACCGGATGGATGTCCATGGCGATCGCATGCGCCAAGGCCCGCACCCGCGCCCGCCCCGCCGCATCGTCCGGCAAGAGCGACACGCCGCGGGTCTCGATGATGTATTCGATCATCGCCAGCGATTGCGTGAGCATCAGCCCGTCGATCGCGAGCGCCGGCACCAGCCCCTGCGGATTGCGGGCGAGATGCTCGGGGCTCTTGTGCGCCTTGCCCAGCAGATCGACGACCACGGCCTCGTACTCGATCCCCGCCAGGTTGAGCGCGATACGGACCCGGTAGCTCGCCGACGAGCGCCAGTAGTCATAGAGAATAGGCCTGTCCATGGACGCTTACGCCTTCTCGACTACCTGCTCGATGGCGCCGAAGATCGAATGGCCGTGGCCGTCCTTCATGTCGATGCGCACCGTGTCGCCAAAGCGCAGGAACGGCGTTTTTGGCGCGCCCGTGGCGATGGTCTCGATCATCCGGATCTCGGCGATGCAGGAATAGCCTGCGCCACCTTCGCTCACAGGCTTCCCGGGCCCGCCGTCGGCGCCCTTGTTGGAGACGGTGCCCGAACCGATGATCGAGCCCGCGCAGAGCGCCCGCGTCCTGGCCGCATGGGCGATCAGTTGCGGGAAATCAAACGTCATGTCGACGCCGGCGTTCGCCCGGCCGAAGGCCTGTCCGTTCAGATCGACGTCGAGGGCCAAGTGCAGCTTGCCGCCATCCCAGGCCTCGCCCAGCATTTCGGGCGTCACTGCCACCGGAGAAAAGGCCGACGACGGCTTGGACTGGAAGAAGCCGAAGCCGTTGGCGAGTTCGCCCGGGATCAGGCCGCGCAGGCTCACGTCGTTGACGAGCATCACGAGCTTGATCGCCGCGCGGCAGGTGTCGATGTCGGCGCCCATCGGCACGTCTCCGACGATCACAGCCACCTCGCCCTCGCAATCGATGCCCCAGGCCTCGTCCGCCATGCGGATAGGGCCGCGGGGCGCGAGAAACGTGTCCGACCCGCCCTGGTACATCAGCGGCACCTCCCAGAAGCTCGCCGGCATCTCGGCGGCGCGCGCCTTGCGCACCAGCTCGACATGATTGACATAGGCCGACCCGTCGGCCCACTGGTAGGCGCGCGGCAAGGGCGACAGCGCATCGCGCTCGTGAAATCGCTCGGTCGGTTCGGCGCCGGTTTCCAGCATCTCGGCCACGTCCTTCAGCCGCGGCGCCACATGTTTCCAGTCATCGAGTGCTGCCTGCAGCGTGCGCGCGATATGCGGCACGCCGGTTGCGCGGGTCAGATCACGCGAGACGACGACCAGGCGGCCGTCGCGGCTTCCGTCACGCAGTGTGGCGAGTTTCATGCGGTTTTCCTTTGTGGGTTGGGGGCGGGCAGCGGCAGGGTGAGCCCATCATGGCCGATGGTCAGCTGCCCGTCCCAGGTCGTGCGGACCTGTTCGGTCCAGTGAAGTGCGGTGATTTCCGTATCGTCGGCGGGAACCAAATGATGCAGCACCAGATGGCCGACGCCCGCATCTCGCGCGATCCGCCCGGCATCGGCCGCCATGGTGTGACTGGCGATGAGATGCGCCTTCAGTCGCGCGCCATTGCCGGTGCGCTCGACCAGCCGGTCGACGCCGTCCGGATGCATGGCTTCGTGCACGAGAATGTCGGCAGCGCGGGCGAAAGCCGCCAAGGGTGGGAAATAGGCGGTGTCGGCGGAGAAGACGATGACGCGGCGCTCATGCGTCAGCCTGAGTGCATAGCATTCGGTGACCGGCGGGTGCTCGACGCGCAAAGCCTCGATTGTGAGCCCGTCTTCCTCAAGCACCACGCCCGCGCCGAATTCGGTGATGCTGACCAGCTCGCGGATGTCGGGCCGGCCCTCGTCGTCGATTCTCAAATTGATGTCGTAGCGGAGCGAGGCGCAAAAACCGTCCCAGACGGCCTTCGTGCCCACCGGGCCGAACACCCGGACAGGTCGCTTGAGACCGGCGGTCCAGGCGGTGTGGATGAGCGGTCCCAGTTCGAGCACGTGGTCGGAATGAAGGTGGGTGATGACGATCAGGTCGAGCGCTGACAGCGCCATGCCGGCCTCCACCAGCCCGCGCGACACGCCCAGCCCGCAATCGATCACGACCCGGCGTCCGCCGATCTCGACAAGCGACGAGGTCGGTGACGGCCCGCCCGGACGGATCGCCGGACCGCCCTTCGATCCAAGGATGACCAGGCGCTCGCTCACGGGGCCTCCGGCCGTTCAAATCCGCGAGCGATGCCAGATCGCCCTGCGGCAAACCCCTGGCGAACAGGACATTTGCCCGGCTCAAGCGTCCCCTGCCCGGGGCACGCGCGGGGTGGCAGTCGTGAATATCGTGCAACAGGCATGCGTCTCTTCCTCGCGGTGAGATTGGCCCTTTTCCGCCCCCGCGTCGAGAGCTTTTCGATGCCGCCTCGATCATGACGGTGAGACATTTTCACTTCAGGTCATGAAGGGCGC
>NZ_JAUXOD010000070.1 GCF_030682515.1 Hoeflea sp. | reverse complement strand
GATGAGCGCGCGGGCCTGGGTGAACAGCACCTGGGTCGGCGTCTGTGTCTCGGTGTCGAAGGTGAATTCGCGGTCGACCGCGCCGCGGGTCATCTGCAGGTAGACGACGCCCTCTTCCACGGCGTTGCGGCTGACGAGCTCGCGGTGGATCGCCAGCAGGTCGTCGTCGCTCACGGTGAAGCGCATGCCGAGCTCACCCGCCGAGCGGTGCAGCCGCGCCATGTGAGCCGGGAAATCGATGAGCTTGCCGCCGAGCACGGAGGCCACTTCGTAGATCCCGTCGGCAAACAGGAACCCGCGGTCGAACACCGAGATCTTGGCCTCGTTTTCCGGCAGGTACTCTCCGTTGACATACACCGTTCGCATCGCGGGTCCCCTTGTTTCAGATCCTGCCCCTCTTGCCAGAAAATCACCGGCCCCGCCAACGGGATTTTTCAGGATCCGGCGCAATCTCCGCGCAGGTTCAGCGCGCTAGACAGGGCCGCACCCGCCGCAGGAACCCCGCCATGACCGAGCGCATCGCCTATACCAGACCCTCGATCACCGAGCTCGAGGTCACCTATGCGACCGATGCTGCCCGCAATGGCTGGGGGGCGCAGTGCTATGACTATATCCACCGGCTGGAGCGCGATTTCGCGGTCCATCTCGGCGTTTCCCACACTATTGCCACCTCGAGCTGCACCGGGGCGCTGCATCTGGGGCTGGCGGCCCTCGGCATCGGCCCGGGCGACGAGGTGATCCTCGCCGATAGCAACTGGATCGCCTCGGTGGCTCCGGTCGTCCATCTCGGCGCCACGCCGGTTTTCGTGGATATTCTCGAAGACACCTGGTGCCTAGACCCGGCGCTGGTCGAGGCCGCGATCACGCCGCGCACCAAGGCGATCATCGCCGTCCATCTCTACGGCTCGATGTGCGACATGGACCGGCTTCTCGATATCGGCGCACGCCATGGCATCCCGGTGATCGAGGACGCGGCCGAAGCCATCGGCTCCGCCTGGGGCGGCAGGCGGGCAGGCTCCCTGGGCGCTTTCGGGACGTTCTCGTTTCACGGCACCAAGACCATGACCACCGGCGAGGGCGGCATGTTCGTGACCAATGACCCGGCGCTCCACGCGCGGGTGACGACGCTCGCCAATCACGGCAGGGACGCGAGCGAACCGCGCCAGTTCTTCCCCACCGTGACCGGCTACAAGTTCAAGATGGCCAATGTCTCAGCGGCCATCGGCTGCGCCCAGGTCGAACGGATCGGCGAGCTGATCGATGGCAAGCGCAAGATCATGGCGCGCTATCGCGAGCTGCTGTCGGGCCTCGACGGCATCGCGCTCAATGTAGAGCCCGAGGGCGTGACCAACGGTTTCTGGATGCCGACCGCGGTGTTCGACCGCAAGACCGGCGTGACCCGCGAGGCACTGATCCGCGCTTTCGCGGCCGCCAATATCGACGCGCGGGTGTTCTTCTGGCCGCTGTCGGACCTGCCGATGTTTGAAGCCCGCCCGGAGAACGTCATTGCGCGGGACATTGCCGGCCGGGCCATCAACCTGCCGAGCTACCACGACATGGACGAAGACGCCCAGGCGCGCGTCGCCGCAGTGCTCACGGGGCTGCTCAAGGCCCGTTGACCTGCCAGCACCTGAAGGATCTCAGGCGTCGGGCGCCTTTGTCCGCGGCGCGACCGGCGCCGGATCGGTCAGCTCGATCGTGACCTCCTTGGTCACGACCGGATCGCGAGGCTCGGGATCGCGGTCACGAACTGTCCACCCCAGTCTCTGATACAGGAAAGCTGGGTCCTGATTTCTGTCTCGATATTCCATGGCAAGATCACCACTCGGTCTGGTTGCTCGGAGATGAGCCGGTCCTCGCCCACGATCGGAATCTGCGAGCCGGGCATGAAGCGCCCCTGCTTGGCCGGGTTCCGGTCGACGACGAAAGCGATGTCGCGCGCGGTCGCGCCCGCGAAATTCAACAGCGTGTTGCCCTTGGCCGCAGCGCCATAGGCGGCGACCTTGAGGCCTTCGGCCCGGGCATCGGCGAGGAACTGGCGGAACGCATCCCGCGCGGCTTCCGCGCTCGCCTGGAAGCCCGCATAGAAGGCCTCGCCGTCAAGCCCGGCCCGGCGCTCGGTCTCGAGCATCGCTGCAACCTCGGGCGCCACCGCGTGGGCGGACTGGTCGGCGCGGCAGGCATAGACCCTGAGGCTGCCGCCATGGTGCGGCGTCGTGGCCACATCGAACACCGTAAGTCCGTTCTTACGGAAAATGCGCTCCACCGCCAGCAGCGACAGATAGGAATAGTGCTCGTGATAGGCGGTGTCGAACTGGTTGCCGCGCACCATTTCGAGCACATGCGGAAACTCGAAGGTGGCCACGCCCGCGGGCTTGAGCAGGAGGGCGAAGCCCGAAACGAAATCGTTGATGTCGGGCACATGGGCCAGCACATTGTTGGCGGCGATAAGATCGGCCTGCCTATCCTCGTTCGCAAGTCTGGTCGCGAGATCGCGCCCGAAGAACGCCTCGACGATGTCGATGCCTTTGGCCCGAGCGGCCTGCGCCGTGCCATAGGTCGGCTCGACGCCGTAGCAGGGAATATCGAGTTCCTTCACATATTGCAGCAGGTAGCCGTCATTGGCGGCGATCTCCGCCACCAGACTGTCGGGGCCGAGGCCGAAGCGGTCGCGCATGTCCGCGACATAGGCCCTCGCGTGGTCGAGCCAGGTGCGGGAGAAGGAGGAGAAATAGGCGTAGTCGCCCGAAAAGAACTCTTCCCGGTCGGCGAAATCCTCGGTCTGGGTCAGCCAGCAGGCGGTGCAGGTACGGATGACCAGGGGATAGCGCTTTTCCGACCCGGAGAGATCCTCGGCCCGGAGATAGGAATTGGACGGCGGTGTCCGTCCGAGGTCGAGGAACGGGATGAAACCGCCGCCGCCGCAATGCCTGCAGCGCATCATGGCGCGACGCTCCCGATCAACGGAAACGATGCGTCGCGCGACGACAGGCCCGTCACCGGCAGTGGCCAGGCGATGGCCAGGCGCGGATCGTCATGGCGCAGGCCGGCCTCCGCGTCCGCCTGATAGGGCGCCGAATGGATGTAGATCAGCTCGACATCGTCGCTGAGCGCCTGGAAGCCGTGCGCGAAGCCTTCCGGCACATACATCGCGGTCGCGGTTTCGGCCGACAGTTCGGCCGCGACATGGGCGTAGCGGGTGGGGCTTCCCGCGCGGATATCGACGGCCACATCCTGCACCGCACCGCGAATGCAGACCACGAGCTTGGCCTCGGCATGGGGCGCAAGCTGGTAATGCAGGCCGCGCACGGTGCCGCGCCGCACCGTGTGACTGTGATTGATCTGGGCGACCGGCCCGGGCCAGCCGATCTCGGCCAACGCTTCGGCGCAGAAGATCCGGGCAAAGGCGCCGCGGTCGTCGACAAGCGGCGTGCGGCCCACAAGCACGGGACCTGCCGGCAGGTCCGGCATCAGCGACGTCAGGGCAAAGACCGGCGCGCTCACCGCCCGCTTCCCGCGGAGGCGGACCGCGCCGCATGGATGTAGGCGCTGTGGTCTTCCTCGCACAGATCCCGGCCGGGGCGGCCATCCAGCAGATCGCGGTACCAGCGCGCGGTCAGGGCCACGGTCTGGTCGAGCTTCCAGAGGCCGGAGACGTCGAGATCGGCGGCGGCGAGCGCGGGATCGAGCGCCAGCGCATGGGCCTCCGCCGGGCCTTCAGGCGTCTCATCATATTCGATGCCGGCGCTGCCGAAATGGCTGGCGGCGAGCGTCAGCACGTCGCGCACCGCGGCGCTGTCCCCCGTGGGGCCGAAATTGTAGGCGGGCGCAAGGTCGGCGCCGGAGGCCAGCCGTTCGGCCAGCACCAGGTAGCCGCGCAGCGGTTCGAGCACATGCTGCCATGGCCTTGTCGCGAAGGGCCGGCGCACCGTCAGGACCTCTCCCTTCGACCAGGCCCGGACCGCATCGGGAAACAGCCGGTCCTCGGCCCAGTCTCCGCCGCCGATGACGTTGCCGGCCCGCGCCGTGGCGATGCCGCAGCGGGCGTTCTCGAAATGGGCGCGCCAGCCGGCCACCACCATTTCGCAGGCCGCCTTGCTGGCGGAATAGGGATCCTCGCCGCCCAGCGGATCGGTCTCGCGAAACCTGTGGCCGTCGCCGGAATTGCGGTAGACCTTGTCGGTCGTGGTCACCACGATGGCACGCGCCGTGCCGGTGCGCGCCAGCGCCTGCATCAGATTGTTGGTGCCGGTCACATTGGTGGCGAAGGTGCCCACCGGATCGGCATAGCTGCGCCTGACCAGCGACTGGGCCGCCAGGTGGAGCACGATCTCCGGCCGGGCCCGCTCGACAAGATTGCCAAGCTCATGGGCATCGCGGATGTCGGCGATCTCGCCCGAGAGACGGTCCTGGGCATGCAGCAGCGGAAACAGCGCGGCGGGTTGTTCGGGCGGCAAGGCGCAGCCGCTCACCTCGGCGCCCATGGCTTCGAGCCAGAACAGCAGCCACGAGCCTTTGAACCCGGTGTGGCCGGTCAGGAGCACCTTGCGCCCCCGCCAGAAGTCCGGATCGGGCAAGGCCTGGGTCACCAGCTCTTCCAAGGCGCCGCCCCTTCCGTCCAGAGCGTTTCCAGCATGGTCTTGTCGCGCAGCGTGTCCATCGGCTGCCAGAAGCCGCGATGAAAGAAGGCGCGCAACTCGCCCTCGGCCGCGAGTTGCGCCAGCGGTTCGCCCTCGAAGCTGGTGCGGTCGCCCTCGATCCGGTCGAGCACCCCATGGGACAGGACAAAGAACCCGCCATTGATGAACCCGCCCTCGCCCTCGGGCTTCTCGATGAAGCCCTCGACCCTGTCGCCGTCGAGCTTGAGCGCGCCGAAGCGGGCGGGCGGGCGCACCGCGGTCACCGTCGCCAGGCGGCCATGGGTCTTGTGGAACGCCATGGTGGCGGAGATGTCGACATCCGAGAGGCCGTCGCCATAAGTGAAGCAGAAGCTCTCCTCGGTCTCGAGATAGGGCGCGACGCGCTTCAATCTTCCGCCGGTGAGGGTGGTCTCGCCGGTGTCGACCAGCGTGACCCGCCAGTCCTCGGCGCTCTGGCGGTGGAAATGCACGGTGTTGTCGGACATGTCGAAGGTCATGTCCGACATGTGCAGGGCGTAGTTGGCGAAATATTCCTTGATCACATAGCCGCGGAAGCCGCAGCAGATGACGAAATCTCTGAGGCCATGGCCGTGATAGAGCTTCATGATGTGCCACAGGATCGGGCGGCCGCCGATCTCGACCATGGGCTTGGGCTTGAGATGGGTCTCTTCGGACAGGCGCGAGCCGAGCCCGCCGGCGAGGATGACGACTTTCATGCCACGGCTCCCGCGACCGGCCGGGCCGGTCGTCGCGCACAGGCGGGAGGGCCCGCCGGGCTTGGCAGCCGGCAGGCGCGTTCAGGCTCTGGTGTCGCCCCATGCTCCATGGCGCCCGCATTTCCCCTGGCTCTGTGCTGTCGAACCCTAGGCGGACAAGCTTTCCCGAGGCTGTTGCGGCGCGGGCCGCGCGGGCCGCGATGGATCGCCATCAAACCATTGTTCCGGCGGCGCGGCTTGCCTATAAGGAATCCCCGAAGCCTGCGCGCGGCGCATGCGACAGCGACAGACACGACCGGCGCAGCACGAGGACGACATGCTCGAAGAAGGCAAGCTCTATCTAGGCACCAGCCGCAATCCCGACGACAGCGTCAACAAGGGCGAGTATCTCGACCTCACTTTCGCCAACCGGCACGGGCTGATCACCGGCGCTACCGGCACCGGCAAGACAGTGACGCTGCAGATCCTGGCCGAAAGCTTCTCCAATGCCGGCGTGCCGGTGTTCTGCGCCGACATCAAGGGCGATCTGTCCGGCATCGCCGCGATCGGCGAACACAAGGATTTCCTGGAGAAGCGCGCCAAGGCGATCGGCCTTGACCCCTACGAGTTCCAGGAATTCCCGGTGATCTTCTGGGACCTGTTCGGCGAGAAGGGCCACCGGGTCCGCACCACGATCACCGAAATGGGCCCGCTTCTGCTGGCGCGGCTGATGAACATGTCCGAGGCCCAGGAGGGCGTGCTCAACATCGCCTTCAAGCTGGCCGACGAAAACGGCCTGCCGCTTCTCGATCTCAAGGACCTGCAGGCGCTGCTGACCCACATGGCGGGCGAGACCGAGAAATTGTCGGCCAGGTATGGCAACATCACCAAGCAGTCGCTGGCCACGATCCAGCGCGGTCTGCTGGTGCTCGAGCAGCAGGGCGCGGAGCATTTCTTCGGCGAACCGGCGCTCAGGATCGCCGACATCATGCGCACCACCAATGACGGGCGCGGCGCGATCTCGGTGCTGGCGGCCGACAAATTGATGATGAATCCGAGGCTCTACGGCACGTTCCTGTTGTGGCTCTTGTCGGAGCTGTTCGAGGAACTGCCCGAGGTCGGCGATCCCGACAAGCCGCGGCTGGTGTTCTTCTTCGACGAGGCGCATCTGTTGTTCGACGAGGCGCCCAAGATCCTGATCGACCGGGTCGAGCAGGTGGTCCGGCTGATCCGCTCGAAGGGCGTGGGCGTCTATTTCGTCACCCAGAACCCGCTCGACGTGCCCGAAACCGTGCTGTCGCAGCTCGGCAACCGGATCCAGCACGCGCTCCGGGCCTATACGCCGCGCGAGCAGAAGGCGGTGAAAGTGGCGGCCCAGACCTTCCGGCCCAACCCGGCCTTCGACTGTTTCGAGGCCATCACCCAGTTGGGCGTCGGCGAGGCGCTGGTCTCGACCCTTGGCGCCAAGGGCGTGCCATCGATGGTCGAGCGCACGCTGATCCGGCCGCCCGCGTCAAGGCTCGGGCCGGTCACCGAGGCCGAGCGGCAGAAGGTCATGGCGGTCAGCCCCGTCGCCGGCCAGTATGACGAAGATCTGGATCGCGACAGCGCCTTCGAGATGCTGCAGCGCCGCGCCGAGGAAGCCGCCAAGGCGGAAGACGAGGAGCGCGCCCGCGAGGAGGCAACGGAGGCGAAGCGCCCCGAAAGCCGCCGCTGGACCCTGCCCGGCTATGGCGACGACGCGGCGGAGGAGCGCGCTCCCACCCCCCGCAAGACCGCACCCCGGTCGCGGCCGGGCTATCAGCGCCAGACGGTTACCGAAACGGTGATCAAGTCGGTGGCGCGCTCGGCGGCCAATTCGCTCGGCCGGGCCCTGGTGCGCGGCATTCTGGGGTCGATCAAGAAGGGGTTCTGACCCCGCCGGGGCGGAGGCTCCCGCAGCCGCTCTCAGCGGCAGGGTACCGGATAGGTCATCCGGAAATCGCCGGACGGATAGGTCGCAAGCGCATCGAAGCAGGTCACCCGGCCGACCCCGTCGGCCCAGAAGAGATGCGGATCGGTGGGCGTCTCGCCCTGCGAGCCCTGTTGCCGGTACAGTTCGAAATGCAGATGCGGGATGCCGCCGCCGAGCATGCCGGTGGTTCCGAGCGAGGCGATCTGCTGGCCGCGCGCAACCCAGGCGCCATCGCTGACAAGACGGTCCTTGAGATGCTTGTAGACCGTCACCGTGCGCCTGCCGCGGACGTCGGAGCCGTGGTCGATCTCGATCCGGTTGCCATAGGCCGGCTCGAAATACGAATCCCGGACCCATCCGTCGGCGACGGCGATGACGGGGGTTCCGACCTTGCCAATGACATCGATGCCGATATGCTTGGCGTCATGGGTGGTGAACAGGAACTGCTGCGAGATCGACGGCGCGTTCCGCGGCATCGTCACCCTGATCTTGCGCTCCTGCGCCGGCTTGTAGAGCGAAGTCCATCCATGGTCCTGCGGAACACATCCTGCGGCGAGCATCGCTGACGCCACCACGGCCAGAACCACGGATAAGAGACCCCGCTCGGTCATGCGCCCGCCCCTGCGGCCCGCCGGAGCGACCTTATTGCCGTCCGGCCACGCCTGTTCTGGTAGCATGATCCTGCGCCGGCTCTCAATCCGCTCGGGGCCGTCATGCACAGCCTGATGGGCATCTCGCCGCAGGGAAAAGCGGCTGCCATCGCGGACTGCCTGTCCAGTGTCGCCGGGATGACCCTATCCGGGCGCGACAGGCGTCAGACCACCAGGATCGGAGTCCGTGTCGGCACCCGGTCATAGAGATCGCAGATGTCCTGGTTGATCAGCCGCACGCAGCCTGACGACACCGCCTGGCCGATGGATTTGTATTCGGGGCTGCCATGGACGCGGTAGAGCGTGTCCACGCCGTCCTGGAAGATGTAGAGCGCGCGGGCGCCGAGCGGATTGTCGAGACCGGGCGGCATGCCGCCATTGGCGGCCGACCAGCGCTCGAGTTCCGGCTGGCGCGCGATCATGTCCGTTGGCGGGGTCCATTTCGGCCATTTCTGCTTCCACTGCACGATAGCCCTGCCCGACCAGGAGAATCCGGCCCGGCCGATGCCGACGCCGTAGCGCATGGCCCGGCCGTTTTCGCGCACGAGATAGAGGAAGCGGTCGGATGTGCTGACCACGATGGTGCCGGGCCGCTCGCCGGTCGGATCGGCCACTTCCTGGCGCAGATAGGCCGGATCGATCTCGTGATAGGGAATGGCGGGCAGCGGAAACGGCTCGTCGAGCTTGGGGCCGTACATGCTGTCATACAGAGGCGAGGTGCGGCCCATGCCGCTGCCGCGGTTGTCCGGGGTGCGGTAGATCGGCGACGTCTCGGCCACGAATTGCTGGGTCGACGTTGCGGCGCAGCCGGCGAGGGTCGCGGTGGCGGCGGTTCCGAGCGCCAGGAACCCGCGCCGGGTCAAGGCGGTGAGGTCAGGGCCGCGCGGTGCGGCGCCGAGCCGCGTCGGGGTGTGGTCTTTGTGTCCGGTCATGGGGCAGGCGGTCCTGTGGTCAGGGCGCCGGGAAAGCACCCTCTTGGAAATGGTCAGACGAAAACGAGCCGGTTCGACTCATCGAGCGGGGTGAGGTTTGCGGCCCGATTGTGACCATGACGCGCCAGGCTTGTGGTGAACTTGCCACAGTGGCCGCGTTTGAGATGAAATAGCCGTGAACCCCGCGTGAAGGCCCGCGGGCGGGGCTTCATCCGACGCCGTTGAGATCGGGCAGGATCAGCGATGGCGACAGATCCCTGTATTCGTCGGGCATCCCGGCGCGGTTGATCCATACCGTGCGGAAGCCGAACTTCTTCGCGCCCGCCACATCCCAGCGATTGGAGGACTGGAACGACACGGCGTCGGGATAAAGACGGTAGGCGGTGGTGACCATGTCGTAGACCGCCGGATCGGTCTTGAAGGTCCTGAGCGCATCGACCGAGAATACATCGTCGATGACCATGTCGAGCGCGGCGTTCCTGACCGCCGAATCGAGCATCGCCACGGAGCCGTTCGACAGGATCGCCACCCGCGCGCCGCCGGCCTTGAGCGATTTCAGCACTGCGGGGACTTCCGGGTAGCAGTCGAGCTTGAAATAGGCGTCGAGCAGATCGGCGCGCAGGCTCTTGTCGGCGCTGGGGACCCGCTCGAGCGCATGGTCGAGCGCCTCTTCGGTCAATGTCCAGAAATCCTTCCACTCGCGCATCAGGGCCCGGGTCCAGGAATATTCGAGCTGCTTGGCCCGCCAGATGTCGGACAATTGCTGCCCGCCGGGGCCAATCGCGTCGGCATGACGGCGCACCGCCGCATGTACGTCGAACAGGGTTCCATAGGCGTCGAACACATAGGCGGCGTGGGCCATCAGCACTGTCTCCCGTTTCAGTCCACGATGCTCATGTTGCAGTGCAACAGTCAAGCGGTCGCGCACGCCGCGCCCGGTCCGATGACCGCGGCCCCCGGGCCTCCGCGCCGCCGATCACGCCCTTTTGTTTCCCGATCCACCGGGGCGCGCGCAAGGATCGTGCGATTGCGAGAATTCGTGGGCGCCGGACCTCCGCCATGACTTGACGGCGGCGGCGGCGGCGTCCGATTGTCTATCGCGAACCGACAATACCCTTCAGGAGATCCCCATGGCCGTCAACACCCAAGCGCGCACCAAGACCTGGACCTATGTGGACGGCGACTGGATCGAGGGCAATCCGCCGCTGATCGGCCCGGTCAGCCATGCCATGTGGCTGGGATCGACCGTGTTCGACGGCGCGCGCTGGTTCGACGGCGTGGCCCCGGATCTCGACCTGCACTGCGCGCGGATCAACCGCTCGGCCGATGCGCTGGGCATGCGCGCGACGATGGAGGCCGGGACGATCGAAGGCCTGGCGCGCGAGGGACTCAAGAAATTCGACGGCAAGACCGCCGTCTATATCAAGCCGATGTACTGGGCCGAGCATGGCGGCTACATGTCGGTGCCGGCCGATCCGGACTCGACGCGGTTCTGCCTGTGCCTGTTCGAAAGCCCGATGATCGCCTCGTCGGGATTCTCGGTCTCGGTCTCGCCGTTCCGGCGTCCGACCTACGAGACCGCGCCGACCAACGCCAAGGCCGGGTGCCTCTACCCCAACAACGGCCGGGCGATCATGGAGGCCAAGTCGCGCGGCTTCGACAACGCGCTGGTGCTCGACATGCTCGGCAATGTCGCCGAAACCGGCACCTCGAACATCTTCATGGTCAAGGACGGAGTGGTGTTCACGCCGGCGCCGAACGGCACGTTCCTGTCGGGCATCACCCGCTCGCGCACCATCAGGCTGCTGCGCGAGGCCGGAACCGAGGTGGTCGAGAAGTCGCTGTCGGTCGGCGACTTCATGGATGCCGACGAGATCTTCTCGACCGGCAACCACTCCAAGGTGGTTCCCATCATCCGCATCGAGGGCCGCGAGCTGCAGGCGGGCCCGGTGGCGCGCAATGCGCGCGAACTCTACATGGACTGGGCGCACGGCTGAGGGATCCGACCGAGCATCGGAGGCAGAAGATGACGGACAGACGCAAGCATTCCACCGGCTCGCCCTTCGAGAAGGCGGCAGCTTACTCCCGCGCTGTGCGGCAGGGGCCGTTCGTGCATGTCTCGGGCACGACCGGCTATGACTACGCCACGATGGCAATGCCCGCCGACGTGGCGGATCAGGCGCGCAACTGCTTCAAAACCATCGCCGCCTCGCTGGCAGCGCTGGACGCAAGCCTCAGCGACATCGTGCGGGTGCGGTACTATGTCACCAGCCCCGATCATTTCGACGCTGTCGCGCCGGTGCTGGCAGACCATCTGGGCGGCATCGATCCGGCGGCGACGATGATCGTCTGCCAGCTGATCCGGCCGGACATGCTGATCGAGATCGAGGTCACCGCCCAGGTGGCGTGATTTTCTCGCGGCCGCTCCGGTCCCCGCCTCAGAGGCTGCCGCCCAGCTCGTCCTCGATGTGAATGCGGATGATCTCGTCGAACGAGCTTTCCGCGCGAAAGCCGAGGGCTGTCGCACGCTCCGCCTTGAAGCCGCGCGGCCAGTTGGCGACGATGCGAATGATGTCGGGATCGGGCCTGGGCTCGATCAGCGCCACGGCCTTGTCGCCGGCGATGCGGCGCAGCGCCTCGATCTGCTCGGCGACGGTGGCCGAAAGTCCGGGCATGGTCAGCACCCGCCGATGCCCGACCGGGCCCAGGTCCATGGTCGCCGCCCGGGTCAGGAACCCGACCGCCGCGCGCGGGCTCGCGTGCCAGTGGCGCACGCTGTCTTCGACCGGCAGCACGGCCGGCTTGCCCGAAAGCGGCTCGCGCAGGATGCCCGAGAAGAAGCCCGACGCCGCCTTGTTGGGCAGTCCCGGGCGAATGCAGATGGTGGGCAGCCGGATCGCCAGCCCGTCGAAAAATCCGCGCCGCGTGTAGTCCTGCAGCAGCAGTTCCCCGATCGCCTTTTGGGTGCCGTAGCTGGTCATCGGCGCGGTGAGGTATTCGTCGTCGATCGCATCGGGCATCGGCGCGCCGAAGACCGCGATCGAGGAGGCGAACACCAGCCGCGGACAATATCCATCGGTAAGCGAAAGCTGACGCACGCCGTCGAACAGATGGCGCGTGCCGTCGAGATTGACCCGGTAGCCCTTGTCGAAATCCTGCTCCGCCTCGCCCGAGACGATGGCGGCCAGATGGACGATCACGTCGGGCCGGCCTGCCAGCATCTTCGGCGCTGAAAGCGGGTCGGAGATGTCGAGCGCCAGGCAGGTCGCTTCCCCCGAAAACCCCGCTGGTGTCTCCGGCGTGACCGCGTCGACCAGGGTCAGTTGCTCGACCGGCCCCGTCCCCGACAGGCCCGAACTGGCGATCGCGCCCGCAAATTTGCGGCCGATCATGCCCGCCGCACCAACAATCAACACATGCATCCCGCTCTCCCCAAGACTGAACCGTGGCGCGACGATAGGACCTAACGCCCGGGACCGCAAATGCCGGATGCGGCCTTGTCCCCAGGCGGCTCGACCGCTCGGACTTCCAGCGCGCCTTGTCGGGTCCGCGGCTTCCCGCAGCACCGCCAACCTGCCCTCGCTGCCCGCCATTTGCATTGCCGGCCCGAATCCGTTTGAGTGGGACCGAACGGCCCGGGTCTCGATGACGACCGTCCGGGCCTTGCCTATCCTCACTCACACGCCGCGCCTCGCGTGCGCTCCGGGACATCAAGCGCATGCCTCACACCCACCGGCCGGGCCTTGCCGCACTCTGGATGATCGGATCGATCCTGTCGTTCTCGACGATGGCGGTCGCCGGCCGCTATGTCTCGGGCGTGCACTCGACCTTCGAGATCATGACCTTCCGCTCGCTGGCCGGGCTGCTCATCGTGCTCTTCGTGGCGGGGGCCTACGGCAGGCTCCGGGAGATCCGCACCGAGCGGCTGAAACTGCATTTCTTCAGGAACCTGTTTCATTTCACCGGCCAGAACCTGTGGTTCTTCGCGCTCGCCACGATTCCGCTGGCGCAGGTGTTCGCGCTGGAGTTCACCACGCCGGTCTGGGTGATCGTGCTTGGGCTTCTGTTCCTGGGCGAGCGGCTGACCTTGTACCGCGTGGTCGCGGCGGCGCTGGGCTTCGCCGGCATTCTGATCGTCGCCCGACCGGATTTCGGCGCGCTCGAACCCGGGCTGATGACGGCTGCGGCCTCGGCCATCTTCTTTGCCGCCACCATCATCATGACCAAGTCGCTGACACGCCATGAGAGCATTGTCTCGATCCTGTTCTGGCTGACCCTGATCCAGTTGGGCTTTGGCGGGTTGAGCCTGATGCTGCAGGGGCCCCTGATGATGCCGGGCCCGGTGACATGGCCGACGCTTGCGACCTTCCCCTGGCTGCTGGTGGTCGGCGTCACCGGGCTCCTGGCGCATTACTGCCTGACGACGGCGCTGTCGCTGGCGCCGGCGAGCTTCGTGATGCCGATCGATTTCACCCGGCTGCCGCTGATCGCGGTCGTCGGCATGGTGCTGTTCGGCGAGAGCGCCGATCTGCTGATCCTGATCGGCGGCGGCGTCATCATTCTCGCCAACTGGATCAACATCAGCGGCGAAAGCCGTGCGCGAAGCCGGCAGGAGCAGGCGGCGCTCAGACCGTGATTGCCACCACCGCCATGCAGTCGCCCGGCTTGATCAGGCCCGGGCAATGGCGCGAGACCAGCAGGCCCGACCGGTTGGCGCGGTAGTCGATCGGCGGCCTGCCGGTGCGGTCGGCGGGCCAGACGCGGGCGACGATCTCGCCCTTGTCCACCGGATCGCCGAGGTTCTTCATCGCCTCGAACAGGCCCTCGTCCTCAGAGAACACGAAGCAATCACCGTCGGGCATGTCGAGCATCACCGAGGGCGCCTTTTCCAGCTCCCCCTTCATGATGCCCGCGTGCTTGAGCACGTTGCGCACGCCCTTCTTGGCGATCGCGTTCGAGCGCGCCGTCGAGGTGCCGCCGCCGCCGAGTTCGGTGGTGACGAAGACCTTGCCCTGGTCCTCGACGCTGGTGTCGTACATGCCGACCGTGTCGATCTCGAGCATGATCATCGAGTAGGGCGCATTGAACGCCTCGACCGCGGCGACGCAGGCCGCCTGCTGGTCCTTGTTCTCCAGCACATGGGCGGAAGCGAAGGGGATGAAATCCAGCGTCCTGCCGCCCGAATGGAAGTCGAGCACGATGCTCGCCTCCGGCAGCAGGACCGTCTGGAAGTAATCCGCGATCTTTTCCGTCACCGTGCCGCTGGGCGAGCCCGGAAAGGACCGGTTCATGTTGCCCCGGTCGATGGGCGAGGTGCGGGTGCCGGCGCGGAACGCCGGATAGTTCATGGCCGGCACGATGATCACCCTGCCCTCGATGTCCTCGGGCCTGAGCGTCACCGCCAGTTCCATCAACGCGACCGGACCCTCGTATTCATCGCCATGGTTGGCGCCGGTGAGCAGTGCCGTCGGCCCCACACCGTTCTTGATCACGGTGATGGGGATCATCACCGACCCCCAGGCCGAATCGTCGCGGCTGTAGGGCAGCCTGAGGAAGCCGTGATGGGCGCCGTCCTCGTGGAGCGGTATTGTCGGAACAATCGGATTGCCGGCCATGACTGATCAATCCTTCACAAACATCCGGCGGGGCACATTGGCCAGGCACTCGGGCCCGGTCTTGCCGATGACGATGCTCTCGGTGATCTCGAAGCCCCAGTCCTCCATCCACAGCCCGGTCATGAAGTGGAAGGTCATGTTCTCCTCGAGCACGGTCTTGTCGCCGGGCCGCAGCGACATGGTGCGCTCGCCCCAGTCCGGCGGATAGGACAGGCCGATCGGGTAGCCGGTGCGGTTGTCCTTGGTGATCCCGTATTTGTTCAGAACCTGGAAGAAGGCGATGGCGATGTCCTCGCAGAGGTTTCCGGCCCTGGCGGCTTCGAGCCCCGCCTCCATGCCCTCGAGCACGGCCTTCTCGGCATCGATGAAGGTCTGCGTCGGCTTGCCCAGGAACAGGGTGCGCGACAGCGGGCAGTGGTAGCGCTTGTAGACGCCGGCGATCTCGAAGAAGGTGCCCTCGCCTGACTTCATCGGCTGGTCGTCCCAGGTCAGGTGCGGCGCCGAGGCGTCCGCGCCCGAGGGCAGCAACGGCACGATCGCCGGATAATCGCCGCCAAAGCCCAGATCCTCGTCATAGCGCAGGCCGGCCTCATAGATGTCGGCCACCAGATCGCACTTGCGGTAGCCCACCTCGCATTTGTCGGTGATGGTCTCATGCATGCGCTCGACCAGGCGGGCGGCCTTGCGCATATAGTCGAGCTCCTGGGGCGACTTGACGGCGCGCTGCCAGTTGACCAGCGCCGTGACGTCGGAAAACCGCGCGTTCGGCAGGTGCTTCTGCAGCGAGGCGAAGGCGGCGGCCGAGAACCAGTAATTGTCCATCTCCACGCCGATGCGCTTGGCCCCCCAGCCGCGCTCCTCGATCTTGGCTGCGAGATAATCCATGGGGTGGCGCTCGGTCGACTGCACATAATGGTCGGCATAGCCGATGATCGTGCTGTCGCCGAGATAGGAGGTACGCCGCGCGCCATTGGCGTCCTGGCCGCGCCCGAACCAGACCGGATCGCCATCGGGGCCTACGACCACGCATTGATGGACATAGAAGGACCAGCCGTCATAGCCGGTGAGCCAGGCCATGTTGGAGGGGTCTGAGACGATTATGACATCGACCCCTGTTGCCTCCATGGCCTTGCGCGTCCTGGCAAGGCGGTCGGCATATTCGTCGCGGCTGAAATTGAGCACTGGCGCGGACATCGGAGAGAGTGTTCCTTTCTGGGTATGCGGTCGGGAGTGACGGTCAGTTCGAGAAATCGGCGCCGGCTGAGAGCGTCAGCGCGCGGGCGAGTGCGAAGGTGGCAATCGCGGTGTCCTGGACGCCGGTGCCGGTGAGATCTGCAAGGGTGATGGCGTCGTCGGAGATGCGGCCAGGGGCCTTGCCCGAGACGATGGCGCCGAGTTCGGCGAATTCGGCGCGGGCGTCGACGAGGCCCTCCGCAATCGCCGCGCGCAACTCGCCCATCAGCCGTGTCTGCGACAGCCGGTCGGGCACATAGGGATCGACCCTGGCAAGACAGGCCGGATCGATCTCGTTCTTGTGCTCCTGGTCCGAGCCCATGGCGGTGATGTGCTGCCCGGGCCTGAGCCATTCGGCCATCAGCACTGGCGTCGTCGCCGGCGTCGTGGTGACGATGATGTCGGCCTCGCGCACTGCGGCTGCCGGGTCCTGCGCGGCGCGCACCTCGATGCCGAGCTCCTGGGTCATCTCCGTCGCCGCTTCCACGGCCTTTGCCGGGTCGCGCGCCCAGATGGTGGCGCTTGTTATCGGCCGCACCAGGGTCAGCGCCTTGAGCTGCAGCCGGCCCTGGCAGCCTGCGCCGAGTATGCAGGCGGTTGAGGCATCGGCGCGCGCCAGATGCTTTGCCGCGACCGCGCCGGCGGCGGCGGTGCGCACATCGGTGAGATAGCCATTGTCGAGCAGCAGCGCCTCGAGCATGCCGGTTTTCGCGGAGAACAGCACCATCAGCCCCGAGGTGCTGGGCAGGCCAAGCTTGGGATTGTCGAAGAATCCCGGCGAGATCTTGATGGCGAAACTGTCGATGCCGGGCACGAAGGCGGTCTTGACGTCGACCTCGCCGTTGAAGGGCGCGATCGCCATCGACAGGATCGGCGGCATCACCACGTCGCCAGTGGCGAGTGCCGCGAAGGCGTCCTCGACGCAGGCGATCGCGTCGAGATCGAGCGCCACCGCGCGGCGCAGATCGGCTTCGGTCAGGATCTTGATTGGGGCCATGTCAGGCAGCCTCCCTGGTCACGTCGACATCCTCGCCGGAGATGATGCGGAAGTGCTGGTTCATGTCGATATTGCCGCCGCTGAGGATGGAAACGACAGGACCCGCGCTCTTGATCCTTCCCGCAAGCAGCGCCGCGACACCCACCGCGCCCGAACCCTCGACGATCTGGCGTTCCTGCCAGTAGATGTGGCGGATCGCTGCGGCGATCTCCGTCTCGCTCACCAGCACGACCTCGTCGACCAGCTTGCTGGTCATGGCGAAGGTGAGCGTGTTGTCGAGCCCGATGCCGCCGCCGAGCGAGTCCGCCAGCGTCGCCAGTTCCTCGACATGGACCGGCCTTCCGGCCTTCAGGCATTCATGCATCGCCGCCCCCCGCTCCATGGAGATGCCGATGATCCTTATGTCCGGCCTTCTGGCCTTGAGCGCCGCGGCGACGCCGGAAATCAGCCCCCCGCCCGACAGCGGCACGAGAACCGTGGCGACATCAGGGATCTGGTCGAGAAGCTCGAGGCCGAGCGTGCCCTGACCGGCGATGACGGCGCGATGGTCAAACGGCGGGATCATCGTCATGCCGTCGTCGGCCACCAGCCGGGCCACTTCCTCCTGCGCCTCGTCCTGGGAGCGGCCGATGATGCGCACCTCGGCGCCCTGCGCCCTGATGCCGTCGATCTTGGCCTGCGGCACCAGCTTCGACATGCAGATGATGCATTTCACTCCGGACGCCTTCGCCGCAAAGGCGAGCCCGCGGCCGTGATTTCCGGTTGAGACCGCGATGACGCCGCGGCGCTTCTCGTCGTCAGAGAGGCTCGCCACCGCATTGGTCGCGCCGCGCAACTTGAAACTGCCGGTGATCTGGGTGTGCTCGAGCTTGAGATGGACCGGCTGGCCGACGAGATCCGAGAGCTGCGGCGAGAGATTGACCGGCGTCAGCCGCACGGTCCCGGCAATGGCCGCCCGCGCCTGCTCGATCTCGGCGAGATCGACAAAGGAGTGCTGTCCGGTCATGCGGCGTCTCCAAAGGCGCGGTCCGGCAGCGCGCAGGCAAACAGCCTGCCGAATTCCGCCGGAGCGTGATCTCCGAACCCGCCCAGCCGCGCCATCGCCCAGGCGCTCGCCTGGTTGGAGGTGACGACCGGCTTGCCGGTGCGCCGCTCGATCTCGGCGATGACATTGATAGCGGGCAGGCCGGTGCAGGACAGGAAGAAGGCCTCGGCGTCCGGCCTGTCGGCGGCAAGCGCTGCGTCAATGATGGTCGCGTCGCTGACCCGCGCCATGTCGCGGTCGTCGTCGAGATCCAGGCATTCGAAGTTCGCGATCTCCAGGCCGTGGCCCGCGAAATACTCGGCCATCGGCTGGCTGGTGGCCACCGTGTAGGGCGTGAGGATCGCCAGACGCCTGGCGCCGAGCGCCCGGAACGCCATCCGCGCCGCAGCTGTAGGCGTGACCACCGGCACCGGGCCCGCCGCCCGCCGGATCGCGTCCGTGACCTCGGCGTCGCCGATGACCACGGAGGCCGCGGTGCAGCTGTAGCAGATGGCCTTGAGCGGGGCGAGCGGCGCCAGCAGCGCGGCGGCGTCCGTCAGCCGCGGCGTCATCCTGCGCAGATTGTCGGGCGTCGTCGGGTTCTCGTAGGCAACCCTCGTGACATGGATCGCCACATGGTCCTGCGGCAGCTGCCGGTAGAGGTCGCGCTCGCTGGTCATGTCGGTCGCGAGCGCGATCAGACCGAACCGCGCGGTCGCCTCCCGGTCGTTGAACCGGACCGGCTCCGCCGACACCTTGACCCTGTCCGTGCTCATGCTGTCCCTCCCCTATGTGCCGCCACGTGTCTCACGCCGATCCGTCCCACTTGCCTCAGACAACCATCACCGGGATCTTCGCCAGGCTGGTGACCTTGTGGGACACGCTGCCCAGCAGGAACCCCTGCACGTCGCCCTGGCCGCGGCTGCCGACGATGATCAGGTCCGCCTTGTGGTCCTCGCCGAACTTGACGATCATCCGCGCCGGCTGCCCGGCCTTGACGAAGGCGCGGACCCTGGCCGCTCCGGTGTCCGCGGCGATCTTCTTGGCCTCCTCGGCCACTTCCTTGGCGTAGCCGCGCATGGCGTCGTCGATATTGTCCGGATCGTCCGGACGCACCATCGACATCGACGCCTCGAGCAGCGAATGGTGCCGGAAAACGGTCAGGATCAAGAGTTCGCTGTCGCAGGTCTGCTGCAGCCGCGCCGCCAGGACCAGGGCCTTCTTGGAGCCCTCCGAGCCGTCGACCGCCACCAGGATTCGTTCAAACATCGTGTCTCTCCGTCACCGGAATGCCAGGTCGCGCAGGAACAACGCGATCTGCGGGAAATAAATGAGGGCCACAGAGACCGAGAGCAGGATCACCGTGAACGGGAAGATGCCGCGGATGACCTCGATATAGGGCCGCTTGAAGATGGCGATCGCCGTGAAGATGTCGCATCCAAACGGCGGCGTCGCCGATCCGATCGCCACCTGCAGCGTGATGATCGTGCCGACCAGCACCGGGTCGAGCCCCACCGCATTGACCACCGGCGAAAAGATCGGGACCAGAACCAGGATGACCACGATCGGGTCGACGAACATGCAGCCGATGAAGAAGGCGATCGAGATCACCGCCAGCACGCCCTTGGGTCCCATGTCGGCGATGCCGACGGCGGCAAGGATCTCCTGCGGAATCTGGGCGAATGAGATCACCCAGGCGAAGGCCGCGCCGGCGGCGACCAGGATGAAGACCACCGCGGTGATCAGGCCGGTCGATTTGGCGATCCGGTAGATGTCGGGGATGTTCAGGGACCGGAAGACGATGAATTCCAGGATGATCGCGTAGAGCACGCAGGCGGCGGCGGCCTCGGTCGGGCTGAAGATGCCGCCATAGATGCCGCCGACGATGATGACCGGGAAGCCGAGCGGCCAGATCGCCTGCTTGACGGCTTGACCGCGTTCGGCCCAGCTGGCCCTGGGTTCGGTGGGCACGCCCATGACGGTGGCGTAGATCATGCTGTAGGCCGAGAACAGCACCATCAGCAGAAGACCGGGGCCAATGCCGGCGATGAACAGTTCCGAAATCGACGTGCTCGATATCACCCCATAGATGATCATGCCGATCGACGGCGGAATCAGGAAGGCGATGTCCGAGGCGTTGATGATCAACGCCATGACGAAGGAATCCTTGTAGCCAGCCTTCAGCATCCGCGGCCGGAGCGGCGAGCCGACGGCCACGACCGTCGCCTGGGTCGACCCCGACACAGCGCCAAACAGGGTGCAGGCCGTGACGGTGGAGACCGCGAGCCCGCCCTTGATATGGCCGATGAACTTCATCACCATGTCGATGAGCCGGTTGGCCGACTGGCCACGGGTCATGATGTCGGCGGCGAGAATGAACATCGGCACCGCGATCAGCGACGCCGGGCGGATGCCCGCCAACATCTGCTGGACCATGAAATCCATCCTGCCGATGTCGCCGAACAGGAAGACGAAGCCCGCGAAGGTGGCCACAAGCAGCGGAATCATCATCGGGAAGCCGAGCAGCAGCAGCACGATCATGATCAGGAAAATGGTCAGCGCCATCGTCTTGCCTCAGATCTCGAGTTCGTCGTTGTCGTAACCCTCGAGCACGCGCGTCGAGAGGTAGATGTCCTTCTCGACCAGGTTCTTGATGGCGGTGAGCGCATATTGCAGGCCGGTCATGAAGAAGCCGACCGGCACCCAGAGGAACATCCAGTAGATCGGCACCTGCAGCGACGGCAGCAGGCGGCCGGAGACCGCCACCTTGGTGATGTAGCCGATGGAGAAGTAGCACAGCGCAAACATCGACACCGCCGTGACGGAGGCAATCAGCACCATGAAGCCCTTGCGCGCGCGCGGCGGCATCGCGTCATAGATCGCCGACATGCGGATGTGACGGCCCTGGCGCGCGGCATAGCTGATCCCGGCGAAGGTGATGAGAATGATCAGGATGCTGTTGAGTTCCTCGGAAAAGAACAGGCTGCTTTGAAACACGAAGCGTCCGACGACGTTGGCGATGGTGTTGAACGCCATCAACAGCACACCGGCGGCAAGCATCACCGACTCCACCCGGCTGATGGTGGAATCGAGTGTCCCCAACCACCCCGGCAGCGAGGACTCGTGCGGATGTCTTTCCCTTAACTCGTCCAAGATCGCCTCCCGGCCTGTGGCTGACTGAACCGGAGGCCAATATGGCATGGCCTCCGGTTGTCTCGATACCAGGCTGGGATCAGCCCTTGGTCGCGTCCAGGTCGGCCTTGAGCTGATCGAGGATCGCCTTGCCGCTTTCGCCGGTCATCTCGATGAACTTGGCTTCGACTTCAACGGCGGCTTCCTTGAAGCAGGCGCGCTCTTCTTCGCTGAGCACGGTCACCGTCATCTCGGGCTTGGCTGCCATGATCTTCTCGAGTTCGCTGTCGGCCAGGCCCTTCTGGTATTCAACGATGTAGTCGAAGGCCGAGGCGGCTGCGTCCTCGATCACCTTCTTGTCCTCGTCCGACAGGCCGTCATAGAAGTCCTTGTTGGCCATCACCGCGGTGGTGAAATTGTTGTGGCCTGTATAGGTGATGTGGTCGGTCACCTCGTACATCTTGGTCGAGTACAGGTAGAAGGTGGGGTTTTCCTGGCCCTGGATGATGTTGGTCTGCAGGCCGCCATAGACTTCACCCCAGGGCAGCGGCGTCGGCGTCGCGCCGAAGGCCTTGTAGGCTTCCACCAGCAGCGGATTGGTCATGACGCGAAACTTGACCTCGTTCAGATCGGCGCAGCTCTTGACCGGCTGCTTGGTGGTCATCGCCACCTCGCCTTCCGGGAACATCACCAGCAGCTCCAGGCCCTTTTCGGCATAGAGGCTCGTGAAGTCCTCGTTGATCGCCTTGCTCTCCTTGAAGAAGCGGGCGAGGTGGTCCTGGTCGGTGGGCAGCAGGTAGGGGACAAAGAAGACCTGGGCTTCGGGGATCAGCGCGCCGGTGAAGCCGGGCGACTGGTCGACGAACTGCAGGATGCCGGCCTGGGCCTGCTCCATGATGTCGGCGGATTCGCCGAGCGTGCCATAGGGGTAGATCTCGATCGTGTGGTCGGAATTGGCCTCAACGGCCTCCTTGAACTTGGTGGCGTAGACGCCCTGAACCTCTGTCAGGGACTCCTCGATGGCGTATTTCCAGTTGTCGGCCTGGGCGGCGAGCGTGCCGGCGGCCAGGAGTGCTGCGGCGGCGGTGCCTCCGAGCAAGGTGCGAACTATGGATGTCATGTCAGTTCCTCTCTTTTTTGATTGCGTGCTGTGGTTGGTTTCCGGCCACCGGCCGGCGGAAAGCGATGCGGGCCGCCCTTGCCCGGCGTCCCCTCACATCGTCCCGCCCCTGGCGCCTCGCGTCCTGCCAGAGCGGTTTGATGTGATGTCAATTCCCTCCCCTGTTTATTGTTATGATTTGCTAAAGGTGAAACAAGGACAATCAAGAGTCAATCCGATTATTTTATCATGACACTTTTGACGCTTCGCCGCCTTCACGCCCGATCGCGATCGGACGTGGCATGAGGACGCCGGCAGGAGAAGGAGAAGCGGACGCCGGAGGGTCAGGCCGGCCCGGCCTAGAGCGTCAGCAGCGCCGGCTCCGGATTGCTGCGCGCCAGCCGCGCGATGATCGTGAGGCCCCGCTCGAGCGCCTGCAGCGTCTCCGCGCCCAGGCAGATGCGGACGCCATGGGTGCGCAGGTTTTCCGACATCTCGAAGGCCGAGCCGGGCGCGATCGCCACGCCGTTCAGCCGGGAATGGGCCACGAAGGCCTCCTCGGTCCACAGGCCCGGCATCGGCAGCCAGATGTGCATGCCGTTCGGACTCGACAGGAACGGGATGCCCGAGAGAACCCTGGCCGCAAGACGGTTGCGCACGCCCAGCGCCTCGATCTGCCAGGTCAGCAGATGTTCGGCGGTGCCGTCCTCGATCCAGCGGCTGCCGATCTCGGCCATCAAGGGCGTGGCCATCCAGCTGGTGACGAGATGGCGGTTGGCGGCCGCCGATTCAAACGCCTCGGGCATGGTGAGAAAGCCGAAGCGCAGCCCGGGCATGATGCATTTGGTGAGGCTGGTGAAATAAAAGGTGCGCTCGGGCGCCAGCGCCGCGATCGGCGCCGGCCGGCCGGGCTGCAGTGGCCCCCAGGCGTCGTTCTCGATGATCAGCACGTCGTGGCGCCGGGCGATCGCCACCAGTTCGGCGCGCCTTTCGGCCGACATCATCAGGGTTTGCGGGTTGAGGCCCGACGGCATCAGATAGATCGCTTTCACCGCCGATCTGCGGCAGGAAGCGGCAAAGGCCGCCGGAACGATCCCTTCGGCGTCGGTTTCCAGTCCCTGGATCCTGAGCCCGAGATAGCGGGTGAGCGCCTTGAGCGTGTGATGGCCCAGCTCCTCGGTGACGATCAGGTCGCCCGCACCGGCCACCGTCATCAGGGCGATCGTCATCGCCGAGGTGTTGCCATTGGTCATGAGCAGGCCCTGGGTTCCCGGGACCAGGCCGCAGCGCATCAGCCACTTCACGGCGGCGCCATTGTATTTCCTGAGCGCCGTCGATGGCCGAAAGGCCGAGACGGTCGAGGCCGGCAGATCGGCGCCAAGCCGGGTCAGCGCCTGCTTCATGGTCTCCAGGTGCATCGGCTCGAACACCGGCATCAGGATCGAGAAATCGATGAATTCCTCGTTCTCCCTGTCGGGCACGTAGGGGGTCTTGGTGTCGCTGCGGCCGGCACGCACGAAGGTGCCGCGACCGACCTCGCCGGCGATGACGCCGCGGCGGATCAGTTCGTCATAGGCGCGGCTCACCGTCTGCACGCTCAGCCCCAGGTCGATGGCGAGATTGCGATGGGTCGGCAGGCGGTCGCCGCTGCGCAATTCGCCCGCGTCGACCGCACGAACGAGGGTATCGGCAAGGGATTTATAGGCGGGGCGGCGAAGCTCGTCGGATTTTGGAGGCCAAATTGTCATGATTTATTGATGACCCCAATCGGGGAAATTGACAAGCCCCCCGTGCTGGCTCAAAAGTCGCTGCCATGGCCCCGATCAAACTCGATGACCGCGATATCAAGATCCTTGCAATCCTGTCGCGGGAGGGCCGGATCTCGAAATCGGATCTCGCCAAGCGGGTCAACCTGAGCGCCACGCCCTGCTGGGAGCGGCTGAGCCGGCTGGAAAAGGCCGGGATCATTTCCGGCTATCACGCCGACATCGAGCTCAAGCATATGGCGCCGCAGGTCTCGGTGTTCGTCATGGCGGAACTCGACAATCACCGCGCCGCCACGTTCCAGGCCTTCGAGGCCGCCATCGCCTCCTATGACGAGATCCTCTCCTGCTGGGCGCTCGGCGGCGGCTTCGATTACCTCATGCATGTCGTCACCCGCGACATCGACCATTACCAGCGGCTGATCGACGATCTTCTGGCGCGGCGGGCGGGTCTCGCGCGCTATTTCACCTACATCGTCACCAAGCCGGTCAAGCACTCGACACTGCCGCCCTTCGACATCCTGATGGGCCTGGATCCGGAGACGAACTGACGCCCCGGCGCGGCAAATTCGGAAGATCTCTCTTTGGGCCGCGGGCGCATCAGAGGATTCCTCTGCCAAGGTCCGGTTAGGATCGGGCATGGCACATTCCAGTAAAACCACCACGGCCAACTCCGGGCCCTCCCCCTTCGCCGCCACGCCGCTCGATCTGTCCGATCCGGCGCTCCTGCGCGGCTTCTCCTATATCGGCGGCCGCTGGACGGCCGGCGCGCAGTCAAAGACCTTCGCCGTCTCCAATCCCGCGGACGGCAGCCATCTGGGCGATGTCGCGAGCCTGTCGGCGGACGACAGCCGGCTGGCAGTCGACGCGGCGCAATCCGCCTTCGGCGTCTGGTCCAAGCTGCTGCCGCAACAGCGCTCGAAGATCCTCAGGCGCTGGTTCGAGCTCATCCTCGAGAACGCTCACGACCTGGCGCGGATCATGGTGCTCGAACAGGGCAAGCCGATCTCGGAGGCGCGCGGCGAGATCGACTATGCCGCATCCTTCGTCGAATTTTTCGCCGAGGAGGCCAAGCGCCCCAATATCGAGAGCGTGACGTCGCACTTGCCCGACGCCGAGGTCGAGGTCTGGCGCGAGCCCGTGGGTGTCGCCGCCCTGATCACGCCATGGAATTTCCCTGCGGCGATGCTGACGCGCAAGGCCGCGGCCGCGCTGGCGGCCGGCTGCACGGTGGTTGCTCATCCCTCCGCCGAGACGCCCTATTCGGCGCTGGCGCTGGCGGAACTCGCCGAGCGCGCCGGCTTCCCTGCGGGCGCCTTCAATGTCGTCACGGGCGTGGCGCCTGTCGTCGTCGAGCCGTGGATGGAAGACCGGCGCGTGCGCGCCGTCTCCTTCACCGGCTCCACCGAAATCGGCCGGCTGCTCTACCGGCAGAGCGCCGACACGGTGAAGCGGATGGTGCTGGAACTCGGCGGCCATGCGCCGTTCCTGCTGTTCGCCGACGCCAATCTCGACCAGGCCGTCGCGGAAGCCGTCAAGGCCAAGTTCGCCACCTCCGGCCAGGATTGCCTCGGCGCCAACCGTTTCTTCGTCGAGCGCCCGGTCTATGAAGACTTCTGCAAGGCTTTTGCCGAAGCCGCATCGCAACTGTCCGTAGGCATCGGCATGGACGATCCCGATATCGGCCCGCTGATGAACGAGAAGGCGGTGGCCAAGCAGGAGGAGCATGTCGCGGACGCGCTCGCCAGGGGCGCCCGGCTGCTCACCGGCGGCAAGCGGCACAAGGCAGGCAAGCTGTTCTACGAGCCCACCGTGCTCGCCGACGTGCCCGCCGACGCGCTTATCATGCAGGAGGAGACTTTCGGTCCGGTCGCGGCGATCGCCGCCTTCGACACCGAGGAGGAGGCGCTGACACGCGCCAACAACACCGAGTACGGCCTCATCGCCTATCTGCACACCCAGGATCCGCGCCGCATCTACCGGGCGAGCCGGGCGCTGCAGTTCGGCATGGTCGCGGTCAACCGCACCAAGGTCACCGGCGCGCCGATCCCGTTTGGCGGGATGAAGCAATCGGGGCTCGAGCGCGAAGGTTCGCGGCTCGGCATGGAAGCCTTCACCGAAGTCAAATATGTATGCCGCGACTGGGCATGATGCATTTTCAAAAAGGACAGACCAATGTTGCGCAATGATCAGCTAGACCAATGGGATCACGATCACTTCTTCCATCCCTCGACCCATCTCGCCCAGTTCGCCCGCGGCGAGATCAAGAACCGCATCATCACCGGTGGTGACGGCGTCCACATTACCGACCGCGAGGGCAACCGCCTGCTTGATGCCTTTGCCGGCCTCTATTGCGTCAATGTCGGCTATGGCCGCCAGGAAGTGGCGGAAGCCATCGCCGCCCAGGCCAAGGAACTCGCCTATTACCACTCCTATGTCGGCCACGGCACCGAAGCCTCGGTGACGCTCGCCAAGATGGTCATCGACCGGGCGCCCGACAACATGAGCCGGGTCTATTTCGGCCTGTCCGGCTCGGACGCCAACGAGACCAATGTCAAGCTGATCTGGTACTACAACAACATTCTGGGCCGCCCCGAGAAGAAGAAGATCATCTCGCGCTGGCGCGGCTATCACGGCTCGGGCCTGATGACGGGGTCGCTCACCGGCCTCGAGCTGTTTCACAAGAAGTTCGACCTGCCCTTGTCGCAGGTGCTGCACACCGAGGCGCCCTATTACTTCCGCCGCGCCGACCTTGCGCAGTCCGAAGCCCAGTTCGTCGCCCATTGCGCGGCCGAGCTTGAAGCCATGATCGAGCGCGAGGGCGCCCACACCATCGCCGCCTTCATCGGCGAGCCGGTGCTCGGCACCGGCGGCCTGGTGCCGCCGCCTGAAGGCTACTGGGCGGCGATCCAGGACGTGCTGAAAAAGCATGACATCCTGCTCATTGCCGACGAGGTGGTGACCGGCTTCGGACGTCTCGGCACCATGATGGGATCGACCCATTACGGCATCACACCCGACATCATCACCATCGCCAAGGGCCTGACGTCGGCTTACGCGCCGCTGTCGGGATCGATCATCTCCAAGGAGGTCTGGAAGGTTCTGGAACAGGGCACCGACGAATTTGGCGCCATCGGCCATGGCTGGACCTATTCCGCCCACCCGATCGGGGCGGCCGCGGGCGTCGCCAACCTCAAGCTGATCGACAGCCTCGGCCTCGTCACCAACGCCGGCGAGACCGGCGCCTATTTCAATGAGGCGATGCGCGACGCCGTGGGCCACCACAAGCATGTCGGCGACGTGCGCGGCGAAGGCATGCTCTGCGCGGTCGAACTGGTCGAGGACAGGGACAACCGCGTGTACTTCGACCCGGCGAAAAAGACCGGCCCGGCCATTGCCGCGGCACTGCTCAAGCGCGGCGTCATCGCCCGGGCCATGCCGCAGGGCGACATCATCGGCTTCGCTCCGCCGCTGTGCCTGAGCCGTCAAGAAGCCGACACCGTGGTCTCGGCCATGACGGATGCCGTGAAAGAAGTGCTGGGCTGAGCGCAGGCGCCGCGCGCCGCACGGTCGGAACAAAGATGGAGGCCGGGACTAGATGATCCCGGCTTCCGCGTGCTGACACGCCGATAATTCCCGCTTGTCGTTTTGTATGGCAATCCATCGACACCCGTCATGCCGGACTTGATCGCAAAAGACTCTCTCACGGCGCGGACGCGCCGTAATTGGATTCCGGCGCGGGGGCCGGAATGACAGAGGACATGGGCCCGTCCATCCCGGGCGTGATTTTGTCAACAAGCATGAGGCCAGTTCACACATCCCGGCTCTTTTGATTCGGTTGGAGACGACGAAGCCCGAAGCCCGGCCGCGCACTTGCCCAGAGCCCCTCGCCGGCCAGTCCGCTCAGCGGGATCTTCTGCCGAATGCCGAGACTGCGACCGCCAGCCAGCCGAGCATCATCGTGATGCCGCCGGCGGGGGCCGCCATCGGAAACAATCGCGCGCCGGCAAAATGCCGCATCAGCAGATCGCCGCAAAACAGCGCGAGCCCAAGGCCCAGAAGGCCCGCGCCCGCGGTGCGCATCCGGTTGAGATTTCCGGCAAGGCCCAGCGCCACGAAAAGCGGCGCATGGAGCATGAGGAATTGGGCGGCCGTGGCGACAGTGTCGCCGCCTGCATGGGCGCCATAGGCGGACAAGCCAACGCCGGCCGCGCCCATCAGACCGCCGGCAAAGATGAAAATGGTCATGGCGGACAGTCTCCGGGTTTCAGGCGCCCATGCCTATCAGCGCTCCCTGGATCCCGCGAGCCCTTTCATCATCCCTGCTTCAAATCGCCCATCGCAATTGTCAAAGGAAAATCCGGCCTCAAGCCGTCGCGGGGCATGTCAGCTGACGCCCGACTGAAGCATGACCCGTGCAGCACCGTCGCGCCGGGAAATTCGTCACCCGTCTTGCCAGGCTGGGCTTGACAGCGTCACGCCCTATCTGAAGGAGCGTTCGCCCCATGCGGTCGGAAGACCTGGAACGAAGCCCCGCCGGAGGCGCGCGGGGGCAGGCCCGACGTTCAATCACGGAGATCGTGTTTCATGAAATTGCTGGCATTTGTTGTCTTTCTCTGGCCGATGGCCGCAGCAGCCAATGACTGGGCCGCGCTGGATCAACCCGGCGCCATCGCAATCATGCGCCATGCGCTGGCACCCGGCACCGGCGATCCGGCCAGCTTCCAACTGGGCGACTGTTCCACCCAGCGCAATCTGAATGAAGCGGGAAGAGAGCAGGCCCGCTCCATCGGTGATGCGTTCCGGGCGCGCGGCATCGTCTTTGACCATGTCTTCACCGGGCAATGGTGCCGGACCCGAGAGACCGCCGAATTGCTGAACCTCGGCCCGGTCACCGAGGTCCCGGCGCTCAACTCATTCTTTGGCGACGTCTCGACGCGCGACAGCCAGACCGAGGCGACCCGGGCGCGGATCGGCGAGCAACAGGGCCGCGTTTTTCTGGTCACCCATCAAGTCAATATTTCCGCCCTGACCGGTGAGTTCACCCGTTCGGGCGAAGTCCTGATCATCCGTGCCAAGGCCGGGGACATCGAAGTGCTCGGCAGCATCCTGATAGAGCCGTAGGCGTCATAGCCGCCATGGAAAAGCGACGCGGACACTGCCGAGCGCCAACGCGGCCTTCCGGTGGAGCGGCAAGGCCTGCCGTATCCTCCTCACGAAAAAACCGGCTTTTGCGAAGGCACAGGCGAGTTTCGTTTATTTTCGTTTGACATTCAATTAAGGTTCCTTTTAATTCTTAACGAAATAAGGAGCGCAGGTGATACATTGACCTGCGGCGGACCCTTGCGACGGCTTGCCGGCGCGTCGGGTCCGCACTCTGGAGGCGAAGCTTGGGAGGGCTTCTTCTACATGCTGGAACTGGACAACGTCTCCAAGGTTTCCAACGGAGAAGCCCATATCAGTGACGTGTCGCTGCGGCTCGAAAGCGGGTCGCTGAACGTGCTCTTGGGCCCGACACTCTCGGGCAAGACCAGCCTGATGCGGATCATGGCGGGGCTTGACCGTCCGACGCGCGGACGCGTGCTGAGCGACGGGCGCGACGTCACCGGCGAGGCCGTGCAGAAGCGCAACGTCGCCATGGTCTACCAGCAGTTCATCAATTACCCGGCCATGACGGTCTACGAGAACATCGCCTCGCCGCTCCGCATCGCCGGCGCCGACAAGGCGACGATCGAGCGCGAAGTCGCCCGCGCCGCCGAGCTGCTGCGGCTCGGGCACTACCTTCAGCGCCTGCCGCTCAACCTGTCGGGCGGCCAGCAGCAGCGCACGGCGCTGGCGCGCGCCATCGTCAAGAAGGCGGGCCTGGTGCTGCTCGACGAGCCGCTGGCCAATCTCGACTACAAATTACGCGAGGAACTGCGCGCCGAACTGCCCCGGATCTTCCAGGAATCGGGCGCCATTTTCGTTTACGCCACAACCGAACCCTCCGAGGCGCTGCTTCTGGGCGGCAGGACCGCGACGCTGAGCCAGGGCCGCGTCACCCAGTTCGGCCCGACCATCGACGTGTTCCGCGAGCCGGTCGACCTCGTCACCGCGCAGACATTCTCCGATCCACCGATGAACCTGCTGCCGATGGAGAAGCGCCAGGGCCTGTTCGTCAAGCCCGGCCTGCGCGACATCGCGGTGCCCGCGGGGCTGATGCATCTGGCCGACGGCCCCTGCACGCTGGGCTTCCGCCCGCACCATCTCTCGCTCAGCCCCGGCGCCGGCACGACGCCGATCTCGGCCCAGGTGATGGTGACCGAGATCACCGGCTCGGAAAGCTATGTGCATCTCATCCACGAGGACCAGCGCTGGGTGATGCTGACCATGGGCATCCACGACATCGACGCCGACGTGACGCTCGACGTCCATCTCGACACGCAGCACCTCCTGGTGTTCGACCGCGACGGGCGCACGGTTCGCGCCCGGCAGGGAGCATGAGGAGCAGCCATGGCCCGCATTGATCTCGACCATATCCGCCACGCCTATCTGCCCAACCCCTCGCGCGACGAGGACTACGCGCTGCGCGAGGTGCATCACTCCTGGGAGGATGGCGGCGCCTATGCGCTGCTCGGGCCCTCGGGCTGCGGCAAGACCACGCTGCTCAACATCATTTCGGGCCTGCTCACGCCGTCGGAAGGCCGCATCCTGTTCGATGGCCAGGACGTCACCGGCCTGCAGCCGGAAGAGCGCAACATCGCCCAGGTGTTCCAGTTCCCGGTCGTCTACGATACCATGACGGTGGCCGACAACCTGGCCTTCCCGCTCCGCAATCGCGGCATGGCGGAGGCCGATGTGCAGCGGCGGGTGGCCGAGGTGCTGGAGATGATCGATCTCGGCGCCATCGCCCACCGCAAGGCGCGCGGGCTGACGGCCGATCTCAAGCAGAAGATCTCGTTGGGCCGCGGCCTGGTGCGCGCCGATGTCAACGCCATCCTGTTCGACGAGCCGCTGACGGTGATCGATCCGCACATGAAATGGCAGCTGCGCTCGCAGCTCAAGCTGCTGCATCGCAGCTTTGGCCACACCATGGTCTATGTCACCCACGACCAGACCGAGGCGCTGACATTCGCCGACAAGGTGGTGGTGATGTATGGCGGCGAGATCGTCCAGATCGGCACGCCGCAGGAACTGTTCGAACGCCCGAGCCACACCTTCGTCGGCTACTTCATCGGCTCGCCCGGCATGAACGTGCTGCCGGTGACGCTCGAGGGCGCGCGGGCTCAACTTGGCGGCCAGTCCATCGCGCTGCCCGGCGCGGCGGGGTCGACGGAGGGCAAGCGCACCGAGCTCGGCATCCGCCCCGAATATATCCAGCTCGGATCCGCGGGCATGCCGGTCAGCATCCGCGCCATCGAGGACATCGGGCGGCACAAGATCGTCCGCGCCGTGATCGAGGGCCACGAGCTCGCGATCGTGCTAGGCGAGGACACCTCCGTGCCGGCCGATCCGCATGTCACTTTCGATCACGCCGGAATCAACATCTACGCCGACGACTGGCGCGTGAAGCTGGGAGGCTAGAATGGAGAAGAGCTGGAACAACAAGGCCTGGTTCCTGGTGCTGCCGGTGCTCCTGCTGGTGGCGTTCTCGGCGATCATCCCGCTGATGACGGTGGTCAATTATTCGGTGCAGGACACGTTCGGCAACAACCAGTTCTTCTGGGCCGGCACCGACTGGTTCTCCGACGTGCTGTCCTCGTCGCGCTTTCATGACGCGCTTCTGCGCAACCTCGCCTTCTCCGCAATCATCCTGCTGATCGAGGTGCCGCTCGGCATCTTCATCGCGCTCAACATGCCGCGCAAGGGCCTGGGCGTGCCGTTCTGCCTGGTGTTCATGTCGCTGCCGCTGCTTATCCCGTGGAACGTGGTGGGCACCATCTGGCAGGTGTTCGGCCGCGTCGACATCGGCCTGCTCGGCTACACGCTCAACGCGATCGGCGTCGACTACAATTATGTCAGCGACCCGTTCGACGCCTGGGTGACGGTCATCGTCATGGATGTCTGGCACTGGACCAGCCTGGTGGTGCTTCTGTGCTATGCCGGCCTGGTGTCGATCCCCGACGCCTATTACCAGGCGGCCAAGATCGACGGCGCCTCGCGGTTCTCGGTGTTCCGCTACATCCAGCTGCCGAAGATGAACCGGGTGCTGCTGATCGCCGTGCTTCTGAGGTTCATGGACTCGTTCATGATCTACACCGAGCCCTTCGTCGTCACCGGCGGCGGACCGGGCAACGCCACCACCTTCCTGTCGATCGACCTGGTCAAGACCGCCATCGGTCAGTTCGACCTCGGGCCGGCGGCGGCGATGAGCCTGATCTACTTCCTGATCGTCCTTTTGCTGTCATGGGTGTTCTACACCGTGATGATCACCAATGACGCCAAGGGCTGAGGGGCGACCATGAGCTATTCCGACACCACAACCGCAAGGCTCACCACGCAAGCCGCGACCGCGGCGATGGCGCGGCGCACACGGCGTTCGAACGCGGTGGCGCGCTTCTCCTTCCTGGTGCCGCTGATCTACATCATCCTCTTGATGCTGCCGATCTACTGGCTCATCAACATGAGCTTCAAGACCAATGCCGAGATCCTGGGCGCCTTCTCGCTGTGGCCGCGCGACCCGACGATCGCCAATTACAAGGTCATCTTCACCGATCCCGCCTGGTACAACGGCTACATCAACTCGATCATCTATGTGGTGATGAACATGGTGATCTCGGTGGCCGTGGCGCTGCCTGCTGCCTATGCCTTCTCGCGCTACCGGTTCCTGGGCGACAAGCACCTGTTCTTCTGGCTCCTGACCAACCGCATGGCGCCGCCGGCGGTGTTCGCGCTGCCGTTCTTCCAGCTCTATTCCGCCTTCGGGCTGATCGACACCCACATCGCCGTGGCGATCGCCCACTGCCTGTTCAACGTTCCGCTGGCGGTGTGGATCCTCGAGGGCTTCATGTCGGGCGTGCCCAAGGAGATCGACGAGACCGCCTATATCGACGGCTATTCGTTTCCGAAGTTCTTCGTCAAGATCTTCATGCCGCTGATCGCGAGCGGCATCGGCGTGGCGGCGTTCTTCTGCTTCATGTTCTCCTGGGTCGAACTGCTGATCGCCCGCACGCTGACGGTGACCGTTGCCAAGCCGATCGCCGCCACCATGACCCGCACGGTCTCGGCGTCGGGACTCGACTGGGGCGTGCTGGCCGCCGCCGGGGTGCTGACCATCATCCCGGGCGCGCTCGTCATCTGGTTTGTCCGCAACTACATCGCCAAGGGCTTCGCCCTGGGCCGGGTCTGAGGAGGCGCGCTATGAATCTCTCCTGGATGGCCTGGACCGGGCCGACCGCCATCTTCTTCCTCGTCATCTTCCTGCTGCTGGTCGGCATGGGAATCTGGGAATACGCCCGGCCCGGCGGTGCGCCGCGGGTCGGCATCCTTCGCTTTGAAACCACGCGCGGCGACCGTCTGTTCGTCTCGCTCTTGGGTTCGGCGTTCATCCATCTCGCCTGGCTCGGACTTGTCGGTCCGAACCTGTGGTGGGCTCTTGCCCTGTCCGTGGTCTACGCCATCGGCGTGTTCCGCTATGTCTAGGGTTTGACTACCGGACGCGGCAATACCGCCGCCTCCGTTTTCGCAAGTCGGGAGGAAACTGCAATGCGGAAACATCTACTGCTCTCATCGGCGGCACTGGCGCTGGTTTTCAGCGCGGGCGTCGCTTACGCCGGAATGGACGAGGCCAAGAGCTTCCTCGACGCCGAGATCGGCGACATGTCGACGCTCGACCGCGCCGCCCAGGAAGCCGAAATGCAATGGTTCATCGACGCCGCCCAGCCGTTCGTCGGCATGGACATCAAGGTCGTGTCGGAAACCATCACCACCCATGAATACGAGTCCAAGGTGCTGGCCCCGGCCTTCACAGCGATCACCGGCATCAAGATCACCCACGACCTGATCGGCGAAGGCGACGTGGTCGAAAAGCTGCAGACGCAGATGCAGTCGGGCGAGAACATCTATGACGCCTATGTCAACGATTCCGACCTGATCGGCACCCACTGGCGCTACCAGCAGGTCCGCAACCTGACCGACTGGATGGCCAACGAAGGCGCTGACGTCACCAGCCCGACGCTCGATGTGGAGGATTTCATCGGCCGCTCGTTCACCACCGCGCCCGACGGCAAGCTCTACCAGCTGCCGACGCAGCAGTTCGCAAACCTCTACTTCTTCCGCTACGACTGGTTCAACGACGAGACCAACAAGGCAGACTTCAAGGCCAAGTACGGCTACGATCTCGGCGTGCCGGTCAACTGGTCGGCCTATGAGGACATCGCCGAATTCTTCACCGGCCGCGAGATCGACGGCAAGAAGGTCTATGGCCACATGGACTACGGCAAGAAGGACCCGTCGCTCGGCTGGCGCTTCACCGACGCCTGGCTGTCGATGGCCGGCAATGGCGACCGCGGCATCCCGAACGGCCTGCCGGTCGACGAATGGGGCATCAAGGTCGACGAGAACTCGCGTCCCGTCGGCTCCTGCGTCGCGCGCGGCGGCGACACCAACGGACCTGCCGCGGTCTATTCGATCGAGAAATATCTCGAGTGGATGTCCAAATATGCGCCGGCGTCCGCCCAGGGCATGACCTTCGGCGAATCCGGTCCGGTGCCGTCGCAGGGCGAAATCGCCCAGCAGATGTTCACCTACACCGCGTTCACCGCCGACTTCGTCAAGGAAGGCCTGCCCGTGGTCAATGAGGACGGCACGCCGAAATGGCGTTTCGCCCCCAGCCCGCACGGCGTCTACTGGAAGGAAGGCATGAAGCTCGGCTACCAGGACGCAGGCTCCTGGACGCTGATGAAGTCCACTCCCGAAGACCGCGCCAAGGCCGCCTGGCTCTACGCGCAGTTCGTCACCTCCATGACCGTCGACGTGAAGAAGAGCCATGTGGGCCTCACCTTCATCCGCCAGTCGACGCTCGACCATCCGTCCTTCACCGAGCGCGCGCCGAAGCTCGGCGGCCTGGTCGAGTTCTACCGCTCGCCGGCCCGCCTGCAGTGGTCGCCGACCGGAACCAACGTGCCGGACTATCCGAAGCTGGCGCAGCTCTGGTGGCAGGCGATCGGTGACGCCTCGTCGGGCGCCAAGACCGCTCAGCAAGCCATGGACTCGCTCTGCGAAGAGCAGGAAAAGGTGATGGAGCGCATCGAACGCGCTGGCGTCCAGGGCGACATCGGCCCGAAGATGGCCGAAGTGAAGACGCTCGAGGAGTGGAACGCGGATGCCGTCGCCAAGGGCAACCTCGCGCCGCAGCTCAAGATCGAGAACGAGAAAGAGCAGCCGCTGACCGTCAACTACGACGAGCTGGTCAAGAGCTGGCAGTAAGCCAGCCCCGTTCGCACGGGACACGTGGATCATGGATCGGGGCCTTCGGGCCCCGATCTGATTCTCGGGCAGGCGGATCGCGACCTGCAGCAGCCGGGGTGAACCGGATCGCTGCGGCCCTGGAGCCGCCGCCTCACAGACGCCGCTTGAGTGGCGGGGAGAAACCCTGATAACTGGCGTTCCTACCGTGGATCCGATTGATCGGGGCGGCCGATCGGCCGCAATGACGACGAGGCGAGGCTTGGCGAGATGAGGCAGTCACCCGAAACCGGGCCCATGGCCGCGGGCGGGCCAGGTTTCCTGGCGCTCGGCGACAATCCCGCTTTCCTGGCCGTCCTGCGCGACGCCGCCCAGCATCTGCTCGCCATGCACGACAGCGCCCCCCGGGTGGTGCGCTACCTGGCCAGCATGCAGAAATGGCTGATCACCCAGGCAATCATCGCGCTGCATTTCGAAAGGGCAGGCGACGCGACGCGGCCGCCATTGACGGGGACATCGCTCGTGGGCTTCTTCGGGTACCATCAACCCTTCAGCAAGAACACGTTGATCGCCCACCTGGCCGAGATGCGTGCCTACGGGCTGCTGGTCGATGTTGCGGGCGGCGACCGGCGCTCGCGGCCCTTGCGCCTGAGCACGGGCAGCGAGGAGCTGATCGGCCAATGGCTCGAGGCCCATCTTTCGGCGCTGGACCGGCTCGACGGCGGCTGCAGGGCCGCGTGCATGGCGCGCGACAAGCGTCTCGCTGGCATCATCCAGCCGCTCGCCGCCCGCAGCCTCGCCTTCGATCCCCGGTGGGTCCATCCGCCTCCAAGCGTCGATCTGTTCGTGCGCACCGAAACCGGAAGCAACATCCTGCATGACCTGATCTGCCGTCTGCCGGCCGGGCCGCCAGGCCCCGGCCAGCCGGTCTGCCTCGGCCAGGTCCATGCCAGCGAGATCTCGACGCGGCACACCCTGTCGCGTGGCCATGTGCAGCGCATGTTTGCGCGGGCGAGAACCGAGGGGCTGCTCGTCTGGGGCCTGGCGGGCAATCGCGGCGACCTCTTCGTCTCCCCGGAGCTCGTGCAGGACTACTGCCTGTGGCAGTCGCTCAAGTTCGAGGCGATCGCCAGGGCCTTTGACCAGGCGCAGGCCCGCCTCGAGGCCGGGACCGTCGCCGCTTTGGTACACGCGGGCTAAGGCCGCGCGAGCCAGGCCGGCGGGCCGCGCGCGTCAGTCTTGGCGCGTCAGCACCTCGACGCGGGCGATCACGGCGAGGTCCTCCTCAAAGCCGCGCTCCCGGTTGAGCGCCATCTGCTCGGCGCCCCAGGCCCGAACCAGGGCGACCGGCCTTGCATCGTCGTGGTTGACCAGGATCGACAGCGAATAGGTCTTGTCGCAGCGTTTGGCGCAGTTGAAATGCAGGACGCCGATCGCCGCGATCGTCCCGTCGCCGGAAACGAAGATCGCGCCCCTCTCCGTCGCACTCCCTGCCCGGACGGCCGAAAACCGCAGCAGCCCATGCGCGACTTGGGTCGCGTCATCCGGCGCTCCGCTCAGAACCTCGCGCACGACATCGCCCACGCCGCGCTGCCGGGCGAGCCAGGTGACCTGCCTGCCGTCGAGGACCCTGCCGAGAGCTTCCTCGAAGCCGGGCGCCCGGAGCAACTGGCTGGCGTTGGCGCAATGGGCGATCGCGGCCATCTCGCAGCGCGGCACCGCCTGGGCCATCGGCGCCGCGAGCAGGCCTGCGAGGATCGCCACGCACCGCAATCGCCATGCTTGGGGAGGACAGGCCAGACGGATCATGCAAGTGCCCTCAGGATGGTTCCCACACTGATCACCGTGAAAATGCCCGGCAGCACGTAGCGGATCGACCGCCGTGCTTCCTGGACCAGATAGGGATAGGCGGCCTTGGCGGAAAACCGGTCGCTCTCCAGCAGGAGATCGGCCATCAGCGCCAGGATGAGATAGAAATAGCCGAGCGAGATCATGAAGGCGATCGGCGAATTCACCGACATGCTGCCCGGAAAATTGCCCTCGAAGGTGAAGCTCAATGCGGCGAGCGCCAGCAGGGCGGCGTAGGTGATCCCCGGAATGTCGCCGACAAAGCCGCGCGGCGCCCACAGCACGAACAGCGATATGCTCAGGACCGCGACGAGCGGAACGAAGATCCGCAGCACGTAGCGCGGCCAGGCGCGGCTGAGCACGGCCGTCGCCTCCACGCGCATGAACGGCTTGGAATTCCAGCCGTAGAACTGCGCCAGCGCGAATTCGAGCCGGCGCGGCATCCAGTCGGAATCGGTGAGGCTGTGGGCCAGCGACGAGAGCTCGCGGTCCCGCTCATCGACGATGAAGATGACCTCGTCGGCGGCGTGCATGTGGGACGCGATCGGGAAGACAAGCCGCTGGGTGTCGAACGGAAAGGCGGAGAGCGCGATTGTCGTGCGGAAGTCTGCATCGAGCGTGCGCAATAGCATCACGTCGCCATTGGCGAAGATCGAGAGCGACGTGGCATCGGCGCGGGCGTCGCTGATCTGGTTCTCGAGGCCGACCGCCGGGGTCCACATCGTCGCAAGCCTGTCGGTTGCCGCCGTTTCGGTAAAATCCTTGCGGCCCGCGCCTTCGCGTACCCGGTCAAACCGCTCGGACGGATCGTTCCAGCGCTGGGTCACCTCGACCACGGCGGAGGTCATGCCGGAGGTCTCGTCCACCCCCGAGACATCGAGGATGCGCACGGCGAGATGCACGCGCGCCGGCAGATGCATGGCCTGCGGCAGCGCCTCGCCGGCCGCGCCCGGCGCGGCAGGAAGCGCGGCAAGCAGCAGGCAGGCGATCCACAGGGCGCGCAGCCAGATCCGCCTCATGGCGCCTCGCCCCGGTCCCCGGCCGCTGCGTCCTGCCCCGCCCGCAGGCGCTCGATGCCCGCGCGCAGGTCGAGATAGTCGCGCAGCCGGCTTGAAGGCGGCGGCGCAACGGCTCCGGCGTCCATCGCGCAAGAAGCCGCCAGGTCGCCAAGCGGGCGGATGACGAAAGCGCGGATCGCGCTCATGAATAGCGGGAAGGCGATCAGGAAGCCGCAGATGGAGATGACGGCCAGCGTGACGAAGGCGCGGGACAGGTGGCTTTCGAGGCTGGTGAAATCGCGGGCGATGACGATCGTCCCGATCAGATTGCCACTGTAGTCGAGCAGCGGCCGGCCCATTACCCCGAAGATCCGGCCCTCGGTCTTGTAGGTGGTGAACTTGGGCGCGCGCGACAGCTCAATGGCGCTTGCCTGCTGCAATGTGCCGAAGAAGGCGGCTTCGGTGGCCGCTTCCAGGGCGAGGCCGGCCTTGCCGTCAAGCCGCGTGCCGTCCTGCCGCACGGCGGCCGCGGGATCGAGGAACAGCGCGTAGTCGGCCCCGGTGGCAGCCTTGGCAAGGTGCAGCAGCGCGGTCAGGTCGACGCCGATCTCCACCGTGCCGGCGAGGCCCCGCGGTGTCTCGATCGCCGAGACCGCGCGCAGCGACAGGCCCTTGAGGCCGAGCTCCAGCCCCTTGCGCGTGCGCCGGTCCCGGTTGACCGCCACGACCATCGGGCGGAACGTCGACAGATCCTGGCCGAAATTGTCGGGCTCCCAGACCCTCAGGAACGAGGTCATGTCGGGTGTGTGGAAATGCAGGACATTGATGCCGCCGCCGGCATCGAGCCGCGCCAACAGCGGCGCCGCGTGGGCGAGCAGCGCGGCGCGGTCGCCCGAAGTCATCAGGCCGGCGATGTCCGCGTCGGCGCCGATCGCCTCGGAATGGGTCGCCGACAGCGTCGCCGCCTGCTCCATCACCGTGGACAGCACCGTCGACGCATCCTCGATCTGGATCGTCTGGGCATCCCTGAGCAGCGCGCGCTGGCCCGCCAGCGTCACGAGGCCGCCTGCCAGCAGGATGCCCGCGATCAGCGACGCCGAGATCAGCGACAGGGACCGGTCGAGCCTCATGCCGCCCTCGCCCTGCAGGACCCGATCATCCAGAGGACCGCGCTACCGCCATCGCCGGCCCCGCGGATGGATGCGGCACAAACCGACAGGGGAACGGGCGCGCAAAAGGCGCGCGGGCAGCAAAGAGGCAAAGCCATGACATGTCTCCGGAAAGGCGCCCCCTCTTAGGCCCAACCGCCAGCCCCGAGCAACGGCCTTTGCAGGCCCCGGCCCGATGCACCCAGAAATGAGTCAGGGGGCGACTGGCGGGACTGAGGAGTGGAGTTTAATCAGCGATCGCCGCTAATAAAGAAAAAAGCAGTTCTCTTTATTAATGCTCTCCGCTATTTAAATCCTGTGCATTGATCAACGGAGCCAAGCCGTGCCTCAGACTTCGAGCTTTGACGGACGCCTAGGCCTGTCAGTCGAAACGGCTGTTGCCGGGGAGCGCGTGAGAGCCTTCGTTCCGCCACCTTTGCCGCCGGAGCCGCCGATCGATATGTCACAACTGCTGACCCGCTTGAGCGCGGCGGAGCGTGCGCTAGGACGGCTTGACGGCGTGTCCATCCTCCTGCCCAACAAGGAACTCTTCCTCTATATGTATGTGCGCAAGGAAGCGGTTCTGTCCTCGCAGATCGAAGGCACGCAATCGACCCTGTCCGATCTGCTACGGTTTGAAACCGAAGCCGTGACCGGCAAGCCCCTGGACGATGTCCGAGAAGTCTCCAACTATGTCGATGCGATGATGTACGGCCTGGAACGCATGCCCGAACTACCGATTTCGCTGCGCCTCATCCGGGAGATGCACGGCAGGTTGCTCGACAGCGGGCGCGGGGCAACGCAGAATCCCGGTGAATTCCGCAGCTCGCAAAACTGGATCGGCGGCACGCGTCCCGGCAACGCGATGTTCGTTCCTCCTCCCCCCAACGAGGTCATGAACTGCCTCGGCGAGTGGGAACGCTTCGCGCATGCGGAAACGCCGGGGATTCCGCCGCTCATCAAGGCGGGCTTGCTGCATGTCCAGTTCGAGACGATCAATCCCTTTCTGGATGGCAACGGCAGGCTCGGCCGCCTGCTGATCACGCTTTTCCTCTGTACTGAAGGCGTTCTGCGGCAGCCTTTGCTCTATCTATCGCTCTATTTCAAGACGCACCGCGCCGACTATTATCGTCTCTTGCAGGAAGTGCGCGAGCGCGGGGCCTGGGAAGCCTGGCTTGAATTCTTCCTCGACGGCACTGCCGAAACCGCCAATCAAGCCTTCGACACCGCCCACCGGATCGCCACCCTCTTGGCTGCAGATCGCGAGCGCATCGTCGCGGAAGCCAACCGCACGGCCTCCGTCCTGAAGGTCCACGACCTGATGCGAACCCGCCCGTTCCTGACCGCCGTTGCCGTGGCGGAAAAAACCACGCTGACTATGCCGACCGTCAATGCGGCCCTGGCTCAGCTTCAAGTGCTTGGGATCGTCAAAGAGATCACCGGTCGCAAGCGCGGACGCGTGTTTGCCTACAGCGCCTATCTCGACATCTTGAGCGAGGGGGCGGGAGTGTAGTGTTCAGTGCGAAGAAAAACTGGTGCCGCTTGCAGGACTCGAACCTGCGACCCCATCATTACGAATGATGTGCTCTACCACCTGAGCTAAAGCGGCGTACCAGATGTCGCGCGGGCTGGGCGGTCGATGCCGTTGCCGTTGCCGACGGGATGCAGGCAATTAACGTGATTGCCCGGCAATTTCAAGCGACCATGCGCGCCCGCCCGGTTTTTTTGGCGCTACAGCGCCAGCCGCGCGCGCGCGGCTCTGTATTCGCGCTCGAGCCGGTCGACGAGATCTGCCACCGGGCCAATGCTCTTCACCGCGCCGATGCCCTGGCCGGATCCCCAGATCTCCTTCCAGGCCTTGGGGCCGGAGCTCGCCTTGTCGAAATCCATCTTGGTCGGATCGGCCTGGGGCAGATTGTCCGGGTCCATGCCGGAGGCTGCGATCGAGGGCTTGAGGTAATTGCCGGGAATGCCGGTGAAATAGTTGGAATAGACGATGTCCTTCGCCGTCGAATCGACGATCATCTGCTTGTATTCGTCCACCGCGCGGGCCTCGTCGGTGGCGATGAAGGGGGTGCCGATATAGGCCATGTCGGCGCCCATGGCCTGGGCCGCCAGCACCGAGCCGCCGGTCGAGATCGAGCCCGACAGCAGCAGCGGGCCGTCGAACCATTCGCGGATTTCCTGGATGAGCGCAAACGGCGAGAGCGGGCCCGCATGGCCGCCGGCGCCGGCGGCCACCGCGATCAGGCCGTCGGCGCCCTTGTTGATGGCGGACTGGGCGTGGCGGTTGTTGATGATGTCGTGCAGCACGATGCCGCCATAGGAATGGATCGCCGCATTGACTTCGGGCACGGCGCCCAGCGAGGAGATCACCACCGGCACCTTGTATTTGACGCACATGGTCAGGTCGTGCTCGAGCCGCGTGTTGGAGCGGTGGACGATCTGGTTGACCGCGAAGGGGGCCGCCGGGCGGTCGGGATTCCTGGCGTTGTGATCGGCGAGACCCTCGGTGATTTCGGCCAGCCACTCGTCAAGCTGGGCCTCGGGCCTGGCGTTGAGCGCCGGGAACGAGCCCATCACGCCGGCCTTGCACTGGGCCAGCACCAGCGGCGGATGCGAGATGATGAACAAGGGAGCGGCGACGACGGGCAGCCGGAAATTGTCCTTGAGGATGGCGGGAAGGGTCATGGGGCCTCGCAAATCACGGATGACGTTTACGCAAACGTCAATCCCCATAGCAGAGCCGGCCGGGGCTGGAAAGGCTCGGCCGGCCTTCTGCCGCCACCGCGGGGGACGCGCGCCGCCCCGGCACCGCGCTTGAGTTTTGCCGGGTAAGCGGATAGGCAATTGAAAAACCGCGGCGGCCCGCGGGCGGCAACCTCGTGGCCGCGGCATGGCAGCGCGTGCAATCGGCCCCAGGCGCCGGCGGCGCACGGGCACGGAGACAGACATTTGACCGGCATGGAAGCGGCTATTCGCGGCGCATTGGAAAAGGCGGGGATTCCCGGGGCGCAGGCGCGCCGCAGGATCTATGATTCGGCGCGCGGCGCGCTCGACCGCAGCCTGGAGCGCCAAGGCATCCTGGACGCCGACAAGATCGCCGAGCACCGGCGCCGGCTGGAGCTGCTGATCGCCGGCATCGAGGCGGAATGGACACCGCCCGGCGAGACCGGAGCGCCCGCGGTCACCGCCCCCGCGGCTGCGGCCGATGACTGGCCTGACGCACCGGCCCCGCGCGCCTCTCCTTCGGACCCCGCCCCCGTCATCGCCTCGCCCGCCGCATCCGTTCCGGTCGGCCGCGCCGAGCCGGTCGGGCCGGCCTGGTCCGCGCCTGCCGCGACCGCCGGGTCAGACGCGGCCCCGACGATTGCCCCGGTGTCGCGCGCGCCGCGGCCGCCCGAGGCAGGTATGAGCGAAGCAAGCCTCGACATTGCGCCCGACGCTGCCGGTCACGCCGGACTCGAGCACCAGGCTGGGCTCGGCGCCGAGCGCGCGCCGCAAAGCCCCGCGCCCGCGGGCAGGCAGGCCAGGGCCGCGAAACCGGCCAAGGTCCCCAAGCCGCGCAAGGAAAAACGCCGGCGCGGCGTTTTCGCCGGCCTGTTCTCGGCGGTGGTGATGCTGTCGTTCCTGGGCATGGGCGTCTGGTGGCTGATTGACAGCGGCGCGCTCAAGAGTGCGGCCGAACGCGACACCGGCGTGCCCAACCCGCCGCCCTCGCTCAGCCGCGACGATTTTGACGGCGGGCCGCAATCGCTCAATCCCGGTGCCGGCTTCTCCAGCGACTGGACCAATGTCTACAGGCCCGGCCGCGACGGCACGCCGGAGGCGGGCGGCGAGGCCTCGGCGGAGATCATCGAGGACACGGACGGCACCGTGCTCAGGATCGTCTCGCGCACCGGGGCGGCCGGCGGCGAGGTCAGGGTTCCACTGTCGGCCCAGGTGATGCAGGCGCTGGCGGGACGCCAGTCCGTGCTGGCGCTCACCGTGCGCACCGCCGAGCCCGAGCCGACGCAGATCTATGTCACGTGCGAATTCTCGGTCCTGGGCGATTGCGGCCGCCACCGCTTCAACGTCACCTACGACACCACCGACATCCTGTTCGATCTCAACTATGACCGGGCGCTCGCCCCCAACGAGGGCGGCAACCTGGTGATCAACAGCGATATCACCGGCGGCGGCAAGGGCATCGACCTGCTGGCCGTCCGGATCCGCCCGGCCAACTGAGCGGCGAGGCCCGCAAACTCGGCTCCTTGACGAAGACCGCCCGCGCTGCTGTCCTGCAGGCGGGCGGTTTCTCTCTTGCGGCGGGCCTTTTCAGCTCACGTCGGTGACGCGCAGATAGGGGCGGATTTCCTCCCAGCCCTGGGGGAACCTGGCCTTGGCGTCTTCATTGGAGACGGAGGTCGGGATGATCACCTTGCCGCCCGGGCGCCAGTCGGCGGGCGTGGCCACCGTCTTCGCATCCGCCAGTTGCAGCGCATCGATGACGCGCAGGATCTCGTCGAAGTTGCGGCCGACATTCATCGGATAGGTCATGGTCAGCCGGATCTTCTTGGCGGGATCGATGATGAACACCGAGCGCACCGCCGCCGTCGAGCTCGCATTGGGGTGGATCATGCCGTAGAGCTCGGCCACCTTGAGGTCCTTGTCGGCGACGATCGGGAAGGTCAGCGTGGTGGCCTGGGTGGCGTTGACGTCCTTGATCCAGGCCATGTGCTCCTCGACGCCGTCGGTCGACAGCCCGATCGGCTTGACGTTGCGGGCTGCAAACTGGTCCGCGAGCTGGGCGGTGCGGCCCATCTCGGTGGTGCAGACCGGGGTGAAATCGGCCGGATGGCTGAAGAAGAAGGCCCAGGACGAACCGATCCAGTCATGGAAATCGATCGGGCCCTTGGTGGTGTCAGCCTTGAAGTTGGGGGCGGTGTCGCCGATGCGCGTGGTCATGGGAAATCCTTTTCTTGGTTTTGCGGCAGTGTGGCGCGGCATCATGTCGGTTTGGCGGCGAGCTCGAGCGCTGCCTGGTGCTGGCTCAGGAACACCTTGCCGCTCAGATGCGTGAGGAAATCGCAGGTCTTGAGCCGGTCCATCACCGGGCCCTTGACCTCGCTCAGATGGAAGGTGACGCCCAGCGCCTTCAGCCGCTCGTTGATGGCCTCGAGCGATTCGAGTGCGCTCATGTCGATCTCGTTGACCGCCGGGCACATCAGCACGACATGCTTGAGCTTCGGACGGGCGGCAACCATGTCGTACAGGCTGTCTTCCAGGTAGCGCGCATTGGCGAAATAGAGGCTTTCGTCGACCCTGAGCGTCAGCACGGTCTCGTCGATCTCGACCGCGTGGCGGTTGACGTTGCGGAAATGCTCGGTGCCCGGCACCCGGCCCACCACGGCCATGTGCGGGCGCGAGGACTTGTAGAGGTGGATGAGGATCGACAGCACCACGCCCGCCGTCACGCCCAACTCGACGCCGAAGCCGAGCGTCAGCGCGATGGTGGTGCTGACGGCGGCGAAATCAGCGCGCGAATAGGCCCAGGTCTTCTTCAGTATGGAGAAGTCGACCAGCGACAGCACCGCGACAATGATGGTGGCGGCGAGCGTCGCCTGCGGCAGATAATGGATCAGCGGCGTCAGCACCAGGGCCGCCAGCAGCAGGCCGATGGCGGTGTAGGCGCCCGCCGCCGGGGTCTCGGCGCCGGCGTCGAAATTGACGACCGATCGCGCAAAGCCGCCGGTCACGGGAAAGCCGCCGGTGAAGGCCGCGCCGACATTCGCCGCACCCAGGCCGATCAGCTCCTGGTCGGGCACGATGCGCTGGCGCTTGCGGGCCGCCAGCGTCTGGGCCACCGACACCGATTCGACAAAGCCGATGACCGAGATCAGCACCGCCGACCCGATCAGCGTTCCCCAGAGCTCGAGCGAGAAGGAGGGCATGGTGAGCGGCGGCAGGCCCTGCGGCACCTCGCCCACCACACGCACGCCGAAATTTTCCGACAGGCCAAACGCCCAGGTCGCCCAGGTGGTGACGACCACGGCCGCCACCGGCCCCGCCTTGGCGAGCACGCCGGCGAGCCTCGGCGTCATGCCGGTCTTGAGCAGCAGCGGCATCAGCCCCTTGCGCACCCAGACCAGGAAGGCGGTGGCGGCAACGCCGAGCGCCAGCGTGATCGGGTTGATGCCGCCCAGGTTTGCGGAGAGCGACGCGAGGAGCTCGGGCAAGGTATCGCCCCCCGCCGGAATGCCCAGGATATGGCGCAGCTGGCTCATGGCAATCAGGATGCCCGCGGCGGTGATGAAGCCCGCCACCACCGGGTGCGACAGGAAATTGGCGAGAAAGCCCAACCGCAGCGCGCCGAGCAGGATCAGGATCAGGCCCGACAGGAAGGCCAGCGTGATGGCGGCCGTGAGCAGCTCCGGCGAGCCGGGCGCGGCGAGATTGCCGATGGCTGCAGCCGTCATCAGCGACACCACCGCCACGGGCCCCACCGCCAGCACCCGGCTGGTGCCGAAGATCGCGTAAAGCAGGATCGGCGCAATCGAGGCATAGATCCCGGTCTCGGCCGGCAGTCCGGCGAGCAGCGCATAGGCCAGCGACTGCGGGATCAGCATGATGGTGACGATCACGGCTGCCACCAGGTCGTTGCCAAGTGCCGCGCGGTCATAGCGGCGGCCCCAGTCAAACACCGGCATGAAGCGCGCCAGGCGGTCAAGAAGGGCGGGGCTGGATGGCATGACGGGATCCTTGCCGTATCAGCGGCGGGAGAGAGTGCTTATCGGGTGCGGCCTGCGGCCCCAAAGGACCGCCGGCCGTGTCTTGGCACGGGATTACCGGCCGCGTCAGCAGCCCCGCGCCCGGAAGCGGTCTGGAGCGGGGCGTCGGGGCATCGGGCCTGGCTCAGAGGCCGTTGACGGGCACCTTCAGCATCGGCCGGCCGTCCTTGTCGGTGGGCACCTCGCCCGCGCGCATGTTGACCTGCAGCGACGGGATGATCAGCCGCGGCATGCCAAGTTGCTTGTCGCGCTCGGTGCGGAATGTGATGAAGTCCTCGCGGCTCTTGCCGCCGCCGACATGGATATTGTGGGCCTTTTCCTCGCCGACCGTGGTCTCCCACTGGATGTCGCGGCCATTGGGGCCGTAGTCGTGGCACATGAACAGGCGCATCTCGTCGGGCAGCGCCAGCACCTTCTGGATCGAATCATAGAGCACGCCCGCGTCGCCGCCGGGGAAATCGGCGCGCGCCGATCCGCCGTCGGGCATGAACAGCGTGTCGCCTGTAAAGGCCGCATTGCCCATGACATGGACCATGCAGGCCGGCGTATGGCCCGGCGTGTACATGGCGAAGGCCTGCATGGTGCCTACCTGATAGGTGTCGCCGTCCTTGAACAGGGCGTCGAACTGGGAGCCGTCGCGCTGGAACTCGGTGCCTTCGTTGAAGATCTTGCCGAAGGTGTCCTGCACCACCATGATCTTGTCGCCGATGCCGATCCTGCCGCCGAGCTTGTCCTGAATGTAGGGCGCTGCCGACAGATGGTCGGCATGGACATGGGTCTCGATGATCCATTCGAGCGTGAGCCCGTGGGCCTTGATCCAGGCGATCATCTCGTCGGCGTGGCCATAGGTGATGCGGCCGGCGGCATAATCGATGTCCATCACCGAATCGACGACCGCGCAGGCGCTCGAGCCCGGGTCCTTGACCACATAGCTGATGGTGTTGGTGTCGGGATCGAAAAAGGCTTTGACCTCGGGTGTGACCGACATGTCCACTGGATAGTTCGACACTGTATCATCTCCTCTTTTCGGAAAATCTGTTGGCACGCCACCTGTTTGCTGCGGCGCTTATGTGGATTGCCCGGGCCACGCCAGTTGGCCCGGAAACTCGTTCAGAATGCCTTGGCGGGCTTTTGGCGCAGCCCGTCTAGGGAGCGGGCCAGCACAATGCCGATCACCATCGCGCCCGTGAACACGATCACCGTAACGCCGCCGAAGCCGAGCGCGGGAATGGCCCCGCCCGGGCAGAAACCGGCGATGCCCCAGCCGATGCCGAAGGTGGCCGAGCCGGCCAGAAGCCGTGTATCGATCGCCTTGTTGACCGGCAGATGAAACGCGGCGTCAAACATCGGCTTCTGCCGCCGGCCGAACACCAGCCGGTAGCCAAGCGCCGTGGTCAGCAGCGCGCCGCCCATGACGAAGATCAGGCTCGGGTCCCAGGTGCCCGCGACGTCGAAGAAATTGAGCACCTTTGCCGGATTGGCCATGCCGGAGATGGCGATGCCGAGGCCGAAGATGGCGCCGATGACGAGCGATGCAAACAGCTTGGCCATGGCTCAGAGCCCCGCCACATGGCGGACGACATAGACGGTCAGTCCGGTGAAGATCATGAAGGTCACGGTCGCCGCAATCGACCGCGGCGACAGCCGCGCCATGCCGCAGACGCCATGGCCGGAGGTGCAGCCGGCGCCGAAATAGACGCCCACGCCGACGATCAGGCCGCCCAGCGCCAGGAGCGGCAGGGCGACGGGAACGGCATAGGGGATGGCGCCGCCGGCGGCGAGATAGATGACCGGCGCGATCACGGCGCCGGCGAGGAAGGCAACGCGCCAGGGCCAGTCGGTCGAAAACGGCGGGATGATCCCTGTCATGATGCCGGTCATACCGGCGATGCGGCCGTTCATCGCCATCAATAGCGTGGCCGAAATCCCGATCAGCACGCCGCCCGCGAGCGACATCCATGGTGTGAAAACTGTCTCCATTCGGCTTCCCTCTTGCGTCATGCCCATCTTGCTGCGGGGGCGTTGGCGTTTCTCCTCTCCATATATATAAGCGAAAATCCATATTCAAGGGACGAAATATATACGGGTCCGAAGCCCACAGAAAAAGCGCCGCTTGTGGCGGCGCTTCCAGGCATGGATCCGCGGGGCGTGCAGTTCAGCCGGCCGAAGCCTTGGGCTTGCGGATATCGGGATGCAGGGTCTTGCCGAGAATATGGTCATCGGCGCCGATGACGTGGCTGCTCGATCCCACGATCAGCCGGTCCGGCGCATGCACGACCGACCGGTCCTTGTTGGGATAGGGCAGGCTCGAGAGGAAATGCTTCATGCAGTTGATCCGCGCGCGCTTCTTGCAGTCGGACTTGACGATGGTCCAGGGCGCGTCCGCGGTGTCGGTGTAGAAGAACATCGCTTCCTTGGCCTCGGTGTAGTCATCCCATTTGTCGAGTGACGCCTTGTCGATGGGCGACAGTTTCCACTGCTTGAGCGGGTCCTTCTCGCGCTCGGCGAAGCGCCTGAGCTGCTCGCCCTGCGTGACCGAGAACCAGTACTTGAACAGCAGGATGCCGGAGCGGGTTAGCATGCGCTCGATCTCGGGCGCCTCGCGCATGAATTCAAGATATTCGGTGGGCGAGCAGAAGCCCATGACCCGCTCGACGCCGGCGCGGTTGTACCAGGACCGGTCGAACAGCACCATTTCGCCGGCAGCCGGCAGATGCTCGACATAGCGCTGGAAGAACCATTGCGAGCGCTCGCGGTCGGTGGGCTTGGACAGCGCCACGACGCGGGCCATGCGCGGGTTGAGGTGCTCCATGAAGCGCTTGATGGTGCCGCCCTTGCCGGCGGCATCCCGGCCCTCGAACAGCATGATCACCTTCTGGCCGGTGGCCTCGATCCAGCGCTGGGCCTTGAGCAGCTCGACCTGCAGCAGCGCCTTTTCGTGCTCGTAGGCCAGGCGGCGCATCTTGGTCCTGTAGGGATAGACGCCCTGCTCGAACAGTTGCGCGATGGCGGCGTCGTCCTTGCGGATCTCGGCGGTCCGCAGGCGCCCGGGCCTCGCCTCGGGCAGGTCCGCCTCGTCGGTCCCGGCGCCCCCGCCGCGGGTGGTCTCGGGCGGACTGACGGTCTGAGTCAGGGACGGGCTGGCCTGGCTCGCCCCCGGCGGGATCTCGTCCATCACCCCGGTGTCGAGCGCGGCCGCCGGATTTTCCGGCGCGGCTCCGTCCATAAGCTTTACAACCGGTTCGCTTTTGATGTCGTCCACGCGGAGCCCCTTTCTGTTGAAAGAAAGTAGTTTGACACCGAAGCGGGATATCTGCCTTGACCCGTGTCAAATCGCCGCAAAGAAAAGCCGGACGGACGGCGCCCCGCCCATGGGGGCGAGGCGGCGGGCGAGGCGGTTTGCGTGGCCCAGTCGCCGGGCCTGTTCAGCCGTTGCGATAGGTGTAGCTGTAGCCGTTGAGCGCTGGCGCGCCGCCGAGATGGGCGTAGAGGATCTTCGATCCCGCGGGGAAGAAGCCCTTGCGGGCGAGATCGATCATGCCCTGCATCGACTTGCCCTCGTAGACCGGGTCGGTGATCATCGCCTCGGTCCTTGCGGCAAGCCTGATCGCCTCGTTGGTCTCGTGGCTCGGCACGCCATAGGCCGGGTAGGCGTAGTCCGGGTTGATGATGATCTCGTCGTCGCGCACCATGCGGCCCAATTCCACCAGCTCGGCGGTGTTGTCGACGATTAAGCGCACCTGCGCGCGCACCTGCCCGGGCGTGCCCGAGCCGTCGATGCCGATGACGCGATCGGCGCGGTCGTCGGCGGCAAAGCCCACGATCATGCCGGCCTGGGTCGAGCCGGTGACGACGCAGACGACGATGAAGTCGAACTTGATGCCCATCTCGGCCTCCTGGGCGCGCACTTCCTCGGCGAAGCCCACATAGCCGAGCCCGCCATATTTGTGCACCGAGGCGCCGGCCGGGATCGGATAGGGCACGCCGCCGCGGTCGCGCACCGACTGCATGGCGTCCTCCCAGCTTCTCCGGATGCCGATGTCGAAGCCCTCGTCGACCAGCCGGCTGTCGGCGCCCATCAGGCGCGTCAACAGAATGTTGCCGACCCGGTCATAGACCGCGTCGTCATGGGGCACCCAGCTTTCCTGGACGACCACGCATTTCATGCCGATCTTGGCGGCGGTGGCGGCGACCATGCGGGTGTGGTTGGATTGCACCCCGCCGATCGAGACCAGCGTGTCGGCGCCCGCGGCGATCGCGTCGGGCACGATGTATTCGAGCTTGCGCAGCTTGTTGCCGCCGAGCGCCAGGCCCGAATTGCAATCGTCGCGCTTGGCGTAGATCTCGACACCGGCGCCGATGGCCGCCGTCAGCCGCGGCAGGTGCTCGATGGGGGTGGGGCCTGCGAAGGTGAGTGGGTAGCGTTCGAATTTGGAAAGGTTCATGGGTCGTGTCCGTGGTTGAGGCCGGGTCTGGCAAAGGCGGGGATGCGCAGGAGAAAATACTAGCCGAAAGGCGATGAAAGGTGCTTTCAAAGTGACGTCGCTAGATTTAAGATCTGCCATGAAAATGGTCATAATCTAGGCCAGTCTTCCATTGAATGGCAAAACTGCGGAAGGTTCTTTCATGACAGCCGAACTCGACAAGATCGATCGCAGGATGCTCAAGCTGCTCCAGTCCGACGGCCGGCTCTCCAATGCCGAGCTCGCCCAGCGCGTGAGCGTCAGCCCGGCCACCTGCCACCGCCGCACCCAGCGGCTCATCGACGAGGGCTTCATCAAGGGTTTCAGGGCCGTGGTGAATCCGCACTCGGTGTCGCGCGGGGCGCTGGTCATGGTCGGCGTCGTGCTCGATCGGTCAACGCCCGAAAGCTTCGCCGCCTTCGAGGCGGCCATCCGCAAGCTGAGCTTCGTGCTCGACTGCCATCTGGTGGCCGGCGATTTCGACTATTTCCTGAAGGTCCGGGTGCGCGACATGGCCGATTTCAACCGGCTGCACGGCGAGCAGCTGATCGGCTTTCCGGGCGTGCGCCAGATCCGCAGCTTCTTCGTCATCAAGGAAGTGACCGACAACGCGCCGCTCGACTTCTGAGCGGGACTGCTCAGTTGGCGGCGGTCACCAGCTTGGCGACACGGTCAATGGCGAGCAGATAGCCCTGCGTGCCGCAGCCGGCGATGACGCCGTCGGCGCGGAGCGAGACATAGGAATGGCGGCGGAATTCCTCGCGCTTGTGCACATTGGAGATATGCACCTCGATCACCTGCCCCTCGAAGGCGTTGAGCGCGTCGAGGATGGCGATCGAGGTATGGGTGAAGGCGCCGGGATTGATGATGATGGCGGCCGCCTCGTCGCGCGCCTCGTGAATCCAGTCGATCAACTGGTGCTCGGCGTTGGACTGCAGGAAGCGGACTTGAAGGCCGTAGCTTTCAGCCTGGCTCAGGCAGGCGATCTCGACATCGGCGAGCGTCTCGCGGCCATAGATCTCCGGCTGGCGCTTGCCCAGGAGATTGAGATTGGGTCCGTTGAGAACATAGATCGTGCTGGTCACCGCATCCGCCTTTCGCTTTTCCCTTCGCGGGGTGCAAATTCCTAGCCCGGCGCACTCCCCGCCGCAAGTCTTGGCCGCACAGGCCGGGAGCGGGCGGCGTCACTCCAGCCCGTAGGGCACCGTCTTGCGGGTGTTGGGGTCGACGATCAGCCGGCGCTTGAGCGGAGGAACGGCGCGCTGGTGGCAGTCGCGGCGCTCGCAGATGCGGCAGGAGACGCCGATCGGCTCGAAGGCCCTGGCGCGGGCGATGTCGAGATCGTCGGCATAGACCAGCTCGCCCGCATGGGTCACCTCGCAACCGAGCGCCAGGGCATAGGTCTGCACCGGATCGCGCCAGCCGCCCGCCGGCTTGGTGACCGCGGTGGCGAGGCAGAGATAGCGCACGCCGTCGGGCGTCTCGGCGAGTTGGCGGATGATGCGGTTCGGCGTCTCGAAGGCGGAGTGCGCGTTCCACAGCGGACAGGCCGAGCCGAAACGGGCGAATTGCAGCTTGGTGGCCGAATGCCGCTTGGTGATGTTCCCTGCCTTGTCGACCCGGGCGAAGAAGAACGGCACGCCCTTCTGCCCCGGCCGCTGCAGGGTCGAGAGCCGGTGCGCCACCTGCTCGAGGCTGGTCGAGAACCGGTCGGCGAGCAGCACCAGGTCGTGGCGCAGCTCGCGCGCGGCGGCCGAAAACGCGCCATAGGGCAAGATCGCGGCGCCGGCAAAGTAATTGGCGAGCCCGATGCGGCAGATGCCGGCGGCATCCGCCGAGCGGAACTTCGCATCCGCGATGATCCGCGTCATCGCCGCGTCATGCTCGATCAGCGCGATCTGGAAGGCGATCTGGAAGGCCTGCGTCGAGGCAGGCGTGCGCGGGTTGAGCCAGAGCACGCGGCTCAACGGATCGAAGCGGCGCAGCCCGCCGCCAGCCGCATCGCCCTGCCCTGTCCCCGGGTCGCCGCCGCCGCCGATCGCCACCCGCACCCGGTGGCGGCGCTCGATGTGGTCGGCCAGCGCCTTCAGGCTCGCGCCGCGACTTTTCGCAAGCTCCCGGCTCAGCGCCTCGCCGGCCAAATCGAGCTCGTGGATGTAGTTGTCGACATAGTGGAAGAAGTCCCGCACCTCCTCATAGGGCGTGGGATCGGAGAGCGCGCCGGAACGCTCCAGCGTCTCGTCGAGTTCGGCCAGCTGGTCGCCGGAGCGCCGCATCGCCTGGTGCAGGGCGACGAAGGCGCGGGCAAAGGACGGCGCGTTCTGCACCACCAGCTTGACGTCGTTGAGCGACGGCTGGGTCCCGCCCGAGACCGGATCGGCCAGCGCCTCCGACACATCGGCCAAGAGCCGGTCGCTGTCCTGGTCCGACAGCGTGGTGATGTCGACCGCAAAGGCTTCGGCGAGCGCTAGCAGCACCGAGGCGCTGACATGGCGCTGGTTGTTCTCGATCTGGTTCAAATAGCTGGCGGAGATGCCGAGCCGCGTGGCAAAGCCCGCCTGCGTCAATCCGTGCTCGCCGCGAATGGCGCGGATCCGGCCGCCGATGAAGAGTTTGCGTGCGCGCATGGACAACTTCGCAAGTTTGCAAAAAACAATTGCAATGATTGCTAATGCAACATGCTTACCTTTTCAACCCTGTTCCGCGCGCCGCATTCGCGCTACCAGTCGGGATGGACCGGCATGGCGGCACGGGGTTTGAAAAGAGAGGCTATGGATGCGCGACATTCTTGAACAGCTTGAACTCAAGCGGGCCGAGGCGCGGCTCGGCGGCGGGCAGGCGCGCATCGACGCGCAGCATGGCAAGGGCAAGCTGACCGCGCGCGAACGCCTCGACGTGCTCCTCGACGAGGGCTCGTTCGAGGAATACGACATGTACAAGACCCATCGCTGCACCGATTTCGGCATGGAGCAACAGGTGTTTCCGGGCGACGGCGTGATCACCGGCTGGGGCACGATCAACGGCCGCCCGGTCTATGTCTTCTCCCAGGATTTCACCGTCTTCGGCGGCTCGCTGTCGGAGACCCATGCAGAGAAGATCTGCAAGGTGATGGATCTGGCCGTCCAGAACGGCGCGCCGCTGATCGGCTTGAACGATTCGGGCGGCGCCCGCATCCAGGAGGGCGTGGCCTCGCTCGGCGGCTATGCCGAGGTGTTCTGGCGCAATGTCCAGGCCTCGGGCGTGATCCCGCAGATCTCGGTGATCATGGGCCCCTGCGCCGGCGGCGCGGTCTATTCGCCGGCGATGACCGACTTCATCTTCATGGTGCGTGACACGAGCTACATGTTCGTGACCGGCCCGGACGTGGTCAAGACCGTGACCAACGAGATCGTCACCGCGGAAGAGTTGGGCGGCGCCTCGACCCACACGAAGAAATCCTCGGTCGCCGACGGCGCCTATGACAATGACGTCGAGGCCTTGATCGAGATTCGCCGGATGTTCGACTTCCTGCCGCTGTCGAGCCGCGAGGCGCCGCCGTCGCTGCCCACCGCGGATGCGCCTGACCGGATCGAGCAGGCGCTCGACACGCTGATCCCGGACAATCCGAACAAGCCCTACGACATGCGCGAGGTCATTGCCCGCGTCGGCGACGAGGGTGATTTCTTCGAGATCCAGGCGGGTCACGCGCGCAACATCCTCTGCGGCTTCATCAGACTCAACGGCTCGACCGTCGGCGTGGTGGCCAACCAGCCGATGGTGCTGGCGGGCTGCCTCGACATCGATTCGTCGAAAAAGGCGGCGCGCTTCGTGCGCTTCTGCGACGCCTTCAACATCCCGATCCTGACGCTCGTCGACGTGCCGGGCTTCCTGCCGGGCGTCAGCCAGGAATATGGCGGCATCATCAAGCATGGCGCGAAACTTCTGTTCGCCTATGCCGAGGCGACCGTGCCCAAGGTCACTGTGATCACCCGCAAGGCCTATGGCGGGGCCTATGACGTGATGGCGTCCAAGCACATCCGCGCCGACGTCAACTACGCCTGGCCGACCGCGCAGATCGCGGTGATGGGCGCCAAGGGCGCCGTCGAAATCCTCTACCGCTCCGAACTCGGCGATCCCGACAAGATAGCCCAACGCACCAAGGACTACGAAGACCGCTTCGCCAACCCCTTCGTCGCCGCCCAGCGCGGCTTCATCGACGAGGTCATCCTGCCGCATTCGACCCGTCGACGGGTGGTCCGCGCCTTCGAGATGCTGAAGACGAAGAAGGTCACGCAGCCGCTGCGCAAGCACGACAATATTCCGTTGTGAGGGGATGATGGCTGTTGCATCGGCATATGCTGGAATTCCCGTCATCCCGGCCTTGAGCCGGGATCCCGCGACCCGGCGTCTGCCGGGTCGGAAGACTCTTATCAGGACTTGGGCTGGCTGGATACCGGATCAAGTCCGGTATGACGGAGTGGCGGGTACTCGCGTCCACATCCGGGCCTTGAGTGTGGGACTCACATGCTGGCGCCCAACCTCCCCCTTGAGGGGGTCCGAAGGACGGGACGAGACCCGTGGCTCGGCCCCGGGGCGATTGGCGTGCGCAGCGCGACAGAGCCGGGTGGGGGTCAATCAAGCCCGCCTTGCCCTCATACCCCCACCCGGATCAGCTGTGCCGTCCGCTTCGCGTCCGGCTTGCTTCTCCGACCTCCCCTCAAGGGGGAGGTTGGGAAGTCCTAGCCGCCCACATCAAAGGACCATCCCATGAAGATCACCCGCGCAGGATCGACGCCCTCGGCCAAGGGCCCGGAAGATTACTTCACAGGCGCCGTCCGCCTCGACAAATTGTTCACAGCCGAAGCGCCGGGCCGGGTGCAGGGCGCGGCGGTGACGTTCGAGCCCGGCGCGCGCACCGCCTGGCACACCCATCCGCTGGGGCAGACGATCATCGTCACCTCCGGCCTCGGCCGGGCCCAGCACGATGGCGGGCCGGTGGAGGAGATCCGGCCGGGCGACGCGGTCTGGTTTCCGCCGGGCGAGAAGCACTGGCACGGCGCCGCGCCCGACGTGGCGATGACGCACATCGCCATCCAGGAGGCGCTCGACGGCGTGGCTGTCACCTGGCTCGAACAGGTGAGCGACGATGATTACGGCGGCTGGAGCGACGATGTCTGAGGCGAGGACGGCTACCCACTGCACGCGGCCCGAAACGGCGAGAGATATCGCGTCTTCCGTCATCCCGGACCTGATCCGGGATCCAGCGACCCGGCGTCTGCCGGGTCAAAGGACTCGTTTCAGCCCGGGGACCCGGGCTGGCTGGATGCCGGATCAAGTCCGGCATGACGGTGGGGCGGGCTTTGGTCAACACCCAGGCCTTGAGTGCGGGATTCGCCTGCAGACTCCCCGCCTCCCCCTTGAGGGGAGGTGGGGAAAACCCTCTGGCAACTCCCTTAAAGAGGGAGTCCCCTCATGCACACAAACTGCTGCAATCAGCCGCATATACCCTATATTCCCGGTGAACCCACCTTCACCAAAAAGGATCCCGATCCATGACTGACGAGACAAAATTTCCGCCCGAGAAGAACTTCCCCGCAGGCTACCAGCCGGAGGACGTCTGGCAGTGGGAGAAGGGCAATGGCGGGCAGTTCGCCAATATCAACCGGCCGATCGCAGGCGCCACCCACGACAAGGAGCTGCCGGTGGGCAAGCATCCGCTGCAGCTCTATTCGCTGGCCACGCCCAATGGCGTCAAGGTCACGGTGATGCTGGAAGAGCTGCTCGAAGCCGGGCACGCGGACGCCGAATATGACGCCTGGCGCATCGACATCGGCGAGGGCAACCAGTTCGGCTCGGGCTTTGTCGACGTCAACCCGAATTCCAAGATCCCGGCGCTGATGGATCACGCGCCCCGGGGCGGCGGCGCGCCGATCCGCGTGTTCGAGAGCGGCTCGATCCTGTTCTACCTCGCCGAGAAATACGGCGCGTTCCTGTCGACCGACCCGCGCACCCGCGCCGAGACCATGAACTGGCTGATGTGGCAGATGGGCGCCGGCCCCTATCTCGGCGGCGGCTTCGGGCATTTCTACGCCTATGCGCCGATGAAGATCAAATACGCCATCGACCGCTTCGCCATGGAGGTCAAGCGCCAGCTCGACGTGCTCGACCGGCATCTGGCCGACCATGAATTCATGGCGGGGTCGG
>NZ_JAUXOD010000053.1 GCF_030682515.1 Hoeflea sp. | reverse complement strand
GGCGACGCGGCCGCCACCGATGCGGCGATCGCCTCGGCGGCGCATGTCACCGAGATGAAGATTATCAACAACCGGCTGGTTCCCAACCCGATGGAGCCGCGCGCGGCGCTCGGCGTCTATGACGAGGGCGAGGATCACTACACGCTCTGGACCACCTCGCAGAACCCGCATGTGGCGCGGCTGGTGCTGAGCGCCTTCTACAATGTGGCGCCCGAAAACAAGCTCCGCGTGATCGCGCCGGATGTGGGCGGCGGCTTCGGCTCGAAGATCTATATCTATCCCGAGGAGATCGTCTGCCTGTGGGCGTCCAAGCGCACCGGCGTGCCGGTCAAGTGGAATTGCGACCGGACCGAGGCCTTCCTCACCGACGCGCACGGCCGCGACCATGTCTCCACCGTGAAGATGGCGTTCGATGCCAACAACCGGATCACCGGCTTCAAGGTCGACACGATCGCCAATCTCGGCGCCTACATGTCGCTGTTCTCGAGCTCGGTGCCGACCTATCTCTACGCCACTCTGCTGTCGGGCCAGTACAACATCCCGGCGATCCACGCCAATGTCAGGACGGTCTACACCAACACCGTGCCGGTCGACGCCTATCGCGGCGCCGGGCGGCCGGAGGCCACCTATCTGATGGAGCGGGTGATGGAGACGGCGGCGCGCGAACTGGGCGTGACGCCGGCGGCGCTCAGGCGGACCAACTTCATCCGCGAGTTCCCGCACCAGACGCCGGTGATCATGTGCTACGACGCGGGCGACTATGAAGCCTCGCTGTCGGCCGCCATGAAAGCGTCGGACTATGACGGCTTTCCCGCGCGCAAGGCGGAAGCCAAGAGCCGGGGCAAGCTCCGCGGCATCGGCATGAGTTGCTACATCGAGGCCTGCGGCATCGCGCCGTCGGCCGCGGTGGGCTCGCTCGGCGCAGGCGTGGGGCTTTGGGAATCGGCCGAAGTGCGGGTCAATGCAGTGGGAACTGTCGAGATCCTGACCGGTTCGCACAGCCATGGCCAGGGCCACGAGACCACCTTTGCCCAGCTTGTCGCCGGCCGCTTCGGCGTCGGTATCGACAGCGTGTCGGTCGTCCACGGCGACACCGACAAGGTGCAGATGGGCATGGGCACCTATGGCTCGCGCTCGGGCGCGGTGGGCATGTCGGCGGTGGTCAAGGCGCTCGACAAGGTCGAGGCCAAGGCCAAGAAGATCGCCGCCCACCTGATGGAAGCCGACGAGAGCGACATCGTCATCGAGAATGGCGAGTTGAAGGTGGCCGGCACCGACAAGAGCGTGCCGTGGTTCCAGATGGCGCTTGCCGCCTACACCGCCCACAACCTGCCCCAGGGCATGGAACCGGGCCTGAAGGAGGGCGCGTTCTACGACCCGTCCAACTTCACCTTCCCGGCCGGCTGCTACATCTGTGAGGTCGAAGTCGATCCGGAGACCGGCAAGACCGAGATCGTGCAGTTCGTCGCCGCCGACGATTTCGGCAAGATCATCAACCCGATGATCGTCGAGGGCCAGGTGCATGGCGGGCTGGCGCAGGGCATCGGCCAGGCGCTGCTCGAAGGCACCCACTACGACCCGGAGAACGGGCAGCTGCTGACGGCAAGCTACATGGACTACACCATGCCGCGCGCCGACGACCTGCCCTCGTTCCAGGTCTCGACCACGGAAACCGCATGCCCGTCGAACCCGCTCGGCATCAAGGGTTGCGGCGAGGCGGGCGCCATCGGCTCGCCGCCGGCGCTGATCAACGCCATCACGGACGCCATCGGCAACAATGACCTGACAATGCCCGCCACCGCTGAACGCGTCTGGGCAGCGATCCGGTCGGCACAGTAGGAAAGGGAGGCAGACACATGTATGCAACCAATTATCACCGCGCCTCCTCGGTGGAGGACGCCGTCAAGCTGGCCTCAAGCAATGACGAGGCCAAATATCTCTCCGGCGGGCAGACCCTGCTGCCCACCATGAAGCAGCGGCTCGCCGCCCCCTCGGATCTGGTCGATCTCAGGCATGTGGGCGAGATGAAGGGCATCTCGGTCAATGGCGGGAAAATCCGCATCGGCGCCGCCACCACCCATGCGGAGGTGGCGGGGTCCGCCGAGGTCGCCAAGGCCTGCCCGGGTCTTGCGCATCTGGCCGCCCATATCGGCGACCCGCATGTGCGGCACATGGGGACCATCGGCGGCTCGATCGCCAACAACGATCCGGCGGCGGATTACCCGGCGGGTCTCATGGCGCTCAATGCGACCATCGTCACCAACACGCGCTCGATCAGCGCCGATGAGTTCTTCACCGGCATGTTCGACACCGCGCTCGAGGACGGCGAACTGATCGTGGCGGTGGAGATCACCGCGCCCGCCAAATCCGGGTACTCGAAGTTCCCCAATCCGGCATCGCGCTATGCGCTCACCGGCGTCTTCGTCGCCCGGCAGGGCGATGGCTCGGTGCGGGTTGCGGTCACCGGCGCGGGCTCCAACGGCGTGTTCCGGCAGGCCGAGATGGAGCGGGCGCTGGCGTCGGATTTTTCCCCTGCGGCGCTCGACGGCATCTCCGTCGACGATGGGGAGTTGATGTCGGACATCCACGCCTCGTCGGCCTACCGGGCCAATCTGGTCAAGGTGATGGCCAAGCGGGCGGTGACAGCCGCCGGATAAGCGAACCAGGCCTGGAGGCCTGCAGGGACTTCTGGAAAAGACAAAAGGGCGGATCCCGGGATCCGCCCTTTTGCATGGGAGGGTCAGGCGGGTTGTCGCAGCAGCGACCGCGCCACCGCGCGCGCCTCCAGATCGGCGGCGTAGACATCCTCGATGCTTGCGGCCGCGCGGCCGTCATCGAGACGGTCCATCGTTTCGGCGACGATGTCGGCCATGTCGAGAAATCCGGTCCGGCCGGCGATGAAGGCGTCGAGCGCCGTTTCCTTGGCGCCGTTGAGGATTGCCCCCTGCAGGCCGCCGCGCCGCATGGCGGTGCGGGCCAGCGCCAGTGCCGGAAAACGGGACTCGTCGGGCGCGGTGAAATCGAGCCGGGCAAGCCTGGCAAAATCCAGCCGCTCGACCGGAAGGTTGGCGCGGCGGGGATGGGAGATGGCGTAGCCGATCGCATGGCGCATGTCGGGCGCGCCGAGCTGGGCCAGCACCGAGCCGTCCGTGTAGCCGACCATGGAGTGGATGATGGACTGGGGATGGACGATGACTTCGATCTGATCCGGCCGCAGGCCGAACAGATGCCGGGCCTCGATCATCTCGAGCGCCTTGTTGAACATCGAGGCGCTGTCGATCGAGATCTTGACCCCCATCGACCAGTTTGGATGGGCGGCCGCCACTTCGGGCGTCACCGCGGCCATCTGCTCGCGTGTGTAGTCCCGGAACGGTCCGCCCGACGCGGTCAGGATGATGCGCTCGATCGCATGACGCTGGTTTTCCTCCAGCACCTGGAAGATGGCGTTGTGCTCGCTGTCCACCGGCAGCAGCCTGCCGCCGCCCCGGCTCATCGCCGCCGTGAACAGGTCGCCGGCCGAGACCAGGCATTCCTTGTTGGCGAGCGCGATGTCGGCGCCGCCCGCGACCGCGGCCAGCGTCGGCGCCAGCCCGGCGATGCCGACAATGCCCGCCAGCAGGAGATCCGTGTCGCGATGGCCGGCTTCGACGAGCGCCGACGGCCCTGCACCGGCCTCGATGCCCGAGCCCGCGAGCGCGGATTTGAGTTCCTTGTAGCGATCGGGATCGGCGGTCGCGACGAAGCCGGCGCCGGTCTGCCGCGCCTGCCGGACCAGCAGGTCTATGTTGCCCATCCCGGTGATGGCAGGGACCTCGAAGGCGTCGCGGCCACCCAGATGCTCCATGACATCGAGCGTGTTGCGGCCGATGGAACCGGTCGAGCCGAGGATCGAGATGCGGCGTATGGGCGTTGCGGCGGCAGTGGTCATGGCGCCACCATCGTGGGCTTCGATAATCCGGTCAAGCTGTCTTCACAGCCTGGAGCCTGCGGCATTCTGGCGGGGTCGAGCGGGCCAGAAGCCGGTGCCTGCCCGCCGGCCATCGCCGCCGCCCTCCCGGTGCTGATCATCCCCGCGGACCCCTGGAAAGCCCATTGAGATCAAGCAGTTCGAGGAAGAGCGCGGAGTGATCGAGATTGCCGCCGCCGAGATCGTCCGCCAGTCGGGCGAAGCGGTCGCGAACGGCCTCCACCATGGGCAGCCGGATGCCGAGCGCCCGGGCTTCGATGAGCACGTTGTCGAGATCCTTGATCTGGACGAGCACCCGGCCGCCGGGCTCGAAGCTGTCCGATTGCATGCGCGCGCCGTGCAGCTGCAGGATGGTGGAATCGGCAAATCCGCCTGAAAGCGCGCTGCGGAAGGCCTCGAGGTCGCCGCCACCTTGAGACACCAGCAGCGTGGCTTCCGCAACGGCGCCGATGGTGATGCCGACAATGGCCTGATTGGCGAGCTTGGCGAGTTGGCCCGCGCCGGACGGACCGACGCGAACCGCCCGGCCCATGGGCTTGAACAGATCGAGCGCCTCCGCAAACACCTGCTCATCGCCGCCGGCCATGATCGCCAGGGTTCCGGCCTGGGCGCCCTTGGTGCCGCCGCTCACGGGCGCATCGAGATGGCGCACGCCGCGCTCTGAAAGGCGCGCGGCGTGATCGCGGGCCTGGGAAGGCCGGATCGAGCTCATGTCGATGACGGTCGCGCCGGCGCGGAGCGCGCCGGCCACGCCGGTGTGAAACAGGACATGGTCGACCGCCGCGCCATCGGTCAGCATGGTGATGATGTGGGTGGCGCGGCCGACGGCTTCCGTGGGGTCAAGGGCGATGCGGGCGCCCTCGTCCGCGAGAGGCGCGGCCTTGGCCGGATCCCTGTTCCAGACGGTCAGGTCGAAGCCCGCGCCGAGGAGCCGCCGCGCCATGGGCAGGCCCATCAGGCCGGTGCCGAGCAGTGCAATCGATGCGGTCATGCCCGGCCTGCCTTGACGCGGTGCTGCGGCACGCCCGAGGCAGTGGCGACATCAGGCAGTGCCGCAAGACGGGGTGGTAACGGATCGTCGCCAGGGACTGGTTTTATCGTTTTCGTGCCGGCCAATGCGCTGCCTCCCCGTCGTATCTGCATGCCTAGAACTGACTTTTGGCGCGGATGTCGGGGCGTTTCAAGAACAATCGGCTTTGGCTTGTCCTGGGGGCCATCCGGTCTCCGTCTTTTGCGTCGACTGCCTGCTATACAAATGCGGCGGCGCTCCATAAGTTGGCCGCCATGACAGATGCCGATATCCTTGACAGCCGGTACTCGTGGATGCGGCTCGGCGCCACGCTGGCGATCGCCGTCATCGGCAATGTCGGAATGTGGGCGGTCATCGTGATCATGCCGGCCGTGCAGAGCGAGTTCGCGATTGCCCGCGCCGATGCGTCGCTTCCCTATACACTGACGATGGTCGGCTTCGGGCTCGGCAATCTTGTCGTCGGCCGCGCGGTGGACCGATGGGGCATCACCGCGGCGCTGACCGGCTCGGCGCTCACCATCGCGGCGGGGTTCGGACTGGCGGCGCTGAGCGGGTCGGTCATGATGCTCACGGTCACCCATTTCATCATCGGATTCGGCACGGCGGCGAGTTTCGGGCCGCTGATCGCCGATATTTCACACTGGTTCTACAAGAGGCGGGGTATCGCCGTGGCGATTGCCGCGAGCGGCAATTATCTGTCAGGCGCGATCTGGCCCATGCTGCTCGCCGGGATCCTGAGCGAGCATGGCTGGCGGGCCGTCTATCTGGTGCTTGCGATCGTGCCGGTGCTGCTGATCCTTCCCCTGTCGATGCTGCTGAGGCGTCGAATTCCCGAGGACGCCACGGCGCATGCCAACCGGATGTCGGCTGCCAATGCCAGGTCAGT
>NZ_JAUXOD010000029.1 GCF_030682515.1 Hoeflea sp. | reverse complement strand
TTTCTTTTGGGCTAGGCGGCCTAATCTGGCGCATAACGGTGCCGTGGTCGCGTGAGGCCGGGCGTCATGCGCCTGACGGGAGGGAAGCTTGGGGATGGTGTCGCGACGGGAATTTCTGGCTGGCCTGGCGTCGGTCGCCTGCCCCATCGCGCCGGCCAGGGCGCAGTCCAAGCCCGATGTGATCGTCATCGGCGCGGGCATGGCCGGCCTGGCGGCCGCCCGGGCGCTGACCGAGCGAGGCATTGCGACACTTGTGCTGGAAGCGCGCGCGCGGATCGGCGGACGGGTCTGGACCAGCACAAGCTGGCCCGGCGTCCCGGTCGACCTGGGGGCGAGCTGGATCCACGGAACCGTCGGCAACCCGCTGACGCGCCTGGCGGACGCGGCGGGTGTCCCGCTGAGGCAGACACGCTGGGACCCGAACCCGGTGTTTGCGCCCGGCGGCGGGCGCGTCAACATCGATGACGCGGCGGAACGCGCCGAGGCCCTGATCGACACGGCCCGCGCCCGCGCCGAGGCGCGCGAGGCCGACATCTCGCTCGGCCGCGCGGTCGAGGCCTTGCCGGACTGGGCCGGTCTCGACCACGAGATGCGGCGGCGTGTCCGGCATGTCGTCCATGCCGAGATCGAGCTCGACTACGCCGCCGGATGGCAGGAGCTTTCGGCATGGAACTTCGACGACAGCGGCGACTATGGCGGCGCCGACGCGTTGTTTCCGAAGGGCTATGGCGCGCTGCCCGCGCATCTGGCGCAAGGCCTTGAGGTTCAGACCGGAGCGGCCGTGGTCCGGATCGAGAAGGCCGGCGGTGGCGTGCGGGTCGTCACCGGCACGGGCGCCGTCCACCAGGCGCGCCATGCGCTGGTGACCGTGCCCCTGGGTGTGCTCAAGGCCGGAACGATCGGCTTCAGCCATCCGCTCGGCAAGGCCAGGAGGGCGGCGATCGACGGGCTCGGCATGGGGCTGATGAACAAATGCTGCCTGCGCTTCGGGCGCGTGTTCTGGCCGCAATCGGGCGACGTGTTCAGCTATCTCGGCGCGCGCGACGGCCACTGGGCGCAATGGCTGTCCCTGAGCGCCATCAGCGGCGAACCGGTGCTGATGGGCTTCAATGCCGCCGTCGCCGCCCGCGACATCGAGGCGCTCGACGATGCTGCGACGATAGCTGATGCCATGACCGTCCTCAGATCCATTTTCGGCCAGTCCGTGCCCGATCCCGTGGCCGCCCAGATCAGCCGCTGGGGCGGCGACCCGTTTGCACTCGGCGCCTATTCCTTCGCCGCCGTCGGCAGCGGACGGGAGACACGGCAGGCCCTTGCCGGCGCCGACTGGGACGGGCGCCTGGTCTTTGCCGGCGAAGCCACCCATGCCGACCATCCCGCGACCGTCCACGGCGCCTATCTCTCCGGCGAGGATGCTGCAGGATGGATTGCCGGCTGAACCCATTGTCGAGGCCGTCCCGAACAGGCCGTCTAGAACAGGCTGCCCTGGCCGGGTTCGCCGCCGCGGGCGCGGACGGGTTTCTTCGGGGCTGAGGGAGGCTGGCCGGAGCTTTGGGTGAGCGCGGAGACCTCGCCGTCGGCGAATTCGATGGCGAGCAGGGCGCCGGCCTCGACCTGGGCGGCGCGGGACAGGACCTTGCGGTCGGCATCGCGGATCACCGCGAAGCCGCGCCCGAGCACGCTGTGATGGGACAGCGACTGCAGCACGCGGGCCTGGGCGCCGAGCGCCCGTCGGCGCTGGCCGAGCATCTGGGTGAGCGCGATCTCGGCGCGGTGGTGCAAGCCCTTGAGACGGTCGCGGCCGCGAGCCTGGGCGTCCCTGATCCGGCGCGGCAGCGCCGAGAGCACGGCCGCGTGCCGGTCGAGCCGCGCCCGCCAGGCATCCATCCGGCGCTCCTGCGCACGGTCGGCGCGCGAGGCCCTGTCGCGCACCATCTGCCGCTTGTCGCGGATCGCCGAGACCAGGGTCGCGGGCGTGATGCGCGCGGCCTGGCGCTCGAAGCCCCGGCGGCGGTTGGCGGTGTTGAGCTGCAGCGCCTGGCCGAGTCCCTGGGCCGAGCGGTCGAGCCGCTGGCGCGGCAGCGCCAGAACGCTGTCGAGCGTCGGCAGCGCGCGGGCGAGCGAACGCAGCGCCTCGCGCCGCCGGTCGAGCGTGCGCGACTGCGCCGACCGGAGCCGGGCTGCGAGCCCCGCGACATGGGCCACTAGGTCGGCCTTGACGGGGACCGCCATTTCGGCCGCGCCCGTGGGCGTGGGGGCGCGGCGGTCGGCCGCGTGGTCGATCAGCGTCCAGTCGGTCTCGTGGCCGACGGCCGAGATCAGCGGGATGTCGGACCCCGCGGCGGCGCGCACCACCGCCTCGTCGTTGAAGCCCCAGAGATCCTCGAGACTGCCGCCGCCGCGGGCGACGATGATCAGGTCCGGCCGGGCGATCGGCCCGCCGGGGGGAAGCGCGTTGAAGCCTGCGATCGCCTGGGCGACCTCCACCCCCGAACTCTCGCCCTGCACCCTGACCGGCCAGACCACGACATGGACCGGAAACCGGTCCTCGAGCCGGTGCAGGATGTCGCGGATAACGGCGCCGGTGGGCGAGGTGACGACGCCGATGATGCCGGGCATGAACGGCAGCAGCTGCTTGCGCGCCTCGTCGAACAGGCCTTCGGCGGCGAGCCGGCGGCGGCGTTCCTCGAGCAGCGCCATCAGCGCGCCAGCGCCCGCGGGCTCGATTTCCTCGATGACGATCTGGTACTTGGATGATCCGGGATAGGTGGTGACCTTGCCGGTGGCGATCACCTCGAGGCCTTCCTGGGGCTTGTGCCTGAGTCGCGAGAACACGCCCTTCCAGATCACCGCCTCGATGCGCGCCTTGTCGTCCTTGAGCGAGAAATAGGCGTGGCCCGAGGAGTGCGGTCCGCGATAGCCGGAAATCTCGCCGCGTACCCGCACGAAGCCGAAGGCGTCCTCGACCGTCCGGCGGATCGAGCCGGAGAGTTCGCTGACGGTGAATTCCGTGGCGTTGCTGGGCGAATCATCTTTGGCATCGAACATGCCCGATTGCGCACCATGGCGGGGCCGGCGTCAAGGCCGGGGCGGCGGCCGGGGTCCGGAGCGGCCGTCGCTATGCTTTACGATGTATGTCCGGGACTCGCGTTTTCTTACGGGCGATTTCTCGAAAATATACACGTTTTTAACCCCTCAAAACTTATAGGTTAGAAACAAGTAATGTGCGGGGACCACAGATGAGCGCACCGGGAAACTATCTGACGCGCCTTGCCGGCGTAGAGCAGCGCCTGCGCAAGCGACGGGCCATCAACAAGCTGGCAACGGTGTATTACCTTCGCCGCGGGGTGCGCGGCTACACCTCGCAGCCCTGCAGGATGGTCAACATTTCCGAAAGCGGCTGCCTTGTCGCGGTGCCGGTGCCAAGCCAGGTCGCCGACCATCTCTACCTGGTGATCGAGGGCGTGGAGGCGAAGTTCTCCTGTGCCGCCGTGGCCCGGTCCGACAACGGCCTGCACCTGCGGTTCAACGTCGAACTCGCCACCGAGATCGTCGACCGGCTCGCCCGAAAGAAGCTCGCCCCGCGCCGCCCCGCCAACGATTCCTGACGGCCGACGCATCGAGGGAGTTCGGGCGTCGCGCCCTGAATTCGTCTTTGCAGGTCGCCCTCGCACGCCGCGCACGCCGTCCGCACCTCCGGGCTCCGGATCCCTGTGGCGGCTTGCCGCGCGGGATTGCATGGGTGATCCCTCCCGGTGCAGGATGCGCCCCGCAACGGACGGGGATTTTCGCGATGAAGCATGCGGTGGTGATCGGCGGCGGCCATAACGGCCTGGTCTGCGCCTGGTATCTGGCATCCGCCGGCCACAAGGTCACGGTGCTCGAACGGCGCGATCTTGTCGGCGGGGCGGCGGTGACCGAGGAGTTCCACCCGGGCTTCCGCAATTCGGTCGCCTCCTACACCGTGTCGCTGCTCAATCCCAAGGTGATCGCCGATCTCGACCTTGCCCGCCACGGCCTGACCATTGTCGAGCGGCGCATGGGCAATTTCCTGCCGCTTCCCGACGGGCGGGCGCTCGAGGCCGGGCCTGGCCGGACGCGTGATTCGGTGGCGCAGTTTTCCGAACGCGACGCCGACGCGCTTGAGGGCTATGGCGTCATGCTCGAGAACGCGGCCTCGGTGCTGCGCGACCTGCTGCTCAAGACCCCGCCCAACGTGACCGAGGGCAACTGGCTGTCGGCGATCCCGGAGCTCCTGAAGACCGCCTCGCTCGGACGCCGCTTCGCAGACCTCACGCTCGAGGCGCGGCGCGACGTGCTCGATCTCTTCACCTGTTCGGCGGCCGAGATCCTCGACCGCTGGTTCGAAACCGATCCGGTCAAGGCGCTGTTCGGCTTCGACGGCATCGTCGGCGCCTGGGTTAGTCCCCATACTCCGGGTACGGGCTATGTGCTGCTGCATCACTGCTTCGGCGAGGTCAACGGCAAGCAGGGCGTCTGGGGCCACGCCATCGGCGGCATGGGCGCGATCACCGAGGCCATGCGCCGCGCCTGTGCGGAAAAGGGCGTGGTGATCCGCACCGGCGCGCCGGTGGCGACGATCGAGACGAAGGGCGGCCGCGTCAGCGCCGTGGTCACGGAGGACGGCGAGCGCCTGGCCGCCGATCTCGCAGCCTCCAGCATCCACCCGCAGCTGCTGGTCGGCGCCCTGCTCAAGGACGCGCCGGTGCCCGAGGACTTCCGCCGCCGCATCGGCCACTGGCAGAGCGGCTCGGGCACCTTCCGGATGAACGTCGCGCTCGACCGGCTGCCGGTCTTCACCGCCCGGCCCGAACCCGGAGATCATTTGACCGCGGGCATCATCATCGCGCCCTCGCTCGACTACATGGACCGCGCCTATATGGATTCGCGCGCCCATGGCTGGTCGCGCCAGCCGGTGGTCGAGATGCTGATCCCCTCGACGCTCGACGACTCTCTGGCGCCTGCGGGCAAGCATGTGGCGAGCCTGTTCTGCCAGCACGTGGCGCCGGTCCTGCCCGAGGGCTTCCCGGGCGGGTCGTCCTGGGACGATCACCGCGAGGCGGTGGCCGACCTGATGATCGGCACGGTCGACCGCCACGCGCCGGGATTCGCAAAAAGCGTGATCGGCCGCCAGGTGCTCTCGCCGCTCGATCTCGAGCGGGTTCTGTCGCTGGTGGGCGGCGACATCTTCCATGGCAAGCTGAGCCTCAACCAGCTGTTCTCGGCCCGGCCGGTTCTGGGCTACGGCGCCTATCGCGGGCCGCTCAAGGGGCTCTACATGTGCGGCTCCTCGACCCATCCCGGCGGCGGCGTCACCGGTGTTCCGGGGCACAATGCGGCGCGCGAAATTCTCAGCGACATAAGCGCCCGGCTTGTGTAATCGTCAGGCGCGGGGCGGACGCCGAGACGCAGACCCGCACCCTGCTTTTTCCCCATCTTCTGTTCAAGGTGAGATGCAATGAAGACCGAGACCGAGACCCTTGCCGGCGAAACCCCGGGCATTGCCTATGAGCTCGTCGTCCACAGGCTCGAGGGAAGCGACGCTTCCGCGCCCAGGGTCTATATCCAGGCGGCACTCCATGCCGACGAGCGGCCGGGGCCGGCGGCGCTGCATTACCTGATCCCGGAGCTCGTCAGGGCGGAAGCCGAGGGAAGGCTCCTCGGATCGCTGACGCTGGTGCCCCAGGCCAATCCGATCGGCGCGGCGCAGCACCTGTTCAGCCAGCACATGGGCCGGTTCTCGACCGGCAACCGGATCAATTTCAACCGCGATTTCCCGATTCCCGACGAGACCGGCCTGCGCCGTCTGGATGCGCCTTCCGCGGCCGTCTTCGCCGACCGGAGGCTCAAGAGCCGGCTGCTGGCGCTCGCCGACGACCACCCCATCGTGCTCGACCTGCATTGCGACGACGAGGGCGTGCAGTATCTCTATATCCCCGACCGGCTCTGGCCGGAGATGGAAGATCTCGCCGCCTGCCTGGACGCCGAGGCCGTGGTGCTGTGGAACGCCGGCTCCGACTGCGCCTTCGAGGAGGCGGCCTTCGCCCAGATGGTCGCCCAAGCCAGGGGCGGCGATCTCAAGGGCCACTGCTGCACGACGGTGGAGCTGCGCGGCCAGCTCGATGTCGACCCGGCAACCGCGCGCAAGGATGCCGACGGGCTCTACCGCTTCCTGGTGATGCGCGGCGTGATCGCGGATGACGGTGCAACACCGGCGGAACTCCGAGCGGACTTCGTCGCCAAGCCGATCGCCAATGTCGAGATGATCAAGGCGCCGGTGGGCGGCACGATTCTCTATCATGTCGTCCCCGGCGACCGCGTGGCGGCGGGCCAGCTGGTGGCCGAGGTCGTCGCCCGTCCGGGAGAGCCGGGCGGGGCCGCCCAGGTGCATGCGCCGCAGCCGGGCTATGTGCTGACACGGCGGGCGCGGCGCTTCATCCGCATGGGCGACGATCTCCTCAAGCTCGTCGCCGACCAGCCCTCGCCCTCGGCGAGAATCGGTGCGCTCGAGGACTGACACCGGGCCAGGCCTTTGACAAACCCCTTTCAAACGGCAACATTGCCGTGGTGGATGCGGCCGGCAGCGGATCGGCCAAGCCAATCCACGACACAGCCCGGCGGCAAGCCGGGTCCAGTAAAAACAGGGAGATACGCATGGGAATTCTGACGTCAACGCTGTCGCGCGCGACCAAGGCCGTGGTGGTCAGCGCCGCCCTGGTCCTCGGCGCGGCCGGGGTCCAGGCCCAGGAAATGAACTTCTTCTCGATCGGTACCGGCGGCACCGGCGGCACCTATTTCCCGCTCGGCGGCGCCATCGCCAATGCCATCTCCAATCCGCCCGGCTCGCGCGCCTGCGACGATGGCGGCTCCTGCGGCGTTCCCGGACTGGTGGCTGTCGCGCAGTCCTCGCGCGGCTCGGTCGCCAATGTCAACGGCATCAAATCGGGCATCCTGAGCTCCGGTTTCTCCCAGTCCGACGTCGCCTACTGGGCCTATTCGGGCACCGGCACGTTTGAAGGCCAGGAGCCGATGGAAGACCTGCGCGCCATCGCAGCCCTCTATCCCGAGCATATTCACCTGGTGGCCTCCAAGGCGTCGGGCATCACTTCCGTCGCCGACCTTAAGGGCAAGCGCGTCTCGCTCGACGAGCCGGGCTCGGGCACCTATGTCGACGCCCAGCTGATCCTCGCGGCCTTCGGACTGACCGAAGCCGACATCACCGTGGAAAACTTGAAACCCGGCCCGGCGTCGGACGCCATCCGCAACGGCCAGCTCGATGCGCTGTTCTTTGTCGGCGGCTATCCGGCCGGCACTCTGGTGGAACTCGCCTCCAGCGCCGAGGTGGTTCTGGTGCCGATTTCAGGTCCTGAAGTCGACGCCATGATCGCCGAATTTTCCTTCTTCTCCAAGGATCCGATCCCGGACGGCGTCTATCAGAACGTTCCCGGCACCGACACGGTCGCCGTGGGCGCGCAGTGGCTGACCAGCGCCACCCAGACCGAAGACCTGGTCTACGAGATCACCAAGGCGCTGTGGAACGACAGCACCCGCGCCCTGCTCGATGCCGGCCACGCCAAGGGCAAGTCGGTGACCAAGGAAACCGCGCTGGAAGGCATCGGCATTCCGCTGCATGCGGGCGCCGAAAAGTTCTACCGCGAAGCCGGCCTGATCCAGTAGGCTGAGGGCAAAGCCCAGCATTGGCCGTCCGGGAAACCGGGCGGCCGTATTGTTTTGTGAAGCCGGAGGGTGGCGCCATGAGCGGGACCGATAATCGAGCAACCGACCCGACCATCGACCTGGCGGAACTCGAGCGCAAATACGATCCGGAAATGGCGTTCCGGCCGACCGGCAGGACGGTGGCGGTTCTCGTCACCACGGCGCTCGTCGCCATGTCGATCTACCATTATTATGCGGCGGGCTTCGGCCTGATCCGCGAGCTCGTCCATCGCGGCATCCACATTTCCTTCGTGCTCGGCCTGATCTTCCTGGTGTTCGGCGCAACCCGCCGCGAGAACGACACGCTCTATCCGTCCAGTTTCCTGCGTCCGGGCGGAATCGGCATCTGGGACTGGGGTTTCGGCCTGCTCGCCGTCGCCGCCGCCCTCTACCTGCCGCTTTTGCCCGCCAGCGCCATCTCGGTGCGGGTCGGCAATCCCTCCGGCTTCGACGTGTTCATGGGCACCGCGCTGATCCTGCTCACGCTCGAGGCGGCGCGGCGCTCGATCGGCTGGACGCTGACGGCGATTGCGGTGGCCTTCATGGCTTACGGCATGTTCGGGCAACACATGCCCGGCGTGTTCCGCCATCCCGGCGCGTCCTGGAATGCGCTGGTCAACCACCTCTACATGACCGACCAGGGCATCTACGGCATCGCTGTCGGCGCGGTGGCGAAATATGTGTTCCTGTTCGTGCTGTTCGGGGTGCTCGCGACCCGCATCGGGCTTGGAAAACTGTTCATCGACGCCGCCTCCTCGATCGCCGGGCGCTATGCCGGCGGACCGGCCAAGGTGGCGATCTTTTCGTCCGCCCTGCTCGGCACGATTTCGGGCTCCTCCATCGCCAACACCGTGACCACCGGGTCGCTGACAATCCCGGCGATGAAGAAGGTGGGCTACCGGCCGCATTTTGCCGCGGCCGTGGAGGCGACAGCCTCGACCGGCGGGCAGATCACGCCGCCGATCATGGGGGCCGCCGCCTTCATCATGGTCGAGTTCCTGGAAATTCCCTATCGCGATATCGTCTATGCGGCGATGTTCCCGGCGCTGCTGCACTATGTCGGCATCTTCGCCATGGTGCACTTCGAGGCCAAGCGGCTGGGGCTGAGGGGCCTGCGCCCCGACGAGATGCCGCAGATGATGAAGGTGTTCACCGACAACTGGCTGGCCGTCATTCCGCTGCTGGTCCTTATGTACCTTATTCTGAGCGGGCGGACGCCCGACTATGCCGCGGTCTGGGGCATCACCGCCTGCATCGTGGTGGGCTTCATCACGCCGCACAACCGGCTGACGGTGAAGGATCTGATCGACGCGCTGTCGCTCGGCGCCAAATACGCGCTCGCCGTTGGCGCGGCTGCCGCCGTGGTCGGCATCGTCGTGGGCGTCGTCACCCTGACCGGCACCGCCTTCCGGCTGTCCTACATCATCACCCAGACGGCAGCCAATATCGGCGCCACGCTGACGCCGCTGCTGCCCGATGGTTGGGTGTCAATCAACGCGCTGGCGCTGTTCTTCACGCTGCTGTTCACCGCCTTCGCCTGTATCCTGATGGGCGCGGGCATTCCCACCACCGCCACCTACATCATCCTGGTCTCGGTCGCGGCCCCCGCGCTGACCCTGCTCGGCGTCGAGCCGATCGTGTCGCATTTCTTCGTCTTCTATTATGGCGTTCTGGCCGACATCACGCCGCCAGTGGCGCTCGCGGCCTATGCGGCGGCGGGCATTGCCGGCTCGAACCCGTTCCAGACCGGCAACACCGCCTTCCGGCTCGGCATCGCCAAGGCGCTCGTGCCCTTCGTCTTCGTCTATTCGCCGGCCTTGCTGATCGTGACGCAAGGCTTCACCTGGGAGGCGTTCGCCGTCACGCTCACGGGCGCCACGCTCGGCATCGTGCTGCTGGCGGGCGCCTTCACCGGCTTCATGGTGGCGCCCCTGGCGCGGCTGGAACGGGTGTGGCTGGGTCTGGTGGCGCTGCTGGTGGTGGCGCCGGGCCTGACCACGATGCTGATCGGCGTGGCGCTAGCCTCGCCGGTGCTGCTGCGCCAGGTTCTTGCCGCGCGCAAGAGCGGCACGGGCTGAGCTGTGTGATGAAGAGGCGATCCTGACGGTCTGTCAGGATCGCCCGCTAACGATTGCCGTAGTACAGCGACACAGCGTGCTCGGCTTCCGCGAAGAACAGCCAGCGCTCGGCGAGCAGGCCTGCGAGCATCGACAGTGCGGCCAGCAGATTGACCGGCGCCGGCGCATTGGTGAGCGCCGTGATGATCAGGATTGCGACCGGCAGGACCGCGCCCAGCGCCAGCGCCAGGCCGCGCAGTTTGCGCGCATGCTTGCGGCCGATCACATGCACCATCTCCCGGGTGAGATAGTTCTCGCCTGAGTGCGGGCGTTCGAGCAGACGCACCTTGCCGATGAAGCCGAGGCCCGTGGCCGTTTCCGGGCTTGAGCCGCTGTCGGCCAGACGCGTGCGGCCGGCGCGGACCCACCAGGCCCATTTCATGGCCCAGGCGAGGATGACGAGCGCAATGCCCCAGGGTCCCGGCGCGGCGTGATTGCCGAGCGCCGAAGCCAGAAGCCAGCCCGAGGCGAGCGCGAAGCTCAGGTAGACCGCGGGCGTGAGCCGCGTCTTCCACTGCGGCACGGTCCTGAGCTGGGCGTAGATCATCGCCGTGGTGAACACGGTCGCGGCCGCCCCGAGCGAGACCAAGAGCCCGAGGATCTGGAGCCGTGATCCGCTCCACATCCAGACGAGCGCGTAGATGCCGAACAGGCCGAGCGTCGCGATCGCGGCGATGCCCTCGCGCGACAGCCAGCTCGAGCGCCACTGGCTGAGCGCCCGCCAGGCCCGCTCGGGATGGCCGAGATGGAAGGTGGAGGCGATGAGCCCGGCGACCGCGAGCCCGCCGCCCGCAAGCGAGACCGCGAAGGCCCGTCCCGCACCGCCGCCCACCGGAAAGCCGAGGCCCAGGAGGAAGATCAGCCCGAACCCCGCGCCCGAGGCAACCGTGAAGAAGATGACGGAGATGGCTGGATGCATGGGTCTATCCGAGTCTGTCGAGCGCGGCGTCGAGCCAGCCGAGGAAGCCTTCGGGCCTGGGCGTGTCCGGCTGGCACGCGGCGGCCGGCCGGGCCGGGTCGGTCCGGGTCGCGGCGTTCGTCTTGGGCCTGGGCGGCAAATATTTGTTGACCGGCTTCGTGCCCATCTCCGGCATCAGGTCGATGCCGCCGCGTGCGGCGACGAGAACCGAGACGTTGGACGTGGGGTCGTTGAAATCGCCGAAGTGCCGGGCGCTTGAGGGGCAGGTGCGCACGCAGGCCGGGATCCGGTCTTCCTCGGCAAGGGTCTCGCTGTAGATCCGGTCGACGCACAGCGTGCATTTCTTCATGACGTTCTCGACCGGGTCCATCTCGCGCGCGCCATAGGGACAGGCCCAGGCGCAGAGCCCGCAGCCGATGCACATGTCCTCGGTGACCAGCACGATGCCGTCCTCGCTGCGCTTGTGGCTGGCCCCGGTGGGGCAGACGGTGACGCAGGGCGCGTCGTCGCAATGCAGGCACGATTTGGGGAAATGCACGATCTGCGCCGGGGCGCCCTCGGGCGTCACCTCGAAGGTGTGGATGCGGTTGAGCCAGGCGCCCGACGGGTCCGCCCCATAGGCGTCGACATCCGACAGCGGCGAATCTTGCGCGCCGGAGTTCCATTCCTTGCAGTTGACCGCGCAGGCATGGCAACCGACGCAGGTGTCGAGGTCGATGACGAGGCCGAGGCGCCTCTCGGTGGTGGCGGGAAGGCTGGTCATAGGGCTGGCTCCCGTCCATGGCGCACGGTGGCGGGTGCCGCGCCGACCGGGCTCGCCTGGGCTTTCGCGTGCGGCAGGCTGACCCCTCCCGACTGGTCGGGGTCCTTGCGGATCGACACCCTGAGGTCGAACCAGGCCGCCTGGCCGGTGATCGGGTCGGAATTGGCCCAGCGGCGGCCGTCGCCCTTGGCTGGCAACAACTCGTCGATCAGATGGTTGAGCAGGAAGCCGCGCGTGGCCTCCGGCGCGTCCTTGTCCAGCGCCCAGGCGCCGGCGCGCTTGCCGATGGCGTTCCAGGTCCACACCGTCGAGCCGTTGACGGCGTCCATGCGGCGGACCGGCACGCGGATCTCGCCCGAGGGCGAGGTCAAGAGCGCCCAGTCGCCGTCCTTGAGCCCGGCCCGGTCGCACACCTTGCCCGGCACATAAAGGGCGTTCTCGCCGTGGATCTGCCTCAGCCAGGCGTTCTGCGAGCCCCAGGAATGGTACATCGCCGCCGGCCGCTGGGTGATGGCGTGGAGCGGGAAGGCGTCGTCGTCGAGCCCGTGCTCGAGGAAGGGCGGATACCAGACCGGCAGCGGATCGAAACAGGCGGCGATCCGGTCGCGGTGATGTTCGGGCGGCTGCGGCTTGATCTTGCCTTCGGCGGCAAGCTGGAACTTGCGCAGGGGCTCGAGATAGAGCTGGAAGATGTTCTCGACCGGCCCGTCCTGCAGGCCCTGGGCGATCGCCCAGTCGCTCCAGGCCCGGTTGGCGTGCTTGAAATAGAGCGCTTCGGCCGGCACATGCGCCTCCGAGAAGCCGCCATGGTCGATGTAGCGCTGGAGCTGGTCCGGGTTGGGCTCGCCGCGCCCGGTCTTGGAGCCATCAGTGCCGCGCCAGCCCGACAGCGGGCCGATGCCCGGCTTGCGCTGGTGGTTGACCATGTAGTCGGCGTAGTCGCGATAGACCGGATTGCCGTCGGCGTCGGTCATGCCCGGAAGCTTGAGCCTTGCGCCGAGATCCAAGAGCACGCTCTGGAAGCCGAGCACGTCGCGGTCGGGCTCGACCACCGGCCAGCGGATCGAATCGCACATCGCCCCGGGCTCGCTGATCGGTCGGTCCAGGAGCGAGATGCAGTCGTGCCGCTCGAGATAGGTGGTGTCGGGCAGGATCAGGTCGGCGAACGCCACCATCTCGGAGGAATAGGCGTCCGAATAGATGATCTTCGGGATCACATATTCGCCGCTCTGGTCCTTGTCGGTCAGCATCCGCATCACCGAGGTCGAGTTCATCGACGAATTCCAGGCCATGTTGGCCATGTAGAGGAACAAGACGTCGATGCCGTAGGGATCGCGGGCGTGCGCGTTGGAGATGACCATGTGCATCAGCCCGTGCGCCGACAGCGGCGCGTCCCAGGAGAACGCCTTGTCGATGCGCTGCGCGGTCTCTCCGTCGGCCTCGAGCAGCAGGTCCTCCGGCCCGCGCGGATAGCCCAGATGCGGGCCTGCAAGGGCGGTGTCGGCGCAGGCGCCGCCATGGGGCCGCGGCTGGCCTGCGACCGGGCGCGGATAGGGCGGCTTGAAGCGGAAGCCTCCGGGGCAGTCGATCGAGCCCACCAGGATCTGCAACAGGTGCAGCGCGCGCGCCGTCTGGAAGCCGTTGGAATGGGCCGAGATGCCGCGCATGGCGTGGAAGGTGACCGGCCGGCCGATCATGCGCTCGTGGCGCTCGCCCTTCATGTCGGTCCAGGGCTGCTCGACGATCACCTCGCGCGTAAACGCCGCTTCCGCGATCTCTGCGGCGATGCGGATGATGGTCGAGGCTGCAATCCCGGTGCGCTCGGCCACGGCGGCAGGCGCATAGTCGGGATCGAGATATTTGCCGGCTAACATTTCGAACACGGGTCGGGCGCGGCGGCCGTCGGAGAGTTCGAAGCTGCCCTTGAGCGCCGGCTTGACACCGGGCGTGGCCGAGGATGTGATCTCGCCCGTGCTGCGGCTGGCCACCAGCGGAGTTCCCTCGTCATCGCGGGCGAACAACCCGTCATCAGCGCCACCCGGATTGTCGATCACCAGCCAGGGCGCGTTGGTGTAGCGGATGAGATAGTCGACATCGATCCGGCCGGTGCGGAGCAACTCATGCACCAGCGCCAGGATCAGCAGCCCGTCGGTGCCGGGTGTGATGCCGAGCCACTCGTCGGCGATCGCGTTGTAGCCGGTGCGCACCGGGTTGACGCCGATCACCTTGACGCCGCGGGCCTTGAGCCTGCCAAGCCCGATCTTGATCGGGTTGGAATCATGGTCCTCGGCGACGCCGAAGATCATGAACAGCTGGGTCCTGTCCCAGTCGGGCGCGCCGAACTCCCAGAACGCGCCGCCCATCGTGTAGATGCCGGCGGCGGCCATGTTGACCGAGCAGAAGCCGCCATGGGCGGCGTAGTTGGGCGTGCCGAACTGTTGCGCCCACCAGCCGGTCATCGACTGGCTCTGGTCGCGGCCGGTGAAGAAGGCGAGCTTGCGCGGATCGCTGCGGCGGACATTTCCCAGCCACTTCGTGGCGAGCCCCAGCGCCTCGTCCCATTCGATTTCCTTGAATTCGCCCGAGCCGCGCTCACCGGTCCTTAGCAACGGCTTCCTGAGCCGCGCCGGCGAATAATGCTGCATGATTCCGGCCGAACCCTTGGCGCAGAGCACGCCCTTGTTGATCGGGTGGTCGCGGTTGCCCTCGATGTAATGGACCTTGCCGTCCTTCAGATGGACATCGATGCCGCAGCGGCAGGCGCACATGTAGCAGGTGGTCTTGCGGATCCCGGTCGGGCCGTGGGGTGCATCGTCGGGCGCGACGTCCGGCGCGTTGGTCTGGTTCATTCATCCTCCCGATGACGCGCGGTCCGACGATCGGTCTCCGCACGCCACGCTCCGCCTTGCCGTCTCCGCCTTCCGCCGCTGCCCGCAGCGAAACTCCCTGGCGGTTCGCCCGTCAAACGGACCTCCCGGCCGGCCAAATGTCAAGGCCGGCGCCTATAGCCAGATTGCCTTACTCTAAGGCCAGTTGGGTGGAAAACAGGCGCCCGAAGGCCTGCTGCCGGTCAGGCGGGCTTGCCGGAAGGATGGCAATACAGGCCGTGCAGCACCTCAAGCACGGCCGCGACCTCCGTGCCCTTGAGCGAATAATAGATGGTCTGGGCGTCGCGCCGCGTGGTGACCAGACCCGCGTCGCGCAGCTTGCGCAGATGATGCGACATCGCCGGTTGCGACAGGCCGGCCATGTCGGCGAGCTTGAGCACGCTGTACTCGCCATCGAGCAGGATGCACAGGATGCGCAGGCGCACCGGCTGCGACAGCATCTCCATCAGCTTCGCCGCCTCGCTCATGCGCGGCTCCATTTCAAGCATGTCCTGGGCATCAAGCATGACCGGCGTTCCGTTCCTTGAACATTTAACAACTCTTATATAAAGAGATCCTGTTCAAGTTTCAACCGGCAAAGGCCCGCGTGCTTTCCCGCACGATCAGCTCCACCTCGAGCACCTTCGTCTCGATTGCCAGACTGGTGGTTGTCTGGATATGGCCGATCAGCAGTTCCGCCGCCGTGAGGCCGATCCGGGTCCTGGGTTGCCGGAGCGTGGTCAGCGCCGGAATGAAGCGGCGGGCGATGTCGATGTCGTCGAACCCCACCACCGAGACATCGCCCGGAACCGAGACGCCGTGCCGGGCGAGCTCGGAGATGAAGCCGAAGGCCATCTGGTCGGACTGGCAGAACATGGCGCTGGGCCGGTCGGCGAGGTCGAGCCAGGCCAGCCCCGCACGGGCGCCGGCCTCGAGGCTGAAATCGCCGGGAAACCGGTGCGCCGGATCGAGCCGGAGGCCCGCCGCGGCGAAGCCGTCCATCGCGCCGCGGCTGCGGGCGCCGGTCAGAACATTGTCTTCCGGCCCGGCGATCATGCCGATGTGGCGGTGGCCGAGCCCGGCGAGATGGGCGATGGCGAGTTCGCCGCCGCGGGCATTGTTGACCCGCACCGAGGCGAACCGGTCATGCGGGGTCCATTCGCAGGCGAAGACGACCGGCGGCGCGCCGACGCCGGAGCTGGCCGCGGCCAGCACCGCGTCGGGCAGCGATCCGTCGAGCGCGATGATGCCGTCGGCGCGGGTGGCGTGCAGGTACTCCGACACCAGTTGCGGCTTCATGTAGGCCTGCCGCGTGTCGACGACCAGCATGTTGAAATCGGCATGCGACAGCGCCGACTCGATGCCGGCGAGGATTTCGGAGAAGAACGGATTGCCGAGATTGGGCACCAGGATGACGATGGCGCCGGTGCGCTGGCGCCTCAAGTTGCGGGCCGAGAGATTGACCCGGTAGCCGGTCTGCTCGGCTGCCGCCAGCACCGCTATCCGCGTTGAATCCGCAACGGTTTCCGGCTTGCTCAGCGCCCGGCTGACAGTTGCGGTGGAGACCCCTGCCAGCCTGGCGACATCGGTGATATTGGGGGCTTTTGATTCCATGGTGAACTGTATTCCCGCATCTGCGAAACGAGTTTGAGGTACGTGACGCAAATATCACTTGACTCCAAATCCCTTCGCGGTCAACCTTTATGTAATCGATTGCAGTGCAGCATTTTTGCCGATGCAATCGATTTAAATGGTGTGAGGACACCGGTGGACCCGGAACGCTGCGGGAGTGCGGCGGGACCGGGAGGAGGAACTTTCCTGGGAGGGAAATCGATGAATACATTTAAGCTTTTTCTGGCCGGCGCATCTCTGCTGGCGCTGTCGACCTCGGCCAAGGCCGTGGATCTTGAAGTCACGCACTGGTGGACATCCGGCGGCGAAGCCGCAGCCGTCGCCGAATTCGCCAAGGCGTTCGACGCCACCGGCAACAAATGGGTCGACGGCGCCATTGCCGGCTCCGGCGGCACAGCCCGCCCGATCATGATCAGCCGCATCACCGGCGGCGACCCGATGGCCGCCACCCAGTTCAACCACGGCCGCCAGGCCGAGGAACTGGTCGAGGCCGGCCTGATGCGCGACCTGACCGACATTGCCACCGCCGAGGGATGGAAGGATATCGTCCGTCCGTCGAGCCTGCTCGATTCCTGCACGCTTGACGGCAAGATCTATTGCGTGCCCGTCAACATCCATTCGCAGCAATGGCTGTGGCTCTCCAACGCGGCTTTCGAAAAGGCCGGCGTGCCGGTGCCGACGAACTGGGACGAATATGCCGCGGCAGCGCCGGCGCTGGAAGCGGCGGGCATCATCCCGCTGGCCATGGGCCAGCAGTCCTGGCAGACCTCGCTCGCCTTCCAGGTGCTCGTCGTCGCGCTCGCCGGGTCGGATGTCTACAACAAGGTCTACGGCGACAAGGATGCCGAACTGGCGGCCGGTCCCGAGCTTGCCAAGGTGTTCGAGGCCGCCGACAAGGCACGCGCCATGTCCGCCAACTCCAAGGTCCAGGACTGGAACCAGGCCACCAACATGGTGATCACCGGCCAGGCCGCCGGCCAGATCATGGGCGACTGGGCGCAGGGCGAGTTCGCCGTGGCCGGCCAGGTGGCCGGCACCGACTACACCTGCCTTCCGGGCCTGGGCGTCAATGAAGTGATCCAGACCGGTGGCGACGCCTTCTACTTCCCGGTGCTGAAGGACGAGGCCAAGACCGCAGCCCAGGGCGAACTCGCCAAGCTGATGATGTCGCCGGAAGTCCAGGTCGCCTTCAACCTCAAGAAGGGCTCGCTGCCGGTGCGCGGCGACGTCAACCTCGAGGCTGCCAATGACTGCATGAAGAAGGGCCTGGATATCCTTGCCAAGGGCAACATCATCCAGTCGCCCGACCAGCTGATGAGCGCGGACTCGCTGACCCAGGTCAACGACCTGTTCGTCGAGTTCTTCAACACGCCGTCGATCACCGCGGCGGACGCGCAGAAGCGCTTCGCCGACATCGTCGCCAGCGCCGACTAACCCAAGCCCAACGCGGCAACCCGCCATCGGATCAAGACCCGATGGCGGGTCCCACTCGTGCAAACTGGGGTAAGGCGACATGGCGGCAGACCGGAAACCGAGCCAGCTTTTCAGAAATTTGAACGCGAAGGTCGCGGCGATCCCGATGATCCTGACCGCCTGCGTCGTGTTCGTCGGCGGCACCTTGTGGACGATCACCTATTCGTTCACAAATTCCAAGCTGCTGCCGCGCGAGACCTTCGTCGGGCTGGAGCAGTACGAGCGCCTGTGGAGCTCGAACAAATGGCTGATCTCGATCGAGAACCTGTTCATCTACGGGGTCCTGTCGCTGATCTTCTCGCTGGTGATCGGCTTCCTGCTGGCGGCGCTGCTGGACCAGAAGATCCGCTTCGAGAACACCTTCCGCACCATCTTCCTCTATCCCTTCGCGCTCTCCTTCATCGTCACGGGGCTCGTCTGGCAGTGGATCCTCAATCCCGATTTCGGCATCCAGAAGGTCGTGCGCAATCTCGGCTGGGAGAACTTCACCTTCGATCCGCTCTACAATGCCGAGATCGTCATCTACGGCGTGCTGATCGCCGGTCTCTGGCAGGGAACCGGACTGGTGATGTGCCTGATGCTGGCGGGTCTGCGCGGCATCGACGAGGACATCTGGAAAGCCTCGCGCGTCGACGGGATCCCGAAATGGAAGACCTATCTGCTGATCGTCATCCCGATGATGCGCCCGGTGTTCATCACCACGCTGGTGATCATCGCCTCGGGCATCGTCAAGCTCTACGACCTCATCGTCGCCCAGACCGGCGGCGGGCCCGGCATCGCCTCGGAGGTCCCGGCCAAATATGTCTATGACGCCATGTTCCTGTCGCAGAATCTCGGCCAGGGCTTTGCCGGCTCGACGATGATGCTGCTCACCGTGCTGATCGTGCTGATTCCCTGGGCCTATCTCGAATTCGGAGGCAAGAAGCATGGTTGACCTATCCGCCCCGACCTCCGCCCCCCTCGCGACCGCACCCTCGCGGACCGAGGCCGGCCCGAGCGGCCGCAAGCCGCGCCGGTCCATCTCCCGCGCCAACATCTTCCTCTACGGCACGCTGATCGTCTTCGCGCTCTACTATCTGCTGCCGCTCTATGTGATGATCGTCACGTCGCTCAAGGGCATGCCCGAGATCCGCATGGGCAACATCTTCTCGCCGCCGATGGAGATCACCTTCGAGCCCTGGGCCAAGGCCTGGTCGACGGCCTGCACCGGGCTCAACTGCGACGGCCTGTCGCGCGGCTTCTGGAACTCCGTGCAGATCCTGATCCCCTCGGTGGTGCTGTCGATCGCGGTCGCCTCGGTCAACGGCTACGCGCTCGCCAACTGGCGCTTCAAGGGCGCCGACACCTTCTTCACCATCCTGATCTTCGGCGCCTTCATCCCCTACCAGGTGATGCTCTATCCGATCGTCATCCTGCTCCGGGAGATGGGCCTCTACGGGTCGCTGACCGGGCTGGTGCTGGTCCACACCGTCTTCGGCATGCCGATCCTGACGCTTTTGTTCCGCAACTACTTCACCTCGATGCCCGAGGAGCTGTTCAAGGCGGCGCGCGTCGACGGCGCCGGGTTCTGGGGCATCTATTTCAAGATCATGCTGCCGATGAGCCTGCCGATCTTCGTCGTCGCCATCATCCTTCAGGTCACCGGGATCTGGAACGACTTCCTGTTCGGCGTCATCTACACCAGGCCCGATCTCTATCCGATGACGGTGCAGCTCAACAACATCGTCAACTCGGTGCAGGGGGTGAAGGAGTACAATGTCAACATGGCCGCCACCATCCTGACCGGGCTCGTTCCCCTGACCATCTATTTCATATCCGGCAAACTGTTCGTGCGCGGCATCGCCGCGGGCGCGGTGAAAGGCTGACCATGACCAGCGTATCGATCAAGGACCTCAGCCTCAATTTCGGCGAGGTCAAGGTTCTCAAGACCCTCAACCTCGACATCGGCGACGGCGAGTTCCTGGTGCTTCTCGGACCCTCGGGCTGCGGCAAGTCGACCCTGCTCAACTGCATCGCGGGCCTGCTCGATGTCTCCGAAGGCCAGATCTTCATCAAGGGCAGGAACGTCACCTGGGAGGAGCCCAAGGATCGCGGCATCGGCATGGTGTTCCAGTCCTACGCGCTCTATCCGCAGATGACGGTCGAGGGCAACCTGGCCTTCGGGCTCAAGAACGCACGCGTCCCCAAGGACGAGATCGACCGGCGCATCGCCCGCGCCGCCGAAGTGCTGCAGATCGAGCCGCTGCTCAAGCGCAAGCCGGCGCAGCTGTCGGGCGGCCAGCGCCAGCGCGTCGCCATCGGCCGCGCCCTGGTGCGTGACGTCGACGTGTTCCTGTTCGACGAGCCGCTCTCCAATCTCGACGCGAAGCTCCGCGCCGAGCTCCGGGTCGAGATCAAGCGGCTGCATCACCGGCTCAAGAACACCATGATCTACGTGACCCACGACCAGATCGAGGCGCTGACGCTGGCCGACCGCATCGCCATCATGCGCAACGGCATCATCCAGCAGTTGGCAAGCCCGCACGAGATCTACAACAAGCCGGTCAATCTCTATGTCGCAGGCTTCATGGGCTCGCCGGGAATGAACTTCCTCGAAGGCGCGTTCGCGCCGCAGGGCGCGAGCGAGCTCAGCTTCGGCGTGACCAGAGTGCCGCTGGAGCGCTATCCCTTTGTCAGCGACGAGCGTCCGGGGAAGGTGATCTTCGGGATCCGGCCGGAACATGTGACCTGTGGCCCCGCTGCCGAGAGCGAGCCGTTCAACACCGAGGTCGAGATCGAGGTTGTCGAACCGATGGGCGCCGACACGCTGGTCTGGGCGATCCTCGACGGCCGGGAGTTCCGCTTTCGCGTCGATGGCCAGAGCCAGTTGCGCGAGGGCGACCGCGTGCGCATCGGCTTCGACCCGGCCAAGGCCTCGATCTTCGACGCCGCGACGGAGCTTCGGCTCTGACCGTCCGGACGGGACCCTGCCGCAGGCCTGCCTTGTGACGGCCCTGCCGGCGCGCCCGGCCGATCCGCTGACTGCACTCTGACCAACCACCTTGAGGAAAGCCAAGCCGATGAATTTTTCCTTCCAGCTCTACAGCGCCCGCAATTTCCAACCCTGGCCGGACGTGCTCGCGATGCTCGCCGGCGCCGGCTACAGCAATGTCGAGGGCTTCGGCGGCGTCTATGCCGACCCCTCCGGCTTCCGCGCCGACATGGATGCGAACGGGCTCGCCATGCCGTCGGGGCATTTCTCCATCGACGCGCTGGAGAACGACTTCGCCACGGTGGTCGGCACCGCGACGACGCTCGGGATCGAGCGCATCTTCTGCCCGCACATCGTGGCCGACCAGCGCCCGTCCGACCGGGCCGGCTGGCAGGCCTTCGCCGCACGCCTGGGGGCGGTGGGCGAGAAGGTCCGCGCCGAGGGCTTCGGCTTCGGCTGGCACAATCATGATTTCGAGTTTGTCGCCACCGCCGACGGATCGGTGCCGATGCAGGTCCTGCTCGACACCGCGCCGGACCTCGATTGGGAGGCCGACATCGCCTGGATCATCCGCGGCGGCGCCGACCCGTCCGACTGGATCGCCCGCCATGGCGACCGGATCACCGCGGTCCATGTCAAGGACATCGCGCCCGCGGGCGTTGCCACGGACGAGGACGGCTGGGCCGATGTCGGCCACGGCACGGTGGACTGGACGCGGCTGTTCAGGGAGATCGCCGCGGAGACCCCGGCCAAGCTTCTCGTCATGGAACATGACAATCCCTCGGACGTGCAGCGCTTTGCCGCGCGATCGATCGACTGGGCGCGCGGCGCGGCGGAGTGACGGACATGACAAAAATCCTTGGCGTTGGACTCATCGGCTGCGGCAACATCTCGGCCGCCTATCTCAAGCTCGCGCCGCTGTTTAAGGGGCTCGAGATGCGCGCCTGCGCGGACATCAACCCCGAGGCGGCCAAGGCCCGGGCCGACGAGTTCGGCGTCCGCGCCGAGACCGTCGAGGCCCTGCTCGCCGCTCCCGACATCGACATCATCGTCAACCTGACGGTGCCGGCGGTGCATTACGAGGTCTCCGCCCGGGTGCTGGACGCCGGCAAGCATGTCTATTCGGAAAAGCCCTTCGTGCTCTCGGTCGCCGAAGGCCGCGACCTGGCCGACAGGGCCGCCAAGAAGGGCCTTCGCGTCGGCTCCGCCCCCGACACCTTCCTGGGCGGCGCCCATCAGCTGGCCCGCCATCTCGTCGACAGCGGCGCCGCGGGCCGCATCACCGGCGGAACCTGCCATGTGCTGAGCCCGGGGATGGAGCACTGGCATCCCAATCCCGACTTCTTCTTCAAGCCCGGCGGCGGCCCGATCCTCGATCTCGGTCCCTACTACATCTCCAACCTGGTCCAGCTGCTGGGCCCGGTGGTGCGCGTCGCCGCCATGACCTCGATTCCCTCGCCCGAGCGCAAGATCACGTCGGAGCCGCGCAACGGCGAGATGATCACCGTCGAGACGCCGACGACGGCGCATGCGATCCTCGAATTCGAGAACGGCGCCCTCGTCACGCTCGGCGCCTCCTGGGACGTCAAGGCCCATGGCCACCGCCCGATGGAGCTCTACGGCACGGAGGCGAGTCTGATCGTTCCGGACCCGAATTTCTTCGGCGGCAAGGTCGAGCTGATCGGCCCCGGCGGCGTGGCGAAGGACCTGCCGGACTGGGATCATCCGCTGGGCGTGCCCAACCAGCAGCACAATCAGGGCATGATGGCCAATTACCGCACCGCCGGCCTTGCCGACATGGCGATGGCCATCGGCGAGGGCCGGCCGCACCGCTGTTCGCTGGAATTTGCGCTGCATGTGGTGGACGTGATGACCGCGATCCTCCATTCTGGGGAGACCGGCACCTTCATCCGCCCGGCCACCGGCTGCGCGAAACCGGCCCCGCTGGGGATCAGGGACGCCGCGGCACTCCTCAAGCAGAAAGACTAGCATGACCTGGACACCCGCACCCGACCGTTACGATTCAATGAGTTACCGGCGCACCGGCCGGTCCGGCCTGAAGCTGCCGGCGATCTCGCTGGGTCTGTGGCACAATTTCGGCGGCGACACGCCGCATGAATTGAAGCGCGAGCTGTGCCGCACTGCATTTGATCTCGGCATCACCCATTTCGACCTCGCCAACAATTACGGCCCGCCTCCGGGCTCGGCCGAGACCGCCTTTGGTGAGATCCTCCGCACCGACTTCCACGGCCTGCGCGACGAGATGATCATCTCGTCCAAGGCCGGCTACGGCATGTGGCCCGGGCCCTACGGCGAATGGGGCAGCCGCAAATACCTGATCTCGAGCTGCGACCAGAGCCTGAAGCGCATGGGCCTCGACTATGTCGACATCTTCTACTCGCATCGTTTCGACCCCGAAACGCCGCTCGAGGAGACCATGCAGGCGCTCGATCACATCGTCCGCTCGGGGCGCGCCCTCTATGCCGGCATCTCGAGCTACAATTCCAAGCGCACGCGCGAGGCGGTTGCCATCCTCAAGCAGCTTGGCACGCCCTGCCTGATCCACCAGCCGAGCTATTCGATGATCAACCGCTGGGTCGAGGAGGACGGGTTGCTCGACACGCTCGACGATCTGGGCATCGGCTCGATCGTGTTCTCGCCGCTGGCCCAGGGCATGCTGACCGGCAAGTATCTCGCGGGCATCCCCGAGGACAGCCGCGCGGCGCAGGCCAAGTCGCTCAACGCCCAGTTCCTCACCGAGCGCAATCTCGGCAACATCCGCGCGCTGAACGCGATCGCCGAGCGCCGCGGCCAGACGCTGGCGCAGATGGCGCTCGCCTGGGTGCTGCGCGGCGGCAGGGTGACCACGGCGCTGATCGGCGCGAGCCGACCGCAGCAGATCGTCGACTGCGTCGGCGCGCTCGACAACCAGGACTTCACCGCGGCCGAACTCGCCGAGATCGATACCTATGCCCGCGACGCCGACATCAACCTCTGGGCGGCCTCGGCCGAACGCAAGGGACCGCCGCGAAAATGATTGTCAATCCGATCCTGCCCGGCTTCAATCCCGACCCCTCGATCTGCCGGGTGGGGCCGGATTACTACATCGCCACCTCGACCTTCGAATGGTATCCGGGCGTGCAGATCCACCACTCGACGGATCTGGTCACCTGGCGGCTCGTGGGCCGGCCTCTGACCCGCGCGAGCCAACTCGACATGCGCGGCAACCCCGATTCCTGCGGCATCTGGGCGCCCTGCCTGTCTCATGCCGACGGCCTGTTCTGGCTGGTCTACACCGACGTCAAGCGGTTCGACGGCAATTTCAAGGACAGCCACAACTACATCGTCACGGCGCCCGCCATCGAGGGTCCATGGTCCGACCCGGTCCATGTGAATTCCTCCGGCTTCGATCCGTCGCTGTTCCATGACGAGGACGGGCGCAAATGGTTCGTCAACATGGTCTGGAACCACCGCTCCAACTCGATCGGCGGACAGCCCAAGCACCCGGCCTTTGCCGGCATCCTGATGCAGGAATATGACGCGGGCGCGGGCCGGCTGATCGGCAAGCCTGAGAACATCTTCAAGGGCAGCAGCCACGGGCTGGTCGAGGGCGCGCATCTGTTCAAGCGCGACGGCTGGTACTATCTCACCGTCGCCGAGGGCGGCACCGGCTATGGCCATGCGGTGACCATGGCGCGGTCGCGCACGCTTGACGGTCCGTATGAGCTGCATCCCGACACTTTCCTGATGACCGCCAAGGATGCGCCCGAGGCGCCCCTGCAGCGCTCCGGCCACGGCCAGATCGTCACCACGCCGGATGGTCAGATCTACCACACCCATCTCTGCTCACGGCCGATTCCCGGAACCCGCCGCTCGCCGCTCGGCCGCGAGACCGGCCTGCAGAAATGCGTCTGGGGCGAGGATGGCTGGCTCAGGCTCTCCCATGGCGGTCTTGTGCCGGCTCTCGAGGTCGAGGCGCCCGATCCGGCGGTCCGGCGCGAGCCGCCCGCGCCGGTGCGGCGCCGCTTCGACACGGCTGAGTTGCCCGAGGAATTCCAGTGGCTCAGGACGCCGCATCCGGAGCGGATCTTCCAGATGACCGGATCGGCGCTGCGCCTGATCGCGCGCGAATCGATCGGCAGCTGGTTCGAGCAGTCGCTGGTGGCCCGCCGGCAGGAGCATCTGAGCTTCTGCGCCGAGACGACGCTGTCGTTCTCGCCCACGCATTTCCAGCAGGCGGCGGGGCTGGTGCACTACTACAACCGCCACAAGTTCCATTTCCTCGCAGTCACCTGGCATGAGGATCTGGGCCGGGTGCTGACCATCCTGAGCTGCCCCGGCGACTGGCCCGATGGCCGGCTGCAGTTCCCGCTCGACCAGCCGGTTGCGCTCCCCGCCCAAGGCCCGGTCGAGCTTGCCATGGAAGTGGACGGCGCCGAGCTTCTGTTCCTCTACAGGATCGAAGGCGGCGACTGGACGCGGGTTGGTCCCTCGCTCGACGCCAGCGTCATCTCCGACGAGGGCGGGCGCGGCGAACATGGCTCCTTCACCGGCGCCTTCACCGGCATGGCGGCGTTCGACACCTCGGGCGATGCAATCACCGCGGATTTCAGCCAATTCACCTATGTGCCCGCGGATGGCGGATGAAAAGCCGGCTCTGTATCTATGACATGGCCACCGGGGCGGTGGACGAGGTGCTGGCCAGCCCCCGCCTGATCGAGGCGCCGAACTGGACGCCCGACGGCGCGGCGCTGATCGTCAATGGCGAGGGCCGCCTTTTCCGTGTCCCGCTCGGCGCGCCGGACCTCATCGAGATCGCCACCGGTCCTGCCGTCCGATGCAACAACGACCACGGTATCTCGCCTGACGGACGCTGGCTCGTGATCAGCGATTCGACCGAGACCGGCCAGTCCTGCATCTATCTTCTGCCGATGGCCGGGGGCGCACCGCGAAGGGTCACGCCCGAGGTTCCGTCCTGGTGGCACGGCTGGTCGCCCGACGGCCGGACGCTCGCCTATGTCGGCCGCCGCGACGGCGGCTTCGGGCTCTACACGATTGGCGTCGACGGCGGCGCGGAGCGGCATCTGGTGAGCGGCGGCGGCCATTATGACGGGCCGGACTATGCGCCCGACGGTCAATGGATCTGGTTCAATTCCGACCGCGGCGGCTCCATGGAGCTGTGGCGGATACCTGCCGGGGGCGGCGAGCCCGAACAGATGACCGAGGACGACCGCGTCAACTGGTTCCCCCATCCCGCCCCGGACGGATGCTCGGTGCTCTATCTGAGCTACGAGCCGGGTACGCAAGGCCATCCGCGCGACCGCGACGTCGAGTTGCGGCTGCTGGATTTGAGGGACGGGTCCGTGCGCACGCTGCTCAAGCTGTTTGGCGGCCAGGGCACGATCAACGTGCCCTGCTGGTCGCCCGACGGTAGCCGCTTCGCCTTCGTTGGCTACGCGCGGGACGCCGGATAAGTCCGGCCTGCGGCCCTTGGCCTACCAGTGCGGCGGCGGCTGGTTGGCGGCGGGCCCGCCCGCCGAGTCCTCGATGTCCTGGAACCGGTCGTTGAGCCGCGCCAGTTCGCTGCGCAGTTTCTCCGCCTCCCGCCAGCTGTCGCTGAGCTGGCGCGACAGATCCTCGATGGCGGCCTGCTGGTGCGCCACCATTTCCTCAAGCCGCACCAGCCGCGCCTCGTCCCGCTCGTTCATGGCTGCAATCCTTCGAGTTTGGCCCGCCAGCCGTCGGGCAGGCTCACCGGCCGCCGCGTGGCGCGGTCGACATAGACATGGATGAAGCGGCCCTCGGCGAAGGCCGTGTCCTCGTCGTTGCGAAACAGCGCGACCGCGTAGGTGACCGAGGATCCGCCCAGCCGCTCGACGGCGATCCCGGCTGCGATCCGGTCCGGAAACATGGCTTCCGCATGATAGCGGCAGGAGGTCTCGACCACCAGGCCGATGATGTCGCCCGCGAGCGGATCGAGCAGGCCAGTCTCGATCAGCCACTGGTTGATGGCGGTGTCGAACAGCTGGTAATGCACCACATTGTTCATGTGGCCATACATGTCATTGTCGGCCCAGCGGGTCTGCAGCGCCTGAAACAGTTTGAAGCTTGCGCGAGGCGGCGGCGGCGTGCGGGTCATCGGCGCCCATTCCCCACGCCGCGCCCGGGATCGCAAGCGTTGCGGGCGAGGGCCGGGGGGCGGTCACCCTCCCGCCCCGCGGCGGTGTTGACAACACATGACGGCATCGGTCTTCTCCCAAATGATTCTGGACTTTGCGTCCGTAACTGTCGAGACTACAGCGCCGCGCATCCAATTGGATGCGCAAAGGTCGCTGTAGCACTTTGAAATAATGCATGTACGTTATCGCTCCAATGAATACATTTGAGCGCGACATGCATTAAGCCAAAGGCCCGGGCCGCGACAGGGGCGGCGACGGAAGGCGTTGAAAAAGACGAGGGGACATGAACGACATTGCCATTGAACTCAAGGGGATCGACAAGAAGTTCGGCCTCGTCCACGCCAACAAGAACATCGATCTGCGCGTTCGCAAGGGCACCATCCATGGCATTATCGGCGAGAACGGCGCCGGCAAGTCGACCCTGATGTCCATTCTCTACGGCTTCTACCAGGCCGATGAGGGCGACATTTTCGTGGATGGCCGCAAGATCGTGATCAAGGATCCCAATGCCGCCATCGCCGCGGGCATCGGCATGGTGCACCAGCACTTCATGCTGGTGGAGAACTTCACCGTGCTCGAGAATGTCATGCTGGGCGCCGAGGAAAGCCAGATCCTGACCGCCGGCATCACCAAGGCGCGCCAAGAGCTCCGGCGGCTTGAGCATGAATACGAGCTGGAGGTCGATCCGGACGCGATCATCGAGGAACTCCCCGTCGGCCTGCAGCAGCGGGTCGAGATCCTCAAGGCGCTCTATCGCGGCGCCGAGATCCTGATTTTGGATGAGCCCACCGGCGTGCTGACGCCGGCGGAGGCCGATCACCTGTTCCGCATCCTCGAGCAGCTCAAGGACCAGGGCAAGACCATCCTGCTGATCACCCACAAGCTGCGCGAGATCATGGCGGTCACCGACGAGGTCTCGGTGATGCGCCGCGGCGAGATGGTGGCGACGCGGACGACGGCCGAGACCTCGGTCGAGGAACTGGCCGAACTCATGGTCGGCCGCCACGTGCTGCTGCATGTCGAAAAGGGCCCTGCCTCGCCCGGCGCGGTGATGCTCTCGGTCGAGAACCTGACGGTGCGCGACAGCCGCGGCGTCGACATGGTCAAGAACGTGTCATTCGAGGTGCGCGCGGGCGAGATCGTCGGCATCGCCGGCGTCGCCGGCAACGGCCAGTCCGAACTGCTGCAGGCGGTGTCGGGGATAAGGCGCGCGGTCAGCGGCAAGGTCTGGCTCGACGGCGAGGCGGTCGACGTCACCGGCAAGGCGATCTCGGACCTGCGCCACCGCGGCCTCGCCCATGTCCCCGAGGACCGCCAGCACATGGGCCTGGTGCTGAAATTCGACCAAAGCGAGAATTCGATCCTGGGCTATCACGACGACCCGAAATATTTGAACGGCATGTTCCTGAACATCGAGGCGATCCGCCAGGATGCCGCCGCCAAGATCGAGAAATACGACATCCGCCCGCCCAATCCGCGGCTGAAGACGGCGAATTTCTCCGGCGGCAACCAACAGAAGATCGTGCTGGCGCGCGAGATGGAGCGCGATCCGAAGGTTCTCATCATCGGCCAGCCGACGCGCGGCGTCGATGTCGGCGCCATCGAGTTCATCCACAAGCGCATCATCGAGATGCGCGACGCCGGCAAGGCGGTGCTGCTGGTCTCGGTCGAGCTCGACGAGATCCGCTCGCTCGCCGACCGTGTTCTGGTGATGTTTGACGGCCGCATCGTCGGCGAACGCGCGCCCGACACCGGCGAGGCGGAGCTCGGCCTGCTGATGGCCGGCGTTGAAGACGAAACGGAGGCCGCCGCATGAGCGCGCCCTATGCAAAGCTGCCGGCCTGGGTCGACTACGGGCTGATTCCGCTGATCAATCTTGCTGTTGCCTTTGCCGTGGCGGGCCTGGTGGTGCTGGCCGTGGGCGAGAGCCCGTGGCGTGCCGCCACGCTGATGGTCCAGGGCGCCTTCGGCTATGGCGAAGGCATCGGCTTTACGCTCTACTACGCCACCAATTTCATCTTCACGGGCCTCGCGGTGGCGATCGCCTTCCATTGCGGCCTGTTCAACATCGGCGGCGAGGGCCAGGCCTATGTCGCCGGCATCGGCGTGGCGCTGCCCTGCCTGTGGCTCGACCAGTTCGCGCCCTGGTACGTGATCTTCCTGGTCGCCATTGGCGGCTCGGCGCTCGCGGGTGCGGCCTGGGCGCTGATCCCGGGCTGGCTGCAGGCCAAGCGCGGCAGCCATGTGGTGATCACCACCATCATGTTCAATTTCATCGCCTCGAGCCTGATGGTCTATGTGCTGGTCGACGTGCTCAAGCCTGCGGGCTCGATGGCGCCGCAGACCCGCAAATTCGCCGAGAGCGGACAATTGCCGCGGCTCGACTGGATGTTCTCCTGGGCCGGGGTCGACATGGGCGGGGCGCCGTTCAACCTGTCCTTCCTGCTGGCGCTGGTCATGGCCTTTGTTGTCTGGGTGGTGATCTGGCGCACCAGGCTCGGCTACGAGATCCGCACCATGGGCCACAGCCCGAGCGCCGCGCGCTACGCCGGCATCCGCGAAAGCCGCATCATCATCATCACCATGATGATGTCGGGCGCGCTCGCCGGCATGATGGCGCTCAATCCGATCATGGGCGACCAGCACTCGATGCAGCTCGATTTCGTCGGCGGCGCCGGCTTTGTCGGCATCGCGGTGGCGCTGATGGGCCGGTCGCACCCCGTGGGCATCGTCCCTGCGGCGATCCTGTTCGGCATGCTCTACCAGGGCGGCGCCGAGATCTCGTTCGAGAT
>NZ_JAUXOD010000013.1 GCF_030682515.1 Hoeflea sp. | reverse complement strand
GTAGAGGCCTTCCCGCCAGCGTCCAAACTGTTGCTGTTGTCTTCTGGTGCGGCGATCCCTTGGAGACGAACTTCAACCTGGCCAAACAGGATACCATCGCCATCCTTCACCTTCGCGATGCCGCTCATTGTTGCCACTGTTTCGAATGCGGATGCAGCTGGCGAAACGGCGAAGATGATTACGGCGGCGATTGTCAATTTCAGAGTACGCACTTTCGGCTACCTTCAATTTCTCGATGCTCGGAATTGATGTTGTTTGTGCCGAGCCTCTTCGCGATCACTAATGGCTGTCACCTTTGCGTAATCCATTTCCGCCAATGGTTCGATCCGTGCGACTTCGGCAGCGACCTTCGACCAATGCAAAAATTGGTCGGTTTCGCCAGCGCTTCGGCAACGTGCCGCCAATAGCTGGGCATGATAGTAAGCCTCCAAAGGGTCGGCTGATACAAGCTTTCTGGCGTCAGCCTTCCAACGACGACGAGCCACCTGCCGCTGTTCAAAATATGTCCTTATCCAAGCGATCATATCAGCCCTCACCGAGGTTTCTGAAGCACACTATAGACTTGCATTTCGGCATCACAACCCCCTCTAGCGGGTAGGTGTCAATGCCAGCTCAGTCTCAATTTTCATCCCTTAGTCACCAGCATACCGCGGTGCTCACTCTGCCAACGGCGCTGCCGTCCTGCACTTCGTTTCGGCCTCTTCGGGTGTCTGTCGCTCCGCTTGCGGTGTGAATTGGTTATCGGGACGGGGAACATCTGCCTTCCGCGTTAGGCGCGGGTTCGATCGGCTTGCAGCCCGCATCGAACTGGGAACATCAACACGAGTGAAACCCCTAAATTCTTAGTGAAATCACCAGGAAAGTCTCCGGCATAAAGCAACCTGTCCGCGTATTCGCCTGGGCTCAGTTGTAGCGTTGTGCTATCAATATCTCAATAATAACAGTGCTTTGAGGTGACCGAGATGGCGATCAGAACCACAATTTTTAGGGGATTGGTCGTCGACCTTGTCATTGAAGAATTCAACGATTGCAACGCTGCTGGACAGCTCAATGCGTATGTCGCGACACTCTACACCCAAGACAGAAAGACATCATCAAGAACGCTGATCCGTCGCTCGCGGCTACCCGGTGCAGGTACAGAAATTGAACGTGAGATCAGGCGTGGCGGTTTGCAAGCGTTCCGTCGACTTACGCGTATGTGAAAGCCAAATCATTAAAGGAAGTAACAAAATGTCCGCTCTCCGCATCCTCACCTTGCCTGCCGTGTTGTTCGCATTTTCGGCACTCTACAGCTTCAGCATCAAACTCCCTCAGGCGGTCGAGATCGCCAGCCTGATCATGTGCATGACCTTTGCCCTGATTTTCATCATAACGCTGCTAAGGAAGGTCGTATGACTGTTTCACTTCACGCACTACCATTCGACCAGACCGCGCCAGGATTCTATTTCCAGAATTTCGAGGACTATCGAGTGTTGGCTGGTAAGGCGGTGAACGCTTACGGCGATCATGTAGATGAATTCGAAATCCAGTTTATCGACGGTGAGCAGATCGACGCCGCGCTGGCGATAGCATTCAGCTTGAACCAAAACAGCGTGGGACGGTTCCTGGAAGCGGTCGCCGAATGGGATGAAGATCAGAAAATAGGGTTCATCATAAGTTTTTTGGCTTATAAACCCGCGAAAAAATAACATGGTTAATGAATAATTTCGGGCTGTTAATTCAAGACTCCAGGCCGAATCTGGGCCTAATTCAAGACTCCAAAAGCCTAATTCAAGTCCCCAGACACAACCATAGATTTTATTGACCCTCTGGCGGAATTTAATTCAAGACTCCGAACATGGTCGCGAAAATTAATTCAAGATATGGGCCCTGATCTGGCCAGTGTCGCGGCACAGGCGCGTCTCCAGCCAATCGTTGAGCGCCGTTTGCTGCGCTGGTGTCAAATGCGACTGACCGCCTTGCCAGTCAAACCGCTCCAAAGCATCCCAGCCACCCGCCTCAAAGCGCTTGAACCAGCCCCGGACGGTGTCGTTATCAAGATACAAAAACTCCGCAATCTGCGCATAGCTCTTGCCATCATCCAACAGCAAAATCGCATTCGCCCGCCGCGCAACCCCATGATCCCCGCGTGGGCGATGCACAATCCGTTCAAGTGCCAGACGCTGCTGAGTGGTTAGAAAATTCGATGGCCTCATGGTGACATGCTGAATCCATCATCCTCAAAATGTCAAACCAGATTTCGGATTTCCGATGACTCCGAGTATACCTAGATACAACGACAAACAAGATCATCGATGGAGCGGCAGCTCTGGGTGCGCTCCGCTCGCGAATCGACAGCCAAACGGAATTCACCCGAAGCCTCATGGCTTCGCTCCAAAAAGGTATAGGTCGCCTGGTCGATGCGGATATGAACCAAGAATCGGCAAGACTCAAAGCATTACAGACGCAACAGAATCTTGCTATCCAATCACTTCAGATTGCCAATACTGGACCAAAGAACATACTCAATCTGTTCCAGTGATCCATGCGGATCACACCGATCCCCACCGACGCTCGCAACTCTGGGAGAAGATTCACATGGTTCAAATCTCAATGGAAATTATGCGCCCACCCGCCGTTCGTTGGTAGTAAGTGCCGAGCACGGAGGGAACGCTCATAGCGTTCTCGCTTCGCATCAACAGCTAGAGGCAAAGATCGCAAAGTGGATTCTCAGGATCGCTCGCTTCCCAAGAATGCATGGGGTTGCCGCAATGCAAGCAGATCGTGTCCTTACCCTCTCTAGTCGTCTCAATGATCCCATCGTGCCTGCGCGCTTTGGCTCGTCGGTCTTGCTCGGCTTTTATCTCTTTTGCAGTAAAACCACTCATTTACGGCACTTTCCTCTGGTTGTCCTGGGAGTGAGCCATAAGAGTCGGCTTCGTGCAAATACTCCAAGCATTTTGGGTTAAAATTCATCCAATGGTGTCTAGCCAGGTTCCGAACAATCTGGAATTCCAGCATCAGGAAATTCAGCGGTGAGAGCGTCCCAAGTTATCACGTTATCGAAATCCGAGACCTCGGATGTTGCGTGCTTGGTCGTTGGTTCAGTCCATAATAGAATCGTGGTCGCTTCGGTGTGCGCGATCATGGTCGGTGGAGCATTCGCTGCCCAGCAGTTCGCTCTGAGCTTGTATCGCGCTGCTTGACCTTGGCTCAGGCGGTCTTTGGGATGCTTTACCTCAAAATGCAACGCGATGCGGTCACCGCTGGACAGTTCAACAATAGCGAGAACGTCGGTCTCTCGTCCGCCTCTGCACCCATCGCATTTACATGACATGGTGAAGTGCGAGCCCCACCAAGTTCGGCTGGCTTTAGAGCGGGTCGCGGCCATTTCTTCAAATAACAGCCTCGCTCCTGGCGCTTCCGATGCAAAACGGGTCTGGCGTAAAATCCAAAGTAGGAATGCGGGACTTGTTTCGAGCAGACTAGCAAAGGGCTCTGAATAAGCCTTCTCCTTGTGGGCGTATCGCATTTTCAGCTCCTTCCCAACAACACCGATCAGCTTGAACCTACTTTTCGCCATCTGGAAATTCGTGTCGCATTTTTTGTTCCATTGAATTTTTACGCGCCTGCAACTGCGGAATCAAAAATACAGGTGGTCTCTGAACACGGTGTTAAAGTCAGCTTTGGGCCGAGAGTTGACGCACCCTCTTCAACCCCGAGGTTATAAACGAGCTCGAACTGGCGGTAGTTCACGTGTTTCAGAAATGGGTCGAATAATTCTTCCAGATGAACCATAGACAACAAAAAGGGCGACATTCCTGCCGCCCGTTTCGCATCTCACCTTCGCAGTGTGATTTGCCGCCTACGTGGCGGTAGTAGAGCCGCCTACATGGCGGTAAACATAGCCTAAAAGGCTTTGTGAATAGCTTTTGACATAGAGCCAGTAGCATTCGTTTTCAGAGCCGCCTGTGTGGCGGTAAATTTCGAAATTGACCGATCGTCAAAATCGCCTCTTCAGAGCCGCCTACATGGCGGTGAACATAGCCTAGAAGGCCTTGTGAGCAGCTTTTGACACAACGCCAATAGCATTATTCTTCAGAGCCGCCTGTGTGGCGGTGACTTGTTTTGCTTGAACGTAGTTCAAAACCCTTTGAGGGAAACAAAACCTATAAAAGTGTCCGTTGGGCAACCTCTATGTATTGATGGTTACCGAAATCGAAAAGCTCGTCAACAACAATATTTTGAATTTATAAAAAAACTTCGTGTTGCGTTATCTCATATATGCATTCGCAAAATAACCCAGCGCAATCTATGGCAAGACTCCACTTTCAAAAGCAGTTCGTCTGCGACGCAATCGGCTGGAAATGGCTTTGATGAGAACAACGAGCAGAGCTGGAGTTGCACAGAACACCGTCAGCGTAATCATCGTTGCAGACAAATAGGCCAGTCCTGCAAAGCCGAAAGCGGCCGCCAGTCCCAATCCTAATGCCATCCAGATCATTATTTTCTTCATGTCACTTTTCCTTTTCTTGAGTTCAATCCCATAGCCATTCGCGGCATGCCACCTCTCCCAGCGATAGCGATCATCCCCCCGAAAGCTCCAGACGTCATGCTTGCCTCGCCACCCGACCCAGGCTGACCAATCCAGGCGAGTACCCGATCTGGCAGGCTCCAAATTTGGCCAAACCCTCGCATGCAGGCGTACCAGACGAGGTACATGTGCATTGCGGTCATCACCACGAAGCCAACCAATCCGACGACATGGCCACCTGTCTGACCGAAGAATGCGGCAGGCCAGAGTTTGTCGAGTGTGCCAAGTGTAGCGTCGAAGACGGGGTAGGCTGCGCAGAGCGCCAGGACGGCGAGCGCTGGACGCAACGCTATGTTGACGAGCAGCAGAAGGCCCATCCGTACGGACTCACCTGCGAAATCCCCGCCATTGTCCATTCTCAGCCATTTCATGCACCACAATGGCAGGGCGATCATGGCTTCGATTAAGGCCGCAAGGGTCGCCATTCCGGCCATGAACACGAAGACAAATGGCATGAGCGGAATGACATAAGCCCGTAGACTTCCGAGGATCATCAGCGCACCAATTACCCATTTCGACCAATCAAGAAACCAGTCAGCCGCACCGCCCGCGCCGACCGCTGATGAAAACCAGTTCGAGCTGGCGATCATGAGCGTTCCGCCTGCTGCGATTGCTGTCCAGCCAGCGGCTATCATTGCGTGTCCCGAAGAAATCAGGCCCGACATGGCATCAGTGTCGTTGCCAGATGTTGCCGCCCATTCCGCCAGCGATCGGGCCACTGGGGCCAACAGCTTTGTCAGGAAGTCAGCACTTTCATCGCCTACGGAGGCAAAATCATTTGCACTCAGATTCACCCGTGCCGCTTCACCAGACACCTGCAAAGCCAGGATTGAAAATGCGCGGTCTATGGCTCCCCCAAAGTCACCATCCAACTTCGGAGCCGTGTCTTCCATCCGTTCATTCGTCAGTGATGTCGTCAGCTCGCTGACTTGTGCCAAGTTGCGCCAATATAGACCCGCTGCAAGAAACCCCTGTTGTTGTGCAGCGGTAACAAGTTTCGAGCGCGAATCTATATCGACTTTAGCCACCTCAGCCCTCGCAGCTTTGGCAATCCGTATGTCGAAGGCGGTCCCGATTGCCCGGATATCCTGAACAAGACTAGGCGACAGGACGGTCATCGAGATCGCTGACGATATGCCGTCCGCGGAGGTAATCCCCGATGTGTTAGCGGCCAGCTGCACGTACCGTTGGGCTTCAGGTCTGAAAGCACCTATAAGTACCGCTACCGCCTCACGCCGCGCATTCGAGAAGACTTCTCGATCAGTTGGAATGCTGTACGAGAACCGCCCACATGTCGCACCGTATGACCAGACAACTTGTTTGTCGGAGCCAGGAAGCCCAAGGCCAGTTTCCTCTCCGACAACCGGAGGAACTGGAGCAGTCCAACCCCACGTTGAGCCAGCTTCATTGTAGACTGCTGCGCAGATTTCATGTTTCAAGATTGCCGTTGCAATCGTCGAGCCATTGTTTGATATCGGCACGATAGGAACGCCGTCTTTCGCAACGACACCAACAAAGGTATTCCAGGTCGCATCGGCCAAATTTATCCCGCCACGAGCAACGACATCGCGTAGCAGGTAGTGCACCGACGAGAACCCTGTCGACGGAAGCGGAACGAGCAGTCCAAGGCCGACTACAATCCGGAGCGGTGTCCAGATTTGATGCCATTTGTCGCCCAGAACTTTTCCTGTGTATGCTGAGGAAACGATGCCGCTGACAACACCATATGATAGGCCCAGCGCCGCGAAGAAGAACAACGCACTTGTGAAAACCTGAAGCGTTCGGCCCCAAGGCGAGACCGCGTCCCCGGGCAAGACTGCGGAAACCCATTGCCAGGCGATATTTGTTGAAGACGGTTCAGCAAGTAGGTCGATCACGGATTGCCGCCAATCGGCCCATGATGAGCAACTGGCCCATCTGGGCCTTCAATCTCAACTGGATTGTTGGGATCAGTTTCATCCTCGGCAGCCTCATTATTCAAATCGAAAATTTTGCGCTCAATATCGCTCAAGACGACAGTCGTCGCGGGTAAATGAAGCCGCAAAGACGGAAGAAATAGCGGTTTCGCAGTGGAGCCAGCTGACCCTGTTTTGTCGCCGGAACCTTTATCGCCACCATCGCTACCTGCGGCATCATCCTGGTTCTGAATCGGCATTGGGGCTGGGTCCAGGTTACACCCGTTTGCCTGAGCCTGCTTGTCCAGGATCGCCTGACCTATTGCGGCTAGCTCAGGCAGGAGGAGCCAAATCGTGACTTGCCATGGGAATCCGCATGGGAACGACTTCATGTCGGATTCCTGTACAGCTCTGTTGATACGGTCTTCCAATGTGCGCCAGGCGACATGGCTATCACTGGCATCCAAAGCCTCGAAATAAGCCAACAACGCTGGCGATTCCTGTTCAAGAAACCGCTGCCTGATATGGGTTGGCCGCCGTCGCATCCGACGGCACCAGTCTACGATTTCCACCGCCGCGCCGTGTGCAGGATCGAGGTGCGACATACCCATCCTTGCAAATGTTGAGTTCGCGTTACTCCAGAAAATTCGCTCACCTGGGGTCATGGCACCATCCCCCCATTGATCGGGGTCTGCTCGTCCAGCGCTGCCGTAAGAGCATTGGATAGCCGTCGAATTTCCTGATTTGCATTGGCCAACCGAGCTGATTGTTGACGACTGACATAACGAGCATCGGCCGCCGATTTATCGGCATTGCGCCGCGCATCTTGTTCTCTCGCGACTTCAGCCTTCAGTTTTTTGAGCGCTGCACTCGTCGCTGAAATATCCTGGGCGAATTCGCGACGAATTTGATCCCGAATGCGAGACTCTTGAATTCCGTCGACGACCGCGCGAACCGCGCCGCCGACACCCTGAGACCGGGCAGCCTTTGCCTCCGCTTCAGCTTTCAGTGAAGCTGCCGCGGCTTTCGTTCGATCAATGTAGGCTTGGCCTTTTGTTTCGACGTCGGCTGCCCGATCGAGAGCTTTCTTGAGAGCGCCAGCTTGAGCCTGCTCGGCTTTCCATTCTTCTCGTGATAGCCGACGACGGGCTGGCCCCAGGCGTGTCAGCCCACACGGTGCGGCAACGGCATCATGATAAGAATCTTGCCATTCGCGCATAGCGGATTTGTAGGCGACATCAGAACGTTTGTTCAGCGCTTTGGCGTCTTCGCCTGGACGAGGTCCAGCGGCCTTGACCACTCGCTTTGCGATCGTGCCCGGATGAAAACCCATCGCCTTCATTTCGGGGTCGGCGGTCGGAATTATGTACGCGTGTATGTGCCACTGTTTTTCATCAGTGTGCCGAATTACGGTCTTGAGAGCTGGACCATATTGCTCGCGCAGCCATGCGATCGATAGGCGTTCCCATTCGCGAACCTCAGCGAGCTTCGCTCTATCACCTCGAACTTCCTCAACGGTGTATGGATGTGACGCGACGACGGTATGGAGGGTTTTCTGATCCGCACGGATTTTCCGAGGTTTGCCCTTTACCGTGGTTGCTGCGATCGCGGTGGCAGCATCGTGCATCTGCCGAGCCTCTTCTATGCCAACGCCATATAGGGTTGTCGAAGGTTTTGGGTCAGGGACGTGAACGCAGGCTATCGGCTTGCGACTGGCTTCGTCGAAAATGAATGAAGTCGAACGACCTTTGGCGTCAGCTTTGCGAGACCATAAATCGAGATGTACAAATTGATATGCCATTTAATATACTCTGAATAATAGAATAAGAGTACATGTCGGCGAATTAAAAATAAAGCAAAAAATAAATATAGATGTAGTGACTTAGAGTTGTAGTGACCGACTATGCACTATGCCCTCTGGTTATAGTGTCTTTCAAAGGCAGGAACTCGCGGATAGCGCTAAACGAGTAGTCTCTATTATTACAGATTAAAAATATTTGTCCAAAAGGCATTGGTGGCCTCTGAGAACGGCGGCTAATTGAAATCCGATAAGAGTTAGGTCGTCGACACAATTCCCGGAAGTGAATTAAATCAGAGGGTTATGTGCAACATAATCTGATCAGATTGTGCCCGCCGGCGGCCGCCACCTCGAGCGCCCGCTTGGCGGTCTCCTGACCCTTGATCTCGTTGATGTCGGGCATGTTGAGGGGGGCTGCCCGCATTGCCGGCACCGGGCGCGCCAGCACCTGCGTGCCGCGGAAGTGATTGGCGATGGCAATCAGCGAGCGCGGCGCGATGATGTCGATGTCCTGGCCCGCCCAGGCCGCCTCAGGGCCGCTGGCGGACGGGCAGATCAGCCCCTTGCCGAGCGCATTGGCGCCGATCGCCGCGGGCAGCGCGCCCGCAACGGAAGCGATGGTGCCATCAAGCGAGAGCTCGCCCAGCACCACATAGCCATCGAGCGCATCGCCCGGGATGGCGCCGAGTGCGGCCATCAGCCCGAGCGCGATCGGCAGGTCGAAGTGGGAGCCTTCCTTGGGCAGGTCCGCCGGCGCCAGGTTGACGGTCACCTTCTTGGCCGGCAGCGCCAGGCCCGAGGCGTGCAGCGCAGCCTGCACCCGCTCCCGGCTTTCGGCCACCGCCTTGTCCGGCAGGCCGACAATGTGCATGCCGACCTTTCCCGGGGCGATCATCACCTGCACATCGACCGGCACCGCCTCGATGCCCTGGAACGAAACCGTACTGACCCGCGCAACCATGTCCCCGGCCCCTTCTCCTGCCCGTTGAAATCGTGCCTGCCGAGCCGCGCCGGGATGGTCAAAAATTCCCGTTATGCGCGATCAGATTCCAGTGAAGCACGGTATGCGGAGCAAAACAAGAACAATATGGCAACGATTGCACTTTTAGGGGGAGTGTGGTTGTGCCGGGTTGTAGGGCGGGAACATCCTGTCCTGAATGGTCAAGGTTCCCCGACCGCGCGGACAGGCCCGGGTGCCAACGCGGCCGGCAGCAAATCGGGCGATGGTGGCGCCCGCGCGGGGCGCCCGCCTCAGGAGCGCTTGCTTTCCACCGCGTCCCAGAACAGGGACGCCACGTCCGGGCCGCCGAACTTGCGGATCTCGCGCAGGCCGGTGGGGGAGGTCACGTTGATCTCGGTCATCTTGTCGCCGATGATGTCGATGCCCACCAGGATGAAGCCGCGGGCCTTGAGCGACGGGCCGATGCGGGCGCAGATTTCCTGCTCGCGGGGCGTGAGCTCCGAATGTTCGGCGCGGCCGCCGACATGCATGTTGGAGCGCGAATCATGCTCGGCCGGCACCCGGTTGATGGCGCCCACCGGCGCGCCGTCAATGAGGATGATGCGCTTGTCGCCGGCCCGGACCTTGGGCAGATATTCCTGGGCGATGAACGGCTCGCGGTACATCTGCGCGAACATTTCCAAGAGCGAGGCCAGGTTGCGGTCGTCGGGCTTGACGTGGAACACGCCGGCGCCGCCATTGCCGTAGAGCGGCTTGAGGATCATGTCGCCCACTTCCGCGCGGAAGGCGTTGATCGTCGCCGGATCGCGCGAGATCAGCGTCTTGGGCATCAGGTCGGGAAATTCGGTGACGAAGATCTTCTCGGGCGAGTTGCGCACCCAGGCCGGGTCGTTGACCACAAGCGTCTTCGGATGCACCCGCTCAAGCAGATGCGTCGAGGTGATGTAGGCCATGTCGAACGGCGGATCCTGGCGCAGGAGCACCACGTCCATGTCCGCAAGCTTGATCTTTTCCTGCGGCCCGAGCTCGAAATGGTCGCCCTCGACATCCCTGAGGATCATCGGTTCGGCCACCGCCTCGATCTCGCCATCACGCATCGACAGCTGGTCGGGCGTGTAGTGAAACAGCTTGTAGCCGCGGCTTTGCGCCTCCAGCGACATGGCGAAGGTCGAATCCCCCGCAATCCTGATCGACCTCACATGGTCCATCTGGACCGCGACATTCCGGATCTTGCTCATGGGTCAAAAATCTCCGCCACTCTGATGGGATCACATAGGCGCTGAGGGGGGGCGTTTGCAACGGGGGAGGGGTGGAATTTGGACAACGAGGAGTGGGGGGGCACGGCTGGCTGATCCGCAGGTTTTCGTTGGATGGCGCGGCGGATGAATGTCGGCGGCAGCGCCCTGCCCTACCGCAGAACGATCTCGACCCGGCGGTTGAGCGCGCGGCCGGCTTCGGTCGCATTGCTGGCGACGGGGGCGAGCGGTCCGACGCCGGCGGGAACGGCCCGCCCCGTCGCCACCCCGTGACGATTTTCAAGCGCGCTGACCACTGCAGCGGCCCTTTCGCGAGCAAGCGAGAGGTTCGCCTCAAAACCGCCGACGCTGTCGGTATGGCCCACGACATAAAGGCCAATCGCGACCCGGTCGGACAGAAGCCGGGCGATCTCGGCGATGGCCTCGTCGGATTCGGGCAGAAGCTCTGCCTTTCCGAAATCGAAATAGATGTTCTCGACCGTGATCTTGCCTTGCGCGTCGAGGGACGAGGCCATGGCCTCGGCATCCAGGACGCGGACTTGGCCGGTCTCCATCGCATCGGACTGAAGCACCTGGACATAGTGGTTGGAGCGCTCCACCCCGACCGAAACGAACACCGTTCCGCCTTCATAGGGCATCTGGCCGGTAAAATAACCGATCTCGCGCCCCAGACCGAGATTCATGCCGTTGCGCTTGACCCAGCCGCCGTCGGAGCTGTTGCCGCAAAGCGGCCGGGATTCGCATTGCCATTCGACAGTAAAGCCGCGGGCCTCCAGCGCCTGCCTGTAATTGGTCATGATCTCGAATGTCGAGCGGTCGGCGGGATTGCGAAACCGCATGAGCAGCACGCGTCCCTCGAAGCGTTCGTCGAGCACCTTGCCGTCCTCGAGCCCGATGACCCGCGCCGTGCGGCCATAGGCTTCCGTCACGCGCTCGCGAACGCGCTCCTCGGACCCGGCATAGGGTTCGATCACCGGCGTCAAATTTTCCTGCGCGGCCAGCCGCGTGACCGGTAGAGACAGGCCTGCTGCAATAAATAGGGCGAACAGGGTGCGCAGCATCATGTCTTTGCCTTTCCTGTTTCCGGCAGGGCTCTGCTCGATAAAATCAAGTTCAGCGCGTGTCGAACTGCGCATTATTCCACAGCGGTCATGATCTTCGTGACATGTGCCATGCCGAATTCTCAATCGGCATGGGGGGGAACTTTCCGCCAGTATAGAAAGAAACTCCAAGGAGGTTGTCAACCGTGCAAGGCTGAGCGCCGGGTAATCACCTAAGGCTCAAATGAGCAAAAAGCCCCAAGAAACAGCTCTCCGCCGCCCCGCCGTCAGGCGCGCCACCCATCCGCTCCCATATCCCTACCGGCCCCGCCCATCCAGCACCCGGCACAGCCGGTCGATGGTGCGGCGGACTTCGGGAAGATGCCGGTCGTCCTGGTGGGTGACGATCCAGCGGTCGTGGGCCAGCTCGGCGATCGTGCCGCCCACCTGTCCGAGCCCGCTCTGCCGGTCGCCGATGAAGGTCGGCAGCAGCGCCATGCCCTTGCCGGCTAGCGCCAGGTCGAGGCTGTTGCGCGGCGCGTTGACCTCGCAGACGGCGTCCTTGCCCACCATCCTGTCGAGCCAGCGCGCCGAGGGCGTGTCGGCCAGCACCTTGATCCAGCGGTCCGGGGCGCCGGGCCGGGCATAGGCCGCGAATTCGACGCGCGACAGGCTCCGCCCGGCCAGGCTGTCCCCGGTCGGCCGCGCATTGCGGATGCCGATGAGGACCTCGCGGCGGGCAATGTCGAGCCGGGCTTCGGAGGAGACGAACCGGAGCCTGATGTCCGCCGGGCTGCCGGTGAGGACATCGAGGTCGTCGAGCAGGGCGAGGGTGGTCCAGGTGCCGGCGGAGACCTTGACCAGCGGCCGCTCCAAGTCGCGCCGCGCCGCAGTCACCCGGGTGATCCGGGTCTCGATCTGGGTCAGTTCCTCGACGAGCAGGCGCGCCTCGGCTGTCAGCTCGTAGCCGCGCTCGTGCCGGATGAAAAGTTCGCGGCCCATCGACCGCTCCAGCGCCAGCATGCGCCGCCCGAGCGTCGCGGCGCTTCGCCCCGTCGTCCGGGCTGCCGGCGACAGGCCTCCCTCCCGCGCGACCGCAAGGAACAGCCGCAGATCATCCCATCCGGCATTTTCATGCATGAAAAGATCCTTTCAAACCGTTTCATTCCATGCGTGGCAGCGAGCCAGTAAATTTCCCTGAGGTCAAGCCAGTCCCGACACGGCTTGCGACAGGAGAGCCGCCTATGATCATCTACGCCATCGGCCCGACCCGCCGTCCGTTTGAACCGTCCCGCCGCGCGGGCGGCCGCTCCGCGGAGGACGCGTTCATGGAACTGCATGGCGGGCGCGGCGCCCGGCTGATCTATCTTGGCGTCGAGTGGCTGGCGTCGCGCTTCGATGCAGCCGCTGAAGCATCAACCCGGATCTGGCGGCGGTCGCTGTCCCGCTCGTCCGGCCGCCTTTCGACGGATCGCTGACGAATGATGGTGTCATGGTCCGGCCGGCGGCCGCATTTGCCTTGACCCATGTCATGGCCAGTCGGCCGGTTCCGGCTAGGCTGCGGAGCTTGGATGTGAGGGCGCGCACTTGTCCCTGTCTCGCCGCAGTCTGATCGTGGGGTCCGCCGCCGCCTGCAGTGTGGCGGCTTTGGGTTTCTATGCCGCGGGATCCTATCGCGAGGCGATGTCCGCAGCCATCGGCCGGATTTCGGGGAAAAGCAGCCTTGTGACAACCCGGTCCGGCGCCCTTGAATATGCGGTGGAAGGCACCGGCCAGCCCTTGCTGATGCTGCACGGCACCGGCGGCGGCTTCGACCAGGGCCTGCGCTTTGCCGGCGGACTGATTGCCCGCGGTTTCCAGGTCATCGCGCCCTCGCGCTTCGGCTATCTGCGCAGCGATTTCCCGGCCGATCCGTCGCCGCAGAACCAGGCCGATGCGTTGGCCGACCTGCTCGACCATCTCGGCATCGACAGGATCGCGGTCGCCGGCGGGTCCGCCGGGGCGCTGCCGGCCGCGCAGTTCGCGCTCCGCCATCCGGACCGGTGCTCGCATCTGGTCTTGATGGTTCCGGCGATGAACCTTGCCAGCCGCGATCCGGTCGAATTCACCCCACTGCAACGGTTCCTGGTGGAGAGGTTGCTCAACTCGGACCGCTGGTTCTGGGCCGCGAAGACCCTTGCGCCCGAGCGGATGATCGGCACGCTTCTGGCCACCGATCCGGCGCTGCTCGCGACCGTCTCCGCCCCGGAGCGGGAGAGGGCCTACTGCGTGCTCGCCGAGCTGATGCCGATCCGGAGCCGCGCGCAAGGCATGGCGCAGGACGGCAGGATGGCGGGCAGTCCGGCCGACATCGATCTGCCGTCGATCCGGGCGCGGGCCCTGGTCATTTCCGCGGACGACGACCGCTTCGGAACGGCCGGGACCGCGCGGCGCATCGCCGGACTGATCCCCGACGCCCGGCTCGTGATCTTCCCCACCGGCGGGCACCTCTGGCTTGGTCATGATGACGACGTGAGCGATGAGATCGCGGCCTTCGTGACCCGCCCTGCAGGGTGAGTGCGCCAATCGGCGCCGGGCCGACCATTCCTCAGAACGCGTCTTCCAGATGCTGCGGCCAGCGCCAGGGGCTGACCACGACGATGTCGCAGCGCCAGGAAAGCCGGGCCGAGTCCGGTTGCCGGCTGATAAAGAGCGCTCCGGCCGCCGCGATCCGCCGCTGGGCGGCGTAACTCACGGCATCGACGCCGGAGACGAGGTCGCGGCGCGCCTTGACCTCGACGAGCGCGACGAGATCGCCCTTGCGCGCCACGATGTCGATCTCGCCCGAGGGCGTCTTGTAGCGCAAGGCCACGATCCGGTAGCCCTTCAGCATCAGCGCCAGCGCGGCCATCCATTCGGCGCGCCGGCCCTTGCGCTCGAAGCGCCGCTTGCTCTCAAGCTTGCCGGCCGGCCTCACGCCTCATCCCTGGGAGGGCCGGACTTCATGGCGAGAAGCCGCTGATAGAGATCCTTGCGCGGCTGGCCGGTGAGCCGTGCCGCTTCGGTGGCAGCCTTGCCGGCGGGCAACTCCCGGGCGAGCCTTTCGAGCACCGCCGCGACATCCGCGTCGGAGGGCTGCGGCGCGGAGCCGGGGCCGATCACCAGCACGATCTCGCCGCGCACGGTCTCGCCCTCGTAACTGGCCGCCAGTTCGCCCAGCGTGCCGCGCCGGATCTCCTCATAGGCCTTCGTCAGTTCCCGGCAGACCGCCGCCGGCCGGTCGGGGCCGAGCACATCGGCCGCGGATTTCAGGCAGGCGGCCAGCCGGTTGGGGCTCTCGAAGACCATCAGCGTCGCCTCCGTGGCGGCGAGCGAGGCCAGCCGGTCGCGCCGCGCCTTGTCCTTGGACGGCAGGAAACCCGCGAACAGGAAGGCGTCGCTCGGCAGGCCCGAGGCCACAAGGGCCGCCATCGGCGCCGACGCGCCAGGGATCGGGATCACCGGCACCCCGGCCACGATCGCACCCTGCGACAGCCGGTAGCCCGGGTCCGAGATAAGCGGTGTGCCGGCGTCGGAAATCAGCGCCACGCTCTTGCCCGCCTCGAGCGCCGCCATCAGCTTGGGTCCGGCGCGCTCGGCATTGTGCTCGTGATAGGCGTAGGGCCGTGTCGCAATGCCGTAGCGGTCAAGCAGCACCCGGCTCACGCGCGTGTCCTCGCAGGCGATGAGATCGGCGCCCGCCAGCGTTTCGAGCCCGCGCAGCGTCATGTCGCCCAGGTTGCCGATGGGGGTGGAGACCAGATAGAGCCCCGGCTCGAGCGGCCGCGCGGCGACCAGATGCGCGCCGATGCGGAAGCTGCGCGCCGGCCGGGCGGCATCCGCCTCGTCGCGGCCATCGCCCGCAGCCTGTGATGTCTTGCGTGTCATGTCCGCTCCGCCGCTCCCGCGCCCTGTGCCAGGCAAGCCGGGTTTGCTGTGTCATCCGCGTTTAGCAGAGTTTTGCGCCGCAGAGCGAGTGGGATGCGGATTTTTGGGACCCGCCCGCGACCGGCGCGCGCCTCGACCGGCCCCGGCGGGAGTACAAGATCTCATATCGGAAACTCTAATTTAATTGGTCCCTTATATGGTCGGCGTCTTGTCGGGGACAATTCCGGCCTCCAACCAGACGGCTGCACGAATGCTGCGATCGATTTTTGGGCCCATTTACCGTCAACTTTCGGTGTCTGACGGCAATCCGGATCTGCTCAAGGCCCAGTTCGGGGTCTTCTCGAGCCAGGTGCCGTTGATGTACTCTATCGTGCTGATCAACGCCTGGGCGCTTGCGATGAATTTCGTGACAGTTGCTCCGGCATGGCTGGCCATTCACGTCCCCATTGGGTTCACCCTCATATGTGGTGTGCGCCTGCTGAGTTGGTGGCGGGCGAGGCACACGGCGCCGACCCCCGAGGCTGCACGGAAGGCGTTGAGGCAGACCAACCTGTTCGCCTTCGTCCTCTCGGTCATGCTGACGGGCTGGGCGCTGGCGCTCTTCCCCTATGGAAACGCCTATCTGCAGGGCAATATTGCCTTCTTCATAGGCATTACCGGCCTGGGCGTCATCATCTGCCTGCAGCAGCTGCCGTCCGCGGCCTTCATCGCCGCCATTGCCATCAATGCGGGTTTCGTCACATGGTTTAGCCTGACCGGCGTTGCGGCGTTCGCGGGCATGGCCGTCAATCTGGCGCTGGTGTCGATCGCCCTGCTGATGGTGGTCACGGTGCAGTTCCGGTACTTTGCCGGCGCGGTGAGCGCGCGGCGCAAGCTCGAAACCGTGAGCCAGGAGAACTTACGCCTCGCCAATCTCGACAGCCTGACCGGGCTTCCCAATCGCCGCCAGTTCTTCGCTCATCTTGACGAGATGTTCGCCGCAAACGGCGAACGTCGACTCGCCGTCGGCATCCTCGATCTGGATGGCTTCAAGCCGGTCAATGATTTGTACGGCCACAAGGTCGGCGACAGCCTTCTGGTCGAAGTTGGCAAACGGCTTGCGGCTCTCACGGAAGACAACACCCACATCGCCCGGCTCGGTGGGGATGAATTTGCGCTGACGGTCGCCGACTGTCCCGGCAATGAGGACCTGCTGGCGCTTGGCGAGCGGATCTGCGCGGCCTTGCGCGATCCATTCGTGCTTGCGGAAGCAAATGTGCAGATCTCGGGGTCGATCGGGTTCGCCGTCTATCCCGAAATGGCTGACAGCGCCCATGATCTCTATGAGCGGGCCGACTATGCGCTTTACCAGGGCAAACGCTCCAACCGCGGCCATGCCGCCCTGTTTGCCAACAGCCATGTCGTCGAAATCGAGAAGGACAAGCGGATTGAGCACGCGCTCGTTCAGGCCGATCTCGAACAGGAAATCGAGGTCCACTTCCAGCCCATCGTCGATATCAGGACCGGAAGGACAATAGCCTTCGAGGCCCTGGCGCGGTGGACCAGTCCGGTTCTGGGGAATGTGCCGCCCGGCCAGTTCATCCCCGTGGCGGAACGGACCGGCCTGATCGGTCCGATGACTCGCGTGCTGCTCAGGAAGGCGCTGGCTTCGGCCTCGCGCTGGCCTGACGACGTGGGGCTGTCCTTCAATCTGTCGACCCATGACATCAGCACCTCCGAGGGGGCCGTGGCCATTGTCGCCAACATCCTTGGCAGTGGCGTGGATCCCAGGCGCCTGGATTTCGAGATCACCGAAACCGCCATGATGTATGATTTCGCGCAGGCCAAGATCGCCATCGACATGCTCAAGGCGCTGGGCTGCGGCATTGCGCTTGATGATTTCGGCACAGGCTATTCCAGTCTCAGCCAGCTCCACGCCTTGCCGCTGACCAAGATCAAGATCGACCGCAGTTTCGTCACCGACCTCAACAAGAACCCGGCGAGTTTCAAGATCGTCAAGTCGCTGCTTGCATTGAGCTCCGACATGGGCCTGAGCTGTGTCATCGAAGGTGTGGAGACCGAGGAGGAAATGGCGGTGCTCAGAACCCTCGGCGGGGAACTGGTCCAGGGTTATTTCTATTCGCGCCCCATGCCCGAAATCGACGTCGCCGGCTTTCTGCGCCAGCCGGTCGAGGCGCAGGCCGCCGGGTAAGCCGCACACACCTTCATCGCTTCATATCTGAAAGGCCAGGATTGATGCTTTACACATCATGATGCTGGTTATATACATGCATGCCAAGGCTGAGGCGAGAGGACACACCCATGATCACCGCTTCGCAATTGCGCGCCGCCCGCGCGCTTCTGGGCATGGACCAGAAAACCCTCGCGGCGCTTGCGGGCGTGTCGCTGCCGACTATCCAGCGGATGGAAGCCAGCGACGGCAATGTCCGGGGCATCGTCGACACGCTCACCAAGGTGGTCGCGGCACTCGACAAGGCCGGCATCGAGCTGATCGGCGATGACGCCCGCAGCGACAGGGGCGGGCGCGGCGTCAGGCTCAAGGCCGCCGAGGCTCCGCCCGGGCAGGACTAGATCTCGTCAGGCCGCATCGGCGACCTGACCCGGACTTATACCGCCGCACATATGCGGACAGGTGGCATTCCCGATTTCAACAACAGGCTCATGACATGCGCCAGCCCAAGATTCTCACCACCATGAAGACCTACAGCTGGCAGCTGTTCGTGAGCGACCTCCTGGCCGGCGCCACCGTCGCCATGGTCGCCCTGCCATTGAGCCTCGCCATCGCCATCGCCTCGGGCGCCGACCCGGCCAAGGGCATCATCACCGCCATTGTCGGCGGGTTCCTGATCTCGCTGTTTGGCGGCAGCCGGGTCCAGATCGGCGGGCCGACCGGCGCCTTCATCGTCGTCGTCTTCGGCGTCATCGCCCAGCACGGCTATGACGGCCTGGTGCTGGCCACCTTGATGGCGGGCGTCATTCTGATGATTGCCGGCTATTTCCGCGCCGGGAACCTGATCGCTTTCGTGCCCGAAGCGGTGGTCAACGGCTTTACCATCGGCATCGGCATCATCATCGCCACCAGCCAGCTCAAGGATTTCCTGGGGCTTTCGGTGGCCGAGGTGCCGGCCGATTTCCTGGAAAAGATCCCGGTGCTCTGGGAGGCGCGCGAAAGCTTCAGCCTGCCGTCCTTCGGCATTGCCGTGATGACGCTCATCCTGATCGTGCTGCTGCGCCGGCTGTTTCCGCGATTTCCCGGCCTCATCATCGCCGTCGGGGTCGGCTCGGCCTTCGTGGCGCTGATGGCGCTGCCCGTCGACACGCTCTATTCCCGCTTTGGCGAGTTGCCCAACCAGATGCCCTGGCCGCAACTGCCCGACCTGTCGCCCTCCCGCATGATCGAGCTGTTGCCGTCCGCCCTCGTCATCGCCTTTCTGGCAGGCGTCGAATCGCTGCTCTCGGCCATGGTCGCCGACAAGATGATCGAGGGCCAGCACCGGCCAAATGCCGAACTGACAGCCCAGGGCATCGCCAATATCGGCTCGGCGCTGTTCACCGGCCTTCCCGCCACCGGCGCCATCGCGCGCACCGCGACCAACATCAAGGCCGGCGGCAAGACACCGGTCGCGGGCCTCGTCCATGCGGCCATTATCCTCCTGGTGATGCTGCTCGCAGCCCCGCTCGCGGGCTATCTCGCCATGCCGGCGCTCGCGGCACTGCTGATCATCACCGCCTGGAACATGACCGAGCCGCACAAATGGAGCGAATACGCGCGGGGTCGCAAGAGCGACATCCTGCTGCTGCTGCTGACGCTGGTGCTGACGGTGCTCGTCGACCTGACGGTCGCCATCGGCGTCGGCGTGTCGGTGGGCCTCGCCTTGAGACTGAGCCGGCGCAAGGCGGTGGAGACGGATTGGTCCGAGCCGGACAGGTGAGGGGCTGTGGAAGCCTGGTATGTGGACTGTGAAACAGTGTTGGCAATTCTGTTTCATAGACCGCTAGCGACCTCACAAGAGACATGGCGGCGTTCGTGGGAATTTCCCGAAAGCGGCCATTCCCTTCCGATTGACGCAGCTTCTGAAGCTACCGCTCACCGCCTTGGGATCGTGCAAACATGCCATTGGCTGAAGGGCCGGGCGCAGTCGGAGCACTCCCGCTCCGATCTCAGGCTAGGGCTTTGAACGACTCCCCAACGGACGGATGCTGCTATAGTCGACACCAGCCTCAAAGGCTCGGCTGAGGGTCGCTACCGTGGCGCGGAGCTGATCCTCGACAGGTGCATTTGCCTCGATGGCCTGCGCGAGCAGTAGGGGATGAACGAATGCCGTGACCGCGTCGCGCACCACGCTCGCCGCCTGGGGCACGTCGCTGACGTGCCACTCTCCCCGGTCGACACCTTGAGCGATCAGCTTCTGGATCAGCCGGGTCATGCGCTGCGAGTAAGCCATGATCATGTCCTGCCGCTCGACCAGGATACGCCGATACAGGTCATGGATTTCCCGGTCACCTGTGAACCGCGTGCGTTTGCGATGGTGGATGTCGAGAACCATGTGCAACAGGCGTTCGGCAGCCGGTCCCTCCGCGTCCAACCACTTCCCGGCAAGTTCCTCCTCTTCGTCCATGGCCTCTTGGACGATGGCGTCCATGACCGCGGCCTTGGAGGGAAAGAGCCGATAGAGCGCAGCGTGGCTGACCCCGAGCGCCCTGCCGATATCCACCATATTCGTCTTGCCTTCGCCCAGTCGACGGACGAGCGCCGTCGCAGCCTCGAGGATTGCCGTGGGCGAGATGACGTTCTGCTTTTCTGACATGGCGAGAAAAATAGGTGCGCACCCACCCCTTGTCAACAAGTTACAGATTACGTAATATGTAACTTGTAACAACAATGCTTGCGCAGAGGTGGCGAAATGACAAAGGCCTTCGTAACGGGTGGCACCGGCTTTCTCGGTGGTCGACTGATAAAGATGCTCGTGAACAGAGGCTGGCAGGTCCGCGCCCTGCACCGATCACCCGGTGATGCGGCGAAACTGACAGCACTGGGTGCCGTACCGGTGCCGGGCGACCTCGACAGCGTCGAGGCGCTGTCACGTGGGATCGGTGACGCCGAAGTGGTGTTCCATGCCGCAGCCATGTTCAAGCTGTGGGGGTCGGCAGAAGCGTTCGAGCGGGCGAATGTCGACGGAACCCGTAATGTCCTCGCGGCAGCGAAGGCGCAGGGGGTCAAGCGTTTCATTCAGATCGGCGCGGGTGCCGTCGTCATGGGGCCGGGAAGGCCGATGCGCGGAGTGACCGAAGACGCACCGCTCGCCTTCCCTCGCTGGGCACCCTACATCGCCAGCAAAGGGCGCGCGCAGCAGATTCTGATCGAAGCCGACGATCCTGCCGGCATGCGAACCGCGATCATCCTGCCCCCAATGATCTGGGGCGCTGACATGCCCATGATCCGGGAGACAATCCACAACGTGAATGCCGGGAGGTTCAGGTGGCCGGGCGGCGGCAGGAGCCTGATGTCCACCGCGCATGTCGAGAACGTGTGCCATGCCGCCCTGCTCGCGGCCGAAAGCTCGACCGGCGGTCGGGCCTACTTCGTGACCGACGGCAAGGACCGAAGCCTGCGGGAGGTCATGGGGACCTTGCTTGCCACACAGGGCGTTGATCCGGGCTCCAGGTCTGCCCCGCTTGGCCTCGCCTGGTTCCTGGCGACTGTCATGGAAGCTGCATGGCGCACCTTCCGCCTCAAGGGGGAGCCGCCGCTGACGCGCCAGATGCTGCGACTGGTCGGCTACGACTTCACCATGTCTGACAGCCGTGCACGAAACGAACTTGGATACGCTCCGGTCGTCACCTGGGAGCAAGGCGTCGAGGAAATGCGCGCGGGAGCTCTCCGACCATGAATTCCAGATGCGCGTCCACGGACGCATTCGTCTTCTTTCGCGCATGGAGCCGAAAGCCGCTGCGCGTCGCTTCGATTGTCCCGTCCGGGCGTTCGCTTGCTCAATTGATCACGCAAGAACTTGACGGAAGCTGCGGCCCCGTCATCGAACTCGGTCCGGGTACCGGCGCCTTTACCCGTGCCATTATCGCGCGCGGCGTAGCGGAACAGAACCTCGTTCTCGTCGAAATGGGCCGCGAGTTCGCCAGCATGCTCTCCCGACGCTTCCCGCGTGCAACCTCATCGAGGAAGATGCCGCCGAGCTCGGAAGCTTCGGCATTCGCGGCCCGGTCGGTGTAGTCGTTAGCGGGCTGCCCCTCCTTTCGATGACAACGAACCAGGTCGAGGCGATCATGTCCGGCGCGTTCAGGCATCTCGTTCCCGATGGCTCGTTCTACCAATTCACTTACGGGCCCCGGTGCCCGGTCCCTCAGAAAATTCTCAGGCTACTGGGTTTGGAGGCCAAGCTCATCGGACGCGCGCTGCTGAACTTCCCACCCGCGTCCGTCTATCGGATATCCCGAAAGCAGCTGTAGATGAGCGTTGCAGTCCTGCTTCCCTGGCTCACGGAAAGCCGTTAGTCCGCAAACCACCCCATTCCTGACAACCGAAAATGAAACAGGATCATGGCATTCTGTTTCAAGACTCAATCCGTCTCAATAACGGGCGATCCTGCGGCACTTGCTCAAAGCGGCTTGAGTGCTGCGCTTGAGTTCCCGCAAAGCCCGCCCGCATCCCTCAGAACGCAAGGTCCGCCACCACAGCGTCGAGCACCAGCATGCCTTCGGGCGTGCAGCGGATGCGGTCGGGGCCCATCTCCTCGATCATGCCGTGGCTGATCAGGAAAGAGGTCCGTTCAGTGTCGAGCGTGCGGCCCGAAAGCGCGCTCCAGCGGTTGAGGTCGATGCCTTCGCGCAGCCGGAGCCCCATCAGCAGCAGCTCGTCGGCCTGTTCTGACAGGCCCAGTTCGGTGGTCTCGACCATGCCGTGGCCGTTGGCCGCGACAAGCTCCAGCCATTTCTCCGGCGTGCGTTCGGTCGCCGTGGCGATCTTGCCTTCCGGCGTGAGCAGCCGCCCATGGGCGCCGGGTCCGATGCCGGCATAGTCGCCGTAGCGCCAGTAGGTGAGGTTGTGCCGGCTCTCGGCGCCGGGGCGGGCGTGGTTGGAGACTTCATAGGCCGGCAGCCCGTGATCCTCGCACACTTGCCGGGTCAGTTCGTAAAGGTCGGCCGACAGCTCGCCATCGGGCACGATCAGCTTGCCGGCCTTGTGCAGCCCGTAGAACGGGGTGCCTTCCTCGATCGTCAGCTGGTAAAGCGACAGATGGTCGGCGGCGAGCGAGATGGCTTCCTTGAGTTCCGCTTCCCAGCCTTGAAGGGTCTGGTCGGGCCGCGCATAGATCAGATCGAACGACATCCGCGGAAAGATCTCGCGCGCCAGGCCAATGGCTTTCAGCGCCTCGGCCCGGTCATGCAGCCGTCCCAGCCGCCTGAGATCGGCATCGTTCAAGGCCTGCACGCCCATCGACACGCGGTTGACGCCTGCGTCGCGGTAGCCGCGGAACCGGCCGGCCTCGACGCTCGACGGATTGGCCTCGAGCGTGATCTCGATGCCGTCCGGCACCACCCAGGCTGCGCGCACGGCGTCGAGAATGGCGGCGACCGTCTCGGGCGCCATCAGCGAGGGCGTGCCGCCGCCGAAGAACATCGAGGTGACGACGCGCGGACCGGAGATCTCGCGCATCGTGGCGATCTCGCGGGCAAAGGCTGCGACATAGGCCTGCTGGTCGACGCCCGCGTGGCGGACATGGCTGTTGAAATCGCAATAGGGGCATTTGGCGGCGCAGAATGGCCAGTGCAGGTAGACGCCGAAACCGGGATTGCCGGTGTCGGGTGCAATGGCATCGGGTGAGTTGCTGTCCGGCACGACGTCGCCGGCGGTCGAGGAAACCTGGCTCACGGGGTGGGAACGCCCAGGCGTTGCTCCGCAAACAGCTTGAAGGCGCGCGCCCGGTGCGACAGCGCGGTCGCCTGGCCGGGTTTCCAGCCGTGCTTCTCCTCGGCCGGCATCTCGCCGAAGGTGCGGGAATGGCCATCGGGCCGAAACATCGGATCGTAGCCGAAACCTGATGACCCGCGCGGCGGCCAAACCAGCACGCCCGGCGCCTCGCCGCGATAGAAGCTGGTCTCGCCCTCGGGTGTGGCCAGGCACAACACGCTCACGAACCGGCCGGTGCGCGCTGCACCGGTCACGGCCCCGCGCGCCTTGAGCGCGTCCTCGACCTTCTGCATGGCGACCTCGAAGCTGCGGCTGCCGTCGGCGAGCGTCGCCCAGTCGGCGGTGTAGACGCCGGGCGCGCCGTCGAGCGCATCCACCACCAGGCCGGAATCATCCGAGAGCGCGATCAGGCCCGAGGCGCGCGCGGCGGCGAGCGCCTTGGTCGCGGCATTGAGCTCGAACGTGTCGCCGGTCTCCTCGGGCTCGGGCAGGCCGAGCTCGGCGGCCGAAGTCACCTCGATGCCGAGCGGCCCGCACAGGTCGCGCATCTCCGAGATCTTGCCGGAATTGTGGCTGGCGACCAGGAGCCTGGTCAGCAGGGCGGGCGAGGGGTGGGGCATCTTCTGTTACAGCGGTCCTGCGACCGTCTCCTTCTGCAGGGCCACGAGATCGGCGATCCCGGCCTTGGCCAGCGCCATCAGTTCTAAGAGCTGCGCTTCCGAGAACGGCGCGCCTTCCGCGGTGCCCTGGATCTCGACGATGCCACCCGATCCGGTCATGACGAAATTGGCGTCGGTCTCGGCGGCCGAATCCTCGAGATAATCAAGATCGATGACCGGCTGCGACGCGAAGATGCCGCAGGAGACTGCGGCGACGTGATCCTTGAGCACGCGGTCGGTCTTGATCATCGAGCGCGCCTCCATCCATTTCAGGCAGTCATAAAGCGCGATCCAGGCGCCGGTGATGGCCGCGGTGCGCGTGCCGCCATCGGCCTGGATGACGTCGCAGTCCACCGTGATCTGGCGCTCGCCAAGCGCTTCGAGATCGACCACGGCGCGCAGCGAGCGGCCGATCAGCCGCTGGATCTCGAGCGTCCGGCCACCCTGCTTGCCGGCCGTCGCCTCGCGGCGCATGCGGTCGCCGGTCGAGCGCGGCAGCATGCCGTATTCCGCCGTCACCCAGCCCTTGCCGCCGTTGCGCAGCCATGGCGGGACCCGCTCCTCGAGGCTCGCCGTGCACAGCACATGGGTGTCGCCGAACTTGACCAGGCAGGATCCCTCGGCATGCTTGGACACGTTGCGCTCGAAGCTTACCGCCCGCATCTTGTCTGTTTTCCGGCCCGATGGACGCATTGTGTCTCTCCTGATGATCCGTGTTGCCGGCCTTCTATCGGCGCCGCCTGCAGGATGCAAAGGAAAAGCGCTGGCCCCCGGCTCCGCGGGTCCGGGCCTGTCTGCCGGGGCGCAATCGCGCCTCTGCGCATTGCCCCTTCCGCGCTGCGCCGCAAAACCCTATATTCGCCGGGTAAGGGGTCCGATGTTCCCGTCCAAGGCCCTTGCCAGCGGAGCCCTTGAGGACACTGTCGATGACCATGAACACGCCCTCCATCCCGGCGGATCTTGTCGGAGCGCTTGATGAGCGCTCGCAGGAGATCTTCCGCGCGCTTGTGGAAAGCTACATGGAATCGGGCGATCCGCTCGGCTCGCGCAGCCTGTCGCGCATGCTGCCGATGTCGCTGTCGCCCGCCTCGATCCGCAACGTGATGATCGATCTGGAAGATCTGGGCCTCATTTACGCGCCGCATGTCAGCGCCGGCCGCCTGCCCACGCAGAAGGGCCTGCGCTTCTTCGTCGACGCCTTCATGCAGGTGGGCGACCTGCAGCCCGACATGCGCGCCACCATCGAACGCCAGGTCCACGCGCAGGATCCGGGCCGGCCGGTGGAGACACTTCTGACCGAGGCGAGCCAGATGCTCTCGGGCATGACCCGCGGCGCGGGCCTGGTGATCGCCGCCAAGCAGGACACCGTCATCCGCCACATCGAGTTCATAAGGCTCGATCCCAGGCGGGCGCTGGTGGTGCTGGTCGGCGGCAACGACCAGGTCGAGAACCGGGTGATGGAACTGCCCGACGGCGTGACTGCGGGCCAGTTGACCGAGGCATCCAATTTTCTCAACGCCCATCTGGCCGGACGCACATTGAGCGAGGTGCGCAGTGAGCTGCAGCGCATCACCGACGAGGTGCGATCGGAACTCGATGTGCTGTCGCGCGATCTGGTCGAGCGGGGCCTGGCCGTCTGGGCGGGTGCGCGCGAAGGCGCGAGTGCCGCAAGGCTGATCGTGCGCGGCCGCGGCAACCTGCTCGAAGGCCTGTCGGCGGGCGAGGAGCTCGAGCGGCTCAAGTTGCTGTTCGACGAGCTCGAACGCAAGGAAAGCCTGATCGAACTGATGACGCTGGCCGAGGAAGGCTCGGGCGTGCGCATCTTCATCGGCTCGGAGAACAAGCTGTTCTCGCTGTCGGGGTCGTCGCTGATCGTCGCCCCCTGGCGCGACAGCGAGGACCGGGTCGTGGGCGCCGTGGGCATCATCGGCCCGACCCGCCTCAACTACGCGCGGATCGTGCCCATGGTCGATTACACCGCGCAGCTCGTCTCCCGCCTGGTGCGCAAATAGCGCCGCCCGATCCGCCCCGCGATTGAGTTCGGCCCTTGATTTTTGCCTCCCGAACGTCGATATGCGGGGCAACTCCCCAAGATTTCAATCGGAAAAAGTCAGGACAAGCACATTATGAGCGATGAAAGCCAGGGCCGCGACAACACCAAGCCACAGGCCGACGCCGCACAGAAGGAGGGCGAGACCGTCACTCCCATGCAGGCCGACGACGACCCGATGGCAGCACTTGCCGCCGACATCGAGCAACTCAAGGACCAGCGCCTTCGGATGGCGGCCGACATGGAAAACCTGCGCCGCCGCACCGCGCGCGAGATCAGCGACGCCAAGAGCTACGCCATTTCCGGCTTCGCCCGCGACATGCTGCAGGTCTCCGACAATCTCCAGCGCGCGCTGGCGGCCGTCCCCGAACAGGCCGATGACGCGACCGACAACGGCCTCAAGACCCTGATCGAGGGCGTCGAGCTCACCGAACGGGCGATGGCGACCGCGCTCGAACGCCACGGCGTGCGCAAGCTCGAGCCGATGGGCCAGAAGTTCGATCCGAACTTCCACCAGGCCATGTACGAGGTGCCGAACGCCAACGTGCCCAACAACACGGTGGTGGACGTGGTGCAGCCGGGCTACGTGATCGGTGACCGCATGCTCAGGCCCGCCATGGTGGGCGTCGCCAAGGGCGGCCCGAAGGATATCGCCGTCACGCCTGAGCCCGGCCCCAGCCCCCAGGCCGAAAAAGACGCCTGAGGTCAACGCCGCGGGATCCGCGGGCGGGAGAGGTGACGCATGACCCTGCTCGAAATCCTTGACTATGCCGGTGTCGCGGTGTTCGCCGCCACCGGCGCGCTCGCCGCCTCGCGCAAGCAACTCGACATGATCGGCTTCATCTTCCTGGCCGCCGTCACCGGCATCGGCGGCGGCACCTTCCGCGACATCGTGCTCGGCGCCACGCCGGTGTTCTGGGTCACAAGGCCCGAATACCTTCTGGTCTGCGCCGGCGTGGCGGTGATCGTCTACTTCACCGCCCATCTGGTCGAATCGCGCTACCGCCTGCTGCTCTGGCTCGACGCTATCGGCCTGTCGGCCTATTCGGTGATGGGGGCCGCCAAGGGCCTGGCGGTGTCCGGCTCGCCGGTCGTGGCGCTCGTCACCGGCATGATGACGGCGACGCTCGGCGGCATATTGCGCGATCTTCTGTCGGGCGAGCCCTCGGTGCTGATGCGTCCGGAAATCTATGTCTCGGCGGCGCTCGCCGGCGCCGGCGGCTTCATTGCCGCAAGCCTGATCGGCGCACCGCTGATCGCAGCCTCGCTCGCGGGCGTCATCCTGGCATTCGCCGTGCGCGGCGGCGCCATCCGCTACGGCTGGACATTCTCGCCCTACAAGCCGCGTCCCGGGCGCCCGCCCGAAGACATGATGTAGGCGTCCCGGCGCCGAACCTGGAAATGACGCCTTACGTCCGCTGCAGCGCCAGATTGGCGCCCAGGCCGACAAGCACCGTGCCGCCGAGCCGCTGCATCAGCCGTTGCGCCGACCCGGATTGCCTGAGCCGCCCGATCAGCACACCCGCCAGCAGCACGCAGACGATGTCGGCCGACGAGAACATCAGGTTGACGATAGTCCCGAGGATCACGAACTGCAGCCACACCGGGAAGCTCGCCGACGCATCGATGAACTGCGGCAGGAACGCCATGAAGAAGATGGCGGTCTTCGGATTGAGGATTTCGACCGTCATGCTGTCGATGAAGGCGCGCCGCCCCGATCTCGGCAGGACGCCGGGCTCAACGGTCGCCTTCGCAGACGCACCGCGCAGCAGCGACACGCCGAGCCACACCAGATAGGCGGCGCCCGCGAGCTTCACGGCCATGTAGAGCCACGGCACGGCGTGAAACAGGATCGACAGTCCGGCCGCGGCTGCGGCCACATGCGCGTAGCAGCCCAGATGAATCCCGAGCGACGCCATCAGCCCGGCCTTGCGGCCGCGCGCAATCGTCTGGGCGGTGGCGTAGAGCATCGCCGGGCCGGGAATATAGGCAAACACCGCCGTTGTGATGAAAAACGGAATCAGAAGCTCGATGGGCGGCATGGCGCTCTCCGACGAGCCGTGTCAGGCGAGACCCGCCCCGCGGGCGGCGTCCTTGAGCGACATCAGCGGCCGCGGGCCGATCTGCTGGATCACCAGACCCGCGGCAAGGCTGCCGAGCCTGCCGCAGACATGGAGCGGCTTGCCCTGGGCGTAGCCATGCAGGAAGCCCGCGGCGTAGAGATCGCCCGCGCCGGTGGTGTCGACCACCGCGTCGACCGGGGTGGCCTCGACTTCGATGCGCTCGCCGCCCGAGATGATCAGCGACCCGAGTTCGGAGCGGGTGATGACCGCCAGCCGGCAATCCCGGCCAAGCTGCCGCGCCGCGTCCTCGAAATCATCGGTCTCGTAGAGCGATTTCGCTTCGTCGGAATTGGCGAAGACGATGTCGATGGTGCCCGAGCGCATCAGCTCGAGGAACTCGTCGCGGTAGCGGCCGACGCAGAACGGATCGGACAGCGTCATCGACATTTCCCGGCCGTGCTTGTGGCCGATCTCGGCGGCGAGCCGGATGGCCTCCTTGGCGCGCGGCGGGTCCCACAGATAGCCTTCGAAATAGGTGACTTTAGAATCCGCCACCACATCGGCCTCGATGTCCTCGGGGCCGAGTTCGACGCAGGCGCCGAGATAGGTGTTCATCGAGCGCTCGCCGTCGGGGGTGACGAAGATCATCGAGCGCGCCGTGGGCGGCGTGCCATCGAGCGGCCTGGTGTCGAAATGCACGCCCTGGGCGCGAATGTCATGGGTGTAGATCTGGCCCAGCTGGTCGGCGGAGACCTTGCCGAAATAGGCCGAGCGGCTGCCGAAGCTCGCGATCCCCGCGGCCGTGTTGCCGGCGCTGCCGCCCGAAGCCTCGATCGCCGGCCCCATCCGCGAATACAGGAGTTCCGCACGCTCGGCATCGATCAGGTTCATCGCACCCTTGATGATGGCGTTGTCGACGAGGAAGGACTCGTCGCAGCGGGCGATGATGTCGACAATGGCATTGCCGATGCAAAGGACGTCAAACTTGCTCATGGGACTTGTTCACCTTTTGGCGACTAGGGAGTCTCCGGCTTTCATACCGTTTTCTCGCCGGATTGGAAGACCGAAACCGAGACGCTGCGGCGGTGCGTGACCGCAGCCGGGGGTGGTGATGCATCAGCTCTTTCCGGGCTCGATGAGCCGCCGCTTGAGCTCGTAGAGCGCCTCGAGCGCGTCGCGCGGCGTCATGTCGTCGGGGTTGAGCTCGGTGAGATAGGTGTCCGATGCGGACGGCCCCTTGGCGGTTTTCACGGGTTCCCGGTTCACAGACACGGCAAACAGCGGCAGATCGTCGATCAGCCGGTTGGCCGGGTTCTCCCGCTCGGTCGATTCGAGCAGGGTGAGCACCTCGCGCGCCCGCGCCACCACCGCCTCTGGAAGGCCTGCCAGTCGCGCCACCTGGATGCCGTAGGAGCGGTCGGCCGCCCCCGGGCCGACCTCGTGCAGGAACACCACGTCGCCCTGCCATTCCTTGACCTTCATGGTGGCGTTGAAGAGGCGCGGTAGCTTGTCCGAGAGCGCGGTCAACTCGTGGAAATGGGTGGCGAACAGGCCGCGGCAGCGGTTTTGGGCATGCAGATGCTCGACCGCCGCCCAGGCGATCGACAGCCCGTCGAAGGTCGCGGTGCCGCGCCCGATCTCGTCGAGGATCACCAGCGAGCGCGGGCCGGCCTGGTTGAGGATCGCCGCCGTCTCGACCATCTCGACCATGAAGGTCGAGCGCCCGCGCGCCAGATCATCCGACGCCCCGACGCGGGAGAACAGCCGGTCGACCGCGCCGATATGGGCCGAGCCCGCCGGCACGAAGGAGCCCATCTGCGCCATGATCGCAATCAGTGCGTTCTGTCTCAAAAAGGTCGACTTGCCGCCCATGTTGGGACCGGTCAGCAGCCAGATCGCCCCGCCGTCCGGACTTCGCTCGGGCGGCGACAGATCGCAATCATTGGCGACGAACGGCTGCGCCGCCTGGCGCCTGAGCGCCTGCTCGACCACCGGATGGCGACCGGCCGTGATCTCGAAGGCGAGGCTGTCGTCGACCCGCGGCCTGGCATAGCCCTGTTCCTGGGCAAGTTCGGCAAGGGCGGCCGTCACGTCGATCACCGACAGCGCGTCGGCGGCCGCCTTGATGGCGTCGGCATGGGAGACGGAGAGCAGCACAAGATCGTCAAAGGCCGCGAGCTCGATCGCCAGCGCCTCGCCCGCCGCGTTGGCGATACGGGTCTCGAGATCGGACAGTTCGAGCGTGGTGAAGCGCATGGCGTTGGCCATGGTCTGGCGGTGGATGAAGCGCGCCCGCGCCGCGTCGCCCTCGATCAGCGGCCCGGCGTTCTGGGCGGTGACCTCGATGAAATAGCCCAGCATGTTGTTGTGCTTGATCTTGAGCGAGCGCACGCCGGTCTCCTCGGCGTAGGAGAGCTGCAGCCCGGCGATCACCCGGCGCGACTGGTCGCGGAGCGCCCGGAGCTCGTCGAGTTCCGCCGAATGGCCGGCGCGGACAAAACCTCCGTCGCGCTTCATCAGCGGCAGCTCGTCATCGAGCGTGGCCGCGAGCTGCGCCGCGATCTCGCCCGGAAGCACCTGCAGCGCGGTCACGGCGCGCGCCAGGTGCTCGGGCGGGTCGCCCGCCGCAAAGAGCCTGGCAATGTCGCCCGCGGCGCGCACGCCGGTCAGGATCGCGCCGAGATCGCGCGGGCCGCCGCGGTTGAGTGCCAGCCGCGACAGCGCCCGCGGCATGTCGGCCACGCCCTTGAGCGCGCGCCTGAGCGTGTCGGTGAGCGCCTGCTCTGCGATCAGAAAGGAGACGCCGTCGAGCCTTGCGTTGATCGCGCCGGGATCGGTGAGCGGCGCCATCAGCCATTCGGCCAGCTTTCGCCCGCCGCCGCCGGTCACGGTGCGGTCGATGGCCTTGATCAGGCTGCCCTGCCGCTCGCCCGACAGCGTGCGGACAAGCTCGAGATTGGCCCGCGTCGCCGGATCGATGAACATCCGCGCGCCGTCGCTGTCGCGCTCGGGCTTGCCCAGCGGCGGGCGTTCGGAGATCTGGGTCTTTTCGACATAGGCGATGACGGCGGCGGCGGCGGCCAGCTCCGCGCGCGAGAAACTGCCGAAACCGTCGAGCGAGCCCACCTCGAAGAACCGCGAGATCCGGCCCTCTGCGGTGGCGCTGTCAAACAGCACCGCCGGCTGCGGCGAGGCCACCCGGCCGATCTGGTCGATCAGCGGCCGGATCTCCGGATCATGGAACACGTTCTCGGCCAGGATCAGTTCGCTCGGCTCCACCCGGGCGATATCGGCCAGAAGCCGCGCCGCCCGGCTCTCGGCGACATGAAAGGCGCCGGTGGAGATGTCGATCCAGGCGAGCCCGAACTGTGCCTCGCCCGAGCCCTTGATGCGCGCCAGCGCCATCAGGAAGTTCGACCGCGACGGATCGAGCAGCCGGTCCTCGGTGAGCGTGCCGGGGGTGACCAGCCGCGTGACGTCGCGCCGGACCACCGACTTGGCGCCGCGCTTCCTGGCCTCCGCCGGATCCTCGGTCTGCTCGCAGACCGCCACCCGGAATCCGAGCGAGATCAGCTTCTGCAGATAGTCGTCCGCCGCATGCACCGGCACGCCGCACATCGGGATGTCCTGGCCCAGGTGCTGGCCGCGCTTGGTCAGCGTGATGCCGAGCGCGCGCGACGCGTCGACCGCGTCCTCGAAGAACAGCTCGTAGTAATCGCCCATCCGGTAGAACAGCAGCGAATCCGGGTTGTTGGCCTTGATCTCGATGAACTGCTCCATCATCGGCGTGGCCGTCGCCCGGCTTTCGGCCGTGGCGAGCTCGGCCGTCGTCAGTGTGGCGGGATGGAGCGGGTTTTCGGCGTTCAAGGGCAAATGCCTGTCTTGGGTTTTCAGTGGTTTGCGATGTAAGCTTCAGTGGAGGGGCGGCTTTACAGGCCGTTCCAACCACCCTAACGGTGGGAAGAGGACAAAGACAACAGGGTTGAGGCGCCGTACACAAGGTCGCCCACAACGGGATGGAACAATGCCAGACACCGACAAGCCAGATCGTTCGTTTTCCGCTGTCACCGACCAGGAGGCGCTGGATTTCCACGCCCGCGGCCGACCCGGCAAGCTCGAGATCAACCCGACCAAGCCGATGTCGACCCAGCGCGACCTGTCGCTCGCCTATTCGCCGGGCGTCGCGGTTCCTGTCAAGGCGATCGCCGAGGATCCGTCGCGGGCCTTCGACTACACCGCCAAGGGCAACATGGTGGCGGTCATTTCCAACGGCACCGCCATTCTGGGCCTGGGCAATCTGGGCGCGCTTGCCTCCAAGCCGGTGATGGAAGGCAAGGCGGTGCTGTTCAAGCGCTTCGCCGATGTCGATTCCATCGACCTCGAGGTCGACACCGAGAATGTCGACGAATTCATCAATTGCGTGCGCTTCCTGGGCCCGAGCTTCGGCGGCATCAATCTCGAGGACATCCGTGCGCCCGACTGCTTCATCATCGAGCAGCGCCTGCGCGAAATCATGGACATTCCGGTGTTCCATGACGACCAGCACGGCACGGCGATCATCGCGGTGGCGGGCCTGATCAACGCACTGCATTTGACCGGCCGCGACTTGAAGACCACGAAGCTCGTCTGCAACGGCGCGGGCGCGGCCGCCATCGCCTGCATCGAGCTCTTGAAGGCGATGGGCTTCGCGCCCGCCAACATCACGCTGTGCGACACCAAGGGCGTGATCTTCAAGGGCCGCACCGAGGGCATGAACCAGTGGAAATCGGCGCACGCGATCGAGACCCCGGCACGGTCGCTGTCGGACGCCATCGACGGCGCCGACGTGGTGCTCGGCCTCTCGGTCAAGGGCTCGCTGAGCGAATCCATGATCCGCTCGATGGCGCCCAAACCGATCATCTTCGCCATGGCCAATCCCGACCCCGAGATCACGCCGGAAGAGGTCGCCCGCATCCGCAATGACGCGATCATGGCCACCGGGCGGTCGGATTATCCCAACCAGGTCAACAACGTCCTGGGCTTCCCCTACATCTTCCGCGGCGCGCTCGATGTCCGCGCCTCCACCATCAACGAGGAGATGAAGATCGCCGCCGCGCAGGCGCTGGCAGCCCTCGCCCGCGAGGATGTTCCCGACGATGTGGCGGCCGCCTACCAGGGTGTGCGGCCGCGCTTCGGCCCGCAATACATCATCCCGGTGCCGTTCGATCCGCGGCTGATCTCGGCCATTCCGGTCGCGGTCGCCAAGGCGGCGATGGCGTCGGGCGTGGCGCAGAAGCCGATCCTCAACATGGACGCCTATGCGCAGGAACTCTCGGCCCGGCGCGATCCGATCGCCTCCACCCTGCAGCGGCTCTATGAGCGCGTCCGCCGCCATCCGCGCCGCGTCGTCTTTGCCGAGGGCGAGGAGGAGCAGGTGATGCGCGCCGCCGTCTCCTATGTGAACCAGCGGCTCGGCACCGCCTGCCTGCTTGGACGCGAGGAGCAGGTGCGCGAAACCGCCAAGCTTGCCGGCATCGACCTTGATCGCCCCGGCATCGAACTGGTCAATGCCCGCGTCTCGCGCCGCGTCGAGGCCTACACCGACTATCTCTATGCAAGGCTGCAGCGCAAGGGCTACCTGCACCGCGACTGCCAGCGGCTGATCAACACCGACCGCAACCATTTCGGCGCCTGCATGGTGGCGCTGGGCGACGCCGACGCCATGGTGACGGGCACCACGCGCAACTATTCCACCGCGCTCGAGGACATTCTCCGCTGCATCGATGTGAGGCCCGGCCACCGCACCATCGGCGTGTCGCTGGCGCTGTGCCGCGGCCGCACGGTGTTCGTGGCCGACACCGCGGTGATCGACATGCCCAATTCCGAGGAACTGGCCGACATCGCCGAGGAGGCCGCCGGCATGGCGCGGCGGCTGGGCTACGAGCCGCGGGTGGCGATGCTGGCCTACTCCACTTTTGGCCACCCGACCGGCGAGCGCTCGGAGCGGGTGCGCGAGGCGGTGAGAATTCTCGACAAGCGCCGGGTCGATTTCGAGTATGACGGCGAGAT
>NZ_JAUXOD010000144.1 GCF_030682515.1 Hoeflea sp. | reverse complement strand
TCAGCAAATCCAGCAATATGCGAAAGGCACCAAGCGCGTTGGCGCCAGCCGGCTTCAGACCACCTCGACCATTCTGAATGTCCCGGACAGCTTCTTCTTCGAAGACGCGCCGGGCGATCCGTCCACCGGCCAGCCCGGAATGGCCGAGGCCAACAGCTCCAACTACGTGGTCGACTTCCTGTCGTCCTCCGAGGGCCTGCAGCTCAACCGCGCTTTCATCAAGATCCCCGACCCCAAGGTCCGGCGCAAGCTGGTCGATCTTGTCAAGGCGCTCGCCTCCGAGCCTGAAGTCAACTAGCGCCATCCCCGGCCATCCAGGCCAGGGGTTGAAGGCCATGCCTTGGGCCCGGGGTGGCTGGCGCGCCTCGGCCCAGGCCGCACGGCCCGAGGCACCTGCACTTGAGTGCCGTTGCCCGGGTGCAGCGAACGCGGCACGCCGTCCTGTCAAGCCAATCAAGGCCGCCTCCAGGCCCCGGGTCCTGGAGGCGGCCTGTCTTTGCCGCCACCACGCGGCAGACCTTGGGCCGGAAACGCGCGCCGATCCCCCCGGAAATCGCCCCAAACCCATCATATCAAGATATATTTATGTCATTGTGACCTTGTCAGAATGGCGTGTTGCCACTAAAGAGGCTGCATCTTGACACCTGATGGAGCCCGCCATGGAGCGCTCGACTTTCCTTTTCACCAGTGAATCCGTTTCCGAAGGTCACCCAGACAAGGTGTGCGACCGCATTTCGGATGAAATCGTCGATCTGGTCTACCGAGAAGCGAAGAAGACCGGCGTCGATCCGTGGAGCGTGCGTGTTGCCTGCGAGACGCTGGCGACCACCAACCGCGTCGTCATCGCCGGCGAGGTCCGGGTGCCGCCGTCGCTGATCAAGAAGGACAAGGCCGGCAACGACGTCATCAACCCGGCCAAGTTCAAGTCCGCGGCGCGCAAGGCCATCAAGGCGATCGGCTATGAGCAGAAGGGCTTTCACTGGAAGACCGCCAAGGTCGAGGTCCTGCTGCACTTCCAGTCCGCCCATATTGCCCAGGGCGTCGACAATGCTGCCGACCAGCAGGGTTCGGAAGGCGCGGGCGACCAGGGCATCATGTTCGGCTATGCCTGCAATGAAACCCCGGAACTGATGCCGGCGCCGATCTACTACAGCCACAAGATCCTCGAGCTTCTTGCCGCCGCCCGCCACAAGGGCGAGGGCGATGTCGGCAAGCTCGGACCGGACGCCAAGAGCCAGGTCACGGTGCGCTATGTGGACGGCAAGCCTTCGGAAGCCGTCTCCATCGTGCTCTCCACCCAGCACCTCGACGGAAGCTGGGATTCGGCCAAGGTCCGCCAGGTCGTCGAGCCCTATATCCGCCAGGCGCTTGAGGGCCTGCCGATTGCCGCCGACTGCAAGTGGTACGTCAACCCTACCGGCAAGTTCGAGATCGGCGGCCCCGACGGCGACGCCGGCCTGACCGGCCGCAAGATCATCGTTGACACCTATGGCGGCGCAGCCCCCCATGGCGGCGGCGCGTTCTCGGGCAAGGACACCACCAAGGTTGACCGCTCGGCGGCCTATGCCGCGCGCTACCTGGCCAAGAACGCGGTCGCCGCAGGTCTCGCCGACCGCTGCACCATCCAGCTGGCCTACGCCATCGGCGTCGCCCAGCCGCTGTCGATCAACGTCAATTTCCATGACACCGGCAAGGTCTCCGAAGCTGCGCTGGAAGAGGCATTGCCCAAGGTGATGGACCTGACCCCGCGCGGCATCCGCACCCATCTTGACCTGAACAAGCCGATCTATGCCCGCACCGCGGCCTACGGCCATTTCGGCCGCAAGGCCGGCCGCGACGGCTCGTTCTCGTGGGAGAAGCTCGATCTGGTCAAGCCGTTGAAAGACGCCATCAAGGGCTGATTGCGGTCAGGCCGGATCTTGGAAGCGCTGAACCAGGCTGACCCGATTCCGGGGCGGAAGACACCATGACCACTCCCGCAAGGCGGTCCCGCGCCACCGAAGCCTTCTATGGCCGGCGCCGGGGCAAGACGATGAAGGCGCCGCAGGCCGCAGCGCTTTCCGCGTTGCTGCCCGCGCTGAAGCTCGATCTCTCAAGCCCGCCGCCGCAACCGCTGGCGCGGCTCTGGCCAGCCCCGGTCGACGAGATCCGGCTCGAGATCGGCTTTGGCGGCGGCGAACATTTGCTGCACCGGGCGGCCGGGGCCTCGCGGACCGGCTTCATCGGCGTCGAACCCTTCGTCAATTCCATGGCCAAGATGCTGGGCCAGCTCGAGATCGCCGGTCTCGACAACATCCGCGTCTACGATGACGACGCCACGCGCGTGCTCGACTGGCTGCCGGACGCCAGTATCGACCGGATCGACCTGCTCTATCCCGATCCCTGGCCCAAGAAGAAGCACTGGAAGCGGCGCTTTGTCTCCAGGGCCAATCTCGACCGCTTCGCCCGCGTGCTCAAGCCCGGCGGCCGCTTCGGGTTCGCCTCGGACATCGACACCTATGTCAACTGGACGCTTGCGCAGATCGCTGCGCACCCGGAGTTCGAATGGACCGCCCGGACTTCCCGCGACTGGCGCGAGCCCTGGGCGGATTGGCCCGGCACCCGCTACGAGGCCAAGGCCATCCGCGAGGGCCGCACGCCGTGCTATCTGGAGTTCGTGCGCGCTTCCCGGGCCTCCGCAGCCGGCTGAAGCCGCCTCTTGGCCCGGCATCCGGGAATTGTCTTGCCCGCCAGGCCGATTCAGGCTATAGACCGTTCAAATTCTTGATCGTCATGAGCAAGGGTGGGCCCGCGAGGACCCGCTCTTTTTTGTTGCCTGTCCCCATGGACGGAAAACCGCTGGATTCAGAGCCGCTCATCCCTATTTATGAGAAGATGGTTCAATATAACCTGCCTATCTGGCTGC